>LUJO01000014.1 GCA_001689405.1 Candidatus Homeothermus arabinoxylanisolvens | reverse complement strand
GGGTCCCTTTTCAAATGTTAGATGCAGACATGGAACTCCACCGGCTTCGAGCTGAATGACTTGCAAGGTATAGAGACAATCGACATATCACGATATTAAAAAAGAGGCGCCTTTGAGCGCCTCTTTCCTTTTATGTCAATTTACATTGAGGTTACTTTCTGTTGGCTGCCACATAGCCGAGAGCCTCGCGGCACTTGTCGGTGATGTATGACCAATCGGCTGCGGCAATGCGGTCTTTGGGGAATAGTTTCGAACCCATGCCCACACAGTATACTCCGGCTTTAAGCCATGAAGCGATATTCTCCTCCGTAGGCTCTACACCGCCGGTGACCATGAGTTTTGACCACGGCATCGGGGCAAGAAGGCCTTTGACAAACTTCGGGCCGAGTACATCGCCGGGAAATACCTTGCACAGGTCGCATCCGGCCTCCTGAGCGAAGCCCACTTCCGATATGCTGCCGCATCCCGGAGTGTAGGCCACAAGACGGCGGTTGCACACTTTGGCTACGTCGGGATTGAACAGAGGTCCTACCACGAAGCATGCTCCGAGTTGCAGATACAGGGCGGCTGTGGCCGGATCCACTATGGAGCCTACGCCGACAGCCATCTCCGGACACTCTGTGGCCGCATACTTTACCAATGCTCCGAATATCTCGTGGGCGAAATCGCCGCGGTTGGTAAATTCAAATGCACGCACACCTCCGTCGTAGCAGGCTTTCAGCACTTTTTTTGCTGTCTCCAAGTCGGAGTGGTAAAATACGGGCACCATGCCGGTAGCGCCTATTTTGGCCAATACCGACTGTTTATCAAATTTTGCCATAGTTGATTGTTTAAGCTATTGGTTTTGCTGACTGTTAACGCTGCACGCGGCCGTTGGCTGAACCGCCGGCAATAGCCTTTACCTCGTCGGCCGACATCATGTTGAAGTCGCCGGGCACGGTCTGTTTGAGTGCCGATGCGGCTACGGCAAATTCCAGCGCTTCTTCCTGCGAGGACATTGTAAGCAGGCCGTGTATAAGGCCGCCGGAGAATGAGTCGCCTCCGCCTACGCGGTCGATTATGGGATTTATATCGTAGCGTTTCGACACATAGAAGTCGGTGCCGTTATATATCATGCCCTTCCAGCCGTTGTGTGTGGCCGAGAACGATTCACGCAGGGTCGACACCACATATTTGAAGCCGAACTCTTTCATCATGGCCTTGAAAATGCCTTTGTAGCCCTCGGCATCGGTGTTGCCGCCTTCTACATCGCTGTCGGGCTTGAAGCCGAGACATAGTTCGGCATCTTCTTCGTTGCCTATGCATACGTCGACATACTTCATGAGAGGCCGCATTATAGACTGCGCCTTTTCGCTTGTCCACAGCTTCTTGCGGAAGTTGAGGTCTACGCTTACGGTGACTCCGTGACGCTTGGCGGCCTCGCAGGCGAGGCGTGTGAGTTCGGCGGCCTTGTCGCTTATGGCGGGAGTTATGCCGCTCCAGTGAAACCAGTCGGCACCCTTCATTATGGCATCGAAATCAAAGTCCTCGGGCACCGCCTCGGCTATTGATGAGTGAGCGCGGTCATAGATTACTTTTGACGGACGCATGGATGCTCCGGTCTCAAGGTAATATATGCCTACACGGTCGCCTCCGCGGGTTATGTAGTCGGTATGGACTCCGTAGCGGCGCAGCGCGTTGAGCGCGGCCTGACCTATCTCATGTTTGGGAAGTTTGCTTACGAAGTAAGCGTCATGGCCGTAATTGGCGCAGCTGACGGCCACATTGGCCTCGCCTCCGCCATAGCAGGCGTCGAAGCTGTCGACCTGAACGAAGCGGTCAAAACCGGGTGTGGAAAGGCGGAGCATGATCTCGCCGAGTGTTATAACTTTCATATCGTCTTGTTTTTATGAGGGGTGTCTGACACCCTTTGAGTTTCAGGTTATCGGTTATGATGCCGTAAAGTTAAGACTATTCTCTCAATCAAGTGTAATGGATGTTAAATTATTTGATTAGCTCCATCAATTTTACGGCGTCGACATCGCGGGCTATTCCTTCGGCCACGTTCTTGGCATCCTGCATGGCATGGACCACGGTGGCGGGTCTGTTGGTGACATCGCCGCCGGCAAATACTCCCGCACGGGTGGTCATGCCGTAAGGGGTGTCGCGGGTCAGCACATATCCTTTGTCGTCGACCTCAATGCCTTCGGTGGTCGATACTATGCGTGCGGCGGGGGCACTCCCTACGGCAAGTATGAGTCTGTCAGCCATGAAAGTGCGTGCCGTGCCTTCCGTGTCTATGACTATGTGGCTCAGGCGTGTTCCCTCGGCGCCGACAATCTCTTTGACCGACGAGTTCCACATGAACTTCACGCCCTCGGCCACCGCGTCGTCATACTCGGAGCGCAAGGCCTTCATGTCGTTGACAGTACGGTGATAGACTACGGTCACTTCCGCCGCTCCCATGCGCACGGCCGTGCGGGCAGCGTCGATGGCGGTATTGCCGCATCCTATCACAAATACCTTGTCGCCGTCGCTTACTATTACCTCTTTACGGTCTATGTTGCCGTTCTGAAATAGACTCACGCGACGCAGAAACCATATGGCCTGACGTACTCCGCGATGGTTTATGCCGGGTATGTCGAGCTTTTTGGGCTTGCCTGTGCCGGTACCCATGAATATGGCGTCGAAGCCTTTGTCGAAAAGGTCGTCGACCGTGAAGTCGCGGCCTATTGTGGTGTTGAGGTGAAATGTCACTCCGAGATTCTCGATCTTCTTTATTTCGCGTCGCACCACCTCTTTGGGCAGACGGTATTCAGGTATGCCGAACATCAGTACACCGCCCGGTTCCGGCTCCATCTCGAAAATCTCTACGGCAAATCCCTGACGCGACAGGTCGCCGGCAATTGTAAGTCCTGCCGGGCCGCTGCCTATCACAGCCACGCGTCCTCTTGACTTTTCGGGTATGGCCTCATGGGCGAGTCCGGCTTCAGAGTCGAAGTCGGCTACAAAGCGCTCGAGTTTGCCTATGTTTATATGTGCGCCCTTCTTGCCGAGCACGCAGTTGCCCTCGCACTGACGTTCATGGGCGCATACGCGTCCGCATACCGCCGGCAGATTGCTGCGACGGTGTATTATAGACATGGCATTGCCGAAGTTGCCTTTGGCAAGTTCGGCAATCCACTCGGGAATATCGTTGCTGACCGGGCATCCCTTCTTGCATCCGGGCACCTTGCATCCAAGACACCGCCGTGCTTCACGTATGGCTTCCGGTAGGGTATAGTTTTCTGATACTTCCTTGAAATCGTTATCCATTATGTTTTATTTCATTTCAAGATATGTTATCTTGTCCATGTCGCCGTAGTCGAGGTTTTCGCCTCCCATGCCCCATATGAACATGAAGTTTGATGTTCCGGCGGCAGCATGTATAGACCATTCGGGAGCCATGACGGCCTGACGGTCATGAAGCCATATCAGACGGTTTTCCTGCGGTTCGCCCATCAGGTGGCATATGGCGTTGCCTTCGGGTACATTGAAGTAGAAGTACACTTCCACGCGGCGGTCGTGGGTGTGGGCCGGCATGGTGTTCCATACGCTTCCGGGCTTCAGTTCGGTGAGTCCCATCTGCAACTGGCAGGGGCCTTCTTCAAGTACATTGTTGACTATAAGCTGGTTGATGACACGGTCGTTGCTCTCCTCCATCTTGCCGGCGGCAAACGAGTTGGCCTTTATCGAACCCTTGCGGCCGTCGATAGTGACGAGCTGGGTCTTGTAGGCCTTGTGCGCGGGAGTCGAGTTGATATAGAAACATGCGGGGTTTGCGGCATCCTTGCTGCGGAAAGTCACGTTTTTATTGCCTCGGCCTACATAGAGGGCGTCCTTGAAGCGCAGTTCGTAGTCCTTGCCGTCGACCGACACTATGCCGTCGCCGCCTATGTTGATCACTCCGAGCTCGCGGCGTTCGAGGAAGTACTCCGATTTAAGTGGATCGATGGTTTCGAGTACCATTGTTTTGGCTACCGGCACTACACCGCCGTATACTATACGGTCATACAGCGAGTATGTAAGGTTGATTTTATCCTGTTCCATGACCTTGGGCATCATGAAGTGTGAGCGCAGTTGCTCCGTGTCGTAGTGTTTTACATCGTCGGGATTACAGGCACGGAGTATCGAGTATTCAGTCTGGGCTGATGCTGAAATCATGCCCGTAAGAAGGGCTATTGTAAGAATTATCTTTTTCATTTTGGTTTAGGTTTATTCTGTAGTTTGAATTTTGTCGGAATTTTTCTCTATCATTTCGCGTTGGTTGCGCAGTATGTGTACGCGGTTCCACCACATCATGGCCATGGTGACGAGCACGAGCAGCGAGGCACCCGCCCACTTCAGGTTTTCGGTACACTGATATATGATCCACGCGAGAGGGCTTGAGGCGAAGTCGAGGCTGCCGCCGGCAAATCCCGCAGGTATGGCTACGGCCGCGTCGCCGGTCGATGCATACACGTCTTTGGCGGCAAGTGTGAATGCCGGTGCGAGATTGGTCACCATATACAGACCGAGTACTATGACAACGAGTCCTACTATGAATGTCTTTATGACATTTCCTTTGGTGAAGGGCAGCACCAGCGGAAATACGTAGAACATGCCTGCAAGCGATGCGAGCGGCAGAAATTCGTTGCCCGGCAGCAGTACGGCAAACACGAGCGTTACGGGTATGAGCAGCAGCGACACCACCAGCGTGGTAGGATGTCCTATGACAAGGGCCGGGCTCATGCCTATGTTCAGGCCATCGGCGCCTTTGAATTTGCGGGCTATGAGGCTGCGGGTTGCGTCGCTTATCGGTTTCAGTCCCTCGATGAACAGCACGGTCACTCGCGGTATAAGTTCCATTACCGCGCCCATCTTTATGCCCAGACCGAGTATGTAGGGTATTCTGTCGACTATTTCACCCCATGAGCTGCAAGTAAGACAACCTATGCCTATGCCCACGACCACGCCGAGAAACAGCGGCTCTCCCAGAAGACCGAACTTCTTTTTCAGACCCTCGGCATCGATTTCGAGGCGGTTCATGCCCGGTATTTTGTCAAGACCTTTGTTGATGATCCAAGCAAAGGGCACGAAGCCGGCGCAGAACGGCTGGGGAATGGATATGCCGTCCATGTCTTTGTAGTATGACTGAAACTTCTTGGCCGTCATGTCGGCGAGTATCAGGGTCACGATATAACATATTATAGCCCCGAAAAAGCCCCATGCGAGCGAGTCGCTTGCAAAGTATATGACCGCGCCGATAAAGGCGAAGTGCCAGTAGTTCCACAGGTCTATGTTGACGGTGCGCGTAGTCTTGGTAAAGAGCATGAGCAGGTTGACACCGAGACATACCGGTATGATGAAGGCTCCGACGGCGGTGTTGTAGGCTACCGCAGCTGCGGCGGGCCATCCCATGTCGAATACATGAAGCTGAAGATCATAGAGTTGTACGACTTTGTCAAGTGCCGGTCCGAGAGCCGATGTAAGCAGTGCGGTCACTATCGACAGTCCCACAAAACCTACTCCCACTTTCAGTCCCGACTTCAGGGCGTCGCCGAATTTAATGCCGATACATAGCCCGAGTATGGTGAATATCACCGGCATCATCACGGCGGCCCCGAGGCCTATGATGTAGGGAAACACGCTTTCCATGCTTTTCGTATTTTTAGGTTATCGCTTTAATGACTGGTTATGAATGGTTGACGCCGACGGTCATTTGGGCTGCTTGCCGATATAGGCGAGTATGCCTCCGTCGACGTATAGCACATGTCCGTTGACAAAGTCGGAAGCATCCGATGCAAGGAATACGGCCGGGCCCATCAGGTCCTCGGGTGTGCCCCAGCGTGCGGCGGGAGTCTTCGATATTATGAATGCGTCAAACGGATGACGAGAGCCGTCGGGCTGACGCTCGCGCAGAGGTGCGGTCTGTTCTGTGGCTATGTATCCCGGGCCTATGCCGTTGCACTGTATATTGTGTTCGCCGTACTCCGAGCAGATGTTGCGGGTAAGCATTTTAAGACCGCCCTTTGCGGCTGCATAGGCGCTTACCGTCTCGCGTCCGAGTTCGCTCATCATCGAGCATATGTTGATGATTTTGCCGTGCCCCTTGCGTATCATGCCGGGTATGACGGCTTTGGCGCAGATGTATGGTGCCACGAGGTCCACGTCTATTACGCGGCGGAAGTCCTCGACAGCCATCTCCTCCATAGGTATGCGCTTGATTATGCCGGCATTGTTTACAAGTATGTCGATTGTACCCACCGTGGCCTCGATATCGGCTACCATGGCCTTTACGGCCTCTTCGTCGGTTACGTCGCAAAGATATCCTTTGGCATCTATGCCCAGCTCTTTGTAGGCTTTCATGCCACGGTCCACAGTTTCCTGACGCGAACAGTTGAATACTATCTTGGCTCCGGCTTCGGCATATGCACGGGCTATGGCCAGCCCTATGCCGTAGGCTGCGCCTGTTACAAGCGCCACTTTGCCCTCAAGTGAGAAGTTTACCATAAATCAGTATATTTTTAGTGTTTATTCATTTTACAAAATTACGGAAAAAGCCACACCACAAGTCCTATTAATAGGTCAAAATGGGGGCATATTTTCTTCATAATCGTTATTTTCAGTCTCCGACAGTGACCGACAGCGGTGACGACAGGGCTTTCCGGACCCGGTTGAGGCGGTCGTTCCACTCCGTCAGTGAGGCTGTGCCGGTTTTGGACCATGCGAAGCCCCAGTAGTAGGTCAGTTGTCCTTCGGAGTCGGTTGACGTCTCGCCGACGATGTGGCCGTCCGTCTCCCGGGCTGACTTTATGCCGTCGGGAAACACTATGCCCAATAGTGCTTTGCCGTTGTCGTCGCCTTGAGTGGGGTCGGCGTATGCCAGTATGCCGTTGTCGGCATCGAGTACCGCCGGGGAGTCATCGCGTCGCGGCATGCCCGCCACTATGCTTTTGCCCGGTTGCAGGCCTTCATAGCTTACAGAACACCGGTTGAGGTGCGACCCTGCGTCGAGGGTTATGATTCTATGTTCGGTAACTGCCGTGTCGGTGCCTATGGCGCGCGGAGCGAATGTAAGCCGGGCGGTGAAGCGTAGCGGTCCGTTGTCTGTTATTTCGGCTTTGTCGTAGCACCACGGCATCGATATGGTGTCGTTGTCAAGCACCGCCGCCACACCTGCTCCGAGAGTGGGCCCTACGGCGTAGCAGTCCATGCCCAGTCCGTGGTCTATGTGATAGGAAAAAGTGTTTATAAACTCGTCGGCCATAGCCGGATCGATGCGGCGAAGCGAGTCAACTTTCTCCCAAGTGGCGGCATCGGTCTCGGGGGCATACAGCTTCTCCAGCACAAGCCCGTTTTGCGGATATTTGAAAAATATGTCGTAACCGTAGGCTTTTTCTCCTTTGGCCTGTGTGGCCGGTCCGTAAGCGCGAAATCCTACAATGTCGTTTTCCCAAGCGAGGTCATCGGCACGTTCAGGGTAGAGCCGTCCTGAAGCAAGACATTCATATACATGCATTGTATCCGACTGGTGCAGAGTGTAGACAGCCGACTGTCGTGCCTTGACCGAGGGCCGGAATATCAGCAGACGGTCGGAGGTAATCTGCGAGGGCACTTCGTTGCCGTCGGAGTCGGTTATGTAGCAATACTCGCTGCCGAGCATAGCGAGCACGGAGTCGGCGGGAAGTTCGGCCATCTCTGTGTTTCGGTCGAAGTCAAGATTGTTGTCGACGGTCACTTTTATGCCGTCGTGTCGGCCACAGGCTGTGAGGAGCAGCATGGCGGCCAGTGCGGCTGTAAACTTATCTGACATGTGGTATGGCGTTATCAAGATTGGCAAGTATGTCGGAGCCTTCGCTCAGTTTTTTGTAGCGCAGGAGCGCCTCTATGTAGTAGTAGTCGGCGTATATAATCGAGGCGTCGACCTCGCTTCCGGCGGGCTTGTGTCCTGTGGAGTGGTCGAGAAACGAAGTGCGTTTGTCGCCTGAGCGGTAACTGTCGCTCGCAAGCGAGGCAAGCATCTTTGTGGCGGCGTTGCGGTAGGTCTCGGCTTTGTCGGCGCTGCAGTAGCCCTGAAGCTCAAGGAGCGCTGATGCCACCACGCAGGCGGCCGATGCGTCGCGCGGGGCCTCCGGTATCGACGGATCGTCAAAGTCCCAGTAGGGTACATAGTCGTCGGGAAGGCGTTTCAGATACGCGTCGGTGACTTTGCATGCGAAGTCAAGAAAGCGCTGTTCGTGTGTCTCGCGATAGACCATGGTGTATCCGTATATGGCCCATGCCTGACCTCGCGCCCACACTGACGTGTCGGAATATCCCTGATGGGTCATGCCTTTGAGAAACTCACCTGTCTCGGGGTCATATACGGCTACATGGTAGCACGTGTAGTCGGGACGGAAGTGATGCTTCATTGTCGTGTCGGCATGCTTGACGGCTATGTCATAAAGATTTTGGCCGCCTCCGTTTTTAGAGGCCCAGAAGAGCATCTCAAGGTTGATCATGTTGTCCATGATTGTATTATGGCCTCCGAGCATATTGACATTGCGGGGCCATGACAGGATGGTGCCTACATTCGGGTTAAAGAGGGTGGCGAGGGTGTCGGCGGTGGCGAGTATCACGTCTTTGAACTTGGGGTCGCCGGTGAGGCGGTATGCGTTGCCGTAGCTGCAGAATATGAGGAAGCCGAGGTCATGGTCAAATGCCGGCCTCTCTGACAGAAACTTCAGCGAGCGGGTGTAGCGCTCGGCCTCTTCACGTATGATTTCGTCATGGGTGGCTTCGAAGTCATACCACAATACTCCCGGCCAGAAGCCCGCACACCATTCGTCGGCCGTAGCTTTGTGGCACAGCCACACCGAGTCGGTGTTCTGTATGTTTCGCGGCATCATCGTGTAGTCTATGGTGTCGCGATGCAGATATTGCAGCGATTTCTGCACCTGTTTGGCACAGTATCCGAGGTCTTTCTCCGCGTCGACACTCTCCGCTTCAATTGACACACACGATGTCATAAACAGTGATAATGATAGAAGTCCTATGAATTTCATATTATATGGTCGTTTAGAATGTATTAATATCTAAATCAATGATGTCGATCCATCCTTTTTCGCTTGTCGCGGCCGGTGTTATGCTGTAAAAACCGGTTTTCGCGCCGATCCACTTGCCGGCTCTCGCTTTGAATTCGTGAGGGGCGTCGATGTATTTCTTGCCGTCGATGCTGTAGCTGAACCTGCATGAGGCGCCTTTCCTGACCGTCAGGCGCAGATACATGTCGCACTCCAAGTTTGGATATAGTCCGGCGTTGTACACCCGTGTGGGCGCCACAGCGGCTATGTCGGTTACGGACTCGGCGCCGCCCTTCTCCGCGTCATTACATTCTATTAACTGCAACACGAACTCGTCGCCGCGCTTCTCAAGGCCTAAGCGGCAGTAGTCCCATCCCATCACGATCATGCCCGAGGATACTCCCTCGGAAGTAGCTTTGGCCGATATTCTTACACGCGCGGTCACGGAGAATGTCTCGGCGGGAAATTTCATGAGCCACAGATTGGGCACCTCCCATAAGTTGACAAACTCCTTTGACACTTTGTGGCCGTACAGCCGCATCAACGCGCCGGGCGAGGGGAAGCCGTACATATCGTTATAGTTGGAGTGCCATTGGAAGAGCGTCTGCGGTTCTACGGCCACATCGGCCATGGGCTGAAGGGCGGGTTTGCGCCATTTGCTTACGGGGTCGCCGCATCCGTTGCCGTCCTTGTCGTCGCCTGTCACGGGCCAGCCGTCGCGCCAGTTTACAGGGTTGAGGTGGATGACGCGTCCGTAGGCACCCTTGTCCTGAAAGTTGATGAACCAGTCCTCGCCGGCCGCAGTCGTGACCCAACCGCCCTGATGCGGTCCGTTGATGTCGGAGCCTCCTTGTGCCATTACGATCTTTGGCTCATAAGGCCCGTAGATGTTTTTTGACCGCAGAGCGAGCTGCCAGCCGTCGACCACTCCACCCGCAGGTGCCAGAATATAATAGTACTCGCCCCGGCGGTACAGCTTGGGCCCTTCTATGGTGTGGTTGACACCGTCGTTGCCGTCATATACGATGACAGGCGACGATATTACCGAAGTGCCGTCGGGTGTCATCTCGCTGATGGTTATTATGCTGTTGAAGCCCGTGCGCGAAGCCGCCCACGCGTTGGCGAGATAGGCGTGTCCGTCGTTGTCCCACAGCGGGGTAGGGTCTATCATGCCCTTGCCCTCTTTTACAAGGACGGGTGCCGACCATTTTCCTTCGGGGTCGGTGGTCTTGACCATGTATATGCCGAAGTCAGGGTCACCCCAATATATATAATACTCTCCGTTATGATGCCTTATGCACGGAGCCCACACTCCTTTGCCATGGCGTGGAGCCGCACCGTAGAAGTCGACGGGCGGCACGGCGTCGAGCGCATGGTTGACGAGCTGCCAGTTGACCAAGTCGGTCGACTTCAGTATAGGCAGCCCCGGAGCGCACTGAAAACTCGACGCTGTCATGTAGAATGTCTTGCCGTCGGGCGCCGCCGCCACATCGGGGTCGGAGTAGTCGGCGTGTATCACGGGGTTGGTGTAGTACTTGCCTGTAAGATTGGCGGGATTGGATACTATTTGCCCCACGGCATCTGTCGCAGATACCGTGGAACAAAATAATATCATGAGGAATGTCCACTTGTTCATCTTGTTAAAAAACCATCTATAAACCTTAAACCAAACTAAACTAATACTATTGTCAAATTAGACATATCATAATACGATTCAATACGCTTACACACTCACTTGACCGGTGAAAATTTTATTGCGACGCCTCCGCGGGGCTTTAAAGTGAAGCGCAGCTTGTCGGTTGACGATACTTTACGCGAGCTGACCCTGATTTTTGTGCGGGTGTCGACCGAGTCGTCGTCGGTGTATATGTCGGCAGTGTATTTGCGGCCCGGAGTGAGAAACGAGAGGTCAATCGTCTCGGCGCCCCCGTTGTTGCCGGTCATGGCGGCGGCCCACCAGTCGTCACCGTTGCGGCGTGCCATTACGATGCCGCGTCCGGGATAGCCCGAGAGTACACGGGTGTCGTCAAATACAGTGACCAAGTCCTCAAACCATTTTATCTCCGGTTCGCCATTATAGCGGTCGGGTGTGTCATACCAGAATATTGTCTGAAGCGGGCTGTAGAACACGAGCGATGCGGCAAGCTGATGGGCATGGGTGTTTTTCAGCCGCTTGTCGTAGTAACATATCGTGTAGTCGGCCGCGCCGTTGAGCATGCGCGTGAAGGGAAGCGTCACGTTGTGGGTGGCATCGGGAAACTCTTCGTTGCCGCATATGCCCTCCTGTGTGAGCAGGTTGGGGTAGGTGCGTGAGAAGCCCGAAGGCCTGAACTCGTCGTGTATGTTCATCATAAGCCGGTTGCCGGCGGCCTTGCGCACCATGTCATGGAGCCATACGGCCCATCGGTGCGAGGCGTACTGTACGAAGCCCGACTTCACGCCTGTCACACCCCACTCGTGCAGTAAGGGGAAGAGCTCGTCCATCTGCTTCATCAGGGCATGTTGGTTGACATAGAGCCATACACCCACACCTTTTTCGCGGCCGTAGTCGATTACCCGCTGCATGTCGACTTTGTCGACTACCCGGGTGGCGTCGCCGTCGTGGCTCGTGCAAGGCATGTACCACTGCCAGTCATAGAGCATGTAGGGTATATTGTGGGCTGCGCAGAAGTCTATTGTCTTCAGTCCGGCTTCGGTTGATATTATGGCCGAACGCATGATTTTGCCGGGCTTTACCCACGATAAATCGCCTTCGGCCCGCGGGTTGAGGTTCTGCACTATGTCGTTGTTCTCTATCAGCTGGCCGGGAGTGTCGGCGGTCATGACTATTTTCCACGGAGTGGCGTAGTATGTGACGATATCTACCGGAGAATACATGACCGATGACAATGTCGATTTTTTGTCGCTGCGGGCCATAAGCTTGGTCAGGCACCAGTCGTCGACGTCGGCGTCGAGCAGGGCCACCCACTGTCCTGAAGGCAACTCAAGCGTAAGCGCCCGTTCGGCCGGACGCAGGATGCTGTCGACCGGAGTGTGGTCAAACGTAGCCTGCGCCCATTGCTCGCTCCATGCCGTTGTACCGTCAGGAAAGGCATAGTCGGTAAGGTCATCGGTGACTTTGTGGAATATGGCCGCAGGGTGCTCGGGGAAGAAGTAGCGGAATGCTATGCCCTCGTCATAGGCGCGTACTTCGACATCAAGGCGGTAGTCGCTCTTGTCGTGGCGCGACATGTGCAGAGTGGCCGAGTTATAGCGGTCATGTACGGTGGAGCGTTCGCCGTAAAGCGGATGCCACGTGCTGTCGACCGGCGCATGATAACTTACGCTGTCTACCTCCAGCAGATCCATCCAGCAGTCGGGTTGTGCGAGGTCGCGCTTGCCGAGCGCCATTTCCCACACGCGGTTGTCGACATGCAGCCCCGCACGCGAGGGAAGTATAAGCTGCTTGCAGTCGCGGTCAGTGGTGTAGGTCAGCTCTTTGCCCGGTTTCTCGAAGCTGACGCGATTGCGTCCGTCGGGAGAGCAGATGCTCAATCTTTCCGCGCCAAGGCTTAGTGGCAGAATTATGGTAAGTAATGCCAACAGTTTCATATAATATGCTGTCATCGGTTTATTGTATTGCTGTTTATTTGCCGAGTTTTATGTTTGTGAGCCTGCCGTGGCGCTTGGCCTTGTGCTCTTTGCCGTTGACTCTGATGCGGCCGGCGTCGGTCCTTATGTCGAAGTTCATGCGCGGCTGTCCTGTGACCTGTATGTCAAGGGCGCTCCCTTCTCTGCCGGTGATGACATTGAGCTTGGCAAGCGAGGAGAAGTAGGTGTCATTGCCGCGTCGCAGCGCGCTTCCGTGGCCGATAAACATGTCGGTCGACGTTTCGGGGCGTGCGCCTTCGTCATAGGTCACGGCGAGCATGTAGGCGTCGGTCATCCAGCCGTCGGCCTCGATCCACGAGTTGAGGTGCATGAGGCGTCCGTCGGCGAGTTGGTTTATGTACAGGTCGGTCACTTTGCCTTTGTCGGTTATGCGCAGACCTATCCAGTCCTTGCCTTCGCGACGTTCTATCACGGGCAATTCGCGCTGGTTCACGCTGTCTTTGAGTATTATGGCGGTCACGGCCTTTACTTTGTCGGTGGTTTTTGGCAGTTTGAAAGAGTAGTACTCTTCGGTGCCGCTAAGGTTCTCGGTCGGGCCTTCGAGCACCTCCCAGTACAGGTCCTCGGGATAGTCGTGTACGAAGTTGCTGTAGGCGAGCGGGCGCGGGTAGAGCGGACGCACCGCTACGGCCGAGTTGCCCTCGGTGATGTTGAGGTCGAAGCCTCGTTTTACGGCTTTCCCGCCGGGGTGCCACAGCCACTCGAAGTTGCCCGGCTCGTGGCTTGACAGGTCGTCGATGACGAAAATGACGTTGTCGATCCACAGGAAGTGGCGGAAGTTGCGGTTGAGCCACTGCGACATCGGGCCTGTACCGTCGGCGAGCACATACTTCACGCGGCCTCCGTCGAGCATGTTGCTGACATTGCCCGGAAGCATGGTGCCGTGGTATTGCTGGTGGGCCGACTGTCCGTTGCCGTTGAACTTGACTACGTTGTGGGCGTCGGTCTGGAAGAAGTAATTGCGGTATTCCGGTTTGCCGTAGCTGCAATTGCCGGCATCCTTGATGATGTCAACCCCCTTGTGAAACAATATGAATGAATTGGCGTCGGCGTGGGAGTGATTCCATGTCATGCCCGACTTGACGGCGAGCATGGTGGCGTCCTTGTCCCACGAGTCGCGCATGGTAGCCCATCCGAAGTCTTCCCACAGATGCGACTTCGGCAGCGACGGTGTGGCCGGTGCCTTGGCCGTGTCGGGTGAGTACAGGAAGCCCATGGGAAATATGCGCGGGAACCCTTCGCGGTGTTGTCCTTCTTCGACTTGGTTTATATACCAGAGCAGATCGGGCGACTTGGCGCCCATGGCGTAGGCCAGTATCATTGAGCTTTCACCGGTGACATTTTTGTGGCTGTCACCGAAGTTGATGCTGTGGAGCTGTCCGGTGCGCGGGTAGGCGACATGACAGAAGAAGGGGATGAGCATATCCATCTGCGGTACCTCTTCAAGCCGGGCTCCGGGATGTGAGTTAAGCCATGCCAGACGCAGCAAGAGGGCTTCAGTGCATCCGAAACTGGCGTAGTTGATGCTCTCATACATGCCGCCCTCGCGGTCAAACGACCGTGGCTTGTGCTGTATGATGTCGCCGGCGAAGTCAAACCACTCGGGCAGCGAGTTTACGGCAGCCTCTGCAGCCGCGGCGGCTTCAGGCACCTCGTTGGATATGGCAAGAGCGAGCAGACCACCCATGCCTATGCACGATGTCCACCAGTTGTGACCCATGGAGTTGAGCGAGTGTATGCGGGTGGGTTCGAGCAGCCAGTCGCCGAGCAGCGGCTCTACGGCAAGGCGGTAGAGGCCCTTGGCTATGGTGCTGCGTTCGTCGGCTGACATGTCGTTGTATACCGCGTCGTAAGCTACCGCCGCCTGAAATGATTTGTGGGCCATCTGAAGTTCACTGCGCCATGACGGATTGCGTGCCATCATCTCGGCATCGCCCCATGAGGGTGTCTTGGCTATCTCCGCGAGCATGGCCCGCAGTTTGTCGCTGTACTTGCGGTCGCCGGTCATCTGATAGGCGAGAGCCGGATACTCCATGCGCCTTATGTCGTTTTTTTCAAGCAGTCCGTCGGCCACTGACTGTATGTGAGTCCATGCCGCCTGCATGGCGGAGTCGGTCTTTACCGCTTTGCCGGCTGCCTCAATGCGTTCGGGCGTGAACAACAACGACGGATGCTTTATTTTGGCGCCGAGTGTCGCGCTCATGGCTATGCACACTGCGGCTGCGGCTGTCATTATACGTCTTGCCATAATGTATAGATTATTTGAATGTTACGTTTTCGACATGTTCGCCTATGAATATGCGGGCCATGTCGCCCGTTTTGTACCATGCGGGCTTGCCGGGCATGTCGTCTGATATTCTGACTCCGTTGATCACGAGATTTTCGAAGATTATGTCGCTTACTTTGCGGTCTTCGTTGTAGCCCGCTATTATCGACAGCTCGGAGTGGCCGCCGTTGTAGGTTATGTCGCGGAACAGAACGTTTTTAACACATGTGCCCGGTGCGGCGCAGTATTTTTTGTTGAAGAATATGCGTATGTTGACGAGTTGTCCCTGACGGAAATCCTCGACCCTTATGTTGTCAAACGTTATGTCGCGCACCACGTTGTTGTCACCGCAGTTGATGGCGAAACACCCCTGATAGTCGAGCTGCTTTTCCTGCTGGTCGAGTATGTCGATGTTGCGGTATACGATGTCGCATATGGTGTCGGCCGGCGCATCCGGTCCTATCTCCGCGGCACTTCCGTGCAGGCCTATCATGATTGGGTGCGCCACGTCGGCCCACAGGGTGGAATTTTCCATGACTATGTTCCGGCAGCCCCCGTTGAAGCCCTTGCGGGTGGCATATACGGTAGAGCAGTCGTCGCTGTTGCGGCAGAATACATTATTATAATGTACATTGTCGCTTGCAAACACGTTCATGCCGTCGCCCCAGCCGTAGTAGCTGATTGACTTTACGTTGCTTATGCTTACCGAGTCACTGGCTCCTACAGGTATCTGTGTCACGATTATGCCGTCGGCGTCGATGCACTTGGAGCGCTTGATGTATATGCCTTCGCCGCGTCCGCGGGGGTGTACTTCACCGCGACCGTAGAACCGTACGTCGCGTACGCTGTCGGCTACAAGCTGTCCTACAACTCTCGCTCCGCCGTCAATGTATACCGTCATGCCCGACGGTATGTTCATGGACTCACCGGGTATCTCGTGCAGTCCCGGACCGAAATATATGAGCCGGCTGCCCTTTTTCCCGGCCCTCTTTATCTCTTTGGCCGAAGGACGGTGTGTATCGATGGGATTGGCAAACAGATGCAGGTTGTGAAATATGTCGCCGTTTATCTCTACCGACAGATTTCGCGGACGGTCGAGCGTGAAGGTCAGTGCGTTGGCTGACACTGTCGGCTCTATGCCGTAAGATAGCGGACGTACGCGGGCTTCGTTTACATCGGTCTTGTTGGCGGTGACTTCGACTTCAACAGTGCCGTCGAAGTCGAAATAGGCCATTGAGGCGGTCTCGACATGATGTTTTGTGTCGCGTACTTCGTCGACTTTTACGGGATACACTGCTATCGGCTGCCATTCGCCGCCCGACTGACGTACTTTTACGGTGAAGTCATCGAGGGTCTCGACCCCTTCTCCTGCCGGATAAACGACTACTTCGGCCTGTACGCCGAAAATAGCTGTGCACAGAGCGAAAACGGCTGATGTGATACGTTTCATTTTATTCTGATATTGATTGGTTATAGTCTTATATCATGGTATACCGATTCAGGAGCGAAAACACTCATTCGCCGACATTATTTTAATGTTTTTTTAGAAATAGCCGCAAGTACGGTTTTTACACGTATGCGTACGTCATGCGGCACGGTGTCATGATTATCGGGCGCGGTACTTGCGGAATGCTTTGTGCATTATGCCCATGCGATGTATTATCTCTCGCCTCCTGTCGCTCTTGAATAAGCCGCGCACCAGACTTAGCGTGTACTGCGACATGAACAGAGTGTAAAGATAATAAGGATAGCGGCGGTTGTAGACTTTGCGGAAATAAAGGAAACGGCTGAATGCCTGTTCGATCTGTATGAATTCGCTTTTATGCTTTACTTTGGTGCCCGACATGCCTTCGAGGTGTATGATGCGGGCGGCGGGTACGAGCATTATGCGGTAGCCGAGCTTCTTTATGCGGAATGACAGTTCCGACTCCTCGCAGTAAAGAAAAAAGTCCGGGTCAAAACCTCCGGCCCGTTCAAAGGCCTCACGCCTTACCATCATGTCGGCGCCTATGACGTAGCCCACTTCTACGGGCTCTTTGGCATAAAGCTCTGTGGGTATGCGCTTAATGCGCGGCACGTATGCCCTGAAGTAATGTCCGAGGGTAAGTTGCGGCGATGTGGAGTAGCCTATGCTGCCGTCGCGGTTCAATAGCAGACCTCCGCATGCTCCGGTGTCGGGGTGTTCATGCAGGTAGTCATACAGAGTCTTTATGGAGTTGTCTATTATGACGGTGTCGGAGTTGAGTAAAAGGAGCGTATCGGCATGTGCTGCCGATACGCCCATATTGTTGGCGCGACCGAATCCTATGTTGCCGGGCGCTTCAATGAGGATGATGTCGTCGAGTCGCTCTTTCAGATAGTCGACAGAGCCGTCGCCAGAGTCATTGTCGATGACAATAATCTCGTAGCGCAGGCCGCAGGTCTTGTCTTTTATTGACTTTATGCACTCATAGGTCAGCTGCGGGGTCTTGTAGTTGACTATTATGATTGATAATTGCGGCTGTAGGCTGTCATCCATTTTGTCAGGTACAATCTAATTGGTTGTATGATTATTCGTGCCAAGCTACCGTATCCAAGAAGCGGGTGCGGAGCGAGTCGTTTATGTCATGGTCGTCCAGTATCGCCGGCAGACGGCTGTAGTCGGCATTGAAGCGGTCCATGATTTCGTCAAACTTCTCGGGACGGTAAGTAATGGCTCTTCCGGCTGATTCAAGCATGCCGAGCGGCTCTTTGACGAGTATGCCGGCTTTGCTGTTTTTGATGTCGGACATGGCTTTGTAGATGCGGTGGAATTTTGCTATTGTGCCCGGCGTCACGGCCATGTTGTCGTCGTAGGTTATTGTCACCGTCTTTTCTCTGTCGCACGAGGTGTCGTCAACCGGTATGTTGAGTGTAAGCTCGTTGCCGTCGTAGGTCGATGCCACGGGCTTGCCGTCGAGTGTCACGCTTTCCGGTGGGCGATATCCGTGTATCTTGAGCGACATGCGGCGCGTGGCGGGCATGTCGTCATACGATCCTGTGCGCGGCGACACGGTTACCGACAGTTTGTTGCCGTCTATATGCGACGCCACTTTGGTTGTGGCGAAGCGGTCGGCATAACCTTTGTCGTTGCCGTTGTCTTCATATATGGTGAACTCTCCGTCACCTCCGGGAAATACATTGATAACATAGGGGTAGTCGTTGCCGCGCAGATTTTTGACTCCTTCCGTCATGGGAATGACTGATCCGGCTTTTATATACACCGGATACTCGTCAAGGGCAAACCGGCGGGTCACCGTGGTGTCGCCTTTTAGCATTGTGCCGCTGTGCCATTCATACCAGTCGCCTCCCGGAAGCCATATGTCGGCTTCTGAATACATGCCTTTCATCGGTGCCGTGACCGGCATGACAAGTATGCGGTCGCCAAACATGTACTCGTTGCGGAAGTCATAGGCCTCCTGCGCTTCGGGGTAGTCATAGTACATCGGGCGGCACAGCGACAGGCCTTCGTCGTAGGTCTTGCGGGCCATGGTGTATATGTAGGGCGACATCTCGTAGCGCCTGACGATTAGGTCGCGTATGATGTTGAAATGCTCTTTGTCAAATGACCACGGCTCTTTTTTAAGGTGCTCGTTTTTGGTGGAGTGGGTGCGCAGTACGGGGCTGAACACGCCAAACTGCATCCAGCGTACAAACATCTCGGGGTCTATGCGGCCTATGCCCTCGTGGTGACCGCCTATGTCATGGCTCCAGTAGCCGTAGAGCACGTTCGATGCCGTGGAGTTGAAGTAAGGCTGGAAGTCAAGCGAGGCCCATGTTATGGCATGGTCGCCCGAGAAGCCTATCTGATAGCGGTGATTGCCGAGGCCGCCCCAGCGGTGATATAGCATCGGGCGGGTGTCGCGGTTACGCTCCATGTCGGTAAAGAAGCAGTAGTTGAGCCACCATGTGTTGCTCAGCGCGGGTATCTTGCGGTCGTTGGGAAATTGCTGCCAGTCGAGCCGCCAGAAGTCAACTCCGTCTTTCTCCATCGGATGCAGTATTGTTTTCATCCATCCGTCCATGAAGCGCTGCGAAGAAGCCTCGAAAGGTATGGTGAGGCTGTCGGCCGGATTAAGGCCCATGCTTCGGGCCATATCATTGTAGCCGTCTTCATATGGCGCTATTCCGTCGGCCGGATGAAGGTTCATGGTTATCTTGAGGTCATTGTCCTTTATGAATTTCAATATGCCGGCAGGGTCGGGAAACAGACTGCGGTTCCATGTGTAGCCGGTCCAGCCGCCTTTGCCCTTCTCGGTGTAGTGCCAGTCCATGTCTATCACGAGTACGTCAAGCGGTATGTCATACGACTTGAAGTCTTTCACGAGTCTGCGGAGCTCATTGTCGGTATAGGTCCAGTATCTCGACCACCAGTAGCCGAAGGCATAGCGCGGAGGCAGAGGCACCTTGCCGGCGAAGAGCGTATAGTCTTTCAACGCCTGCTTGTAGTCGTTGCCGTAAGTCATAAAATACCAGTCCTGAGCCTCGGGAGAGCTGTCGCGCTCCTTGACCCACGGGCGGTCGGCATTGTCAAAAAGCAAAGTCGACGAGTCATCGAGCAGTGTCCATCCGTCGCGAGCAAGTATACCGTCCTCGATGGGCATGCGCTCCCCGTCGCGATATTCTCCGTCAAAGCGGTCGAGAGTACGGTAAGTGCCCTTGAGGTTGGCGCTTTGTTTGTCGCCGGGATGCCATGTAAACGGTTTGTCTTTTATTTTTGACTTTATAACCAGATTGTTGCGGGTAAAGGCGCCGGAGCCCTTTTTGTATGATAGCTCCATACGGTCCGTGGCTATCGTCACGCGGTTGCCTTTAGTTTTTACTTTTGCCGGTACGGCGGGAAAGTCGCGTTCTACAGCCATAAACGACCTGTCGTCGACAAATTTACCGTCAGGGGCATACTCCATTCTTACCGCGCCGTCAGAAATAAGTGTGAATCTTACGTTCGAGTCTTGATACACGACTTCGGCTTTTAGCAGGCACGTTATGGTCAGTGCCAGCATCGTGATGATTGATTTTGTGTTCATGTTTAAACTTAAAAAATGGTTACGTAATCAAATGGTCTTATAGGTAAGACTTCGCGGTTTTAGGTGATGGTTCAAAGTTAGTCACATTTTATCAGGTAAACAAGAAAAACATGAAGTTTAGACGGCAGTGACGTGCGTATTACATGCGTAAAAATCCGGCATGGACCGTATTATGACATTTGTTTATGAATAATTAGGCAATTAATTGTCGTAGAATTTGTGTGGTAATAAAATTTGCATTACCTTTGCGTCTGAAAAATTACGGGGTATTAGCTCATCTGGCTAGAGCGCGACACTGGCAGTGTCGAGGTGAGCGGTTCGAGTCCGCTATACTCCACCAAAATCAAACTCAATAGCCGCTGTAACTCAAAAAGTTACGGCGGTTTTTATTTTTACCCCATACAAAAACACATACAATATCGGATGCAAACTGAGCCACATACAAAACCATTGGTATCATAAAGAATCAAGCATGAGGAACACGGTTTCTTTTATGTTCATTAGATTAATCGGACAATCATTGAGGTTATGTTTCCTGTCTGTTGGCTGCTCTATCCATAGATTTATCAATAGATCCTAATGTTCCATTCGAGAGAATGAAATAACCATGCCATCGTTGTCCTTATGGAAGTAGTCCATTTGTGTAAGTAGCTGAAATTCAGACGTGGCAATTTTACACCAATCTTAGTCAATCCTAAAATCACGCAGTAAAACGAAGAAAAGTGTTCGGAATTTCTTTTAATTCGTGAACCCATACTTAATTTTGCGGTGTCAATCCATGACATCATAGAGTATGGCCATACTCCCGATTGCCTTTATCGCCCTACATTGTCTTTAGTGTAACACGTTGCCTTTACCGCCCTATCACCCCAATAACATTTTACACACATGGAGTTACAGACATTACTCTCAAAACCTGTGTGGCAGATGACGGGGGAAGAGCTGTTGTTCCTCTCACGACAATCTGCCGACACAAACACAAACCAATCTCCGGCCAATGAACCTACCGCAACCAAGCACTATGTTTATGGTATCGCCGGAATATGCGAGATATTCTCATGCAGCAAACCTACGGCCATCCGCATAAAGAAAAGCGGACGTATAGACAAAGCCATCACACAGGTTGGTAGGAAAATTGTCATTGACGCTGATCTCGCCCTGCAACTTGCATCTCAAAAGCCGATGCCAAGAAAGAGATAACCTAATCTACATATCAGCACAAAGTCGGAGTTATCCTACTTCTTTCAGTGGGATGCTCCAGACTGCTGATACATCAACAATACCATACAAAATGAATTATAATAATTCTGCAAGATACAGACGGATGCCACTGCGTCCGGCTTGTGGGTTGCATGAGGATGATCCTGTTATCCCTCAAAGCAAGCCGCGAAAGGTTGTACCCTCTTTCCCTCTAAGCGTGTTTCCTACAGCCATCCGCAATATAGTGGAAGCGTTGGTTGAGTATGAGCATTTCAACGTCAATTTTATTGCCGCGTCGATGTTCACCACTTTTGCGGCGACTATGGGAAACCGTTGGACGGTGCGGTTTTCGGCGACGTGGGTTGAGCGACCGATTGTGTATGTGGCACTTGTCGGTTATCCGAGTTGCGGTAAGACTCCTCCGCTCCGGCTCGCCCTGTCGCCTCTGCTCAACCTCGACCATGAATATGACCACGAATATTGCACCCGATTAAAGGCATATAAGCAATGGGAATCCAAATCTCCGAAAGAGCGTGCAGCACTGTCTTTACCGGAAGATATGGAGCGACCGAGGCGCAGGTGTCATGTGGTTGTCGATGCGACCATCGAGGCATTGATTGGTGCCATGCGCGACAATCCGCAGGGCGTAATCCTTTACAGTGATGAACTTGAAAGCCTGTTCGCCAACTTCAACCGCTACAACAGTTCCGATGAAAGCTATTTTCTCAGCGCGTTCAGTGGTACGCCGTTCAAATATATCAGAAAGTCCGCTGATGAGCACATCTTTCTACCCAATCCGTATTGCTCCATAATCGGAAGCACACAACCTGGACGGCTTGCTAAGCAATTCGGCGGTGAGCGTGTTGCCAACGGCTTTTCCTCCCGCTTTCTGAAAGTCTATCCTGACATTACCGATATGCCTACATGGGGCACTGACCGTATGCCGGATGGAATCATGGAGCAATGGGAGCGGATAATCCGCAAAGTCGTTACTATTGACTTCAAGGGAAAAGAACAGCCAATAGAACTATCATTCTCCCTTGAAGCCCATAGAAAACTGTGCGAATGGAAGGAGAGCGTTAACAATGCGATATATTCCGCCACCGAGTCGGAAGCGGAGAAAGCCGTGTGCGGCAAACTCGAAATCTATCTCATGCGCTTCTGCCTCATCATCCGAATAATGAAAAGTATTTGCAATGGTGAATCGGTGGCAATGATAGATACCGAAAGTGCGGAGGCGGCTATCGAATTGGTTGAGTATTTCCGTGAGATGGAAAACCGTGTAATACGTGTATCATTATCCGGTAATCTTGACAAACGACAGTCCGAGCTGCTGGACGCTTTGCCCTATGACTTCCGGACTTCGGATGCCATCGACATCGGACGGTCACTCGGTATGTCTGAGTCCTCGGTAAAACGGTTTCTGAAAAACTCTGCCATTTTCAGAAAAGAGGAGCATGGACGCTACACGAAAATGTCATGTGACCCTTGACATTTTCGACACTTTGACATTTTCCAAATGGGACGAGAGAGCGAGTTTGTCAGACTTCTTAGGTGTATAAATCTTGCTGTGCAAGATATGCCGATTGTTCCCACAACGGCAACCCTGCCACCTCGCAGAGTTGGGTCAATCCCGCTCGAAACTCGCAGTCTTTTATAAGAATGAAAATGTCATGTGACCATGAAATCAAGAGATACAATCATCAAGACATATAGTCTTTACGGTATCAAAGAATAATATCATTAAAACATCAGAGCATAAAAGCATAGTAACATCATGTCATCAAATAATAAGGATATCATAATACGGCTTCGCGTGGATGAAGCGACCGCCAACGCAATCCGAACCAAAGCCGACCACCATTTCAACGGCAACATCAGTGCCTGTATCCGTTGCGCCACTCTGCAATATGACGGAGAGGTTACGCCATCATCAGCCAATTCCGAGATAACAGCATTGCTGACCGCTATTCTGCATCAGTTGAAGAAAATCGGGACTAATGTTAATCAGACCGCCCGTCAGATTAACGAGCGCATGAAGGTGTCGCCCTACGGATTGTCCGACTCGGATATCCAACCGTTTGTTTCCTTCCGCAATGACCTGTCTGCCATTTGGGAGCATCTGAACCAAATCAAAGAGCGGCTATGATAGTCAAGAAACTTGGCATGGTAGCCGGTGGTGGCTTCCCCGGTGCCGGATATAATGAACGCAAGGTAGCCGAGGGCGTGGCCCGGCTAATGGCTATGGAGAATGTCGATTCGGCCATGCGTCATAAGGTTGAACTGTTGCATGAAGTCGGATTCGACTGCGCCGGAGAGATTGAGAAATATCTCAAGGAGCGGTCGAGGACATACGGCAACACCAAGACTACGCGCTTTCAGTTCCACATCGCCGCCTCGGTAAAAGGGCAGGTGATGTCGGCAGACGAGCTGACCGACTTTGCCCGTCAGCTCATGGCGGAAGCCGGATATGGCAGACAGCCGTATTTTGTGTACTACCACCATGATACCGACAACAATCATGTGCATATACTTTCCACGCGCATTCAGCCCAACGGCTTCCCGATACCTGACCATCACGACTACGCTCGCCTAAATGCCGCCGCCAACCGTATTCTTTCATCGGACATAAACCGCGACATTCAGCGTATGTTCTCTTACGGCTATCTCACCGAGGGCCAGTTTACCAATATAATCCGGTCGCATGGATATAAATTTGAGCGAGTAGATAATAGCTATGTACTGTTTCGTGGAGGAGTCAAGGCCGCGACAATCCCATTATCGGAGATAGATAGGCATATTTCGCAAGAAAATGATACCCGGAAAGAACGGACTAAACAACTCCGGGCGATTATCAGGAAATACAAGGCTGAAATAGCGGATGGAAAAGTTCAAAATGTCGAAAATGTCAAGGGGCACAAAGGTCAGAAGAAAAAATATGTGCGCCGGAAAATCCATCCCGACATCCGTAAAATCAAGGGTTCAGACGGCAAGCCACTATCGCAGGAAGAACAACGGCATCTGTCGGAGCTGCTGGACATACTCAAAGCTAAATTCGGCATAGACATTCATTTTCAGAAAGACCGCAATGGCGATGTCCGTGGCTACGGCCTCGTTGATCATAACCGGAAGATGGCCCTTGACGGCAGCAAGGTGATGAAGCTGTCAGAATTGATTGACTTCGCGCAGAAGCAGGAGCGCAAGGCAAGTCCGCTTGATATTTACCGCGACCTGTTCTCTATTGAAATACGTAAATCAGGTGTGGACGGCATAATGTCAATCCGGTTGTTCGACGGCTCAGAGTATACTCGCAAGATGTCACCACGTCAATCGGTATGGTACTTCAATTCGCCAGAAAGCGAAAGGGAAAATGTGGCAATCCGGATAGCAGCCACCATGTTCTCAACCGAGATATTTGAAGCCGTATTGTTGAAATATCCTGTAAGCGATATCAATTCAAAAATAGGAAGCGTCAACATAATCAAGATGCGCGATGGCGGAAGGGCAATCCGCGTAGTCTCAGTCGATGGTTTCTCGGCGACATATCAGATGACTGCCGATGAATTGCGCTGCCATGCGAGACTGCAAGGCGAAGCGGCAAACGCTTATCTTCGTCAACTCGCAATCCTGCGCATAACCCATGAAGATGCCACCGAACTTACAAACCGCATCAAGGAACTGACCGCCAAATCAACCGGAAGCAACACCCTCTCTCTCCGCCAATCAGACTACACACTGGAACAAGCCAAAGCCTTCACCACGTATCAAAGCACCGTACTCTCTCGCCTCATGCCCCGCGACACCTCGTCCACCCATTCCGCCAACCGCGAATGGGAAGTCGGCAAGCAATCCCGCTACGACCACATCGACAACCAACAATCCGGCACCCAACTCACAATGTAATGCCCCAAAATGTCAAGCCTGCCTAAAATACTACTACTTAGACCATTGTCAATCCAATAAGTTTTATTAACTTTGCAATGATTCTCAGGAATGGGAATTAGACATTTTGGAAAAATAAGAAGCGTTATGCTTATCTTGTGAATTGGAAACGTAGGAACTTTCGCAATTACACACAAAGGTAGCATAGTGGTTCTCACGCTATAGCGTGGGCTGCTATTTCTACATTCGTGTGTATAGGTTTCCTACGACCTCCAATTCAGAACGTGGCATTGCAGTTCCACGCTTCTGCGTAATTAACGGCTCAATTTGGGACTAAAAGAACAAAGAAACAAACAACCTAAAATAGAATTAGCATGAAAAGAATCTCAGTCACTTTAATGTTGCTTTTAGCAGTTATTTGTGTTATGGCGCAAGAGCATCTTTCTTTCAAGGGCATCCCAATCGAAGGGAGCATGACGACATTCTGTCAGAAGCTTAAAGCCAAAGGATTTACTTCAATCGGTCGTGACAATAATATAACGTTGTTTACAGGTGATTTCACCGGGCGTAAGGCAACAGTCGGTGTGACTGCAACAGATGACGGTAAAAACGTTTTCGCCGTAATCGTCTTCTTTGACCCAAGCGGAGAGTGGAATACCCTTGTTAATACCTACGACTATTACAAGGATCTATACACTCATAAATATGGAGAACCTACAATTTCAAAAGAAAACAATCCGGCTCGTTCTGACTCAAATACCGCATTAATGGCGGAAGTTCATCAGGGAACAGTCGTGTATGGCAGTGCATGGGAAGTGACAGGTGGCGACATACAGCTTTCAATAGAAAAAACATCTGGTATCTATGAGGGTATGGTGATGATTCGCTACCGAGACTCGCAGAATGTTGAAGCCAAAATCAAGAATGATTTAGACGACATCTAAAAACAACGTGGCATGAATAGATTTGTATTGCCGTTTTTGTCGTTGTTTCTCTTGGTGATGATCGGATGCACCAATAATGCACCGAAATCAACCTACAAAGAGGATGCCAAAGAGCAGCTCGCACAAACGGATGATATAGAACGCTTCAAACTCTTTCCCACACAAAATATGTGGACATTCATTAAACTTGACACTCAAACTGGCCAGATGTGGCAAGTGCAATATAGTGTCAAAGGTGATGAAGGACGCTTTGAATACGACTTAAATCCCAAACCGCTTATCACCATTGGCAAAAAAGTCAATGGACGTTTTGAGCTTTATAGCACCCAAAATATCTATAACTTCATTCTCCTTGATAGGATAGACGGTAAAGTATGGCAGGTTCAGTGGTCGTTCGATGAAGAAAATCGTGCTGTCGTACCTATCAGCCGTACCGTTCAGCCATAGATTAGCTATGGGCGCGACCAAATTTATAATAATCGGTAACTATGACTCTATTGCTCGCTTTAGGTGCATGTATCGCTGCTATAGCTGTTGTTGCCATAATAGCGATTCGCCTATTATTAAAAAAGAAGTCAAAAGAACTGACTTTAAGAATCAAGAGCATTACTCCTTTCCAAGCCAACCAAGAAAGCTCGGAAAGAACACTAAGGCGAGAAAACGATAGTTTCTTCCAAGACATAGAGTCCGATTTGGAACAAGCCTTTAATGGGCGGTACATCACATTCCGGGAAGGAAAACAGTTTATGGAATATTACATTGAATCATTCAATGAAGTAAATGACTTTCTTAAACGGATTGAAACCTTCCATGTAGAACCGTCAGAAACAATCACGAAATTCGTATCTGATTTTGAGAATCTACAATGGTTCATCAAAAATCATAATACAAGGTATACAAAAGAGGAGTTGGATGTCCACAAGGATTTTTTCGACCATTGCCTGAAATACCCATTAGACAAGCAGCAAAGACGTTCCATAGTTTCCGAGGAAGATAATTGTTTGGTTGTTAGTAGTGCCGGAAGTGGTAAAACATCCTCCATTGTTGGAAAAGTTAAATATCTTATAGAGATTAAAGGTGTTGATCCGGAAAAGATATTACTTATCAGCTATACTAACAAAGCGGCCGCAGAACTGACAGACAGAATGGGTATTGAGGGATTACGTGGCTACACATTTCATAAACTTGCCCTTAATATTATCGGACAGGTGACAGGTCAGAAACCGTCGATATGCAGCAATACGGACGCATTGTTTTTGAAAATATACCAAGAGTTACTTGGTGACGACAACTTCAAAAAGAGTGTGGTAGAATACTTCTTTGATTACCAAATTCAGGAACAGGATTGGGAACGGCAAAAGAATGAGCGCAGACAGCAGCTTTCAGCGCAAAAAGACACACGGTTGAAAGCACAATTCCCGGATATGGACGGAAATACCGTTTATGTGCGAAGCGAACAGGAGCAGAAAATATGTCTTGCCCTGTCATTGCTTGGCGTGAAATTCAGATACGAAGAACCATACGAACATCCATTGGCTGATGAAATGCACTCGCAATACATGCCGGATTTTTCCATTTATTATGAACGGGACGGAGAAACGAAGCGAATATATCTGGAACATTTTGGTGTGGATGAACACAGCCTTGTCCCTATGTGGTTTGCCAAAGATAGGGGTATTACTTATGAAGAAGCCAATCAGCAATACAATGACGGTATAACATGGAAAAAGGCTGCACATGAAAAATTCGGTACGGAACTATTGACAACCTCAAGTGCTGATTTCCACTATTACGATATCAAGGACAAACTGAAGGTACAACTGGAAAAGGCGGGTGTTCCTATCAAAGAAAAAACGGATGCGGAATTATATGATATTGTTATGCCGCCTAATAGCAAGCAGGAAAAATCGTTTATCAGGCTTGTCGTTACCTTTGCGACATTAATGAAGTCAAGCTGCAAATCCATCCAAGAGGTTATAAGGCAGGCAATCAGCACAGGTGATGAGCGAAACGAGTTCATTATGAAGAACATTTTTCAACCTGTTTATGAACGATATATTGAAGAATTAAAAAATCTCAGTCAGATAGATTTTACGGATGCAATACTGCAAGCCACGGAAATGTGTCGTACTTCACACCCGGTTGAGTATGATTTTATTATTGTGGACGAATTTCAGGATATATCAGTTGACCGCTACAATTTTTTGAAAGTTCTTCGAGAGAGTAATCCCCCAGCCAAACTATACTGTGTCGGTGACGATTGGCAATCTATATATCGTTTTTCAGGCAGTGATATGGCTCTTTTTAATCAGTTTCCAGATTTTTTCGGTCATACTGATATAAATAAGATTGAAACGACATATCGCTTTGGCGAACCGTTGGTCAGCCTATCTTCGCAATTTATACAACGGAACGGAGCCCAAATAAAAAAGGACATACATCCATTTAACTCGGAGGCAAAGACTGAATTGTATTTTTACGGGTACGACCGAGCCAATTATTGCAACGTTATCGAACAGTTAGTTACGTCAATTCCTTTGGATAAATCCATTTTTCTGTTAGGACGATATTCGTTCGATGATTACTATTTGTCGTACAAATATAAATCTACGAAAGAAGGTAATAGATTTTATTACTTTATAGGGAATAGGAAAATAGAGTTTCTGACAGCCCACAAATCCAAAGGTCTTGAGGCAGACTATGTGATAATTCTCCAATGCAACAAGGACACCTACGGATTCCCGTCCCTTGTTAGTGATGACCCTGTGCTAAATTATGTTTTGACCAAAAGTGACCAATATCCTTATGGAGAAGAACGGAGATTGTTTTATGTATCGATAACAAGAGCCAAAATAAAGACTTTCGTGTTATATGACAATCGTTTCCCATCCGTGTTTGTTGATGAATTCCTCCATCCTGAAAAAATAACGCAAGAAAGTTATGCAAAACACCCCAATGCCAATAAAAAGTGGACAAAAAGTGCAGACCTATTTCTGCTTAAACTTCATAGCGAAGGTAAAAGCATAAAATATATTGCAGCAAAAATGGGGCGAAGCCAAACATCCATCGTGATGCGATTAGGGAAACTAAACGCAAATATATGATTTTCAAATCCCATCTTAATTATGGATTATCCGTTCAATCACATAGTTAAACATCTCATTTGGCAAATGCTTCATGTATGTGGCACGTCTATCAAGGTCTCGACGAAGGTGAAATAGCAGTGCAAGATGTGCGGTGACGGATGCAGTGTCACCCTCAAAAAGTTCAAGGTAGGCTGATTGTTCCGGTATGCCGAGTTTCATTCGCTCCTCGGTGCTAATCCCATAATCAAATACGGTTTCGCATCCTTGTTGACGAGCCTCATTAAGTATGCTCATCTTCTCGCGCTTGCTTTCATCGTCAAACTTCACATACTTCATCATCATGTCGGCGGTAGTGTGTCCTGTGACGGCGCGTATATCTTCAGGCGACATTCCTTTGCGCAGGCACATCGTCACAAATGTGCGCCGGGCAAC
>LUJO01000013.1:97164-99239 GCA_001689405.1 Candidatus Homeothermus arabinoxylanisolvens | reverse complement strand
CCCGGCGTTGCCGACGCCTCCCGCGCCGACTACTTTAATAATCTCTCGTTGTTCTTCTCTCAGATAGTTGTAAGGCTGGAGCTTTCACTGTCTCTTGCCCAAGCATCCCTGTCAATCTGTAAAGAAATTTTCGGAGAGGATAATGCCGACACGGCAACGGCCTACAATAATATCGGAGGGGCTTATGATGCGTTGGGCGATTATGACAGGTCTTTGGATTATCACAACAAAGCGTTGTCGATACGACAAAAGGTATTTGGTGAAGAGCATCCAGATACGGCATTGTCCTACAATAATATCGGTGCTGTCTATGCCGATTTAGGTGATTATGGCAAGGCTCTGGAATATTACAATAAAGCGTTGTCAATACAACGAAAGGTATTAGGCGAAGAACATTCCGACACTTCTACACTTTACAGCAATATCGGAGGAGTTTATGAGGCGTTGGGCGACTATGACAGGTCTTTGGATTATCACAACAAAGCGTTGTCGATACGACAAAAGGTATTTGGTGAAGAGCATCCAGATACGGCATTGTCCTACAATAATATTGGAAGTGTTTATGAGGCGTTGGGCGATTATGACAGGTCTTTGGAATATTACAATAAAGCGTTGTCAATACAACGAAAGGTATTAGGCGAAGAACATTCCGACACTTCTACACTTTACAGCAATATCGGAGGAGTTTATGAGGCGTTGGGAAATTATAATAAAGTTCTGGAGTATTCAAACAAAGCGTTGTCGATACGACAAAAGGTATTTGGTGAAGAGCATCCAGATACGGCATTGTCTTATAATAATATTGGAAGTGTTTATGAGGCGTTGGGCGATTATGACAAGGCTCTGGAATATTACAATAAAGCGTTGTCAATACAACGAAAGGTATTAGGCGAAGAACATTCCGACACTGCGACGTTCTACAACAATGTCGGAGTTGTCTATTCTGCTATGGGAAATTATAATAAAGTTCTGGAGTATTCAAACAAAGCGTTGTCGATACGACAAAAGGTATTTGGTGAAGAGCATCCAGATACGGCATTGTCTTATAATAATATTGGAAGTGTTTATGAGGCGTTGGGCGATTATGATACAGCGTTGGAATATTATAATAAGGCGTTGTCTATGCGACAAAAAGTATTAGGCTACGAGCATCCTGACGTTGCGGCATCCTATAACAGTATTGGAGTTGTTTATCATGCGTTAGGTGAGTATGAGAAGGCTCTTGAGTATTTTAACAAAACGGTTAAGATACAACAGAAGGCATTAGGGGAGGAGCATCCTGATATAGCATTGTCCTACAATAATATTGGAGGTGTTTATGAGGCTATAGGTGACTATGACATGGCTATCGAGTATCACAACAAATCATTGTCAGTACGACAAACGATATTAGGCGACGAGCATCCCGACACAGCTACGACCTACAACAACATTGGTTTAGTTTATTATTCCTTGGGTGACTATGACAAGGCTCTGGAGTATTACGACAACGCATTGTCGATACGACAAAAGGTATTAGGCGATGAGCACCATGACACGGCAACGTCCTACAATAATATCGGAAGTGTTTATGAATCTGTAGGAGACTATGGCACGGCTTTGGAGTATCACAACAAAGCTTTGACGATACAGCAAAGAGTATTAGGCGAAGAGCACCCCACCACGGCGACCTTCTATAATAATGTTGGAACTGTCTATAATGCGTTGGGCAATTATGACAAGGCTCTGGAGTATTTCAACAAAGCATTGACGATACGACAAAAGATATTTGGTGAAGAACATCCCGATACAGCAACGTCCTACAATAATATCGGAGGTGTTTATTCTTATTTGGGTGAATATGATAGGGTTTTAGAGTATTATAATAAAGCGTTGGCGATACGACAAAGAGTCTTTGGCGACGAGCATCCCGACACTGCGACGACCTACAATAGTATTGGAAAGGTTTATTCTGCGTTGAGTGACTACGAGAAGACTTTGGGGTATTACAACAAAGCGTTGATGATAATACAAATGGCATTAGGTGAGGAGCACCCCACCACGGCGACGTCCTACAATAATATGGGATATGTTTA
>LUJO01000013.1:96787-97119 GCA_001689405.1 Candidatus Homeothermus arabinoxylanisolvens | reverse complement strand
GTATTAGGCGAGGAGCACCCCGACACAGCGACGTCCTATAATAATATCGGTTATGTTTATGGTGAATTGGGTGATTATGACAAGGCTTTGTTGTAATACTCCAAAGCCTTGTCGATACGGCAAAAGGTATTAGGCGAGGAGCATCTCGACACAGCGACGTCCTATAATAATATCGGTTATGTTTATGGTGAATTGGGTGATTATGACAAGGCTTTGGAGTATTACAACAAAGCCTTGTCGATACGGCAAAAGGTATTAGGCGAGGAGCATCTCGACACCGCAACGTCCTACAATAATATCGGTTATGTTTATGGTGAATTGGGTGATTATGA
>LUJO01000013.1:0-96682 GCA_001689405.1 Candidatus Homeothermus arabinoxylanisolvens | reverse complement strand
CCCGACACAGCAACGTCCTACAATAATATCGGATATGTTTATAGTGAATTGGGTGATTATGACAAGTCTCTGGAGTATTACGATAAAGCGTTATCAATATATCGGAAGGTATTAGGCAATGAGCATCCTGACACTATTAAAGTTAGAGACAATATTAATCAAGCACGGGAGAAGATGCAATCGTCAAAGAAAGGCTAATATAACACAAGGAGGGTACCGCCGCTTGGGCGATACCCTCCCGTTATGTCAATCACGCAAGGCGTTACTTCTCAAGACCGCCGTTGTCGGCAGCCGGCTTGATGTCGTATGCCACCATGCATATCGAGAAGCCCCAGTAGATAAATGCAAGCGAGGTAAGGAAGCTGACCATCATCATGTTCTGTACCCATCCGGCCTCGATGAAGAAGAAGCCGATAAGCATCAGCAATATACCGTTGACGAGATACAGCCACCAGTATTTACCCTTGTGTCCGTTTACCGAGCCGATTATCATCGTGATGCCCCAGTAAAGGAAGATTAACGCAAGAAAATACGGGAAAACCATTTCGGAAAGAATGATACTTCTTACCATCAGAAAACCGATAAACATATCGATCATGCCTCCGGCAATCCACCATCCCCATCCCTTGGGATAACGCGGACCGGCTGCCACGATAAGCTGTACGATGCCGACAAGAATAAGCACCCATCCGAAGATCTGCGATGCGATGGCAAAACCGGCACTCGGCCAGAACCAATAAGCGAAACCGCATATTACCATTACGATACCGGCCACCAAAACGAGCCACCAGCTCTTGGAGTAGCCTAAAAAGTTAAATTTCGTGAGACTCATAACTTTAATAAATTTAGTTGATGTTTTAATTATAAAACACCCGAACCATTAATTTGTTGAAAGTTTCTAAAATTCTCACAAATTATATTGCCCCGCCTGTACTACAGATAAAAATCGGAGGTCAGTTCACGATATTCGGCAGAGCCTATATAAACAGCTTCGCGGCACATCGGTGTCGGACGGGTTGCTATGATCCATATAAGTCGCGAAGGCGTCTTGGCCCCGATTTTCGTATACACACTTATCAGCCGGGGTATGTGCAGTCCTCGCAGCGCCACCGACATGGTTATGTCATCCTCCCTGTCGGCCGGCGATATGAACGCCATGACACCTTGCGGAGTAAGCAGGGCGGGAGCCGAAGCTACGAGTGTGTCGTACGACAGTCCGGCCTCATGACGAGCCATAGCCCGTGATGCATCGGGCGACTTAAGCTTAGTCGAGAAATAAGGCGGATTGCTTACGACAATATCATAACGCTCTGCAAAACCCTCTGACACCATTTTGTTAAAATCGGCCTCAACCACAGCTATACGGTCATGCCACGGCGACGCCTCTACATTCAGCCGGGCCTCCGACGCCGCTTCACGGTCAATCTCCACAGCCGTAATGCGCAATGACTCGCTTCTCTGGGCAAGCATAAGGGCTATAAGTCCGGTACCTGTACCTACATCGAGCGCATTGACACAACCCTCTATCGGGCACACCGCTCCGAGCAGCACCCCGTCAGTACCCACTTTCATGGCCGCAAGCTCGTTTCTTACCTCAAACCGCTTGAAGCGAAACACGCCTTCTCTATTTCGGTTTGCACCCATCGCTTCTCATAATAATTATATCTACAAAAGTAGTGATTTTTAACTGTTTATTTGGAAAACGCACAAACATATATTAAATTTGTATATTATTAACCTTTAAACAAACTTTTATGGGGAACAATGAATATCCTTACAAAGGCTTCAGCATAAACGGTTTTGTCATGCTGTTTTTCCAACTCATACTTGCATTGGCCATCGTGGCATGTGTATTTGCCGCGACTCCGGGATGGATTGTACTCGCAGTCATTCTGGGTGTCATATGGATATTCCTGTCTTCCGGCTATATAAAGCAGGAGCCCAATGAGTCGCGCGTCCTCGTATTTTTCGGAAAATACAGCGGCACATACCGCAAAGTCGGCTTCAACTGGATCAACCCCCTTCTTACCAAAAAGCGCATATCGCTCCGCATACGCAATCTTGATGTCGAGCCGATCAAAGTCAATGACAAGGTCGGCAATCCGATACTTATAGGACTTGTGCTCGTATGGAAAATCAATGACACGTATCGCGCCGTATTTGACCTTGACTCCGGCTCAACCTCCTATCAGTCGTTTGTTGCCATTCAGAGCGATGCCGCCCTGCGTGAAGTGGCCGGTAAATATGCCTACGACAACGAGTCGAGCCATGCCGATGAACTGACCCTACGGTCGGGAGGCGAAGAGATAAATGAAGAACTCGAACGCAAACTCAACGAACGTCTTGCCATGGCAGGCATAGAGGTGGTCGAAGCCCGCATAAACTACTTGGCATACGCTCCAGAGATAGCTGCAGTGATGCTGCGCCGGCAGCAGGCCTCAGCCATAATTTCGGCACGTGAGAAGATTGTCGAAGGTGCTGTGACAATGGTCAAACTCGCGCTTGACCGCCTTGATGAAGAAAATGTGGTAAAACTCGACAACGAGCGCAAAGCGGCCATGGTAGGCAACCTACTCGTGGTGCTGTGTGCCGATGACGCCGCTCAGCCCGTAGTAAACGCCGGCAATTAACAAGAACCAACCACTGCAAAAACGCGGTTGTTAACGAATGTCAGTCTTTTGCAACTTTTCATTAGTCTATGCATGCATTAAAATGGGTGGTTATGTCAGCAAAGGCCCTTGTCTTGACCATGCTTCAGAACAGCCTCACAGATAAAATCGGTGATGCTATCCACTTGTTCCAGAACTGCATGCACTGTTGCGGGAGCATTAAAGCCATAGCGCTTTACTGTCGATTTTTTGCGACCGGCACCGGGACGGCGTCCGCCTCGCTTTTTTGCAGTTTCTTCCATAATTCGCCTAAACTAATTGCACAAAAACTTAATGTTGAATCGTCAGAGCTAAACGCTCGTAAATTCGCTTGCAAAACTACAAAAAAACCTTATTTCATACATCAATATTAAGATATTTTTTGACGCTTTTTTAGTGAAAAATGATTTTATAATAACACAATCATACCAAATTCACACATTTTAACTCAATATCGACACATTTACCAAACTCGGGCTATCAATAATGTATACCGCCCCGAATCAGGCGTTATAGAGGTAGCGCTTGATGGAGCGTTTGGGGGTCTTTTCAAATTCGTTGGCTATAAGCTGTATCTTGTCCACTTTCTCGTAGGGAGCCACAAGTTTGTTAAGTTCGACAAGCACCTGCTCCATTTCCTTAGGCAACTCCTCGTTGGTGACTCCGAACTTATCCATAGCCTCATAATCGGGATACACGAGGGCTACAAGCCGCCCGTTACGTTCTATAACAAGACTCTCGGCCACATACGGCATATTGTTCAGTTTGGCCTCTATCTCCTCCGGATATATGTTCTGCCCGTTGGAAGACAATATCATGGTCTTGTAACGTCCTTTGATGAATATCGTGCCGTCGGCGCTGCGCGTACCCATGTCGCCTGTGTGAAGCCAGCCGTCGGCATCGAGCACAGCCTCCGTAGCATCGGGATTGTTGTAATAGCCCTTCATGACATTGACACCCTTGACACATATCTCTCCGGGTATGTTTTCCGGATCGTCGCTCAGTACCTTACTGTGCATTATGACCGGCAGAGTACGGCCAGAGGAACCGGGAATAAACTGACGCCATGGAGTGTAGCTGATAAGCGGCCCGCACTCGGTCATGCCGTAGCCCACCGTAAACGGAAAGCGTATGCGGTGCAGAAATTCCTCCACCTCATGGTTAAGAGGAGCGCCGCCCACAATGACCTCCTCAAACTCCCCTCCAAACGCATCGACCAGCTTGCGCATTATAAGAGCGTACAACGCCTTGTCAATACCCGGCATGGAGAGGACCCACCGTATGCCCTTCTTGGTAATCATAGGCAGTATCTGCTTACGATATATCTTCTCAAGTATAAGCGGCACACATATGACAAGATTGGGTCTGACTTCATGGAGTGCCTTCAGAAGAAGATTGGGCGAAGGCAGTTTACCGAACACTGTTATGTGCGTACCCACGGCGAGCGGCACCAGCATGTCAAAAGCGCAGCCATAGGCATGGGCCAGCGGCAAAAACGACAGACAGCGCGAACCCTGATAATGCAGACGCGAGTGTATGCCGAAAGTGACATTGCCCCACAGATTGCGGTAAGTCAGCATGACCCCTTTTGAAAATCCTGTCGTACCGGAAGTATAATTAAGCACAGCCACATTTTCAGGGTCAGGCACTGAATACCTCACATCGTCAGGCTTGAGCCCCCCCTTATAACGGCGGCTGAATTTACGGTTTATGTTTTTCAACTGTTTTTGCATGCGGCCCTCGTTAAGCGGATGTTCCGCAAGGATCTTGCCGTCGGTCAGCGATATGACACCGCGCAGCCGCGGCATCTTCTCAAACTCAAAGGTCTCCCATACGTTGTTTTCAACAAACAGTATCACGCTGCCCGAATGATTCACTATATGCTGGGCATCGGTAGGATTGAATTCCTGCAGTATAGGCACTATCGTGGCGCCGTAGGTTATCGTGGCAATGAACACCATGATCCAACCGGGCGAATTCTTTCCGATAAGAGCCACTTTATCACCGGGGGTTATACCCGTCAGCTCAAAAGTCATGTGTATCTTGGCTATCTCGTAAGAAAGGTCGGAGTACAGATATGTTTTACCCGTGCCATAGTCGGTAAGAGCCGGCAACGTCCAATTATCACGGAAACTCGATGCATATATTTCATTCAGGTTGTTGGAAGCACTCATAACAGTTATGTCATTTTGACAAAATTACAATATTTTGTACTTACTTAATACAATTATAGGCGATAATTTGTTTTCATATATCAATATAGTGGCGTCATGGCTATGATAAATAAATTATGTGTAGTAATTTTGCAGTATGATTGACGAGATGACATTTGGCAACGCTAAAGCCTTGTTTCACACACTGGGCTGCAAGCTGAACTTTGCCGAGACTTCAACTATAGCGCGTATTTTTGCTGAAAAAGGCATACGCCGCATACAACCCGGAGAGACCCCCGACGTCATAGTCGTAAATACATGCAGCGTAACCGACATGGCCGACAAAAAATGCCGTCAGGCCATACACCGTTTTTCATCACGTTATCCCGAAGCCGCCATCATAGTCACAGGCTGCTATGCCCAGCTGAAAAGCGACGAGATAATGGCCATGCCCGGCGTGGACATTGTAGCCGGCACCGACCGCAAGCTTCGGCTCGCAGACTATCTTGAAGACTGGATGAAGTCGCGGCAGCCGAGCAGCATGGTCACACCGACTAAGGAAATCAAAGAATTCAGCCCGTCATGCTCACGCGGCGACCGCACCCGCTATTTCCTGAAAGTACAGGACGGATGCGACTACTGGTGCACATACTGTACCATACCCAAGGCCCGCGGACGCAGCCGCTCCGGCTCTATCGAAAGTCTTGTCGCCCAAGCGCGCGGCGTGGCGGAAGAAGGCGGCAAAGAGATAGTGATAACAGGAGTCAACATAGGCGACTTCGGCAAAGGGCGCGATGACACATTTCTTGATCTTATAAAGGCGCTTGACCGGGTGGACGGCATAGAACGCTACCGTATATCATCAATTGAGCCCAACCTGCTCACCGACGAGATAATCGACTTCGTAGCCGGCTCACGCCGATTCATGCCGCATTTCCATGTGCCGCTGCAGGCCGGCAGCGACGAAGTCCTGTCATTGATGCGACGCCATTATGACACCGGACTGTTTCGCCACCGCATGGAGAAGATAAGATCAGTAATGCCCCACGCTTTTATAGGAGTGGACCTTATAGTCGGCGCACGTGGCGAGACCGAAGAGCTTTTCAACCGGTCACTTGAGTTTGTTGAGTCGCTCGACATATCGCGGCTGCATGTATTCCCCTACTCCGAACGGCCCGGCACACGCGCTCTCGAAATCGACCATGTAGTCACGCAGGCGGAGAAACACCGTCGCACCAATATCATGCTGAAGGTTTCAGAAAAGAAGCTCGCAGACTTCACGTCACGCTTCACAGGCACGGTCAGGCCCGTGCTTGTCGAACACCGGCGCGGAAATCGCCCTATGACCGGCTTTACCGACAACTATCTGAAGGTGGAAATCGCCCCTGACAATAATCTGGCAAACACTATAGTACCCGTCATGCTGAAAGATATTGATGACGAGTCGGGACTAATAAAAGGATGCATAGTAAAATGAAAGGATATCGTCGTTACATACCGCTTAACTGGTTGCTGGGCGCAGTTGCCCGCATGCCGCTGAAAGTGCTTTATGTATTCAGCGACATACTATTTGTAATCATATATTACATAGTACGATACAGGCGCAAGGTAGCGCTTGACAATATAACCGCCTCGTTTCCCGACAAGTCGCCCCGGGAGTGCGGCAAGATATGCCGCGACTTCTTCCGGCACTTCTCCGACTACATAGTGGAGACTATAAAGCTCGGCCATATATCGGACGAGGAGATAAAGCGCCACATGGAATTTACCGGTTGCGAGATACTCGACCGATATTTTGACGAAGGACGCTCGATAGTCGTTTACTTCTCGCACTGCGGCAATTGGGAGTGGGCTCCGTCAATCACACTGTGGATGCGCCATAAACCCGCGCCCGACTTGGTGTACGCCCAAGTATACCGTCCGCTGACCAACAAATGGTTTGACGCATACTTCCTCAAACTGAGAAGCCGCTTCGGCTCGGTATCCTACGACAAGCGCATGGTGTTTCGCCACTTGCTCATGCTCCGGCGCGACAACATACAGAGCATCACCGGCTTCATGAGCGACCAGAAGCCGAGCCACAACGATCCGGTGCATATAGTCAAGTTCCTCAACCACCCGACAGCCGTAATAACAGGCACCGAGACCGTAGTACGAAAACTCGACATGGTCGCCGTATACTGGGACATGCAGAAAATAGCCCGCGGACACTATCGCCTGACACCCCGTGTCATAACCGACAATGCCTCGGAGATGCCCGAATATGCCATTACCGACACGTACGTGAAGATGCTTCAGGAAACCATAAACAGACAGCCATCCATATGGCTGTGGACTCACAAGCGGTGGAAAAACAAAGTCGAATATCCCGCCGACATGCAGCCATGAACAAACCGGTAGCCGTAATAATACTTAATTGGAACGGGGAGGAGATGTTGCGCACATTTCTGCCCGCAGTCATACTGACTACTCCCACCGACATAGCCGACGTCATCGTTGCCGACAACGGCAGCACCGACGGCTCGCTCGACATGCTTGAGAAAATGTTTCCCGACATAAAGACCGTAAAACTTGACAAGAACTACGGTTTTGCCGAAGGTTACAACCGTGCCATAGCCGCCACGAAGTATCGCTACACGGTGCTGCTCAACAGCGACGTGGCTCCGGCTGCCGACTGGCTGCGGCCTTTGTATGACTACCTTGAGACACACCCGCACACAGCCGCCGTACAGCCCAAGATATTGTCTTATTGCAGTCAGGACACATTTGAATATGCGGGAGCGGCCGGAGGCTATATAGACCGCAACGGTTATCCCTACTGCCGCGGACGCCTCTTCGACACAGTCGAAAAAGACAACGGCCAGTACGATACGGTGGCATCGGTATTCTGGGCCACCGGCGCCGCGCTCATGGTGCGCACCGAAGTATACGAAGCCGTCGGAGGACTTGATCCTGAATTTTTCGCACACATGGAGGAGATAGACCTGTGCTGGCGTATAAAACTCGCCGGATATGACATAGCGGCTATACCCTCATCAACCGTTTACCACCTCGGAGGAGGCACCCTGCCGGCATCCAACCCGCGCAAGACATATCTGAATTTCCGCAACAATCTGCTTCTTCTCCACAAGAACCTGCCCGACTCATGCCGGCGCCGCCGTCTTATCATACGACGGCTCTACGACACACTGGCATGGGGCAAATACATCCTTACATTTGACTTTGCCAATGCCGGAGCCATACTGAAAGCGCATCGCGATTTCAGAAAAATGGCCAAAAACTACAACTCGCACCCCGATATAAATCTGCTCCCTTCGCGACCAAACATAATCCGTGACTACTTTTTATGTAGAAAACGATATTTCAACCAATTAAAACACTAAATATAACAAACCTGCATAAAACAAAAACATCGCAGGCTCCGTTATAACTTTATTATTAACGTAAACACATTTAGTTACTTTAAATCATTTTATATCATCATGACACTTGATAACAATAAGGGACAATATATTCTGTCTCTCGATCAGGGGACAAGCAGTTCCCGCGCCATCGTATTTGACCGCTCGGGTTCGATATGCTCCATGGCCCAGCGTGAATTTGAACAGATATTTCCCCAGTCGGGGTGGGTGGAGCATGACCCGCATCAGATATGGGCGTCGCAGGCTTCCGTCATTGCCGAGGCCATTTCAAAGATAGACATCAACGGCAAAAACATAACCGCGATAGGTATAACCAACCAGCGCGAGACCACAATCGTATGGGACCGCGACACCGACGAGCCGATATACAACGCTATCGTATGGCAGGACCGGCGCACGGCCGATTACTGCGACCGGCTACGCGCCGAGGGGCTTGTAGAGATGATACGCTCCAAGACCGGCCTTATACTTGACGCATACTTCAGCGCCACCAAGATAAAGTGGATTCTTGACAATGTGCCGGGAGCCCGCAAGCGTGCCGAACAGGGCAAGCTGATGTTCGGAACCGTTGACTCTTGGCTTATATGGAGGCTTACACGCGGCGAGGTGCATGTCACCGACGTGACCAACGCATCGCGCACCATGCTCTTCAACATACACACACTTGAGTGGGACAAAGAACTTCTTGAGCTCTTCGACATACCTCTGTCCATGATGCCCGAGGTAAAATCGTCGAGCGAGGTATACGGTTATACGACTACGACCATATTTGCGCACAAAGTGCCCATAGCGGGCATAGCCGGCGACCAGCAGGCGGCCCTGTTCGGGCAGATGTGCATAGAACCCGGATCTGTCAAAAACACATACGGCACCGGCTGCTTCCTTCTTATGAATACAGGCAACCGGCCCATAGAGTCAAAAAACAAGCTGCTGACGACCATAGCATGGAAGATAGGCGACAAGGTATCATACGCTCTCGAAGGCTCCATATTTGTCGGCGGGTCGGTAGTACAGTGGCTCCGCGACGGGCTGAAGTGCATAAGCAGTTCGTCGGACGTGGAAGCTCTTGCCGCATCGGTTGAAGATACCGACGGCGTATACTTCGTGCCGGCGCTTACTGGTCTCGGCGCTCCCTATTGGGACCAGTACGCCCGCGGTGCCATAAGCGGCATAAGCCGAGGCACCACCACCGCCCATATAGCCCGCGCGGCACTTGAAGGCATCGCATTCCAGACCTATGACATAGTCAAGGCCATGGAGAAAGACTGCGGTCTGCCCATAGCCAACCTCAAGGTCGACGGAGGCGCCTCGCGCAACAATCTGCTCATGCAGTTCCAGAGCGACATTCTCGCCACCGAAGTACTGCGTCCGCGCATAACGGAGACAACAGCCCTCGGAGCCGCATATCTTGCCGGCCTCGCCACCGGTTTCTGGCCAAGCCTTGACAAAATAAAGGCCCAGTGGCAGGTAGAACGCACATTTGACCCGTCGGGCGACGAAGCCAAAGTAGCCTCGGAGATAGACGGCTGGCATAATGCGGTAAACCGCGTGCTTTCAGAATATCCACAAAAATAGAGAAAGGAGGAAACCATGGAAGTATCACTGTTTGTGCAATGTGTATTTGAATTTCTGGGAACATTTGTACTTGTTGTTCTCGGATGCGGCGTAGTGGCCTGTGTGAGCCTGCGCAAGTCAAAGGGTGAGAGCGCCGGATGGATTGTAGTAACACTCGCATGGGGACTTGCCGTAATGTGCGGTGTGCTGATTGCCGGTCCCTACTCCGGAGCGCACCTTAATCCGGCGGTAACACTCGGACTCGCCGCCGCGGGAAAATTTCCGTGGGCTTACGTCGTGCCCTTTATCGTGGCCCAGATACTCGGAGGCATACTCGGTGCCATGCTTGTATATGTATTTTACAAAGATCACTTCGACGCCACCGAAGATGCGGAGTCAAAACTCGGAGTATTCTCCACCATACCGGCCATACGCAATCACAAGCGCAATCTTATCAGTGAGATAATAGGTACTTTTGTACTCGTGCTTGTCATCCTGTTCATAGGCGACGAAGGCAACTCCTCGCAGGTGGGCCTCGGCAGCATCGGCGCTCTGCCGGTAGCTCTTCTCGTAGTGGCCATAGGCATGTCGCTCGGGGGCACCACAGGTTATGCGATAAATCCCGCACGTGACCTCGGACCGCGAATAGCCCATGCGCTTCTACCCATCAAAGGCAAAGGCTCAAGTCAATGGAGCTACAGCTGGGTGCCTATCGTAGGGCCGCTTCTCGGAGGAGTCTTGGCGGCTCTCCTGTACTGCGCCATTAAAGCTATGATGTAGTCAATATCAATCAACCGACATACGGCCCGGAAGACAATCGACAAGATACTTCCGGGCTTTTTTCCACGGTACATATACATCGTCACCGCCGGGCAACAGGCCGACAGGCCTCTCGTTAAGGTCGGTGCGTAAATACAGACGTCCGCTGCCGGAGCGAAACAGAATAAGCTGCAGGTTGGAAGCCATCGGCACCACATGGAAGTTGCACCAATGGCGCGACACGAGCGAAAAGTCATCAGTCATATAGCTGCATCCCGGCAATTGCATCAGCGACAGCAAAGGCATCAGAGTCTCGGCATGGCCGAAGCGCAGCTGTACGTATGAGTCGCCCTGACGGTCCACTACACTGTCTATGCCGCTTATAATATCACGAAGAAGCGGTGCGGCTATATCGGCCGGCAGTCTTGACACGGTCGACGAAGTGCGCGTAAGGTATTGACTGAGATTATTGCATGACCAGAGCCGGCCATACTCCTCTTCGGTCATAAACTCACCGATATTCACATCATAACTCATGGCTCCGAGCGATGACAGGAAACCGTATTCGGTCAGTGCAAACTCCTTCAGCCGCTCTTCCGTAGCGCCATACCGTTCGCCGAGCACACGTACGGCAGGAGCCACAGGTGCGTTAGCCTCAAAAAAGCGCTCATAGACGTCATGATACGGCTCCCGCTCGCGATAGAGCACATAACTGCTGTCGACTTCAAAAGGCCTTAACAGCCGCGAAGTCACAGGACCCGACTCGGTATATATGTTCATACGGCGATGCTCGATCGACAGCTGGTGGGTAAACGCATCCATGCTCATGACACAACGGGGCACATAAGAAGCCATGGCCGTGACACGTCCTCTGACAAAGAGCTCGGGAAAACCCCGGTACATACGACAGGCTATACCCTCCTGCTCCGCTATGCCAAGCGAATCGAGCATACCCCACCGTCCGTCGCACACAGCCAGCACATCGCTTACTATGGCCAGCAGTTTACGGCCTGCCGGGGTTATGCTTCCGAGTGAATCGGCTCGCATAAGAGCGCTTTTAAGTCGGGTTGCACGGGCGGCTGATGACGGATAGCGCGCTCCATGTCGGCCCACATGGCTTATCATTACAGGCTTAAGCGAGTCTGGATACGCCGCTATTGCCGACGGCGCGGGATACGGCATGGCGCTACCCGCATACTCAGTCATCGTATAGTTAAAATCGCCGGCAAAAACCGATGCAATCGAAATTATTGCCGCAAACAGTACCGTTATACTCTTCATTGTTTATAAATTTGCAAAAAAGTCAGTATTAATGAGCATACCCTCCCATATACTCAATCTTATAGAGAATAACGCGGTCGACGAAGCTATTGTTTCGATTGACAATCTTATTGCGTCAGGCGACATATCGGCTGAAGCCTACTATCAGCGCGGCCGGCTGCACTGGCAGGCCGGACACAGACGGGCCGCCATAAACGACTACCACAGTGCGTTGGAGCTTGATCCCGAAAGCCCGGCAGGTGAAGCGCTTCGGCTCACCATGTCGATCATGGAATTCTACAACAAAGACCTCTACAATCCATAGGCGGCGCTCGCGCATAATCAGAACAGCCCGCCGGGAGAAAGCAGCTTCACTCCGGCAGGCCGATGTCAATACACCTTATGACAGCATACGCTAACGCGATGACGACCGGCTTATAAGCCCGACAATCCACAGTAGCACTATAGCACCTATCACTGAAGTTATGAGGCTGCCGATAATGCCGCCTGCGGTAATGCCTATAAGGCTGAAAAGCCATCCGCCGAGCACACCGCCTATTATACCCACAATCAGATTCACGATAAGGCCAAATCCGCCTCCACGCATCAACTTGCCGGCAACGAAGCCGGAGACTATTCCAATAATAATGTACCAGATAAAATTCATATTCTCTAATTTTTAAGGCCGGTCAGGGCTGTCAGTAAGGGCCTCGGCACCCGGCATTGTTCTATATCGAAACGACCCTGTATTTAAACTTGTTCACTGCACCCGCTTATTAATTTTATACCGCAGTTACGACGATATAATAAATAACTGTGTGAATTTCCGGCTGCAAACTGACTTTTCGAAGCACTTTTTTTGACCGAAACCTTTGCCATTAAGTAAATTATCACTACCTTTGCACCGCTTTTCGTAATCTCTGGCAAGACATGCAGCTTGCTATATTGCGTATTATTAACATTTTAACATTCAATAAAAATGGATTTAATCAAAGTTGCTGAAGAAGCATTTGCCACCGGCAAGCAGCACCCCGAATTCGGCCCCGGCGATACCATCACCGTAGCTTACCGTATCAAAGAGGGTAACAAGGAGCGTATCCAGCAATACCGCGGCGTAGTAATCCGCATTTCAGGCGAAGGAGAAAAGAAGCGTTTCACTGTACGCAAGATGAGCGACAACATCGGCGTAGAGCGTATATTCCCCATCGAATCTCCGTTTATCGACTCTATCACCGTAAACAAATACGGTAAAGTACGTCGTGCAAAACTTTACTATCTCCGCAACCTTACCGGCAAGAAAGCCCGTATCAAGGAGCGTCGTGCAAAATAACCGACATTTGCCAAACCCATATAAAAAGGCCCGGTCAGCTGACCGGGCCTTTTTATATAATGTACACGGCGCATGTAAAAAGCTCTTACATCGGACTGCTCTATTCCATGTCTTCGTCGTCATCGCTGCGACGCGGCGATACAAGATACAATATCCACAGGAAAAACGCGCACATGACTGCCGCAGCACCAAGCGATACGGCCTGCATGGTCGACGAGTCGCCTATCAATATAAATATCCAACCGCCCAACAGCGCGCCACATATACCGACACATACCGCAAAGGCGGTGCTTCTTATCTTAGGCACCAGACGGCCTGCCATGAAGCCGCCTATGATGCCGATGATTGTCCATACAATCCAAAGTGATCCGGCCATAACTCTCTTTTTTTTAATTTATCACATGATATCACGCGCTCCAGTACTCAAATATGGTGAGCCACACCAGCAACAGGGCTATCAGTACACTTACCCCTATCCAAAGCCATGCGGCTACGCGGTCTTGCTTTTCTCTCTTCATAGTTACCACAATTAAATAGTCGATTAAAATGCCGGTCACAAACAGTCCGACACTTTAAGACTATAACAATCGCGGCGCCCAATAGTTTTAAGACCCGGCGGCGGGTTTACACCGCCGGCATGTCAGCAGCCTATAGCGCGGCGCAGTGTATCGACCTGCGTCTCCCACAGCTCCTTGCTGTCGTCAAGCTCATCAGGCTCCGCATAATCGGTCACTATAAGAGTGGTGCTGTCGGTCATTTCGTTGACGCTTATGCTCATCTCGAAATAGGCACGCGACGTCTCGTCATCCCACCTGAAACGTATTGATACACCGTCGCGCCGTCCTATCACGGTAGCGGATTGCTCCTGACCGTTCCACACAAACTTATATTTCTTACCTGCGACACTTACCGCGTCGGCAAACCACTCCTTAAGCCCTGTAGCCGAAGAGATATAGCTCCACAAAAGGCTTACCGGCACACTGCGCATGGCAAATTCAAGACGAAATTTCTGCTTTTCCATAACTATCGTTTTATGATAAGCTTAATCCACGGATGCGAAATAAATATTTTCCCGCGATACTGACAAATATCTTACGGAATTTATGTATATTTGCACCCGTAAAATGCCTGACAAGGCATTTAGAGGCATACATAGATTTATTCACCAAAATACTAAAAATTCATGGTAAGTTACAAAGACCTCGGCTTGGTCAACACTCGTGAGATGTTTGCTAAAGCCATCAAGGGCGGATATGCCGTTCCCGCTTTCAACTTCAACAACATGGAACAGCTTCAGGCCATCATCAAGGCTGCCGCTGAAGACCGTTCACCCGTTATCCTTCAGGTATCGAAGGGCGCACGCAACTACGCCAACCCCATTCTGCTCCGCTACATGGCACAGGGTGCCGTAGAGTACGCAAAGAGCCTCGGATGGGAAAATCCCCAGATATGTCTTCACCTCGACCACGGTGACAGCTACGAGCTCTGCAAAGACTGCATCGACCACGGCTTCTCATCGGTTATGATCGACGGTTCACACCTCCCCTATGAGGAAAACGTAGCCCTCACAAAGAAAGTGGTTGACTACGCTCACCAGTTTGACGTGACTGTAGAAGGCGAACTCGGCGTGCTCGCCGGCGTTGAGGACGAAGTGTCTTCCGACCACCACACCTACACCGACCCTGAAGAAGTTATCGACTTCGCTACCCGTACCGGCTGCGACAGCCTCGCTATCTCGATCGGTACTTCACACGGCGCTTACAAGTTCACTCCCGAGCAGTGCACACGCAACGCTGACGGCAAGCTCGTTCCCCCGCCCTTGGCATTCGGAGTGCTCGACGCCGTTATGGAGAAACTCCCCGGCTTCCCCATCGTGCTCCACGGTTCGTCATCGGTTCCTCAGGAGTATGTAGACATGATCAACCACTACGGCGGCAAGTTGCCCGATGCTATCGGTATACCCGAAGAAGAGCTCCGCAAAGCAGCCAAGAGCGCCGTATGCAAGATCAATATCGACTCTGACAGCCGTCTGGCCATGACCGCTGCCGTTCGCAAGGTTCTCTCTGAGAAACCCGCTGAATTTGACCCCCGCAAATATCTCGGACCGGCCCGCGACGAAATGGAGAAGCTCTACAAGCACAAAATCGAAAACGTGCTTGGCAGCAAGGACAAAGCATAATCCAGTCAAAAGACTGCAACAAAAAAATGGAGACCAATTGGTCTCCATTTTTTTATATATCTACGCATCACTTGAAAAGCAACGGTGCCATCTGATACAGACTGCGGCGCCAAGTCAGAAACTCGTGAGCCGTGTCGGGCGACACATACGATACCGCGTTGTAGCCCGCATCCTTCAAGGCATCGACCGCCGCTTTGACCCTATCGGGGTTCTCTTTGCTTCCGCAGCTGATGAACACAAGCTCCACCCCGCTGTCTTTAAGGTCTTCAGGAGCATATGTGCCTCCGCTGAGAAGACCGTAGTAGCCGAACGTCTCGGGACGGCGCATGGTTATGAGCTTAGTCTCGACTCCGCCCATCGACAATCCGGCCATAGCACGGTGCTTCCTGTCGGGGACGGTATTGAAGTTCTTATCAATATAAGGTATGAGTTCATCCACAAGAACTGTCTCAAACTCTTTGGCATCAAACTGATTTATGGTGCCGAATTTCACATTGTTGGTCATGCCGTAAGCCATCACTATTATAAACGGCTCGATTTTGCCTTCGGCGATAAGATTGTCCATGATAAGATTGGCATGACCTTGATTTGACCATGCGGTCTCATCCTCGCCCCATCCATGCTGCAGATAAAGAACGGGATACTTTTTATCGGTCTTGCCATATTCCGGCGGAGTGTAAACAAACGCACGCCGCTCCACACCGGTACTCGGAGAGCTGAACAGCACCTGCTGAACATTGCCGTGAGGCACATCCTTAAGGGCATAGAACTCTTTGTCATGAGCGGGAATCTCGATACCGCTCTCCCATCGGCACGAACCGTAATAATTGAGCGCTCCCGGATCATTGAACGCACCGCCGTCGACTATCATGTGGTAATAGTGGAAACCCTCGTCCATTGGACCCTCGGTAGTTCCCATCCAAGAGCCGTCGGGCTGCTTTTCGAGTTTCGTGCCTCCTCGCCCTCCAAGACCTAGCGTCACTCTTACAGACTCGGCTTCGGGCGCCTCCACACGGAAGCGGGCATAACCTTGCGAGTTTACCATCGGATACTCCTTTCCGGGCTGGTTTTTAGTTGACGGCACAAAATCTTCTTTTACAACGTTTTGCGCCATGAGAGCCGTGCCCAATAAAACGGACACGGCACTTGCTGAAATTCGTAATAACGGATTAATCATGCTTGAATGTTAGTTGGTTATTAAGGTAATTATCACAAATTTAAATAAATTCATTTAAAATTCAAATAAGTTTCCACATTAACAGACATTAAACGGCGTCTTATAACCCGATATATCAGGCGTTTATGCATCAAATGAAGTGTTAATGCCCGATTGTGCATAAAAACGGCGTCATGTCGTATTATCTTTGCAAAAAACATCATTTAAACCAATATCACATATTATGAAACGTACACCCAAATTTGACAAGACATGGAGCGAATCAATAGCCATGCTCCCCTCGGAACTTCAGCAACCCCTCATCGATGCCATCAAAGAGTATCAGACGACAGGAACAGAACCGACTGACCTTGCCCCCATAGCGCAATGCGTGTTCAATCTGCTTAAGCCTGTAATCGACCGCCGCGCGAAGTCCGCATCCTATCAGCGCCGTCGCCGTGAGGCCGCGGCCGAAGCACGCCGTGCGCCCGTCACCATCGAGGCCGGACGCCTTGTCAAGCAGGACCGCAAATACATACGCCTTATCGCCAAGCGCTACAATCTCATCCACCGCCATATCAAGTCGGAGATCGACCGGTTGTCGGCCATGCTGTCAGCCAACGGCATAGACCGCATACCCGTAGCCCGCTACAAAGAGTACCTTGAAGAGCATCTTGCCGCCGCCTACTGACCGGCTTCTCATAAGCGTCGCGACACATCTTCAGAGCAACACCGCACATGGGTTAAAGTGCAAATATCACATTATAATATATAGGATACACTATTTTTGCGAAACGATTTTTCACGCTAATCTTGTGAGAGTGAAAATTATATTGTAAATTTGCACGATTGAGCGTCGCTGTGTCGACACTCACAATTAATTAACTTATTTATTAACCCATTAAATGAACGAAGAATTAAAGAATTCTCCCATCGAAGACTTCGATTGGGACGCCTATGAAAAAGGCGACGCCGTCGGTGAAAAGAGCCGCGAAGAACTCACCAAGACTTATGATGAGTCGCTCAACACCGTAAAAGACAAAGAAGTAATCGAAGGTACCATCATCGCCCTCAACAAGCGCGAAGCGGTGGTTAACATCGGCTACAAAAGCGACGGTATAATCCCCGTCAACGAATTCCGCTACAACCCCGACATCAAGGTAGGCGACGTAGTGGAAGTATTCATCGAAAATCAGGAAGACAAGAAGGGACAGCTCATTCTGTCGCACCGCAAGGCCCGCATGTCACGCTCTTGGGAGCGCGTAAATCAGGCTCTTGAGAACGATGAAATCATCAAGGGTTACATCAAGTGCCGCACCAAAGGCGGTATGATCGTTGACGTGTTCGGCATCGAGGCATTCCTCCCCGGCTCACAGATCGATGTAAAGCCCATCCGCGACTACGACATCTTCGTAGGCAAGACTATGGAGTTCAAGGTCGTGAAGATCAATCAGGAATTCAAGAACGTTGTTGTATCGCACAAGGCTCTTATCGAAGCCGAGCTTGAGCAGCAGAAGAAGGAGATTATCTCCAAACTCGAGCGCGGTCAGGTACTCAAGGGTGTTGTCAAGAACATCACTACCTATGGCGTATTCATCGACCTCGGCGGTGTTGACGGTCTTATCCATATCACCGACCTTTCTTGGGGCCGCGTAAGCCATCCCGAAGAAGTGGTTAAACTTGATCAGGAACTCGACGTCGTTATCATCGACTTCGATGACGAGCGCAAGCGCATTGCCCTCGGTCTTAAGCAACTTCAGCCCCATCCGTGGGATGCTCTTGACGCCGACCTCAAAGTGGGCGACAAGGTCAAAGGAAAAGTTGTCGTTATGGCTGACTACGGTGCATTTGTTGAAATCGCTCCGGGCGTAGAGGGTCTTATACACGTATCGGAAATGTCTTGGTCACAGCACCTCCGCTCGGCTCAGGACTTCATGAAGGTAGGCGACGAGGTAGAAGCCGTAATCCTTACCCTCGACCGCGACGAGCGTAAGATGTCGCTTGGCATCAAGCAGCTCAAGAACGATCCGTGGGAAAACATCGAGACTAAATACCCCATCGGCAGCAAGCACACCGCCAAAGTACGCAACTTCACCAACTTCGGTGTATTTGTTGAAATCGAAGAGGGCGTAGACGGCCTGATCCACATAAGCGACCTCTCTTGGACCAAGAAGATCAAGCATCCGTCGGAATTCACCCATGTAGGTGCCGACATCGATGTACAGGTTCTTGAAATCGACAAGGACAACCGTCGTCTCAGCCTCGGCCACAAGCAGCTCGAAGACAATCCTTGGGATGAGCTCGAATCGGTATTTACCGTAGGCAGCATCCACAAAGGCAAAATCATCGAGATGCAGGACAAGGGCGGCGTAGTGGCTCTTCCCTACGGTGTTGAAGGTTTCGCAACTCCCAAACACCTTGTAAAGGAAGACGGCACTCAGGCTCAGGTAAACGAGGAGCTCGACTTCAAGGTAATAGAGTTCAACAAAGACAACAAGCGCATATTCCTTTCTCACAGCCGCATCTTCGAGGATGAAGCAAAGGCTGAAAAGAACGAGGCCCGCAAGGCTCGTCGTCAGAGCAAGAAGGAAGAGCAGCCCGTACTCAACGCACCCATCGAGCGCACTACTCTCGGTGACCTTGAGGAGCTTGCAGCTCTAAAAGAAAAACTTTCAGGCAAGAACTAATCGTCCGAAGGATAAATTTCATTCAATAGACAAGGCTGTGTCAACAAAAAATTGGCACAGCCTTTATAATTTAACAACATCAGTCATTACAATGTCGACATTTACACAAATACTTGAGGAGTACCACGCTTTGGGCATAGTCATAGGCCTGAGCACGTTTCTTATCATAGGTCTGTTTCATCCGGTAGTGGTCAAGTGCGAATACCACTTCGGTGTACGCTGCTGGTGGTGGTTTCTCGTGCTCGGCACAATATGCCTCGCTTTGTCGGTAATATCAGGCGATGTGCTCTGGTCATCGATACTGGGAGTAGCGGGTTTCTCGTCATACTGGACAATAAAGGAGATATTCGAACAGCAGGAGAGAGTACGAAAAGGATGGTTTCCCCGCAACCCGCGACGCACCTATCCGTGGGACAACCCCGAGCCATGATGCCCGGGCGCCCCTTCAATCAGCAGTAAAACCGATCAATGTAAAAAGCGGTTATTAAACGGCTTTTGCAGTCAATCTTTTTACCAGCCTCCGGAAGCTCCGCCTCCGCCGGTCATACCGCCGCCGAAGGAGCCTCCACCGAATCCGCCACCAAAACCGTTGCCGCCACCGCCGCCGAAACGTCCCGGCACAACAATTACCGGAGGCAGCTTGGCTATATTGTAAGGCACGTGGGTCTGATATCCACAGTTGCGGCACATGTAGTCCTTCACTCCCTGCCCCTCGCGTGTAGTGGTAGGATTGGATACTATGCGGTCGCTTCGCAGCGAACTGGCACGCGCACCGCAATGCGGACACACTTTGTAGGTCGACGCCGTGTTGACAAACGGCAAGATATCGGTCTCTCCGCATGTGTCGCACAGCCACACATCATAGTCCACCGAGTCTATTTTCTCCTCGACATCCTGCTGCGGAGTCAGATAAGCATTGTCGGCCTTCTCGTCAAGGCGGCGCATCTTATGGTGGCAGTTGGGACACACGCGGCGACGCAGACGCATGTAACGTAAAGTAAGCCAGATAACCAGCACCATGACAAACGGTACGCCAAGCCCTATGAAACCGACAATCACCGACGGTATAAGAAGTTTTTTCAATGACTGATACCGGTCATAGCGGTCAAGACGCCGGGTCTTGAACATATTGGCAATGTATATGAGAGCCATAAACGCCACTAGCGCGCAACCGATATACAGCCATGCCGTAAAAAGTTGCTCTCCGTCAGAATTATCGCGATTGGTGTCATTGCCATACTTTGACATCAGTTCTTCAGTAGCGCCGGGAGTCGTGGCAAGCCGTGCAATCTCCTCAACCGACGCTATGGCACCTCCGTCATAATCCATAGCCTTGAATCGCGGGCCGGCAATATTTCTTATTATACGTCCGGCAAGTATGTCAGGCACCACACCCTCCATGCCATATCCGGTACGTATGGCGGCCCTGCGGTCATCACGGGCTATGACATAAAGAAGTCCGTTGTCTTTATCCTTCTTGCCTACCCCCCAATCAGTAAACAGACGGGTAGCGAAGTCGTCAATATCGCCGTCAACGCTTCCTACTACGACCACGACCACTTCAGACGAAGTCTTGCGCCATACATCGGCAAGCATAGAGTCAAGCCGGGTCACGGTTTCGGGCGAGAGTATGCCGTCAGGATTAGACACATATTTGGCGCGGTCGGCAACATGTACGTTAGGCACGTCGGAAGGCCGGTATGGCGAAGCCGACAACTGCAACGTCACCGCCAGCACAAAGAGCAACAATAGTTTTATACGTTTCATCTATTCAATATTTTCTTTATTAAACCGCCGGCAGACTCATACCGTACAGCTTACGGTACAGGTCAAGGGCATACACGTCAGTCATTCCCGATACATGGTCGAGAACAGCCTGTACCTTGCCGTACAGGTCGGGAGCCGCAATATCGTACTGCTTCGGTACTTTACTTAACAACAAAGCCGAATAGTTAAGTTCAGGATAACGCACGGCATGGATAAGTTTTTCCATAAGGAACGATATTATACGGTTACCGGCAAGTTCGACATCCACCACATCGCTTGCGCAATAGATTTTCTCCCAAGCTTTAGCCGCGCAACACGCGTAGCCCGTGCGCTCCGTATCGTCGATATGGTCGAGAAGCGTACCGGCAAAATCACCTGACAATATAGCCTGCTCGTTGTCGACAAACGCCTTGGCACACTGTTTTACCAAAGTGCCGATAACACAGCTGCGCAGATAGGCTATCTTCTCGTTAGGGTCTTCGACATGGCTCATGGCACGGTGCATATGGTCACGTCTTGCCACATCGAAAAACGACAGGAAAAGTCCTATGACCTCATCGGTCAGAAGCACACGCAGTTTATGTGCGTCCTCAATGTCCATGACCTGATAGCATATGTCATCGGCGGCCTCCACGATATATACAAGAGGATGCCGCGCATAGCACACCTCACCTGCGGCACCGTAACGCGGCAGCAGTCCGAGTTCATCGGCTATGCGCTTGAACGTATCGGTTTCGGAGCTGAAGAAGCCGAATTTGTTTTTAGTACCCGCAAGACGCGACTCGTAAGGATACTTCACTATAGACGCCAACATGGAATAAGTCATGGCAAATCCGCCTTGGCGACGTCCTTTGAACTGATGGGTGAGCAGACGAAACGAGTTGGCGTTTCCTTCGAAGTGCGTGAGATCGGCCCATTGCGCTTCAGTCATATCCTTACGCAACACGGCACCCGCGCCCTCACTGAAAAACGTCGATATAGCCTTTTCTCCCGAGTGGCCGAAAGGAGGATTGCCCAGATCATGGGCAAGACATGCGGCTCCGACTATCTCGTCAAGAGCGTCGAGCTTGCTCCGCCACGGCTCGTCGGCATACTTTACCGAAAGGGCCGAACTTATCTCATTGGCGAGTGACCGTCCTACCGACGCCACCTCCATCGAGTGGGTCAGTCTGTTATGTACAAACACGCTGCCCGGCAACGGGAACACCTGTGTTTTGTTTTGCAGACGGCGAAACGGCGACGAGAACACCAACCTGTCGAAATCGCGTTGGAAGTCGCTGCGTGAACCACGCCGGGCATCATGAAAATCCTCAAGTCCAAACCGCTTGTCATTGATAAGACGGTCCCACGACATCAGTTCATTCATCTCTTTCATATACAATTATTACCCGAAGTTACCATTTTTTCTCCACATAACGAAATTTACACATATATCAATATCTACGGCGGCAACATAGTTTTCAGCATTAAACGTTTTTTAGTAAATTTGCACCGCAAAAGTCAGTATATTCGTGATGAACAATCTGTATCTTAAACTATTCTGGACCTTCCTGAAAATCGGAGCATTCACTTTTGGAGGTGGATGGGCCATGATATCCATCATCGAGCGCGAAATTGTAGACAAACACCGGTGGATCAGCAAAGAAGAGTTTCTTGACCTGCTTGCGGTGTCACAGTCTTTGCCGGGCATCCTTGCCGTAAACATATCCGTGTCGATAGGCGACCGGCTACGGGGACTGAAAGGGAGTATAGTGGCCGCGGCCGGCACCATCCTTCCCTCGTTTCTGATCATACTGGCCATAGCCGTATTTCTCACTCCCGACATAATAAAAAACAATCCGGTAGTATCAAAAATATTCATGGGCATACGTCCTTGCGTGGTAGCGTTAATAATAGCGCCGGTATTGTCATCGGCCCGCGCAGCCAAAATAACGTGGAAGACGGTATGGATACCCGCAGTCGTGGCCATATTAATATACATCGGCTGCAACCCTATCGTATTCATAGTCTTCGGAGGGCTCGGAGGATACCTGTGGCTGAGCCACGTACAGAAAACCGCACATGACAAGTTAAACAAACCCGGCAATAACGACAATCGGCAATGACAGTATATCTTAAACTCATATGGGCCTATCTTAAAATAGGCCTTTTCGGCTTCGGCGGAGGCTATGCCATGCTCGCGCTCATAGAGCGTGAGGTTGTGGCTCCGGGATGGATAACCGAGCAGATGTTTACCGACATCGTGGCTATATCGCAGATGACACCGGGTCCTATCGGTATAAACAGCGCCACCTACATAGGCTATGTGGTTACGGGCAGTGTATTCGGTTCAATCGTCACCACGCTTACGGTGACGCTTCCTTCCTTTCTGCTTGTGCTCTATGCCAGCCACTACATACGACGCCATAGGGAGTCTACCGTGATAAAAGGTATTTTCACAGGTCTGCGCCCGGTAGTCATAGGACTTATAGCATCTGCCGCCCTTCTGCTTATGAACAGGCAGAATTTCCCCGACTATACAATAAGCATAGCCATCTGTGCGGCGTCATTCTGCCTCGTTTATTTTACAAAAATACATCCTATATTTATAATCTGTCTTGCCGGCTTGGTCGGCCTCATAGTATACTGACATAATCATGGACTATAACGAAACCCTCGACTTCCTATACACCCAGCTACCGATGTTTCAACGGGTAGGAGCTCCGGCCTACAAGCCGGGACTGGATACATCGAAAGCCTTGGCCGCCGCTTTCGGCAATCCGCATAACCTCTACACGACCGTGCATGTAGGCGGCACGAACGGCAAGGGCTCGACAGCCCACACCCTTGCCGCCATACTTCAGGAATCAGGGTACAAAACCGGACTTTACACATCGCCGCACCTTGTGGACTTTCGTGAGCGCATACGCGTAAACGGCAAAATGATACCTAAAGATGAGGTCGTTGACTTTGTCAGACGGTTCAAGTCTAAGAATCTGCCTATTGCGCCGTCATTCTTTGAGCTTACAATGGTCATGGCCTTTGAGTACTTCGCCAAAGAGCATGTCGATATAGCCGTAATCGAGGTGGGACTTGGCGGACGTCTTGACAGCACCAACATCATCACCCCCCTGCTGAGCGTGATAACAAACATATCGCGCGACCATATGCAATTCTTAGGCAATACGCTGCCTGAGATAGCGTCGGAAAAAGCCGGCATAATAAAACACGGAGTGCCTGTGGTAATAGGCGAATCATCGGGAGCGGTAAGACGGGTATTTGCGGAAAAGGCAGCTGAAATGACAGCTCCGACAGTGTATGCCGACGACACACCGGCCTTCGCTTCGGCTACACCGACAACCGACGGTATGCTTTATCGCGGCACACCGTACGGCGACATCACGGGACAGCTTACCGGAGAGTGTCAGCTAAAAAACACCGCCACCATACTGGCCGCGGTATCGGAACTTCAGAAAGCGGGCCTGCACATAACTCCTGACGCAATAAAAAGAGGCTTCGCACGGGTATGTGAGACAACAGGGCTTGCAGGCCGCTGGATGAAACTGTCAAATGAACCGTTCACGGTATGCGACACAGGGCATAACGAGGGCGGATGGAGTTATCTTGCCGGTCAACTGGCCAAGGCCCCCGGCGAGAAGCATATGGTGATCGGTTTCGTCAATGACAAGGATGTGAGCCACATACTTGGCATGATGCCGCACGACGCCCGTTATTACTTCACCCAAGCGTCGGTCAACAGAGCGCTTCCGGCCGCAGACCTCGCACGCCTTGCCGAAGAGTCGGGTCTGCACGGCAAAGCATATGCCACAGTCGCGGAAGCCTATAATGCGGCGCGCCGACACGCCGCTCCCGGCGACACGGTATTCATAGGCGGCAGCACTTTTGTCGTAGCCGACCTTCTCACCTACATACAATAACGCACAGACATAAAAAGCGGGCGCCCCTGTCGGAGCGTCCGCTTTTTTTATGTGAGCGACAGGTCAACGCACTGCGATAACCTCGATCTCGACCAGTACTTTCTTGGGCAGCTCACGCACAGCCACAGCCGAACGCGCGGGATAAGGAGCCTTGAACGCCTCGGCATATACTTCGTTCATAGCGGCGAAGTCATTCATGTCGGCAAGAAACACGGTGGTCTTGACCACATTGTCAAGTGTAAGACCGGCAGCGTCAAGAATAGCCTTGACATTGGCGAGCGACTGAGCAGTCTGCGCCTTTATACCTTCGGGTATGGTGCCGTCGGCAGGATTGATAGGTATCTGGCCCGATGCATACAACATTGAACCGGTATCGATAGCTTGACTGTAGGGGCCTATTGCGCCCGGAGCTGCGATTGTTGAAACTGGATTTTTCATCGTTTTAATCTTCATTAATTGGTTTATATTATTTTATTTTTGTTGGAGTTCCGTCAATATTTACCGGCAGATCCATAAGCAAAATCTCCGATTCTTTATCAATTATATCCTTTACGGCATCGGACACGACTTTTATCACCGGGGCAAACTCGTCTTTAAAATTAGGGATAAACTCCGTAGCGCCAAGTTTGTTAAGGCGGTCAAGCACCAATCCCACCGAAATTTTATTTATATCCATAGCCGGCTGATAGGCATGCTGGTCCTTCTCGGTCTCGGAATAAACGATAGACACAAGGCCGGCATCGGACATTTCCGATATAAGATCAGTCACGAGTCTTGACGGCATATGATACAGTGCCGCAAAGTCAGGGAGGGTGAGCGGAGGCTTCTGTTGCTCGAAACGCTTCACTATAATCGTCATTATGACTATGGCTATCTTGCGTTTGTAATCGAGCGATATGTTGTTTATGTTGCCGTTGAAATTAAACTGGAATATGTTTTGCGAGGAGTAACACAACACGGCCCCGGCAAGTGTTATGGTCCATACGAGCTGGAGCCATATGAGCAGTAAAGGCAGAAATGCGAAGCTGCCGTATATGGCATTGTACTTTGACACATACAGCTGTCCCGACACGAAAAGATATTGAAGTATCTGAAATGCGGTACCGGCGAATATGCCGCAGTACAGAGCATTTCTGAACTTGACCTTTGTATTGGGGAAAAGCATATACATACCTGTAAACGACAGCCATGTAAGCACAAACGGCGCACAATCGAGCACGACCTTCAGCGCCGGTGAAAACAGGCTGAAGTGCGGATTGTCAACTATGGCCGTCGACATCAGCAGCGATATACCGCTTGAGCACACCATCAGTATGGGCAGCATAAACAGAATGGCCGTATAATCGATGACTTTGCGGGTCATGGTGCGGTCGCTCTTTACCCCCCATACGGTATTGAACGCAGACTCGATGTTGCTCATCAGCGATATCATAGTCCACAGCAAAAACACAAGACCGACCCCCACAAACACACCTTGCGACGCCTGAGCGAGATAATGGTCGACAAAACCGAGGGCGGCACGCAGAGCATTTTCCTGCGAAGGGAAAAACGTAAACAGCTGCGACTGCAGCAGGTTCTGGAAGCCGAAGCCGCGTCCTATGGCAAATAGGAGCGCCAGCGCGGGCACAATAGCCAGCAGCGTATTGTAGGTAAGAGCCGAGGCCCTGTTCTGCAGATCGCTGTTGAGGAATGACTTAACGGAAAGATTTATGGTCTTGATGGTGTTTACCTTCCATGTACGGCGGGTATCGTTCCACACACCCTCACTGCAGTATAGCCACAACGCGCGCAACCGCTCGACCCGCGACGATATGTAGCGGGCCACCCGTGAAGGAGCCGATGTATTTTTCTTTTTCATCATCTGTGGATTAAACCGTTTTGCAAAATAACAAATTTTATATGTGAAAAGCCCAAATTAAGCTCAAAAAACTGAACCGGCCAATAAAAAGTCATGTTTACATCGTGAGCAAATCACCGTCATCACCACTATAATACTCTACGCGACATGAACCTGCCGGCCTGCTCGCTTGTGATGATGGTACGGCGCGGCGAAAAATATATGGTGCCAAACGGAGCCCTCATACTGAAAGCCGGCGATTCGCTGCTCATAATAAAGGAAGAAGACTCCGAACGGCCATAAAATAGCCGGATGCATTATACCTAATGATAAAATTATTCGTATCTTTGCACTGCTATGATAGACGAGAAATCGCGGACAACGGCAAAAGCGGCGCTTACCGAATATCTTCGCATAAAAAAACTGCGCAAGACCCCTGAGCGATACGCAATACTTGACAAAGTGTGCGAGATGAACCGCCACTTTGACATCGACACGTTGTATGATATTATAGAGGAAGACGGGTTTCATGTAAGCCGCGCCACACTGTACAATACGATGGAGCTGTTTACCGACTGCGGTATTGTGCGCCGGCATCAGTTCGGCAACCAGCCCATGCAGTATGAACGCGTGGCCGGATTATCCAATCACTTGCATCTCATCTGTCAGCAATGCGGCAAAATAAAGGAGGCCAAGGACCCCGAACTTGTGAAGTTCATGAGCTCACGCAAGTATTCGGCATTTCACAACGTTTGGTTCTGTCTTTATGTATATGGTACATGCGCGGCATGTGCCCGCCGTAACAAACGTTTGCATAAAAGTAAAAATTAAATAATCGTAGAAATGAAAGTTGACGTTTTGCTCGGGCTCCAATGGGGCGATGAAGGGAAAGGAAAAGTAGTTGACGTACTTACACCCCGTTATGACGTGGTGGCCCGTTTTCAAGGCGGCCCCAACGCGGGTCACACCCTTGAGTTTGAAGGTAAGAAATACGTACTCCGTTCAATACCGTCGGGAATATTCCAGCACGGACAGACCAACATCATCGGCAACGGCGTAGTACTCGACCCGGTTTTATTCCGCGAGGAAGCGGAAGCGCTCGAAAAGAGCGGCATAAAGCTTAAAGAGGTACTCAAACTGTCAAAGAAAGCGCACCTCATCATGCCTACCCACCGACTTCTTGACGCTGCCAACGAAAAAGCCAAAGGCGGAGCAAAGATAGGCACGACAGGCAAAGGCATAGGCCCAACATATACCGACAAGGTGAGCCGCAACGGCCTGCGTCTCGGCGACGTGTGCCATGACTTTGACCGCAAATACAAAGCCGCACGCGACCGTCATGTAGCAATGCTCAACGCCATGGGAGAGAACCCCGACTTCAGCGAACTCGAAGCCAAATGGCTCGACGCCATAGAATACCTCAAAAGCTATGACATAATAGACAGCGAGCACTACATAAACAAAGCTCTTAAAAATGGCAAGAGCGTGCTGTGCGAAGGCGCACAAGGCACTCTGCTCGATGTAGACTTCGGCAGCTATCCGTTTGTTACGTCAAGCAACACCGTATGTGCAGGCGCATGTACCGGTCTTGGCGTGGCTCCCAACAAAATAGGCGAAGTATACGGAATATTCAAAGCCTACTGCACACGTGTAGGGTCAGGCCCCTTCCCCACCGAACTTTTCGACGAGACCGGCAAGCGCATACGCGATCTCGGCCACGAATACGGAGCAGTCACCGGCCGTGAACGCCGCTGCGGCTGGATTGACCTCGTGGCACTGAAATATGCCATAATGCTCAACGGCGTCACCCAGCTCATCATGATGAAAAGCGACGTTCTCGATGACTTCGACGAGATAAAAGCATGTGTGGCTTACGAAATAAACGGCGAACGTGTTGAAGACTTCCCCTTCTCCATCGAAGAGGATACAATAACCCCGGTATACGTGACCATGCCCGGCTGGAAGACCGACATGACCTCGTTCAAGAGCGAGGACGAATTTCCCCGGCAGTTCAAGGACTATATCGAATTTCTCGAAAAAGAGCTTGAGACACCTATAACCATCGTGTCGATAGGCCCGGATCGCGAGCAGACAATAATACGCAAACGTTAAACCACCGCTTGACATATGGCAAAAGTAAGACCGTTCAGAGGAGTACGCCCTCCCCGCGAACTTGTGACCGAAGTGGCATCGCGGCCCTATGACGTGCTGAATTCCGAAGAGGCACGCGCCGAGGCAGAGGGAAATGAAAAATCGCTCTATCACATAATAAAACCGGAGATAGATTTTGAGCCCGGAACCGACGAGCACGATCCGAAAGTCTATGACAAGGCTGTCGACAACTTCAACGCCTTTCAACAGAAAGGCTGGCTCGTTCAGGACGAAAAGCCCCGCTACTATATATACGCCCAGACTATGGACGGACGCACGCAGTACGGCTTCGTAGTGGCAGCCAACGTAGACGACTACATGGAAGGGCGCATAAAGAAGCATGAGCTTACACGCCGCGACAAAGAGGAAGACCGCATGAAGCACGTGCGCGTCAACAACGCCAATATAGAGCCTGTATTCTTCGCATTTCCCGACAACGAGGAGCTTGAGAAGATAATACGCGACGTTACCTCAGGCGAAGCCGAATATGACTTCACCGCCCCCGACGGCTTCGGCCACCACTTCTGGGTCATCGATAACGAGGGCCTGATAAACCGCATAACCGAACTCTTTGACGCCATACCGGCACTGTACATCGCCGACGGTCATCACCGTACAGCGGCAGCCGCCCTTGTCGGCAATGAAAAGGCCCGACAGAATCCGGCGCATACAGGCAATGAAGAGTACAATTACTTCCTTGCAGTAGCCTTTCCGGCATCGCACCTCAAGATTATCGACTACAACCGTGTAGTCAAAGACCTTAACGGCATGACAGCCACCGAGTTTGTCAAGGCACTTGAAAAGGACTTTATCGTAGAGAAAAAGGGCGAAGCCGAATACCGGCCCGAGAAGCTTCATAACTTCTCGCTTTATGTCGACGGCAAGTGGTACAGCCTGACCGCGCGCGAAGGCCGATATGACGACAACGACCCCATAGGGCAACTTGATGTGACAATATCAAGCGACCTTATACTGCGTGATCTTCTCGGCATACATGACCTGCGAAGCGACAAACGCATAGACTTCGTGGGCGGCATAAGAGGTCTCGGAGAACTTAAACGAAGAGTGAACTCCGGCGAGATGAAAATGGCACTTGCGCTTTATCCCGTATCGATGGACCAACTTATGAACATAGCCGATACGGGCAATATCATGCCACCCAAAACCACATGGTTTGAGCCCAAATTAAGATCGGGCCTTGTCATACACAAGCTCGACGACTGAGTTGTATGTCGGGCAGCAGTAGCATGTCACACAACGGCACTGTAGCAGACATAACGCCGCATGGAGTGAAGGTAGCGCTCCACGACGACAGCGGGCAATGCGGCTCATGTTCGATAAAATCGTTTTGCCGGCCGCAAGGTACGGATAAACAGAATGTCATCGACATACACGTAGCGTCGACCGATACATTTGCCATCGGGGAAGAAGTTACCGTATATTGCACCGAACGACAGCAGACGGCCGCCGTACTCATGTCATTGGCGTTGCCGTGCATATTGCTCATCGCGGCAGTTCTTATAGCACTCGCGGCAGGCGCCGGGGAAGGTACGGCCGCATGTTGCGGGCTTGCCGCTACAGCGGTATATTATGCCGTGCTATATGTATTCCGACATAAGATAAGGACCGGATTCAACAGAATGAAGATATGTCATCGGTAATAATCGCCATCATAGTACTGGGAGTAACCGGTATAGCCGGAGCAGTCATACTGTATGCCGTGGCCAAAAAGTTTCATGTGAACGAAGACCCGCGCATAGCCCTCATAGAGGAACTGCTGCCGGGCGCCAACTGCGGCGGATGCGGTCGTTCCGGATGCCATGACTTTGCATGCGCATGCGCGACGGCCTCGTCGCTTGACAACCTTGCCTGTCCCGGAGCCGGAGCCGAGGTAATGAAAAAAATCGGCGACATAGTAGGACTCGCTCCGTCAACGGCCGCGGCCAAAGTAGCCGTAATACACTGCAACGGTTCGTGCACAAACCGTCCGGTAACCTCAAAGTATGAAGGGGCCGGATCATGCGCCATACTCGGAGCGCTTTATATAGGCTCAAGCGACTGCGCCTACGGATGTCTCGGACAAGGCGACTGTGTGGCCGCTTGTCGCTGGAACGCCATACATATGGATCCGCTGACGGGTCTGCCCGTCGTCGACACCGATTTATGTACCGGCTGCGGAGCCTGTACCGCCGCGTGTCCGCGTCACATAATAGAGTTGCGCGACAAGGGGCCCAAAGGGCGGCGCGTGTGGGTGGCCTGTGCCAACAAAGAGCGCGGAGCACTTGCCCTCAAGGAGTGTAAGGCCGCCTGCATAGGATGTTCAAAATGCCGCAAGGCATGTCAGCACGATGCCATAACGATAGAAAACAATCTGTCATATATCGACTACACAAAATGCAAGCTGTGCCGGAAGTGCGAGGCCGTATGCCCTACGGGTGCGATAACAGACAGCGGCTTCCCGCTAACCGTAAAAGAAGTGGAGGCACTTGCAGCCACACTACAGCGACAAAAAAACGAATAACGCGGCATGTCACATACATTTCATAAAGGAGGCGTGCATCCTCCCGAAAACAAAATTACGGCAGCGTGCCACATAACCGAGGTCGAGCTACCCCGGGAGGTCGTTGTCACGTTCTCGCAGCACATAGGAGCCATGGCAGCGTGCTGCCGCAGCAAAGGCGAACATGTGAAACGCGGCGACATGATAGCAAAAGCATCAGGCTTTGTATCGGCCAATGTACATACGCCGATATCAGGTACCGTGACACGCATAGACAAATGGAAGACCGCATTCGGTTATACAGCCGACACCGTAACCATAGTGGCCGATGACGATGACCATGCAGGTGACACGGCGTCGATAGACGGAGGCTCTGTTTCGCGCACGGATGAAGAGGTAGCTTTACTGTCAGATAAAGACATAGTGGAAATAATAGACGACGCCGGCATAGTAGGACTCGGCGGAGCGGCATTTCCCACCAAAGTAAAACTGTCGCCCCCGCCCGGTGTCAAAGCCGACCTGCTTCTTATCAACGGAGTGGAGTGCGAGCCATATCTTACCAACGACCATGCCCTCATGCTCGCCGCACCAAAAGAGATACTGGCCGGCATAAGACTGCTTATGAAAGCGGCCGGGACTGACCGTGCCGTGATAGGCATAGAGCGCAACAAAGACAACGCCATAAAGCTCCTCGAAAGCCTTACGGCCGATGACCGGTCGATATCGGTCGAAGCTCTTGACGTGAAATATCCGCAAGGAGGCGAGAAACAGCTCATAGAGGCTGCGACCGGGCATGAAGTGCCGTCGGGAGCCTTGCCTATAGCCACCGGAGTCATAGTACAGAACGTAGCCACAGCCTATGCCGTATATGAAGCCGTGTATCTCGGCAAGCCGCTCATAGAACGCGTGATAACCGTAACTGGCCCGTCGGTCAGGCGACCGGGCAATTACCGTGTACCCATAGGCATGAATATGTCCGACCTCGTAAATATAGCCGGCGGAGTACCCGACGACACCGGAAAGATAATACTCGGAGGCCCCATGATGGGCAAGGCGGTGGTATCGCTTGACGCCCCGACCATAAAAGGGGTATCGGGCATACTTATGTTGCCTGACGACAAATCGCACCGCGATGCCGTACAACCCTGCATACGGTGCGCCGCCTGTGTCGACGCATGCCCGATGGGGCTTGAGCCTTACCTGCTCGCTACATTATCGCGCCACCGGCTGTGGGATGAAGCGGAAGCCGGCAAAATCATGAACTGCATAGAGTGTGGCTGCTGCAGCTACTCATGCCCTTCATCGCGTCCGATACTCGACTATATAAGATTAGGTAAAACCACCGTCGGCGGCATCATACGCAGCCGGCAGTCAAAACAATAAAATATGGCCCGTATGCTTACCGTATCCGCATCGCCTCATCTTCATACAAAGCGCACCGTCGCGGGTTGCATGCGCCATGTGACGATAGCACTGCTGCCTGCCGCCGCATGCGCGCTGTACATATTCGGAATAGGCGCTTTAATCGTCATAGTCACATCAATAGCGGCGTGTGCCGCCACCGAATACGGCATAAACCGATGGATGCTACGGCGCCCGTCGACACTCGCCGACGGCAGCGCCATACTGACAGGGCTGCTGCTTGCGTTCAATCTGCCCTCCAACCTGCCTGTATGGGCGGTAATCATCGGCTCTGTCGTAGCTATCGGCATCGGGAAGATGGCATTCGGAGGTCTCGGCTGCAACATATGGAATCCGGCACTCGTGGGCAGGGTATTTCTACTCATATCCTTCCCCGTTCAGATGACATCATGGCCATTGCCGCTGGTAAACCGCAGCGAATACTTCGATGCCGTGACAGGAGCCACCACACTGGGCATGCTGAAACTCGGCGAGACCGACACCGCATCGGTCGACGCCGTGGCCAACGCTGTAGGCGCCGTAGGAGGCTCGCTCGGCGAAGTGAGCGCCATAGCGCTGCTCATCGGCTTCATCTATCTGCTGTGTGTCAAAGTCATAACGTGGCATATACCGGTGGCGATACTCGGCACGGTGGCACTGTTTTCGCTCTGCACGGGAGGCAATCCGGCAGTAGAGCTGCTGTCGGGCGGCCTTATGCTCGGAGCCTGCTTTATGGCTACCGACTATGTCACATCGCCCATGGCGAAAAAGGGCATGCTTATATTCGGCGTCATGATAGGCCTGATCACTGTCATAATACGCCACTGGGGAGCCTATCCGGAAGGTGTGTCCTTTGCCATACTGCTTATGAACGGTTTTGTACCGCTGATAGACCGATATGTCAAACCGCGCAAATTTGGAGAAAGGAGGTCAAGGTTATGAAAAAATTGCCCTCAACCCTTACATACATGACTGTATCGCTCGGTGTTATCACTATAGTGGCCGGGGCATTGCTCGCTTGGGTGCATGAGATAACAGCGGCCCCTGTAGCAGAGGCGGCGCAACGCAAGCAGGTAGAGGCCATACGTGCGGTATTGCCGGAATTTGACAACGACCCCACGGCACAGCAGGTCAAATGGACTCCCGGCTCGGGCGGGGAACCGTTTACGATATTTCCGGCTTACATAGGCGACGTCTTTACAGGAGCAGCCGTAGAAGGATATTCGCCCGACGGATTCTCGGGTAAAGTACGTATAATGTACGGCTTCAACGCCGAGGGCGACATCACCGGCTATGAAGTACTGTCACACGCCGAGACACCGGGACTTGGCGCCAAGATGAATGAATGGTTTCGCATGGATATCGGCCACCGGTCAGTCATCGGCAAAAATCCGTCAGAAACGTCAATGTATGTCACCAAGGACCCCGGCGGAGAAATCGATGCCATAACCGCCGCCACAATATCATCGCGGGCATTTCTGGCCACACTACGCGATTGTCATGACGCTTTCTTATATTACAAAACTGAAAAAACGGTATCACATGAATAGACTGCGCATCATATACAACGGTCTTGTTACCGAAAATCCAACATTTGTGCTGCTGCTCGGCATGTGCCCCACCCTCGGCACTACAGGCTCCGCCATAACGGGGCTATCCATGGGTCTGGCCACGTCGGGAGTGCTTATATGCTCCAATGCCGCCATATCAGGGATAAAGAGCATGGTGCCAGACAAAGTACGCATACCCGCGTACATAGTTGTCATAGCCACGTTCGTCACTCTGCTTCAGATGTTCATGCAGGCCTATCTCCCCTCTCTCAACGAAAGCCTCGGCATATTCATACCGCTCATCGTGGTAAACTGCATACTCTTGGGACGCGCCGAGGCCTATGCCTCGCGCCACTCGGTCATCGACTCGGTCTTTGACGGCATAGGCATAGGATGCGGCTTCACCGTGGCGCTGACTCTTCTTGGCAGCATACGCGAGCTGCTCGGCACCGGCACCGTGTTTGGCGCACGTATATTTCCCGAGACCTACGGTTCGCTCGTATTTGTACTCGCGCCGGGCGCATTCATAGCTCTGGGCTTTCTCATCGCCATAATAAACAATCTTCGTAACCGCAGGAAGTCATGTTAACATACATCTCCATAATAATAACCGCAATATTTGTCAACAATATTGTTTTTGCCCAGTTTCTCGGTATATGTCCGTTTCTCGGAGTGTCAAAAAAGCTAAGCTCGGCTACAGGCATGGGAGCCGCTGTGACTTTTGTCATGGCACTCGCAACCTGTGTGACATGGCTGCTCCAGAAGTATGTGCTCGATGTGTTCGGACTCGAATACATGCAGACCATACTGTTCATACTCGTAATAGCCGCTCTTGTACAGATGCTTGAGATAATCCTCAAAAAAATAGCGCCCGCGCTTTACAGCGCGCTCGGCGTATTTCTGCCGCTGATAACGACCAACTGCGCCGTGCTCGGCGTAGCCATACTTGTCACCCAGAAAGGCTTCTCGCTCGGAGAGTCGCTGGTCTATGCGGTAGCCACCGCCTTGGGCTTCACACTTGCACTTGTAGTCTTCGCCGGCATACGCGAGCGTCTTGCACTGACCGAAGTGCCGCCATCAATGCGCGGCATACCCATCGCCCTTGTCTGCGCCGGCCTTCTCGCAATGGCATTCATGGGCTTTGCCGGCATATCAATCGGCTGATTGCAGACATGAATCAAAATATTTGTTAAAAAGGAATCAAAATAAAACAAATACTATAAACAAGGCAATTCTATTGACTATCTTTGCGAAGCATAAACCACTCATTATTGCCTTAACATGAATATAAGACACGCACATTTAAACTACTTGTTGCTCTGTATATTATCGACTTTTATCGCGGCATGCAACAACGATGTTTTTATAGATGACAGAAAGCCATCGGCCGAGGAGCTTACGCTTGACGGCGACGGGGCCACCGCATCGCTGTCGTTTCAAACCGACCATCTTAACGGTCTTAAGATAAAAACGCCATATGACTTCGCACATCATGTGTACTACAGCGCCGACGGGAAAGTGATACGGGAAAGTTCCGGATACACCGCACCTTTTATTGACAGCGATGATTCATATGACATACCCCGATATATCGAGATCACCACAGAGGAGGATATGAGATTGAAGGTGGAGCTTAAGGGTAACGAGATAATATTGACCGTGATTGACAATCCTTACGGCATCAATATGACCGGATACATCGAGCTTGAATACGGGTACAAGATTGATGAGATAAGCTTCAGTATCAATCCGGGACAGCCGACATTATATCGCATAACCGACATAACTTATGATGCCGACAGCCCCATTGACTTTGAGACCCGGTCTATAACATCGCCCGTACTCACTTATACAAACGGCACCCCGAACCCTACATATATGAAAGTGACCCCGGGTAAAAACAGGCCCATGCAAGTGATGTTTGAGATAAAAAGACATTCGATAAAGTTTACCGATGATATGCCCGAGGTAGAGATTCCCACCTATCCGCTCATCGATGAAACAGACGGATTGTATGCGCCCGGATTTCACGGTGTGAAGGTAGTATTTTCGGATACAGCCATAAAAATGGACCCGCTCGACCCCAAGTTCAACATGACTTACAGTTCGGAGGTGGCACCGTATTCCACGAAGCAGGCCATTCTCAGTACCGACTACGGCATGGCGCGGGCTTATGGCATTATACACGCAGTCAACACCTTGTCGGGAAAAGAAATAGACATAAAATTTACAGTAAGCGTATTGCAGCCTTTCTGGTTTGATCTAAAATGGAAAGATTTGCCTTATGGAGCAGAATAACACCCATCGTACACCGGCATCCATATGCCGGCAAATTGCAGCGGCTATAATAATCGTCATATCGCTGGCACCTGCAGCACACGCCGCACAGAATGATACATGCACGGCAATGCCAAAACTCATACACCGTATAGGAGTGGATGTGCGCCCGTCATATGTGGCATCGTCAAGAAATGCGATAACATACGACTACGATGACGGCGAACGGCCCGACGAAATGCACACCGCGCTGTCGGCTCATCTGAAATGGGCGTTCAGTTTCTCGGACGCCACCAAACTCGGCCGCATGTATCCCGAGGCGTATCAAGGCATAGGCATCGGTTACACTTCATTTTTCAACAGCGAGCGCATAGGAAACCCCATCGGTCTTTACATATTTCAGGGCGCGCCCATAGTGCATCTGTCTGACAGGCTGTCGTTAAACTATGAATGGAATTTTGGAGCGACATTCGGCTGGAAAAAATATGACCCCGAACTGCCGCGTGTAAATCTGGTGGTAGGCTCCAAAGTAAACGCCTACATAAATCTGGGCTTCATGTTTAACTACCGGCTGTCGCAACGGCTTAATCTTACGGCCGGCATAGACATGTCGCACTACTCCAACGGCAACACGTCATGGCCCAATCCCGGAGTCAATTCAATAGGCGGAAGGGTCGGACTCACCTACACACTCAACACTCAGCCTCGTCGCAGGACTTGTGCCTTGCCCGATACAGCGCGCATGAAGCCCCACATGAGCTATGACTTGGTCGTATACGGAGCCGCTCGCAAGCGTGCGGTAGAAACGTATGAGACCGAGATGGTGCCGGGACACTTCGCCGTAGCCGGCATAAACTTCGCGCCCATGTACAACTTCAACCGCTACTTCCGTGCGGGTCTGTCGGCCGACATACAATATGACGAGGGTTCCAACCTATCCAAATACTGGATTGAAGGAACCCACGACGAAGGTATCAAATTTCGCCGGCAACCGTTCAAGGACTGCATCAGTGCCGGAGTGTCGATACGCGGTGAACTTGTCATGCCCATATTCTCAATAAACATGGGCATAGGACGCAACTTCATAGCATGTCATGAAAACCGCAACTTCTATCAGATACTTGCGCTGAAAGTGCATATAATGCCACAGGCATTCCTGCACATAGGCTATCAGCTAAACAGCTTCAAGAATCCCAACAACCTCATGATAGGTTTCGGCTACCGCTTCCACGACAAGCGATAATCAGCGGCGGCTCAACGTTCCGACGAAGTCTTGGAAAGGACAATGTATTGACCGGCGGCAGAAGCATTTAACCGAGCTACCGTATCATTCTCGAAATCCACGACAACGACATTGGGGAGGACCTGTGTAAGCATATCCTCGACAACCATATTGTCGGGACACAGCATGGTAGTCTTAAGCGAATTGCCCCACTTGATCGAATCGCCTACAAGAGCGTATTCGCCCTGAATGGAATTGCAACCGGTAGCTACAACGTAGGCCGAATCGTTTTTAAAATCAAAATATGCGTCGATTGAGTCAGGCTTTACCGAAACAGAATCGTTAACGACAACATTGGCGATATCCCATTTGCCGACCAGTGAATGAATGGCCTCGGCTTCAGCGATTGTATCGTTTACTGCATCTGCATTCTGTGAATTGTTTTTGCTTCCGCATGAAGAAAGCATAAGCGCCGCAGCGGCGGCTACCATAAAAATTTGTTTCATTTTTAATTGTGTTTTATCTAAGTTGAACATTCATTCTTAAGATAACAGGGCACAAAGCTACTAACAATTATCGTAACAGGCCCTAAATCGAAGCAAGTTTTTATTGCCCGTCAACAAACATGAGCAACAGCAGCGCTACGATGAACAGGCCGTAACCCGCATAGCGCAAAAAAGTTATAGCACGCGTATGACGACTTACATAATCCTCATGCCTACGGCTTTTATAAGACTCTACGGCACGCCATATGCGCCCTGCATTTATGCAAAGCATACCGGCAAATGCCACTCCTATCGCAATCCACACCTCCATAATGACAATATAACAACTCAAGCGACGAAATGGCTCACGGCAGCCGCACATCATGACGACGAACCGATGCGGGAATTGGGTATAGCAAAACCACAGGTCGTTAAAACACGCATATGAAGGGCGGGATTTTGCTTTCTCACTCCATTTTACTATTTTTGCAAAGGCAATAATAGCCTATATGTAAGTCTGTAAAATTACCGCTATGATGAATAAGTCATTTATCGCATTTCTAATAGCATTGATCTGCATTGTTGATGTACATGCCCGGCAGGTCAAGATGGAGTATAACGACAAGACACAGTCGCTGCCCGAGGTCATGCGGCAATACCTTAGGATAAAGGGTGTGCAGAGCATGAGTGCAACCTTGAAGGGAGAATTTAACGGTAAACGTGGCATAATCAAGCGAATTTCTTGTCACGACGGAGAGTTTTCCGAAAAGGATATGATGCAGGATTTTATTCATTTCGTGTTGGTCGACAGTGTGGAAACTCTTGATTTCATCACCGTCCCTATTAATAATGACAAGATAATATTGGAATGCGTACATTCCGCTACCGGTCAGCCGATGTTCTCCGACACGTTGGATATCGACAGGAATAAAATACTTATGGAAACCTACATTGCCGGCAGTGATACGGAATTTCCAATCATAGCCTACTCTTCGGGCATCAAGATTGACAGTGAAATAGGCACTATGGTCTGGTATTGCGGGCTACGCGATTCAGGTGTGGAGCCTCGGAAATGGTATGAGACGCACGATATAGACGATTATATCTATTATACAATCACGCTTGAAGAGGACACGCCTCCCGACGACAATGCGCCGGTGTACTTGAAAGTGGCCAAGGAAGGTGCAGAAGCGTTTCACAGACATTGACACGTCATTATAATCAGTGTAAATTACCGTCCCCTGCCGTATGTATAGCCGCAGCTTGCTTACAAAAAGCAATGGAGAGCCAAGCAGCCCTCCATTACCTACGGATTAACACTTTCCCCCGCTGTATTAAGCCCAGACTTTTTGTAGCCCCCATCATCCGTCAGGTGTTAGCTTATTCTATTCACCCCCGGGGAATTGCGCTTGTACCGCAAATATAACACTTTAATATCGTATTACAACGTTATGTCGCAATTTTGTCTGCTTTTTATTACTTTTGTGCTATATAAGTCATAATCGGATCAGCAGCAAAAAACGGTTGATGTATTTGACACAGCACGCGAATCGGATAGCCATGCAAGAGACCGTGCGGGTCGCAGCCGTACGCCGTGGTACCGGCGTACGGCCCGACTTTGGCATCGTTTAACAACAGCGTTTTCATATTGATTCCACAAATCAATCGACATCATCAAGATGTCCGAAGCCCCACCACCAGAAGCCCCCAAGCGCTTGTGCCTCAAGATACAGCCGTGGGGCGTAGTCAAAGTTCAATTTGACCTCGAAGCTAACTTTATTGTCCATGTGTTGTTGAGATTATAAAGGCTTGATAATGATTAATCTCGGTAAAATACTATTGTGGGTGAGCGCCGTATCGTTTGTCGTTTATATGATATGGCCTGCGGCTCGCCTGATCGCCATGATCGCAGGCGCGGTATCGTTTGGCGCGGCGCTTTGGTGGAATTTCGGTCAGATAGGCAAACTTTAGCTAAACCCGTATCGAGCTTTTGCCTCTTCAAACCACTGCTTAAGTCTCTCGGCCGTCAACTCCCCGCACAGTGACACCGACGTGCGTCGCCATCATTCCATGCGAACTTCATCACAAGGCCGGTTGTAATTTGCTTACTTTTTATTACTTTTGTGCTACAAGATACAGCTAAGTTTACGAGCTTGAGCCTCTTTAACTCGTTGTAATTTGCTTACTTTTTATTACTTTTGTGCTACAAGATACAGCTCAGCCTGTTACGCTGCCTATGCTCGACGAGTTGTAATTTGCTTACTTTTTATTACTTTTGTGCTACAAGATACAGCAAAAAAATAGTGATTAAGACAGTGTGAGTAGTTGTAATTTGCTTACTTTTTATTACTTTTGTGCTACAAGATACAGCCGACTCGAGCAGCGCAAGAGCGTCGCGCCAGTTGTAATTTGCTTACTTTTTATTACTTTTGTGCTACAAGATACAGCATCCTACATCATCGCCAAGCGACACGGATAGTTGTAATTTGCTTACTTTTTATTACTTTTGTGCTACAAGATACAGCGCTCCGGGGTGCGGGTTGGCGGGTTGGTCTGTTGTAATTTGCTTACTTTTTATTACTTTTGTGCTACAAGATACAGCGGCGGGGAAATTGTATGGTAATTTGTTGCAGTTGTAATTTGCTTACTTTTTATTACTTTTGTGCTACAAGATACAGCGCCTTCTAATATTGTGCCTTCTTTAAGTCCGTTGTAATTTGCTTACTTTTTATTACTTTTGTGCTACAAGATACAGCTCATTGGAAAGCACAACGCGAACTGCTTCTGTTGTAATTTGCTTACTTTTTATTACTTTTGTGCTACAAGATACAGCCAAAGAGAGTATAACCCCGGCACTTAGCGAGTTGTAATTTGCTTACTTTTTATTACTTTTGTGCTACAAGATACAGCGTCTTTGCTTTCCTTGCCAACTACTACACAGTTGTAATTTGCTTACTTTTTATTACTTTTGTGCTACAAGATACAGCGAACATCGTAGCCGAAGCAGGACATATCAAGTTGTAATTTGCTTACTTTTTATTACTTTTGTGCTACAAGATACAGCACATTAGGCGCAACTGACTAATCTACAAGCTGTAACGTTCCGATTCAGGAACAGAAAACGGGCCTCAAAACGAGGTCCGTTTTCTGTTATTTCAGGCTTTTCAAGAGCAGCTGCAAAACGGACTAATTGCGGGTCAGCAGCAAAAGTCGGTTGAACTGTTAAAATATAACGGATTGGTAGGGGCGCCAGCAGTACAGCGCCCGTTAAGCAGGATGGCCAAGCAAGAGACCATGCGGGTCGCAGCCGGATGCAGTTTGACAACATGCGAATCGCCATTTGTTCCGAGCACAAAGTGTCATGATAGGGAAAACCTGTATCAAAACATATTCGAGTCCGGCAAAGCTCGTGCTTGTCGCTATCGGCTGCATGATGCAAATACGACATACATACTCAGCTGCATCCGTTACGGATATTGTGACCGATCCACTATTCAGGCAAACAACGTCCTGAATGCCTCCTCAACTTTGGCGACTTCCACAATCTTGATATTAAGACGTGATGTGTCAAAACCTTTGGTATTATTACGCGGTATGAGTATTGTGGAAAAACCGAGTTTTTCGGCTTCAAGTATACGCTGCTCCACACGTGTCACGGGTCTGATCTCGCCCGACAAGCCGACTTCACCCGACATGCACACATCGCGGGGTATCGCCATGTCTACGTTGGATGACAATATTGAACATATGACGCTTAGATCAAGGGCAGGGTCGTTGACTTTAAGGCCTCCGGCTATATTAAGAAACACGTCTTTCTGGGCGAGCTTGAAGCCTACACGTTTCTCAAGCACAGCGAGCAACATGTTCATGCGCTTAGCGTCAAAGCCCGTCACTGACCGTTGCGGAGTACCATAAGCCGCTGTCGACACAAGCGCCTGTGTCTCAATAAGAAATGGGCGTATACCTTCAAGCGTCACCCCGATGGATACTCCCGACAACTCCGCGCCGTCGCTCTGCGACAGAAGCAGTTCCGACGGATTAGAGACCTCACGGAGTCCGCGCTGCACCATCTCATAAATGCCCAGTTCGGATGTCGAGCCGAAACGGTTCTTTATAGAGCGCAATATGCGGTACATGTAGTGGCGGTCGCCTTCAAACTGCAGCACGGCGTCAACAATGTGCTCAAGCACCTTTGGGCCGGCAATGGAACCCTCTTTGTTGATATGTCCTATAAGAATCACCGGAGTGCCGGATGACTTGGCGTAACGCAACAGCTGTGCGGCACATTCCCTGACCTGACTCACACTGCCCGACGATGACTCGATGGCGTCAGAGGCTATAGTCTGAATAGAGTCCACGACAAGCATTTCGGGCTTTAAGCTGTCGACATGCCTCATTATCGACTCAAGTGAAGTGTCGCATACTATAAAACAGTTATCGCTGAGGCGCCCTATTCGGTCGGCACGCATCTTCAGCTGTGCCGCGCTCTCTTCGCCCGACACATAAAGTATGCGTTTACCGCGTATCGACAATATATTCTGCAAAACAAGGGTCGATTTGCCTATACCCGGCTCCCCGCCTATAAGCACAATTGAGCCTGCTACAAGCCCTCCGCCGAGTACCCGGTTCAGCTCCTCACTCGGCATATGTATGCGGGTCTCGGTCTCCGCGACTATGCCCGATATAGGCATGGGCACATTGTCACGTCCGGAGTCAAATGTCGATGACTTGCTCTTGCCGGTCACGACACGTTCCTCAACCATAGTGTTCCACTCTCCGCAGCCGGGACAGCGCCCTACCCATTTTGACGATTCATTGCCGCAGTTGCTGCAGAACCAAGTCGTTTTCACCTGTTTTGCCATAATTTTTCAAGATAATTGACGACGACGAAACTCCGCTACGGTTATAGCCGTGGCAGTGCCTACGTTAAGCGACTCGCTCGTAGGACGCAACGCAGGAAACGACGGTATATACAGCCGTCGGTCAACATGCCGGGCTACGTCATCCGATATGCCGCGGCCCTCGTTACCCATGACTATGACGCCGGAGTCGCCGAGCGAAGAATTGTATATGATGTCACCGTCAAGAAACGTGCCGTAAACCGTCTGCCCGCATTGTGCCAAAAATTCCGGAAGGTCAGTATAGACCACCTTTACCCGCGATATGGCACCCATTGTGGCTTGTACCACTTTAGGATTGAAGCAGTCGACAGTATCGTGCGAGCACACTAGGGTGTCAATGCCGAACCAGTCGGCGACACGCATCACCGTACCGAGATTACCGGGATCCTGAAGCCGGTCAAGAGCTATGACAAGGCGTCCGGCAATGTCAGCCGGAGTTATCTCGTATACAGGTCGCTCGTACACCGCCATGACCTGCGGAGGGGTCGACAGATGGCTCATGCGCTCCAAGTCGGCACGTTTCACTACCGTTATGGAGGCCGAGCCACGGAGGTCATGCCCATGCGCCTCCGTCCAAGCGGCAGTCGCAAATATCCACCGGGGGGCAAACGCTCCGGCTGTGTCAAGCACACATTTGGTGCCTTCGGCTACAAACAGTCCCTCGGCATCTCTTACTTTCGGGTCATCAAGCGACGCCACAAGTTTGCGTACCCGGTTGGTGAGCTCCTCCATCTATTTAGCAAAATTCTTCATTCCCGCTTCAAGAAACTCTGTGAAACGCGGAATATTTTCGTCATATGAGAATGGCCCTGACAGAAGCCTGCCCGACGGATCAAGCACGACATAATAGGGCTGCGCATTGGCTTGGAATTTATAGCGCTGCAGATAGCTCCAACGGTCGCCGTAGGTCTCCAGCACCACTTTCTTGCCATTTTCAGTGACGGTCTCGGGCACGGGAAGTTTTTTCTTCTCGTCGACCATCAGTTTTATAACGACAAAATTGTCTTCAATCATAGTCCTGACATCAGGATTGTCAAGAACGGCGCCCTCCATCTTGCGGCAGTTGACACATCCATAACCAGAGAAGTCAATGAACACAGGCTTGCCTTCTTCGGCGGCAGCCTTCATGCCCTCTTCATAGTCATCATACTCCTTGAACACTCCTCCGTAAAGATTGAAATCCTGAGTATAAAGCGGAGGCACAAACGCACTCACGCCCTTGAGGGGAGCGCCCCACAGACCGGGTACGAGATACACGGCAAACGACAATGAAATCATCGACAGGAAGAAACGGAAAGTGCCTATGCTTCCGTTGGCCGGGCCGTAATGAGAGAAATTAAACTTGCCCAAAAGATAAAGTCCGAGAAGAGTGAAAATCACAATCCAGAGAGCAAGGAACACCTCGCGGTCAAGTATATGCCATCCGTAAGCAAGATCGGCCACCGAAAGGAACTTCAATGACAGAGCAAGCTCGATGAAGCCGAGCACGACCTTGACGGTATTCATCCATCCGCCTGACTTGGGAGCGCTCTGCAGCCATGACGGGAACATGGCAAACAGACAGAACGGTATGGCAAGGGCAAACGAGAAGCCGAACATACCCACTGCCGGACCGAACTTATCGCCGGTACTTGCCGCCTCAACAAGCAGTGTGCCTATGATAGGGCCTGTGCAGGAAAACGATACAAGCGTAAGAGTAAAAGCCATAAAGAATATGCTCAGGAGGCCGGTTGTACGCTCGGCGGTACTATCCATCTTGTTGGCCCACGATGAGGGCAGCTTGATGTCAAACGCGCCGAAGAACGATATGGCAAACACCACAAGCAGCAGGAAGAAGATGATATTGCAGACCGCACTGGTTGACAATGCGTTAAGCGAGCTTGCGCCGAACAGTGCCGTGATAAGCAGACCTAACAGCAGATATATGGCTATGATCGATATACCATATATAAAGGCGTCGGCCACCGACCGTGCCCTTGACTTGCCCTTCTTAAGGAAAAAGCTCACTGTAAGCGGTATCATAGGCCACACACAGGGAGTGAGCAATGCCACAAAACCGCCGATAAAACATGTTATGAATATATACCACAACGAAGCGGTATCAGTATTTTCAGCCTTTTCAGTACCGGAAAAATCCACCGGATCCCATATGCCGGCATCAGTATCTGACTTTTCGTCAGCTACGTTGGCAAACGGGATTTCGACAAGTGCGGCGGCCACGGTATCAGCTGTTGTCTCGGTAACATCGGCCGACACACCCTTTGCCGATCCGGTAAATTCAAAGGTCTCTTTCTGTGGAGGGATACAATTCTGGTCATTGCATGCTGAAAACCGTATGGTACCTGCCACGGCATAGTTGCCCGAACCGGCTACGAACGCCTGCTTTATGACAACACGCTCGGTCCACCAGCTTAGGTTGGCACCGAACATCTCGTCAAACTCCTTGTGCGACGCTTTGTCGGCCGTCAGCTTTCCTTCAAGCGTAACGCCTTCCAGCTTGCTCCAGTCCACCGACAACGGCGTAGGACCTATGTCCGGATCCACTTCATGGCTGTACATGTGCCACCCGGCCGCAATGTCGGCAGTCATGACGATTTCACCCTTGTTTCCATCAATCATGTCAAGCGCTACGGTCCACTTAACGGGGTTCACAAACTGTGCGTTAAGCCCGGAGACCGAGGCCACCAGCATTATAATCAAAATATTAAAAATGCGTTTTCCCATCCTTAAAATACTATAATCATTAATTTAATATACAAAGTTAGGGCTTTTACCATAAATACCCGCTATATTTCAGTATTTTTCACAACCACCCATTTACATGGCCGACACAGCATGTGAAACTACTTACGGATTCGTCCAATCCGCCAGCCTGATTATGACGTACATTTTTCATTGACATGCAATATTGATACGCCAAAAATTTATCGGGCAATTAGCTTTGTTTTATAGTTATTCCTTTTTTATGTCGTAACTTTGCTGTCAGGACAACTGAAACGTTTATGCTAAACCGCATCATCACATCAATATTCTGTGCCATCGTCGCGACAACGGCAACAGCAAATACCGAGCTTACCGACTCTTTAAAAACGCCCGAACTTAATAAACAGGATGTAACCGCAATACATTGCGCCCAAAGGCTTTTTACAACTTCTAAAAGCTTCGATATGATTGCGTCACTGCAATATTTTGACAAAATAAAGGAAATACCGCAGTTCAGCCATCTCGCCGCCGACTCCGCTTTCATGCGTGAACTTAACACCGTAAATGATAATGTTTCAGCATCTAAACTGTGCAATCTCTATGCCTCTTTCGGAGGAAACAGACATGATACCGACTCATGCGTGGTTTTCTTCACTTTGTTGCCGGGAAATAATGATGTCATCAAGTATGATGAAGACTGGGTGAATAACATTGTAGATCTGAGCCCACAGATAAGCAGATGTCTGTCAGCTATAAACGCGTCGGGATATTCGGAGTATTGGTCCTCAGAGATCAAACCTGTTCTTGACGGGTACATAAATTCCTATCCGGTTTCGGAAAAAGCGATAAACGCCATACATGATGCCATGACAGAGTTCTCCGGACCGGAGATACTGCCGCCGACGCGCTCCAATATTTATATTCTTAACATCGACAATGCCTTTAATCTGTCAGACGAATCATTCTGTTGCACGCCACTTCTCCTCGACGTAGAACTTGAAAAGAAATTCAGGCTCGACTTTTTAAAAGTTTATATCCACGAGAATCTTCATCGTCTGTCGATTTCCGAGCAGCTTATGCAAAAACTTGATGAACTCATGACCGACGATTTTTACCGTGATAATGAAAATGTGGCCAGAGGTCATAACGAAGGCCGTAATGAGGCTTTTGTTGTCGCAGCCGAAGTCTTTATATCACATAAAATCGGTCGCAGGGACAACTGTAGCGTATATAATGAATTTAAGGAATATGTCGATGGCAGTCTTGTACTTGCACCTATAATCTACATACACCTTCCTGAAAAGCAGAAAGCAGAATCACTCAATGACTTCATTCTCCGCCTATTTGACAATGGAACAATAAAAGCCGGTAATGTCAAAGCTGAATACCGCAAGGCCATGATGAAGGTTGAGACGTCAATGTTACAAACCGAAATATAATAACCACGTATAAACTTCAATATTTATAACTTATGAAAACTGTATACCGTTCAAGGATTGACTGGTGGATATGGGCTACCGCATGCTTCTTTTTCGCCGTGCTTATAGCCGCAGCCATAGGTGGCATAGGATGGATATCTTTTTTAATCTTTCTGATAGGTTTCGGAAGCATATTTGCCATAACTTTTTTCGGAGTCTGGTATGCCGTTGATGGCGATGAACTCTTAGTATATCAGTATTGCCGTCCGCGCCGTTACCCCATTAATAAAATCAAAGCTATAAAATCATGTAAAAGCGTCCTTTGGGGGCCTGCCCTATCCTATGATAAACTGGCCATAGCATTTACCGACCGTTCAGTGTTGAAAAATTACGGGCCTCTGTACATATCACCAAAGGACAAGGGTAGATTCATAGGTCAACTACTTGGAATAAATCCGGATATCGAAATAAAATGACTCTGAAACCAAACCTTGTTTAGCGTCGTATTGCAATAATGCCCTGCGGCATAAGGCTCTAAGAATCTTTGCGAATATTTTTCGGGCAAATGTTGACGGATTTAAAATAAAAATATAACTTTGCAGGGTAAAGCAATAACAAATATTCGTATAATATCTAAATTAAACTATCATGGCTTACGTAATTACAGATAAGTGTGTAGCTTGCGGCACTTGCCTTCCGGTGTGCCCCGTAGAAGCAATCTCCGAAGGTGACATCTACCACATCGATCCCGATACTTGCATCGAGTGCGGTAGCTGCGCTGAAGTTTGCCCCAGCGAAGCAATTATCCCCGGCGAATAATCAACAACCGGCATTTATAAATAACAAAGGCTCCCACGTGGGAGCCTTTGTTATTTATAAAATCGAGCGGGCCTGTAAGCCGGGTTATGTAACGGAGATACTCCGCCGTCGGTCATTTATCTACGCCCGGTGTTGCCACCGGGCTGGGTCGCGGCTTTGCCGCAGTCAGCAGTCTACCCCCCGGCAATGGACGAGCAGCCCTTGAATGCCGGTATACTTGACCTTGCAACCCATCAGATGTGCGGCAGCCCATATCGCTGTGGACCCCGGTGAGCTCTTACCTCGCCTTTTCACCCTTACCGCCACAAAGGCGGCGGTTATTTTCTGTCACATTACTCTGCCATCGCTGACAGGTCTCCGTTAGGGACCATGGTGCTCTGCGTTGCCCGGACTTTCCTCTTGCCGCACGCGAAGTCGACAAGCGACCGACCGTCCCGCTCGAAACGTAGCGCAAATTTACAAAATTTCATCATAACACCACGCAAATTACCCATTCCAATTAATAATACAGTATAAGCCAACAATACCGCATCATCTCTAAAGATTACGTATACCGACAATGGGCACTGTCCGCAACATACCGTTTTTGGATTCATATTTAAATGTACCCAGCTGTTTCGCACACATTCCCGATGGAATATCTATAATCTACAACGCGACTATTGCGGGCAAGCTTGTGCATAACAGGAGTTTATAGTGAGGATTCTATGTCAGGGGTGCAGGAGGGAGATGCGGACGCGCTTGCCTTTGAGGCGCTCGGAGGCGACTGTGCGGAGCAGAGCGGCGGCTTTGTCGACGGGCACGGCGGCAATAGCGGAGTGGTCTTTCACTATTATGCGCCCTACCTCTTCGGACGCAAGGCCACCTTGCTTGATAAGGAAGCCGGCGATGTCGCCTCGTGATATCTTCTCTTTTTTCCCGGCATTGAGGTACAAAGTGGCCGCCGATGCTTTTATAGGATCGGAGGAATGGCCCGTAGGTACATAGGCACGGTCAAAAGTCACATATTCAGGTATATTGTCAGCCTCCGATGTGAGAACATAGACGGTGCCGCGTGCATCGACTCGCGCCGTGCGCCCGTTGCGGTGTGTCCAAGTCTCCTTGGTAAGCGGCATATGATAATGGATTATAGCCTGTACTGAGTCAATGTCAAGACCGCGCGCACCGAGGTCGGTAGACACAAGTATCGGAGTCGTGCCGTTATTAAGCAGGTCGACGGCCTTTTCCCTGTCGGGCTGGTCAAGAGCACCGTGGTACATACCTACCGGCAGTCCGGCCTCCTTGAGATGACGATACACACGGTCGGCGCTTTCACGATGATTGACAAATATAATGACACGACCGTTGTCGAGCGAGTGCAGCAGATCGACCAGTGTGTCAATCTTGTCACGCGCCGGCGACTCGACATGAACGATGTCCATACGGCGGCGCGGTTTATCGGCCGATGAAAGGAAATCAAGCGTCTCGGGTGAGCGTAATTTCAAGAAATCAGGCATTTCCTGAAGGCGGGTGGCCGAAGTCAATATAGTGCGGCTAAGATTGGGCATCGTGCGCACTATACGGCGCATTTCGTCATGAAATCCGAGCTCAAGCGACTTGTCATATTCATCAAGCACCAGTACCCGAGCCGTATAAAGGGCCACATGCTTCCTATTGATATGGTCGAGCAGTCGCCCCGGCGTGGCCACAATAATGTCAGGTGCCGGCGACAGTGAGTTCTTCTCGTCAGTCATCGAATGTCCACCGTACAAAGCCACAGTCTTATAGCCGGTAGCAATGTCACGCACTACATTATATATCTGCATGACGAGCTCGCGCGACGGCGCAATAATCACAGCCTTGACATCGGCCGATGGTTTAGCAAGTGTTTGCAGTACTGCTATGGCAAAAGCGACAGTCTTGCCGGAGCCTGTAGGAGAAAGCAACAACATGTCACGTGCTCCGGAGTTCATGACCTCGCACTGCATTGGATTAAGTGTCTCTATGCCGAGACGCGATTTTATATTATCAATAATAACTGACTGCTTCATTGAATTGCCGATTAAAAATTTATTCTTACAAAGATAAACAAATACGAGCGAAAAACAGCAAGAGAGGGGTTTAGTTATTGTATATAAGACAATAATTCCTTACTAAATGTTAATTATGGCAGATTTGTCGCAATCAGCCACGATTGTTTACAAAATTTTTGTTAAAACATGCTTCAAACATTTGGTTTGTATTAATAAAAATGAGTACATTTGTATGTGTGTTTTTCATAGTATTAGATTAAGATAAAGGTTTAAACGGGAAGCGATGTCGTGAGACATCGCTTCTTTTTTGTACTATCTTGAATAAAATATGACCGGTGCAAATCGGGGTCAGCTGCAAAATCCGGTTGAACTGTTAAAATGCAAAAAATCGGTACTGGCGCCCTTACCAACATTATCGTCGTTTAACAACCGTGTTTTAATTGACCCGCAAATCGCCCTCTTTAATCACCGGAGTCCACAACTATTTCAAATAGCAAGCAACAAGATTTCGGCCTTTATCAGTTTACTTATGACATAAAATAGTATATTTGTAATTAAAATAATATTCAGCATGAGATATATCATAATTTCCATTTTTATGGCAGTACTGCTTTTCGGACAGGATAGCTATGCCGCGACAAAGGCCAAATCAGAAGCAGTGAGTATGGCATCATATGTGCAGGGGTCATTAGACTCAAACGGCACAATTGCATTAAAAAATAATACGGATGAAGATATCAGAAATGTCACCTTCATATTGGAGTATCTCGACATGCAAGGAAATCCGATGGATTATGAAACATTTTCATTAAACATTGACATAGCGCCGGGCATGACAAAAAAGATAGACGTCCCGGCATATGAAGGAGAAAGGCATTATCGTTATTACAAGGACAAAGAAGATTTAGGTTTTCCCGCATTCAAAATAAATTATGAATTAAAAAGCTATAACGATAATAAAGAAGCTGTCAGAGGCCCAATCTGTATAGGAACAGCTCAGGAAGATCACGACTCGGACGATACATTCAAGGCAACGCTTCTTGTAATAATTATCACCGTAGTATTATTAAGCATTTACATCGGTATGTATGTTTTGGTAGCTGTAATGGCACAACGCAGGAACCGTAATCCTGCCATATGGCTTTTGCTAAGCTTTTTAGCTACACCATTTCTTATATGCATAATTCTACTTGCCGTGGGTAAAGATTACAACAGTATTAGATAAGGCACATTCACGGACTAAATCGCGACACAAAAAGAGCCGCCGGCTACGATGCAATGCATCGTGACCGGCAGCCCGTAAACACCAAATAAAAGATTCCCTTGTCAGTTTATCAGATATATTTTGTCACAGCCGTTGTAGGAGCATTTTATTGTTGCTCTACCGTCAGTGATTTGACCTATTTCAGTCTTTACTCCTGAATGAGTGCTCTTTACGTCCAATTTAGTATCGGGCTTCAACGGAGCATAAATTTGATAGCGGATAGCATCGACAAGCCCGTTGGCATTTGAACAGCGTATTGGCTCGGCAGGAATGTTGAGCTTTTTACCATCGGCAAATATTGCTACTGAAGGTACCTCGGGACGCTTGCAAGGCATACCGGGTTTTGCGAAGCCAATCCCGTGCAAGGTAAACTTACAGTCATCGCCTTCGGCCACAAGATAAACGGCATGCTTGCCTTTCAGTCCCTCAACGGCCGGAAGAGCGACCTCGTAATCACGTGCCTCGGCCGTAGTGCCGGCAGGTACTTCAACTACACCTATCTCTTGACCGTTCCACGCATCGTTGGCATATGGTCCGTCAAGCATGACTCTGATACGGAACGCTTTTTTGCAATCAGGAGTAAGATTGAGCAACAGGCGTGTGCCATCGCCTGCAAGTGTGCCTCTGAAAGCCTTGACACCCTTGTCATCCTTATCGAGGCCGCCGAAGCCGAAGTATTTGAAGCCGACTATGCCTCCCGATGTGATGTCTTTAAGGTCCATGCCGTCGTTCCATACATCGTAGTTGTCCTGAAGCCAGTTGTTGCCGGACATATAACATGCGATACCGGCAGAATAATAATTATATGGCGGCAGACCGAATATCTGGAAGCCTTCACTTGTAACTTCGGCACCTGTATATACATTTCCGTCAGAAGCGGCGGCTTTCCATTCGTTATCCTTGGCATACGGATCGTAGGCGGTGATATGCAACTGTCCGCCATCGGCCACTTTCTTCTTGTCCCAAGTTATCTTCACAGGAGCCACCATAGGCTGACGTGCATTACCGAATCCACGGGGAGGACGATGATAGAATACATACCACTGTCCATTTATCTCCTGAATAGAACCGTGGGTATTGTGAGCGGCATTGCTTGTGGTAAGGGCCGAGCCGTCATGGTTGGGTACCACGCCGCGCGAGTCGACAAGAACACCTCCGGAACGCCACGGACCAAGCGGAGAATCGCCGTAGGCATAACGCAGAGCAGAGTTGGTGGAACCGAGACCGTAGTCAGGACCGCTATATCCGGAAAATACCATAACGTACTTATTGCCGACCTGACGGATTGACGATGCCTCGAAAAAATTGAAGTCGCCGGGATTCTGATCTTTGTACAGTGCCGGATAGACGGTACCTTCGGGGTCGCGTATCTCGCCGTAGCGCTCGCTCGCAGGGATAAAGTAGTCATGAATTTCCGTACCGGGACGCACGGCATACATGTTGTCCTGATCCAGCTCATATGCCGTACTGTGGCGGAAACCGTAGTATACATAGGCACGGAAACCGCGGTCATAATCCTTGTCGCGCTTGTCGGTGATGTTCTCAACAAATACCGAGGGGTCGAAATCAATCAGAGAACCGGCCACACATTGAGTGCCGTCGTCAGTAAGATTGACGGGAGTAAAAGGACCGTCGGGACGGTCGCCGCGGCATACCATAGCCACACGCCGCCATCCGCGGGAGTGAGGATAGAGCCAGTAAGTCTTTTTACCTGTATTACGGTCTCTGACCTCGACAAGATCGGGAGCATACATGGTGTCCCACTCTCCGTTGACGAACCACGAGAATATAGGGCCCTCGTCGCGCCATTGGCTGAGATCCTCGACCGGAGCCGACCACATGCGTATGTCATTGCCGCAATAGCGCGAATATGTTATGTCATGCGACCCGATTATATAAGCACGGTATTTTCCGGGGTTATCCGGGTCTTCAAACACACGCGGCTCTCCGTCGGGAAGGTGTTCCCACAGCGGGAGATAAGGATTCTGCGCACTCACGGCGCATGCCGCAAGAGCCAGAAAAGAGGTTACAAAAAGTTTTTTCATCATATTACTATATTTTCACTGTTTATCAATTTATTACAGTCAGTTCAAGTTATTCGGCAGTCCGCTCGGGAGGTCCGAAATAGCTGTATTTGCTATCGTCAGAAGTACCGGAGCCGAAGTGCCGGTAACTTTACGTACATCATCGCCTAAATCGCGTGCCGCCCTTATGACACCAGCATGATTGTCGGCATCGACAAAAATCGTCGCCGCACCTGCGGTATCGGCTATACGGAAATTCTGAGCCATACAGCAGACATGGCAGAGAATAATCGATAACCGCATCAGGATATACGATAAATATCTATACATAACAGAATACTTTATTGTAATGCAAATATCTCAAAAACCGCACACTAATATGTAATTATACTATTTCAAATATCTCTATTATCGTAACATCACCGGCAAAAACAGTCCAAAAACCTTTGTTTACGTACAGATTGGCATATAAGTGTTTATTTGTCGTAAAAAACATAAAACAGTGAAACTTTCACGCACATATAAACGTCTAAAGAGAAACAGAATTTCATACTACAAAAAGCGAAACGGGCGGCTCGAGATGAGTCGCCCGTTTCGTTTATATAAGACAGATATTATCAGTTGGCAAATATCGTAAAGATATACTCGGTGTTCATCACGGAAGTATTAATGATGCCGTTGTAGATACAGCTTACGAGACCGACAAGAATTATGCCGACAACGCAAATCCACATACCGAGGCGCTCGGAACCGGCCGAACGGAAGGTTGCGATAGCACAAGGCTCCTGATTGTTGATGAACATGGCCTTTACCACAAGCAGATAGTAGTAGAGCGACACGATAGTGTTAATCAACGCTATAAGCACGAGTATGTAAAGAGCCATCGAACCGGAAGCTACACCTGCCGAGAAGATAAAGAACTTACTGAAGAAACCGGCAAACGGAGGAATACCCGCCAGCGAGAACATGGCAAGCATCATAGTGAATGCAAGTTTGGGGTTGGTCGAATAAAGATTGTTGTACGAGTCCATGTCCACACGTCCAGTCTTATTCTCGATAGCGGAGATGACTCCGAATGCAGCAAGATTGGAGAATATGTATACAAGAACGTAGAAAATCAACGAACCGAGACCCTGCGCACTTGCGGCAATCACGCCGAGCATGATGTAACCGGCCTGCGAGATAGAAGAGAACGCAAGGAAGCGCTTGAGGTTTTTCTGTCGCAGAGCGAAAAGGTTACCCACGGTGATAGTAAGGATAATCAACGCATAAAGCATCCACTCCCAGATACCGTGGTAGAACGGACCGAATACCTGAACAAGTATAACGAAGAAAGCAAACGCAGCCGAACCCTTGGAGATAACCGACAGATAGGATGTGACCGAAGTGGGTGCACCCTGATATACGTCGGCTGTCCACAAGTGGAAAGGCACAAGCGAGAGCTTGAAGCCCATACCGGCTATGACAAAAGCTATAGCCACTATAAGCATAGCACCTCCGTTTACAAGCGAAGCCGCGATGTCGGCAAAATAAAGCGTACCGGCAAGAGCGTATACAAAGCTGAGGCCCATCATGAATATAGCCGATGAGAATACTGCGGTAAGTATGTACTTCACGGCAGCTTCATGGCTTTCATAGCGGTTCTTGTCAAAGGCAACCAATGCTGCAAGCGGCAGTGAGGCTGTCTCCAGACCGATGATGAACAGAAGGAAGTGACGGGCGGAAATCATAAGATACATACCGAAGAGCGTGATGAGCAGCAACTCATAGAACTCTCCGCGACGCACACGCATGAACTCGCTGTCGGCCCACTTCATAGACTGGATGAGCACAATGAGGACACCGATGTTAAGTACGTTCTTAATCGCTGTCATAACAGGAGAAGCCGCATACATGCCGCCAAAGGCCGCAGCAGTCTCCTGACGCCACGGATAGACGAAACCGGCTACAACAAACAGAGCAAAAAGACATACAGAGAACATGGAGAAACCGCGCGGACTCTCCTTAGAGCTGAATGTATCAAATAAAAAGATCAATAGGATAAGGACCAATAATCCTATCTCATGATGCATTACCAAAAACTGTGAATAATCCATATCTTATAAATCTTTTATTTAGTCAACACTTCAATAATAGGGAGGAAGGAGTCATGGAGCATGTCATTGATCCAGTTGGGGAAACAACCGATACCGGCCACGCAGACAATAAGAGTGACGGTGGAGAGGCGTTCCCACCACTTGGCATCGGTGAGCGTAAGATGATGCTCGTCGTATACGGGACCGTAAAGCAGTTTGCCCACAACACGGAGTATGTATACGGCAGTAATAACGATAGAGCAACATGCAGCCACTGTAAACGCACGGTGGAAGAAGTCGGCGTGCTGGAACGAGCCCACGAAAATAGTCATTTCGGCAACGAAACCGCTAAGACCGGGAAGACCGAGAGAGGCCATACCCGCAATGACATAACATACAGCCAAGAACGGCATAATCTTCATAAGACCGCCCATGAGCCGGATGTCGCGTGTATGAGTACGACCGTAGATCATACCGATCAGCGCAAAGAACAAGGCTGTCATAAGACCGTGTGACAACATCTGCATAACAGCACCGGTCATGGCCGTGGTGTTAAGCATCAATATGGCAAACAGCACAAGTCCGCAGTGACTAACCGAAGAGTAGGCGTTGATGTATTTGAGGTCGTTCTGCACACATGCGCTGAACGCTCCGTAAACAACCGATATACCGGTAAGGATAAGGAATATCCACGCGAGCTCATTGGCAGCGAAAGGCATCAGATATATAGCCACGCGGAAGCAGCCATAACCTCCCAGCTTCATAAGTACACCAGCATGCAGCATGGACACGGCGGTAGGCGCCGAGGCATGACCGTCAGGACTCCAAGTGTGGAACGGGAACATAGCGCCGAGTACTCCGAAACCGACAAATGTCATCGGGAACAGGAAGTACTGCCAATTATGGTCAATGGCGTCGTTAGCCGATATCTCAAGCAAGTTCATGGTAAGCTGACCGCCTTCGGGAGCCGAATGATAATATATACCGAGAATACCGAGCAAAAGGAATGCCGAACCGCCCATAAGCATCAGCGTAAGCTTCATAGCCGAATACTCCTTGCGTCCAGTACCCCAGAGACCAATAAGAAGGTACATGGGGATAAGGGCCACCTCATAGAACATGAACATAGTGAACAGGTCGATTGAGATGAAGAAACCGAACACACCGGTCGAGAGCAGGATAAGCCATAAGAAAAAGTCCTTGGGCAGCGGCTCGATTTTCCACGAAGCAAACGTACCGGCAAATACAATGATTGCCGAAAGGAGCAACATGGCTACCGAAATACCGTCGACACCTACAGCCAGATGGATGTTAAGCGGTTCAAACCACATCCAAGAACCGGTATACAGCATTATGGCATCGGCACCGGCGGCACGCAAATGCAAAAAGTCAAACACCAAGTATACAGCCAAGGCCACAAGTGCCGTAGAACCGACAACTGCAACGGTGCGTATCTGGTTCATGTTCCTGCAAAGGAACAGACACCCGAGCATCAACAGCGGGATGACTACAAAATATATAAGAATATTAGAGAATATCATAATTACTATATTTGAGTTGCACCATTAAACATTACAGAAGACATATCCATACGACAGTCGCCATGAGAAGTGCGCCGACAAGATAGAGCCATACATAGAACTGGACATTGCCCGACTGCAGACCCTTGATAGCGAGCGATGCACGCTGTGTAACGGCAGCAAACATATCCATCGTACCGTCGATGATGTGACGGTCAAACCATGCTATAGGCTTGCATATGCGGTCGAAGATGATGTTTCTTGTGATGAACAGATAAAGCTCGTCCCAATAGAAGCGGTGGAAGCACCAGCGCCACAGAGCGGGCAGAGCGGCTTTCATCTTTGCAGGAGCGGGATTTTCTTTCTTGTACATGGCTGTAGCGATAATTATGGCTACAACTGCAACAGCAAGACTGACTGCGGCAACAGACCAGTTGAGGTGCTCAAGATTGGTAAAGAACGACATGCTGTCAAACATGGGGCGACCGTTCCAAGTAACGAGGTTTCCGAACGGAACGAAACCGGCCACGCACGATACAGCGGCAAGGAATACCAAAGGAACCGTCATGGTCCAAGCCTGATCATGGGGAGCATGATGTCCTTCGGGTATCTTATGCTCTTTCCACCAGAATATGAGATAATACAGACGGAACATGTAGAAGGCGGTAAGACCGGCTACAAATGACATCCATATGTACCACAACATCGAGTTGCCGAAGCATGCGGTCAAAATCTCATCTTTCGAGAAGAAACCGGCAAACGGTATGATACCTGCTATAGCAAGACAGCCGACAAGGAATGTGATATGGGTCACAGGCATGTACTTGCGGAGTCCATGCATGGCGGTATAGTCGTTGGAGCCAATAGCGTGGATAATAGCACCGGCACAAAGGAAGAGGAGTGCCTTGAACATGGCGTGAGTAAACAGATGGAACATACCGGCCATATAACCTACTCCATGGTGGAATTCAGGACGGGCAACGCCAAGCGAAACCATCATGAACGCAATCTGCGATATGGTAGAGAATGCAAGCACACGCTTGATGTCGACCTGCGTACATGCCACCATAGCGGCATAGAGCGCGGTAACCGCACCGACGACGACAATAATCTCGAGCGCCGCAGTCTCCATAAGATACAAGGGGAACAGACGGGCGACAAGATAGACACCTGCCACAACCATGGTAGCGGCGTGGATGAGTGCCGACACGGGAGTCGGACCTTCCATAGCGTCGGGAAGCCATATGTGCAACGGCAACATAGCCGACTTACCCATACCGCCCATAAAGATCAGCACAAGCGCCCAAGTAAGCACCGAAGCGCCGAGGAATGTAGGTGCGGGTGAGTTAAGGAATGTATTCTTGACAGCCTCGGCGGTAGAAAGATCGATCTGGAAGATGTTCTTAGCACCTGCCACGGCAGAAGATGTGAGCGAAGTGAAGTCGAAATTGAAGTCGAAATTGAAGTTGCCGTACTTGGCACCGTAGAACGACAGAGCAAGAATACCGAGCAGGAAGCCGAGGTCGGCGAAGCGGGTTACGATAAACGCTTTCTTACATGCGGCAACTGCCGAGGGCTTGACATAGTAGAAGCCGATGAGCAGGAATGAAGAAGCGCCCACAAGCTCCCAGAAAATATACATCTGGAAAATGTTGGTAGCCACTACAAGACCGAGCATCGAGAAGCTGAAGAGCGACAGGAACGCGTAAAAACGCTGGAAGCCGGTCTCCCACACTCCGTGATGGTCGCGCATGTAACCGTTGCTGTAAAGATGCACCATAAACGACACTGTCGTAATGACGACAAGAAGGAGCGCCGAAATAGGATCAAGAAGGAAACCGAGACGAATGACAAGTTTGTCGGTAAACTGCAACCAGTCGTAATTGAACAATACGACCTGAAGACGTTCGCCGGCCTCGTTTATAAACTCGGGGCTTCCCGAGAAGAAATAAGTGAGGGCTACAGTATAAGCCAACACCATTGTAACTCCCATACCCAACGTACCGAGAATTCCGGCCACCTTATGCGGCATGTACTTACCGAGCAATCCGAGTAAGAGGAACATGCACAAGGGTATGCAAAGTATGAAGATTGACATCATTTCCATAGCTGTTAAAATTTCATTTTAGTAAGGTCACGGACATCTATGTTTTTGGCGACTCTGAAAATGTTTACTATAATAGCAATGGCAAGAGCGGTCTCAGCAGCCGCAATGGCGATAGCAAAAAGAGTAAACATCATGCCTTCAAGCTGTCCGGGAAACAAAAACCGGTTGAACACCACAAAATTGATGTCGACCGCGTTAAGCATAAGCTCGAGCGATATAAGTATCGCTATCATGTTTTTACGGGTAATAAAACCGTATACACCGCAGCAGAACATAATCATGCTGGGTATTATGTATAGCATCACAGGTAGTTTATCCATAACACTATTAACGTTTACGGGCGACAACAACGCCTCCGATGATACATGCCAACAATAACACACTCACAGCTTCAAAAGGCAGCAGATACTGGTACTTTTCGGTTCCGAGCAAAATCTCGCCAAGACGGTTCATCGTCATATCGAGAGTGAACGGAGCGCTGAATGTAGACCAGAACTCAGGACGGCTCACAAGCGCATAGCCCAATACGACAAGCGACATCAGGGCAGCGATGAGTCCGACCACGCGTTTCTTTGAAGCAAGTCTCGCACTGCTGTCACCCGGCTTGCTTGTAAGCAAGATCGAGAATACGAACAACACGACTATGCCGCCTGCGTATACGGCAATCTGGACCGCACCAAGAAACTCGTAATCGAGCTTGAAGTACAGCCCCGCCGTGGCAAACAGCACAAACAACAGATAAGTTGCGGCACGCAGAATGCGTCGTGTGGTGACAGTGAGTATCGAGAAGACAATAATCGCGGCTACGATTATTCCATACATAACAATACTTCCGACTGATTCCATATTATGTTTAATTTATTTTTCTTTTTCTGATTGGTTATCGACCGGCTTGGCATCGGCAGCAGGTTTCGGAGCTGCCGGCTTCGGTGCGGGATCATCCTCCTTCTCGGGGAGATAATTGAGCTGCTCTACAAGCATAGAGCGTGTAAACACCGCCTGTTCGAAATCGTTGGAGAACTCGATAGCGTCCTGCGGACAGGTGGTGACACACAATTCGCAGAATGTACAACTGCCGAGGTCATACATATATTTGTCCAACTTACGTTTTTTCTTTCCGTCGGGGAGCTCCACCATCTTTGTGGTGATGCTTATTGTGCCGTTGGGACAATTACGCTGACAGATACCGCAAGCGATACAACGGTTACGCCCCTCTTCATCGTAGATAAACTGAAGTTTGGCACGAAAGCGGGGAGCCGCATACTGAATAGTGTCACGATGATCAGGATACTCCTCGGTAATTTTCGGAGTGAAAAATTCCTTTCCAGTGACACCCATACCTTTCAGAAGGCTTACAACCCCCGTACCCAGTGATGAAAAATAATCTTTTACACTGCCCATAGATATGATTGGTCTTTATAATTTTTTGTTATTTACTTTTTCCATTCAATTTCGTTCATCATCTTACCTGACCGCCCAATATGTCAAGCAGCTCCGATGTGATGGCCTGCTGTCGCAGCTTGTTGTATTCAAGCTGCAGCTGGTCGAGGAGCTTCTTGGCGTTATCGTTGGCACTTTGCATGGCCATGACGCGGGCGGCTTGTTCCGACGCCTGATTCTCTGTGAATGTCTCCTGCATGACAGCGAGCACAAACAGAGGGAGGACAGAGTTGAATATAGTATTGGGGTCAGGTTCAAATATGTAAGGACGACACTGCACCGTGACCGCATTGTCGGTCAAAGTCTCCTGCACGACAGGAAGCAGCTGCTCGGAACGGAGCACCTGACGGCTCACACTCTTATAACTCATATAGAGAATGTCAAGCAGGTCTATGTCGCCGTCAAGAAACCGCTTCTGCATGGCAAATGTGAAATCGCGCACCGCATCGGCCTGACTCTTCGAGTCAATACCTTGAGGTTTTACGACCTCGATACGGGCATCGGCGATCTTCGACACCGCCTTGTACATCTTGACACCTATGGTATAGATGACAAAATTCATGTCGGCTCCGTACTTCTCGCGATAAGAATGGAGAGTCTGCAGAAGGCCCTTGAAAATATTTATATTGTAGGCACCGCAAAGGCCGTCGTCAGAGCCGAACACGACGATACCGATACGCTTCACTTCGCGGCTTTCAATCAGCGGCGACGAAAACTCGGCGTCGGCTGAAAGCAAGTTGCCCATGATAGTCTGTATCTGTCCACGGAACGGAAGAAGACGCTTCAAAGCCTGCTCGGCTTTATGCATCTTGGCCGAAGATATCATCTTCATAGCGCCGGTAATCTTCTCGGAAGACCTTACCGAACCGATGCGACCTTTTAATTCGCGTAATGTTGCCATTTATAATTCAATTTTATTTATATCGGCTTGCAATCTCTGCCGCACTCTCAGTAAGTTTTGCCACAACGTCATCGGTGAGCTTACCGCTCTTAATCACGTCAAGCACTTCAGACTGATATTTGGCATGCAGCAATTGCAGGAACAATTTTTCAAATTCAGCTACCTTGTCAAGCGGCACATTCTCGAGCAAGCCTTTGGTACCGCAGAATATCACGGCCACCTCATCCTCCACGGCCATAGGGCTGTACTGAGGCTGGATAAGCAGCTGCTCGTTTTTGCGACCTTTGTCAATCACACGGGCCGTCACGGGGTCGATGTCGCCGCCGAACTTGGTGAACGACTCAAGCTCACGGAACTGTGCCTGATCGATTTTCAATGTACCGGCCACTTTTTTCATAGACTTGATCTGCGCGTTACCGCCTACACGCGACACCGATATACCCACATTTATAGCGGGACGGATACCACGGTTAAACAGCGCGGTCTCAAGGAATATCTGACCGTCGGTGATTGAAATCACGTTGGTGGGGATATACGCCGACACGTCACCGGCCTGAGTCTCGATGATAGGCAACGCCGTAAGCGAACCGCCACCTTTCACCTTGTCTTTGAGCACCTCCGGCAGGTCATTCATCGAAGATGCCACTTCCTGATTGTCAATAATCTTTGCGGCACGTTCGAGCAGACGCGAGTGCAGGTAGAATATATCGCCGGGATAAGCCTCACGGCCCGAGGGGCGCTTGAGGATAAGTGAAATTTCACGATACGATACAGCCTGTTTTGACAAGTCATCGTACACGATAAGAGCGTCACGGCCGGTATCGCGGAAATATTCGCCGATAGCCACACCGGCAAACGGAGAATAATAACGCATGGCGGCAGAGTCGGAAGCATTGGCGGCAACAACTACCGTGTAAGGAAGCGCTCCGTACTCACGCAGGGTCTGCACCGTGGCGGCAACCGACGATGCTTTCTGCCCGATAGCCACATATATACAATATACGGGCTTGCCGTCTTCATAATTTTTGCGTTGATTGATTATTGTATCGATGGCAATCGCAGTCTTACCGATCTGACGGTCACCGATTATAAGCTCGCGCTGACCGCGGCCTATGGGCACCATTGAATCGACAGCCTTGATACCGGTCTGCAACGGCTGGTTTACAGGCTGACGGAATATGACACCGGGCGCCTTGCGCTCGAGCGGCATACGGTAAAGCTCGCCCGATATGGGTCCGGCACCGTCAATAGGCTCACCCAACACATTGATTACACGCCCCAAGAGACCTTCACCGGCCGGGATTGAGGCAATCTCACCCGTGCGACGCACGGTCATATTTTCAGTCACGCGGTCAATGTTGTTAAGCAATATCACGCCGACGTTGCTCTCCTCAAGGTTCATGGCAACGCCCTTGACGCCATTTTCAAACTCAACAAGCTCGTTGGCGCGTACATTTTCGAGTCCGTACACATGGGCAACACCGTCGCCCACTTCAAGGACCGTACCCACCTCTTCAAACGACACCTTATTATTGACGTTTTCGAGTTGTTGCTTTAATACTTCCGATATTTCGCTTGGGTTAATCATCACTTTGTGTTAGTTGCTTAAAAGTTTAAGACGCAATTGTTTTAATTCGTTACTTACCGAGGCGTCAAGACGCTCCGAATTGATGTTTATGACGAAGCCGCCTATAAGCTGCGGATCAATCGACTGTGAGAACTCCATCGACGCACCGTCAAGATGTTTCTCGACCAGCCGGCGCAAACGCTCTACCTCGTCGTCGGGAAGCCGGGAGGCAGTCACGACGTTGACAAGATAGATATTGTTGGCCTTGCGGTATATGCCGAGATAAGCCAAGGCTATGTCACGCATGAAGTCTATGCGGCGGTTATCATGGAGCAACCGTAAAAAATCGGCATAACAGCGGTCTGTAGCCGCATCGGTGCCGGCTGCCGTAGTCAAAAGGCGGGTTTTGTCGGCAGCGGCGATATAGGGGTTAATCATAACCTCCTGTAACCTCGGTTGAGCAGCAAAGGCGGCCGCGACACTTTTCATAAGCCCGTACATATGTTCAGCATCGCCCTTTTCAAGGGCAAACTTATACAGAGCCTTAGCGTACCGATTTGGGATAAGACCTTGATCCATCATGCATTAATTTTTGTTTTCGATTTCGTCCAACAGTGAGTTCACCAATTGGGATTGAGCCTTCTCGTCGGCCATCTGCTTGCGGACCACTTTAGTGGCAATATCAAGAGCGAACGCGCTTACTTCATCGCGGAACCGCAATTCGGCTTCTTTGCGCGCCTGCTCTATAGCCACTTGAGCGGCCTCCATCTGCTTCTTGGCCTCTTTCTGAGCCTCACCGCGTGCCTCTTCGATAATCTGAGTCTTCATACGGTCGGCGTCGCGAAGCATCTCGGCTTGCTGTTTGCGAGCTTCTTCTATATATTTTTCGGCCTCTTCACGGGCATGATCAAGCTGCTCCTTTGCATTTTGAGCGTACTCCACACCCTTATCGATGAGGTCGGCACGGCCTTCTATCATCTTCATAATCGCAGGCCATCCCCACTTGGCAAGCACCAAGAAGAGGATAGCAAACGCTACGAACATCCAGAAGATCAAGCCAAATTCAGGCGTGAAAAGTTCCATGAGCGCTTATTATTAGAGGAAGAACGAAAGTACGCAGACGATAACGGCAAACAGAGCCACACCCTCGATCAGGGCAGCAATAACAATCATATTACTACGAATATCGCCGGTAGCCTCAGGCTGACGTGCGATAGCTTCCATGGCAGCCGCACCGATTTTACCGATACCAATACCTGCGCCAATAGCTGCGATAGCTGCGCCAATACATGCACCAATACCTAAAAGGCCGTCGATAGCCGCTAAAATCATTGCTAACATAATTACTTTAATTTAAGAGTTTGTATTATTAATTATTTTATTGTTTCATGTTTTACAGTTTGGGCCGCGTGAGCCGCTTCATGCTCCTTATGGCCCGACTCCTGCGACAGCGATATAAACAGCGTGGACAGCATGGTGAACACGTAAGCCTGAATGAAGCTCACAAGCACGTCAATCAACAGCATGAATATCGAGAACAGGACCGACACCACGGTAGTGGCTCCGGCAGCGGCCGCGCCAAACGCACCGAGGATAAAGATGAGCAGAGTAAGTACGATAACTATTATGTGACCGCCCATCATGTTGGCAAACAGACGCACCGTAAGTGCCGCAGGCTTGGTAAACACACCGAACACCTCGATAAGCGGCATGATGGGTATGGGGAACTTCAGCCACCAAGGCACATCGGGCCAGAAGACCTCTTTCCAATAGTGCTTTGTGCCGAATATGTTGACCACAAGAAAAGTTATCAACGACAATACCAGCGTAACGGCAATATTACCGGTAAGGTTGGCCCCGCCGGGGAATATGACAATAAGCCCGAGGAGGTTCATGACCAGTATAAAGAAGAATACCGTAAGAAGGTATGGCGCAAACTTAGGAGCCTTGACCCCGAGCGTAGGCTTGATAACTCCGTCATAAATGAAGACTATCAGGGCCTCGATGGCGCCTTTGAAACGGCGCGGGGCCTTATAACCGGCCTTGGCGTACCAGCGGGCTACACAAAGCACCATCCATAAGACGATAATCACCGATATGAAAATAGCAAGCACATTCTTCGTAATGGATATGTCCCACGGACGGTACTCCTCCATCACAGTCTTGCCGTCGACCGTCGCCGGACGCATGCCGACAATCTTGTTATGCCACTTGCTTTCCTTGCCGCCAAGCCTGAAACCGTCATAGGTCTCGCCATGCTGAATACGCGACGAGCTGAAGCAATGCCACTTACCTTCATAATCACGTACGATAACCGGCAACGGTATGCGCACATGATGGTTAAACGGCACTTCCCAACCGTAGCCGTCGCCGAGATGCTCGAAGATTATCTCTTTGGGGTTGATTGCCTCCCCTCCGGCATCTCCGGCCGATTGCGACGCCGGAGCATGAGCCGGGTACAATACCGCGGCACACACGACAGCCAGCAAGAGTAAAAGTCGTTTCATATCAATATATACACACTGATACCACATCGTTATCGACATCGACTATGCCGGCGGCAACTTCGATAGACTCCTTATGACCATCCGCTTCATAGGCCACCGCTCCCTTGACGAGAGTGGATATAAGTGAAGCGTGATGAGGGAGCACCATGAATGTGCCTTCGGCTCCGGGGAGAGAGACTTTGTCAACTTCTCCCTGAAATAAGATGTCATGGGCCGATATAACTTTGAGTATCATAATCCTACAATTTTATTATTTTACCTCGGCGAGCAGTTTCTTGCCCTTCTCGATAGCCTCGTCGATAGTGCCGACATTCAGGAAAGCCTGTTCGGGATACTCATCCATTTCACCGCTGAGTATCATCTTGAAGCCTCTGATGGTCTCGCTAAGCGGCACCATTACACCGGGAAGTCCGGTGAACTGCTCGGCAACGAAGAATGGCTGCGAGAGGAAACGCTGAGCGCGACGCGCACGTGCAACTACGAGCTTGTCCTCGTCAGAAAGTTCGTCAACACCAAGTATGGCTATGATGTCCTGAAGCTCATTGTACTTCTGGAGCAGCTGCTTTACGGCCTGAGCGGTCTGATAGTGCTCCTCGCCTATGATGTGGGGGTCAAGAATACGCGATGTGGATTCAAGAGGATCGACGGCAGGATAGATACCGAGCTCGGCAATCTTACGGCTCAATACCGTAGTGGCATCGAGGAAGCTGAATGTCGTAGCCGGTGCGGGGTCGGTCAAGTCATCGGCCGGCACATAAATGGCCTGAACCGAAGTAATCGAACCCTGCTTCGTCGAAGTGATACGTTCCTGCAGGGCACCCATCTCCGATGCCAATGTAGGCTGATAGCCCACAGCCGAAGGCATACGGCCAAGCAGCGCCGAAACCTCCGAACCTGCCTGAGTGAAACGGAATATATTGTCGATGAAAAGCAAGATCTCCTTGCCGCCGCCATCCTGATCGCGGAACTGCTCGGCAACTGTAAGACCCGAGAGAGCCACACGCAGACGTGCGCCCGGGGGTTCATTCATCTGTCCGAACACGAGCGTAGCCTGAGAGTTGGCCACATCGTCCATATTGACATCGGCAAGGTTCCATTCGCCTTTTTCCATGCCTTCACGGAACTTCTCGCCATACTTCATGACGCCGCTCTCAATCATCTCACGCAGCAGGTCGTTGCCCTCGCGTGTACGCTCGCCGACGCCGGTAAATACGGAGAACCCGTTATGGCCTTTGGCAATGTTGTTGATCAACTCCATGATGAGCACGGTCTTTCCTACACCGGCACCACCGAACAGACCGATTTTTCCGCCCTTGCTGTAAGGCTCAAGCAGGTCGATCACCTTGATACCGGTATAAAGTATCTCGGTACCGATTGTAAGGTCATCAAATGCCGGTGCCGGCTGGTGTATCGGACGCAAGTCATCGCGTTTAAGCTCAGGCAAGTGGTCGATGGCCTCACCGATCACATTGAGCAGACGGCCTTTTACCTGATCACCGGTGGGCACCGCGATAGGACGTCCGAGATTCTCGACGCGGATACCGCGCTGCAGACCGTCGGTACTCTCCATAGCCACACAGCGCACGGTGTCCTCTCCTATGTGCTGTTCTACCTCAAGAATAAGTTCCGAACCATCGTTACGGACTACCTTAAGAGCCGTGTAAATGGGCGGGATTACATTATCCTTTCCTTCAAAAGTCACATCGACTACCGGGCCGATCACCTGACTTACTATTCCGAATTTATCGCTCATCTTTTCGAAAAATCAGAGTTTTATATTGTATTCTATTTTAATTCACCGCATTAAAAATGCAATCCGTAGCATATCACAATCACCATAAGCACAAGATTGGCCAAATTTATCGGCAACAGATACTTCCACTCAAGGTGCAGAAGCTGGTCGATACGCAGACGCGGGAATGTCCATTTAAACCAAATGATGACAAACGAAAGCAGTATCGCCTTTGCTATAAACCATATCAGTGACGGTATATAGTCCATAACTTGGTTGAAGCCTTCCCATCCGGGGATGTGAAGCGGCATCCAACCGCCGAAGAAGAGGAGTGTGGCCACACCCGACACAATAAAGAGGTTAAGATACTCGGCAAGATAGAAAAATCCGAAATGTATACCGGAATATTCAGTATGATAGCCGGCGGTAAGCTCACTCTCGGCCTCGGGCAGGTCAAACGGGCCACGGTTGGTCTCGGCAGTACCCGCAATAATGTATATGATAAAAGCTATTATAGCGGGAATGTGTCCTGAAACTATAAACCACACGTCTTTCTGCGCCATGCAGATATCGGTGATAGACATCGAACCGGCAAAAGCGACCATTGTAATAACAGAAAGGCCGATAGATAGTTCATAGCTCACCATCTGCGCGCCGGAGCGCAAGGCACCGATAAGAGTAAACTTGTTGTTACTCGACCATCCGGCAAGCAATATGCCAAGCACGCCTATGGATGACACAGCCACAAGGAAGAATATACCTATATTGAAGTCGATAATCTGCAGACCGTTGCCCCACGGAAGCACTGCAAAACAGAGCATAGAAGCTATGATAACCAGATAAGGGGCAAGCGCGAACAGGAATTTATCGGTATATTTCAGCGATATAAGCTCTTTGATAAGTATCTTGAACATGTCGGCCACGCTCTGGAAGATACCGGCAGGACCTACTCGGTTAGGACCGAGGCGGCACTGGAAAGCGGCACACACCTTACGCTCGAAGTAGATGTAGAACAGCGCCAGCAATGCGTAAGCCAAGAGCAAAACCACGCCTATGAGTACACATTCTATTACGGTGGTCACCCACGGGGCGCACCAGCCGTTCAACCATTGATTGAGCCAGTCGGCTCCTTTTGATAAATCGTACATATCGTTCAGTCGTTTCTTTTCTTACTTATCGGTCTATGTCGGGAACCACGTAGTCGAGGGTACCGCCTATTGTTATGAGGTCGGCTATCTTGTTGCCCCGGGTCAGATGATCAACCACACCGGCAAGATTCATACACGGTGAGTTGAACTTGACACGCCACGGAGTATTGGCGCCATGGCTCTCGATATATACGCCAAACGCACCACGGCTGGCCTCAACCTGCTGGAACCAATGTCCCTCGGGAAGTTTGATAATTTTGGGCACCTTGGCGCAGATGTCGCCTTCGGGTATCTTATCCACAAGCTGCTCAAGTATCTTTACAGACTGCTTGATCTCCTCCATACGGGCAACGAAACGTGCCATGCAGTCGCCCTCATCAAGGATGACTTCATCGAAGTCGACTTCATTATATATGCCGTAAGGAGTTGTCTTGCGCACGTCGCACGCCCAGCCTGAGGCTCGGCCGGCAGGACCGGTGACACCGTACGATATGGCATCCTCTTTGGTCAGCTTACCTACGCCGATCATACGGTTGTGTGCTATGACGTTGCCGGTAAATATAGTGTTGTATTCTTTTATTGCAGCCGGCATTATCTCGATAAGATGCTTAACATCCTTGACGAAATCAGCGTCAAGATCATCCATGACACCGCCTATGCAGTTATAATTGAATGTCATGCGCGCGCCACAGGTCTTCTCAAGAATATCGAGTATGGTCTCGCGCTCGCGGAGTGCATAAAAGAGCATGGTAGTAGCACCGAGGTCCATACAGAAGGTACCGATAAAGAGCAAGTGCGACGATATACGCATCAGCTCGTCCATCATTACCCTTATCACCTGTGCTCTGCGCGGCACTTCGAGGCCGAGAGCCTTTTCGATACACATACACAGACAGTGACGGTTCTGCTGGGCCGACAGATAGTCGAGACGGTCGGTAAAGTGCAGTGTCTGCGGATATCCGAGTCCCTCGCACAGTTTCTCGATACCGCGGTGTATATAACCGAGATAGAGGTCGATCTTCTTGATGGTCTCGCCGTCAACCGATGTGCGGAAACGCAACACGCCGTGAGTGGCAGGGTGCTGCGGACCTATGTTAAGCACGAACTCCTCGGGAGCGAAGATAGTCACCTCACGCTTTTCCACCGTGCCGTCAGCCGTCTCCACATAAGTCACGGTAGTGTCCTCTACCTCCTCATGGTCAAGACGTACCGGATTGACCGCCGGATCGTCGTTGTAGTCTTTTCTAAGCGGGTATCCCACCCAGTCGTTGCGCAAAAACAAGCGCCGCATGTCGGGGTGGTTTATAAATATTATGCCGTAGTAGTCGTAGACTTCGCGTTCATACAGATTGGCTACAGCCCAAAGGTCGGATATGCTGTGAAGCATGGGGTTTTCACGGTTGTCGGTAGTCACCTTGACCGAGACATGCGTGTCATGGGTGGTCGATGTGAGGTAGTACATACAACCGAGAGTGTCGGTCCAGTCCATACCCACTAAAGCCACCAAGTAGTCAAATCCCAATTCGGGATCCTCTTTAAGCGTCTTTGCAAGACTGTGCCACTTGGCATCGGGAATATTAACCAACAGCCATTCGCCCTCTTCGAAAGTCGCTTCGGGAAACAACTTGGCTATCTTTTCCTGAACATTTGCCATAATTGTGATATTGATGGGTGTTATATTCTATTATTCTTTATTAATTCTCGGCTTCTTCCAAAGGATGGGTTTCAAGAAACTCCTTCTGTTTTTCCTGACGGTTAACGCCTCCGAAGAACTTCTCAACCTTAACCTTGCGCGACAGCTGCATGATACCATATATCATAGCTTCGGGACGGGGCGGACATCCGGGCACATACACATCGACCGGTATTATCTCCTCGACACCCTTCACCACATGGTAAGAGTTTTTAAACGGACCGCCGGATATGGCACATCCGCCACATGCTATGACATATTTGGGCTCGGCGAGCTGGTCGTAAAGACGGCGTACCACAGGAGCCATACGATGTACAATCGTACCTGCCACCATCATGAAGTCGGCCTGACGTGGTGAGGCGCGAGCCACTTCCCAGCCAAAGCGCGCCATGTCGTAGCGCGCCGCTCCGAGTGCGATAAATTCAATACCGCAGCAACTGGTTGCGAATGTGAGCGGCCATAAAGAGTTACTGCGCCCCCAGTTGATGACACTGTCAAGTGTACCGACAACAACATTTGTGCCGTTGTCCTTAAGTTCCTTGACAAGATGCTCTATATATTCGTTGTCTTTCCAATCGGCATAAGGCATGCCCTGTGCTGTTACTTCCATTCAAGCGCTCCTTTCCGCCAAGCATATGCCAAGCCCAGCACTAATATTCCGAAAAATACGGCGATACACAGCAATCCGTCAGTCCCGAGCGAACGTACGTTCACAGCCCAAGGATAAAGGAATACTGTCTCCACATCAAACATTAAAAACAAGATCGCGTACAGATAGTAGCCTACCTTAAACTGGGCCATACTCGAGCCGCGTGTGGGGATACCACACTCGTAGGCTTCTCCCTTCTGGGCGTTGTAGGACTTGGGTGATATAAGTCCGGCAACAATCAACGCCAACGCTACGAGGGCCACACCCGTGAGGGCCGCCACTACCGCGAGGGTAGAATTCTGAATACCAAAAACTAATGATACCATATGTTTAATCTATATACTTTCATACAAGAAATGCTTCATGGCATGACGCACTGCATGACAAAAATCAGTGCAAATATAGTAATTATTTTTCAAGTCAGCTTACAATTTGCAACCTAATTTTAAACTATATGAGGGTATATTGGCATTTATAAACAAAAAAGCGCCGGCCGGAAAAACCGGTCGACGCTTTTTTACATCTTTATTTAATATCAGTTAGAGCCACTGCTTTGCGGCAGCACGCCAAGCAAACGCGAACGTACACGGTACTTGGTCTCAACTCCGTTCTTGTCTTTGTAAGTGCAGCAGAATTCGAGGTTGATAGGACCGCCGAGCACACCCGAAGCGTTAAGATCCGAAATCGGGAAACGCTCCTGCGGGGTAAAACCGCCGCCTGAGCTGAGTTCGGGAGTCAAAGAAGTCTTTTCAAATGACAACATGTTGCCGTCGATTTTAAACGGTATCGACTTAAAGCGCATATTCATAGCGGGCATGCCTTCGATAAATGAAGCACCGCCGATGTGCAGATTAAGAGTACATTGATTTTTTTTAATATCCTCGGCGTTCATCTCCACAATAAACTGGTTTTTATTCAGGTCAGAAGTATAAAGAACCTGTCGACCGGTTTCAGCTTCCATAACCGTAGTCTGGCTTACATAGCCGGTAGCAAGAGCAATACCGGTTATAGTGCGGTCAACAAAACCGAGTTTATAATAGGTGTTTCCTGCGACACCCAGCATCTTCACTGTAAACGGGCTGGGCATAGTCGGGCAACCGGTCAGCTGTGTGGTAGCGGTCTCTTTCCAAGTATAACCCTCCTGACTCATAGTACGTCGGAGGTTTGAAAAACGCCATACTGCACCATCCACGCCCAACGCAAACTGGTCGGCATCGGTTCCTGTCGAAAGCACAAACTGTGCAGTAGCCACCTCAAGTTTCTGAGTACCGCCGGTTTCGATTATATTAAGTACCGATACATTCTGGGTATTAGTGCTCTCTCCGTCGGTGTTACATGAGGTCACAGTCAGTGCAAGCACCGCGCTTGCCAAAATTGTTCCAAAAAGTTTCATTGCAAATTGTTTTGTTTATTTATTATTTAGTGTGTATTAAAATTGCAGTCTCACAGTAGCGCCTAAGCGCAACGGCTTACCCCGTTGAAGGAATGTGTTCCCTATACTAACGAAATAAAACGTATTATATTTTGTATCTGTCAAATTTTCTCCCCATAATGTCAGCGAATAGCGTTCGTGCTCCAATCTTACTGAAGCTCCGGCCAATGCGTAAAACGACTGTTTGACGCTGTTTGCCTCATTCCACATTATATCACCGACTCCACGGCAATTGACATCAAATACAATCTCGTCAAGCCATGAAGCTTTCACAGGCTGACGGTATGTGGCTCCCGCAAAAAAAGTATTGTGGGGTGCATACGGTATATATTTACCCGAAAAATCATTGATGCCGTCATAAAACTCTTTAAACCGGGCATTGGTATAGCCGTATGACGCATTAAATTCAAGACGTGTCAGGGGTCTGTATTTCAATGTCACCTCCGCTCCGTAGCTGCGGGTCTTACCGGCATTGGTCATTATACGCCCGGTGGTCAGTCCGTCGGGAAACATGGTAAGCTGCTGATCACGACAGTCTATATAAAACAGAGCGAGCTGTCCCGACAACTTCCCGTCGGCAGTCGACATGTGGGCGCCGAGTTCATAGTTCCAGCTGTATTCGGGTTTGTATGACACGATCTTGTCAACGTCATAGCGGTTGGCAAGCCCCATATACTCCATCAGATCCTGCTGAAGGACATCGCTGAACATCTGGGTGTTGAAGCCGCCGGCTTTATACCCGCGGGCAACCGAAGCATAGACATTGCCGTCTGTCATACCCGGTATATTATATGTAGCGGTAAATTTGGGCAGAAATTCAACGAATGTCTTGGACAGCGAGCCGTTTTTGTCAAGATTAACCGGCACATGCTGATAAGGGGTCTCCACTCCTTCCGATACACTCATTATGGTAAACGCAGTATTGCACCGGCTGTTATAATCGAGGCTCGTATGTTCCAGATCAAGTCGCAGACCGAGCGAAAAATCCCAGTTGCCGGCAGTATAACCGCTCTGATGATAAAGCGCCAGCCCCCATATAGGATTGCGGAACTCGCTGTCAAGTATAAAAGTATCCTCATTCCATCTGAACGGATGTGACGGGCTGAACTCGTTGATGTGCTCAAGAATGAGCTTCTCGATGCCGGTCTCCTTGAATGTGACGGGGGCATCCATATGTGTGCGTTTGAAGAAACCGAACAATCCTCCAAGCCAGCTATAGTCCCCTATTCGGCCCCGTCCTATGAAGTCCTGTGTAAACGCCCACTCTCGACGGGCCTGCGTAAGGGTAAAGTATGACTCCGGCAGAAAATCCTGATCAAGCGTCATATTGTCGTTTATATATTGGAAACTGGTTATGCTTGACAGAGTGACTCCGTCGAGCATCCACTTTACGGTAAGGCCGTCGGTAACGCCTGTACGATTATAAAAACACGGATCGTTGTAGTCTATAACGCCGGTCTCGTATGACTCATACGGGTAGCCGCCCTGACGCGAAATCTGCAGAGATGCCACATTTTCGACCGACACGTCAGCAGCCGGATACCATACGGTTTTCCATCGCAGGCTACCTTGGTTCTCCTTATCTACTTTGCGTCCATCGTATCTGTTTGTAAAAAATCCGTCGGTATGCGTGAAATAAGCCGTATACGACATACCGAGATTACGTTGCGGCTTATGATAGTATGACAACGCACCTTTCACCGAATTGCCGCGTCCATACTCCGCCATGGCACGCAGCCCCTGATATCTCATCGGCGAGAGCGTATATATATTAATGAGTCCGCCCATGGTATTGCGTCCGTAGAGTGTGCTCTGCGGTCCGCGCAACATCTCTATACGCTCTATGTCAACAAGGTCAAAATCATAATTGTCCTTGTTGAGATAAGGCACATTGTCCACATTAAGTCCTATGACCGGCTGATCTATACGCGCGCCTATGCCGCGTACGTAGATGGACGAAGTCATACGTGAACCGTAATCGGGTATATAGAAGTTGGGCGCTATCTCACTCACGCCCTTCATGGTCACGATATTCAGGCGCTCTATCTCATCGGCACCCACAACCGTCGACGCTATCGGAAGAGTCTCGACATTACGGACCTGCTTTATCGCCGTCACCGATACCTCGTCAAGCAACAGTGTCGTATCGGCAGGTACGGCAAGGTCCGCAGCTGCAACCGCCACCACCGGTCCTACCGTCGCCGCGATTACACTTACCGCTCTTTTCACATATATATTTATATCCGCTTTTTTTATCACGCTACAAAATTACGAGGTAATTTCGGGCCGTGCAACCACTATTTATAGTGAGTCGCCAGAACAATTTGCCTTACAAGGTTGTCTATTTAGTAACTATTGTAAACTAATTTTAATATAATTATTCCTCATGTTGTGTCTTTTAGCTTACTTGGCACCCGAACAGCCCGACGATATATCCAAAGCTACATTAAACGCCATAAATGCAGCTCCGGTCGACACATACTTTCTCGCATCGCTGATGATGAATATAGTCAACTGGCTGCTCGGGCTCGTAGGACTTGAACATAACCAGACTATAGTCACTTGGACTTATGCCGTGGTTGTATTTGTAGTATCGATAGCCATAGGATACATTGCCAAATGGCTTATACTCGGAGGGGTGCGCCGTCTTAGCCGTCACTGGGACAACGATCTGTACCGCTTCCTGCGTCAGGAGATGTTCTTCACCAAAATGTGCCGCATGATACCGGCTATCGTATTTCTCATCTTCATACAGTTCACGCTCGTTTCGATACACAACCGGCTTGCCGACATACTCACTCGGCTAACCCTGCTCTATGTCATCTACGTGACCGTAATGGCGCTGTCGGCATTCATCGGTGCCGTGTGGGCCAACATAGACACCAAGCGCAACAAGAAGCACCTGCCTCTGCGCGGCCTCGTGCAGCTCATAAGAGGCATCATCTGGATCATCGCGGTCATAATAGCCGTAGCCGTACTTGTCAACAAATCGCCGGCATCGCTGCTGGCCGGCCTCGGAGCGTTTGCGGCCGTGCTGATGCTCGTATTCAAGGACAGCATACTCGGACTTGTGGCCGGCGTACAGCTGTCGGAGAACGACAGTCTGCACGTGGGCGACTGGATAAAAGTCAATGGCACCGACGCCAACGGCACCGTCGTCGAAGTGTCGCTTACGGCGGTAAAAGTACTGAACTGGGACAAGACCACGACAATGCTGCCCCCCTACAGCCTTGTGAGCGGAAGTTTCACAAACTACCGCAGCATGCAGGTGAGCAACACCCGGCGCATACTGCGCACATTTATGATTGACGCCGACAGCGTCGTGCCTCTGACGCCCGACATGCTCGAAGAGTTCAGAAGCATACCGTTTATGGACAATTACATCACCCGGAAACTCGCCCAGAAAGCGGCCGGCAAGGTAGAGGATGTCAACAACTCCGAAGGACTTGCCGACGGCACCATCGACACCAACCTCGGTCTGTTCCGTGCCTATATGAGAATGTGGCTTGACAACAACGAGTTGATAGCCCGCGGAAGCGACAACACGTGCTTTGTATCCACACTCCAGCAGACAGGCGGCGGCATACCGTTCCAGATCTACTGTTTCACCAACACCTCGGCATGGTTACCCTACGAAGCTATACAGGACACCGTCTTCGAGCACCTTGCGGCCATGCTGTCGCGCTTCCGCCTGTATACCTTCGAGCAGCCTTCAGGCCGCGACACCATTATCGACGGCTACCTGAGCCCCGGCGGAAAACCGGAGAACGTATTTGGCATACCATACCCGTTCTACAACCGCGACAGCAAGTCGCCCGTAGGACCCGAAGGCACACCGGCAGCCACAGCACCAAAAGCATAGGCGTACACAGCTTGTCTACGTATATTCAAAAAAGTTTGCGCGACGGCTGATTTTTCATAACTTTGGGTCATAAATCAATTATTACCCCTATAGTTATGGTTCATAAGCTTTCTTTAGCGTACAAAGTCACTTCGTTAGTAATGCTACTATGCTGTAGCGTATGCGTAAACGCACAGCTTAAAGTGTCAGGCGACGACAACGGGCACAGCATCCGGCTGTTTGACAAAAACCGGAGCGCGGCGGTCGTAGTATCGCCGGAGGACTTCATGACGGTCAAGAAGGCTGCGCAGATGCTTGCCGACGACATGATGAGAGCCGGAGCCCAAAGCGCCTCCGCCACTTTCACTGACTCACCCAAAGGTCGTTTTGCAGTATTGGCGGGCACCGTCGGCCACAGCAAGCTGATCGACAAACTTACGGCGGGAGGCAAACTCGACATTTCGCCCATAGCCGACGGATATGAACAATATATCATAAAAACCGTAGAACGTCCGCTTGACGGAGTGGAAAAGGCTCTTGTCATAGCCGGAAGCGACCGGCGAGGCACGGCATACGGACTGCTTTCAGTCAGCGAAAGCATAGGAGTGTCGCCGTGGTATTGGTGGGCCGACGTACCGGTTAAAAAGCATGAGGAAGTATGGGTAGGCGGCGACTGTGCGTCAGCCGCCCCGTCGATAAAATACCGAGGCATTTTCATCAACGACGAAGACTGGGGGCTGAAACCGTGGTCAACATATAATTATGAGCGTGACCTCGGCGATATAGGTCCGAAGACCTACGCCCGTGTTTGCGAACTTCTGCTACGTCTGGGCGGCAATATGCTGGCTCCGGCCATGCACAGCTGCACGGGAGCCTTCTACTCGCATCCCGAAAGCAAACTCGTAGCCGACACATTCGGCATAATAATCACCACATCGCACTGCGAGCCATTGTTGCTCAACAACGCCGCCTTGTCGGAATGGGACTCACGGCGCGACGGCAGTTGGGATTACATGACCAACAGCAAGACGATAAAAGACAAATGGGAAAACCGACTTAATGAAGCGGCATGCTATGAGAACATATATACAATGGCCATGCGCGGCGTTCATGATGCCGGCCTTGTGACCGACATACCTCTCGACCAAAAGGTGCCGCTGCTTGAGCAAGTAATTGCCGATCAGCGCGACATGCTCGTCAAACATACAGGCAAAGCCGTAACCGACATTCCTCAGATATTCGTACCATACAAGGAGACGATGGACATATATGACAACGGCCTTAAAGTGCCCGATGACATAACCATAGTATGGGTAGATGACAATTACGGATATTTCAAAAAGGTGAGCAATGATGACGAACGCAAGCGCAGCGGAGGCGCGGGCGTGTACTACCACTTGTCATATCTCGGTGCGCCGCACGACTACCTGTGGATATGCACCACACCGCCCGTGCTCATGTACGAGGAGCTGAAAAAGGCTTACGACACAGGCGCCGACCGATACTGGCTGCTCAACGTGGGCGATATAAAACCGATGGAGCTCGGTATACAGACATTCTTCGAAATGGCATGTGACATCAATCGATTCGACGCAAAGAGCGTCAACGAGCATCAGGCTAAATTTCTCGCATCTGTTTTCGGATCTGAATATGAACAGGATTTCAAGTCTGTCTTAGACGATTACTACCGGCTTGCATGGAGCCGCAAACCTGAATTCATGGGTTTTGAATGTGAATGGGACGATGCAGCCCACACCGGCCTCAGAGATACGGAATTTTCGTTTGACAACTACAACGAAGCACGGCAGCGCCTCGCCGACTACCGGCATCTATCGGACATGACCGACAGCATAATGGACGCACTGGATCCTCAACTTAAAAGCGCGTTTTTCGAGATGCTGGCATTCCCTGTAAAAGGTGCATACCAGATGAACCGTAAATTTCTAATGGCGCAGCTCAATCATGAACTGCTCGCCAAGAATGATGCGGCCGGAGCCAACCGTGCCGCCCGCGAGACCGATATAGCCTATGACAGTATTCAGACACTGATAAATGAATACAACTCATTGCTTGACGGCAAGTGGAGAGGCATGATGGATCTCGCTCCGGCATTTTGTGCCCTGTACCAAAACAAGCCGGTTGTGACGATAACTCCCGGTGCCGGTGAAAGAGAGCTTGACATCGAACCGACCGATGCACAATCCGCTACCGACCGATGCATGGTACTTGACCTTACCGACTACGATTTTGTGACCGGATCATCAGGACACAATATAAACATAGTTGAGGGCATAGGTTACGACGGGCATGTGATAAAATTAGGCGCTCCTACCGCGCCGGTGGCTGATGCGACCGACCTTAAGGGAGCCAAGATAGTCTACAGCCTGCCCTCTGTAGGAGTCGACAGCATCGACGTATATGTCGACGCAGTGCCGCTGTGGCCGCTGCATGAAGGACGCAGCACACGCATAGGCGTGGCCGTTGACGACTCGGTCAAGGTGTTTGAGAACAAATTCAGAGAATATTCGCGCGAGTGGAAGGATCAGGTGCTGCGCAACGGTGTGGCAAAACGCTTCCGTTTCGCTATCGACAAAAACAGGAGCTCGCACAAGCTGTCGCTCATATGCGGCGATCCCGGCATGATGGTACAGAAAGTCATCATAGACTGGGGCGGACTTAAAAAGTCTTATATCGGTCCGGCCTCACCGGCATCCCGCGAAGCCGCTTCAGAATAGCAGCAGACCGAAACCCATTATAGCCATACCAGCCACTACTCCGCCTATGGCATAATGGTGGTGGCCGTATGCCTCCGAATTGGGGAGCAACTCGTCAAAGGCGATATAGACCATTATGCCGGCCACGGCTGCCATGCACACCGCATTGACCAACGGAGTCCATATAGGCAACAAAAACATCAGTGCAAACAGAGCTCCAACAGGCTCTGCGAAGCCCGATGCCACCGAAAACCACAAAGCCTTGCGGCGACTGCCTGTAGCATGATATACAGGCACCGACACAGCTATGCCCTCCGGTATATTATGTATGGCCACGGCTATCAATATAGGCAGGGCTATGTCGATGCTTTCAAGCCCCGACACGAATGTGGCTATGCCTTCGGGGAAATTATGTATGCCAATCGTAAGGGCAAGCATGACTCCCGTGCGCTTAAGGTGCTTGCGATTGTCCCGCGGCTCATGGTACTCATGCGGGTTTTCATCTTCAGGCACAAGAAAGTCTATAAGCGCGATAAGCCCCATACCGGCAAAAAACGCGAGCAATACGTACAATACAGCCGTTTTTTCAGGATAAAGCCTCATCATGTCCTCCATTGCGTCGGGCATAAGCTCCATAAAGGATATGTACACCATGACACCCGCCGACAGTCCAAGAGCCACTGAAAGAAACTTAGTGTCGGTATGCTTTGTAAAAAAGGCCATAAGACTGCCTATACCGGTACAGAGTCCGGCTATGAGCGTCATGCCAAGCGCTATGAGAATATTGTCGGTAGTAAGAATCGTATCCATAATTATCCATTTATAACAATTTAAGTAAATTATAGGTTGACTTACCGAAAAGTTTCATTAAATTTGAACGGAAATTATCAACGTTATCATACCCCGATGGCAAAAGACATAACAAAAGATGACCCTGCGCTTATAAGCCGATTGCGCGACCCGGCCACAGTCCAAGAGGCCTTCGGTGAGGTGATAAAGCTTTACGGCGAGCCTCTGTACTGGCAGATACGCCGCATGGTCGAAAGTCATGAAGACGCAGACGATCTGTTGCAGAATACATTTATGAAAGCATGGAGTTCAATCGATAACTTCCGGGGCGACGCCAAGTTGTCGACATGGCTCTACAAGATAGCTATCAACGAGAGTATAACATTTCTTGCCCGCGAAAGGAAACGCCTGAACATATCCATCGACGACGAGGAGTCAAGACTTATAGACCTTATAGAGGCCGACACTTATGTCGACGGTGACGAACTGGCGCTGAAACTTCGTAAAGCCATCGCCTCATTACCCGAGAAACAGAGACTGGTATTCAACATGCGGTACTACGATGACATGAAATATGAAGCCATGTCGGAAGTACTGGGCACCTCGGTAGGCGCGCTGAAAGCCTCATATCACCTCGCGGTTAAAAAAATCGAGCAATTTTTTATGAATAACGATTAAACCAATTGAATTGCCTTTAGTCAACATATTAAATCAAACCTTATTCATATGGTAAAGGACAGCGACATACTTGATAAAATCGGCCGACGCTCGGGAATGACAGTCCCCGAGAACTATTTTGCCGATTTCGCGGCCCGCATGGAAGACCGGCTTCCCAAGCACAATTCCGCGCAGCCGGGCAAAGTCCTGCACAGAAGCGTATGGCAACGATGCCGGCCTTACATATACATGGCCGCCATGTTTTCAGGCATATGGCTCATGATGTGGATTTTCAACGACATAAGCGACCGAAACACAGGCACTGACATGAGCGACAATCCGGTCATGGCCGGCGTGCTCGGCAGCGACCGCTTCTATGACTACTATCCGATGGATGACATAGATGAATACGAGCTCATAGAGGATATGTACGATGACGGAGTGACATTGACTGACTATAAACTATAATTGACATGATAATGCGACGGTTTACACTCTTACTGATTGCGGTAGCGGCAGCGATAGCATGCTTCACCGCTTCGGCCGAACCACAATCGGAAAAAGGTAGAAAAGAGTGGTTCAGAGAATTTCGGCAATACAAGCACGAGTTCATGATAAAAGAGCTTAACCTATCAAAAGAACAACAGGAAAAATTTTTCCCGTTATATGACGAGATGGATAAGTCCATACATCAGCTCAACCGGCAGACACGCGCTTTAGAGAAAAAGATCGACACTTCGAAAGAGCCTGTCAATGACCTCGAATACGAGAAAGCGGCCGAAGCCTTATATGAACTTAAAGGCAAGGAGGCCGCTACGGAGATGGAATATTTCACCAAATTCAAGACCGTACTGACACCAAAACAGATGTACGAACTTAAAAAAGCGGAGCGTAAATTCACCCAAGAGCTTATGATGCAGCACTCACGCATGAGGGCAGTCAAGAAAAAATAGGTCACGTCACCTACCCTTGATGACACCACATAAAGAAAACAGACGCGTTCCGAGACAAAGACGCGTCTGTTTTGTTATAAAAGAGTCAAACCCGTAACATAACTTCACGTATCGACACAATGAAAAAAATATTAATCTTCCTAACCGCTATCCTCACCGTTATGTCAATGCAATCAGTCAACCGGTATGAAAAACCCGATTTCGCATATCCTAAACAGGTTATAAAAGCATCGCTCGCCGACCTTGACCGCGCGCTTTCCGCAGGCGACGGCAAACTGGCCGTCCGCTCCCTTATAAATTATGAACTTGCACAAAGCGCTATAGATCCGGATAGCCTTGTACAGGTGCTGGCACGAATACAAAGCGTAACAGACGACGAGAAAGATCCATGTATAAAATCGTTGTTAAACACACTGTTGGCGCGCATATATCTTGACATATATCAGGCCAACCGCTGGGTATACGACCGCCGCGACCTGCCGGCAACCGCTGACAGCGACAACTATACCCTATGGAGCGGCCGGAATTTCCGTGAGAAGATACTTACGTTGACCCGCGACGCCCTAAAATCGCCTGAAGCGCTGCAGAAAGCGCCGCTGAAAGATTATGACGGCATTGTAGACATAGGAACGCATACCACAGAGTTCTACCCTACATTATATGACTTTATAACTTCGCAGGCGCTCTCGACACTCGATGATTTTTCAGAAGCAGCACATCTGTTCTCAATAAACAGCCTGTGCCGTTACGACGTGTATTCAAAGATGAAATTCAATTACCGGTCGCCTGTTGTCAATGAGATTCTTGACATTTACCGTAATTTGCTCGATTTCCATCGCAATGACACAGCTCCTTTTATAAATTGCGACATAAGGCGCATCGACTTCATAGCACAGCATGTATACTACGATGAAGCCTCACCCTCCACACGCAACACAAAAAGAGAATTACTGTTAGAGCTGTATCATAAGTACGAAAACAGTCCTTATGCGACCGAAATTCTAACAGAACTCGACTATGACACAGATTCTGAAGAGGGCGAGCAACTGTACCCGCTCATCAAAAAGCAGCTAAGAGAGCATCCCGGTTACTTCCGCAACGGATGTCTTGAGAACATGCTTAAACGCATCACTCTCAGTACGGTCAACCTAAGTTACAACACAACCGTAACACCCGGCGACACGCTGGTCGTAAAAACGACCAACCGCAACACTCCGGTATACGAGATAAGAGTATACAGCGTGCCTTATACTTGGAAGGGCGGAACATCTTACCGACTGCAACAAAAAAACATGCCGAAGCTTGTCAAGACCGTCAGGTGCGCCAACGACAATCCAGTGCCGTTTAAAGCCGAGACTTCAGAAAAGATTGTGCTTGACCGGCCGGGCTGCTATATAATAGTACCGGTGATTCCGGACCGCAAAAACTACCTTGACAATTACTATGAGATGGTGCATTGCACAAATCTCGGACTACAGACAGCCGCATATGCCGACAACCGTTGGGCCTATGTGTTTAACCCTGCCACCGGCAAGCCGATAAGCGTACCGGCAAGTCTTACGGTATCAAACTACAATGGCACGACAGTATCGGAGGTCAACACGGGCAAGGATGCTACGGCACTGCTTCCGACAACCGGCAACCGCGTATATGTCAGGTCCGGACCCGACCGTTACGCGGCACCATGCTACATACCCTATTCAAACAAGCCCGACAACACCCGCAAATACATCATACACGGCTTTACCGATCTTGCATTGTACCGACCCGGCGACACCGTACAGTGGACGGGAGTAGTGCAGAGCTATCTTGGAAGAGAGGCAAAAATCGAACCGGGATTTTCCGTAAACGTGACACTACGCGACGCCAACTATCAGTTAAAGGATTCCGCGAAAGTGGTATCAGACAACTTCGGGCGTATAACAGGCTCGTTTACAACACCTGACGAGGGACTTACAGGGATGTATTCCATCCAGTTCAGCCACCCGCGCTCCGCCACGCGGCAGAGCAATTACGGCACAGTAAATTTCACTGTGTCGGACTACAAACTTCCTACATATAAAATCGAGATTACCGATATCATGCGTGACCGCCCCGCAACAGGAGCCGTCACACTCAAAGGCAAGGTCGAGACCTACTCGGGCTTCCCCATGGACGGATGCGATGTAAATGTCGACTTGAGCGTAGCTCCGCGCATATGGTGGTGGCGCGGCGCCAACGACGTATCGTTCTACTCGGCCGAGGCTACAACCGACAGCAACGGAGAGTTTACCGTAGAGTTTGCCAAAGATCTCCTTGACTCATCGCCGATACCCGACGGCATATTCAACGCGGCTATTACAGCCACGTCATCGACCGGTGAAAACCAGAACACATCAAAGTCATTCACCACCGGCCGTCCCTACATATTGAATGCCTCACCGGGCAATGACATAGATGTCACCACCCCCATATCGCTAAATATCAGCTTGCAGGATCCGTCAGGGCAATCTACCGACGCATTGATTGACTACAGCATAATTGACAAAGCGGGAAAAACAGTAGCCAAAGGCTCGTTCATGTCATCGGCTCCGACAGTAGACTGGAGCAGAGTGGCGTCAGGCACTTATGACATAAAATTTCATACCGCCGACAGCACTTTGGCCATGCCGGTGACTGTTGAAGACATAACCCTGTACAAACCCACCGACAGTCTGCCGCCCGTCACCGACATTCCGCTGTGGATACCCGTAAGACATTATACGCTGAAGGACACTCGCAAAACCTCGGTCCTTTATGGTGTAAATGCAGAAAAGAGCTATGTGCACTACGCGGTATTTACCGGGGAGGAAATGCTTGAACAGGGATGGATTGAAACCAAACGCGGGCTCCACCGCTTTGAATACACAATACCCAATGACATCGGACAAGTACAGATAAGTCTGTCGAGTACAAGCGGTTACCGCTATGCTGAAGGCGACGTGACTGTAGTAAGGGAGTCATCGGTAAAGAGTATATCCATCAATATCGAAAGTTTCCGCGACCATATAACTCCCGGAGCGGAAGAGACATGGACATTCAAGGTCAAAAACCGCGACGGCAAAAGAGTAAAATCGGCAGTCATGCTCGACATGTACTGCAAGGCACTCGACAAGCTGGCCGCTCTTGACTTCACTCTAAACCGTACACTTGGCAGCACATCATATTACAATCTGTCATCACCGGCGGGTCTTCGCACCGCCGACTCCTATGCCGCCGGCAGTTATACTCCGGTCAAATGCATTGACGTCACTGTTCCGCAATTTCTTACTTGGGGCAATCCGTTCTATGGCTTCAACAACAGTATTACGATGAACATGATGTCGGGTCGGGCCGCGGGAATACGCGTACGAGGAACCGCTATGCAGAAATCATATGCGGCAGCTGACGACGCGGCAAACATTGTAAGAGAACATAAAGAGGAAGCCGAAGTAGAGGTTATGGCCGACATGGCCGCACCGGAAGCAGCCGCCGGCGCCACCGACGGAGGCAATGCAGCCGACAATACCTCCGATTTCGAATACCGCGCGGCAGAAACTCCAATAGCATTTTTCCGCCCCGACCTCACTACCGATAAAGAGGGAAATCTCGAATTCTCCTTCACCGCGCCAAATGCCAACACCACTTGGCAACTCTGTGCCATTGCATTTACCCCCGACATGCTTGTCAGCAACATGACCAAAGAGATTGTATCAAACAAACCCGTAATGGTACAGCCCAACATGCCGCGGTTTCTGCGTAACGGCGACAAAGCGTATATCAGCGCATCGGTAATGAACAATACCGACACGACAGCAGTAATAACCACCACAGTGGAGATTTTTGACCCGACCACGGAAATAGTTACCGACACATATACGTTTACCGATACCGTGGCGCCCCATGCTTCGGCAATCGTAACCACACCGGTCAATGCCGGCAGTGACACCGATATGACCGGATACCGTATAAAATCATCGACAGATGCTTTTGCCGACGGAGAGCAGAGCATAATACCCGTATTGCCCTCCGTACAACCGGTCATAGAAACCATGCCGTTCTACATTGCCCCCGACAGCACGAGCTTCAGAACCGAGTTGCCTAAAATGCCCGGCGACGCTCGTGTAACGCTACAATACTGCGACAACCCCGTATGGTACGTGGTCACCGCTCTCCCCGGACTGCGCAAGGATGCCTGCGACGATGCATTGTCGGCTTCGGCACTTCTATTCTCGGCCGCAATAGCCGAGGGCATAATGAACACGGATCCTGACATAGCCTCCGCGCTCAAGGAGTGGAGCCAATCAGACCGAAGCGACTCCACGCTTGTGTCGATGCTCGAACGCAACCAAGACCTAAAAACCGTACTACTGAACGCCACTCCGTGGGTTATGGATGCAAAGTCCGATACGGAGCGGATGACGCGACTGGCTCTCCTGTTTGACAAAGATGTCATTAAATCGTCATACGCAAAAGCCGTAAAGCAGCTGGCACTTCTTGAAGCGGGTAACGGCGGCTGGGCATGGATATCACAGTATAAGGAGCCGTCTTCATGGATAACGCTCAATATTCTTGCCATGACAGGAAGGCTGAAACAGCTCGGTTTCATGCCCGACAACAAGCGGCTTGACGAAATGATAAGACGAGGCATCAGCTACCTTGACCGACAGGCCGAGGAGATGATAAAACACAATGCCTCCGCTACCGACATAACATATGTACTGGTACGCGACTATTACAGCAACATACCCATGAGCGCCGGTGCAAAACGGCTTACAAGCAACACCGTGACATATCTTTCACGCAACTGGAAGACAATGGACGCACCCGCCAAAGCTATCGCGACTTTGATACTGTTCAAACACAACTATAAGACTATGTCGCGAAACATAATAGCTTCTCTTCGCGAATTTGCAGTAAGCACACCCGAAAACGGCATGTGGTGGCCATCGCTTGATGACATGACAGCGTGGTCTATGGGTAAAACAGGAGCTACATCGCTCATACTCGACGCCTTCAACACCGTTGATCCGGGATGCCGCGACATCGATCTCATAAGACAATGGCTCATACTGCAGAAAGAGGCAAAGGACTGGGGCACATCAGTCACCACATCAGACGTCATAGCCTCGTTGCTGACAAGCGGCTCGAAATGGACCGTACCGGCTTCACCTGCGATTATAAGCATCGGCGATACCCGCATCGAACCGGAAAGTACCGACCGTTTGCTCGGTTACTTCCGGAGCGACATATCATCGCTACATCCGTCACAAGCGACACTCTCAATAGAAAAGAGCGGTTCAACACCCTCATGGGGAGCCGTTTACTGTCAATTCAAGGGTGAGATGACTGAAATCAAAGCCGCGTCATGTCCGGAAGTATCCATTGACAAACAGCTTTACAAACGCGTCAACGGCACAGAAGGAGTCGAGTGGATTGCCGCCGACTCCATAACTACAGGCGACATAGTACAAGTCAACCTCACAATAACAGTGAAACGTGATATGGATTACGTCGCCATAACTGACCAACGCGGAGCATGCTTCCAACCCGTCGAACAGCTGCCGAGACCCGTAGTGTCGGAGGGTATATATTTCTACCGCGAAAATCGTGACTCTTATACCGACATATTCGTCACCCGGCTTCCAAAAGGTGTATACCGCCTAAGCTACGAACTGTATGCAAACAACGCGGGCACATACTCCTCGGGTATCGCAACATTGCAGAGCCAGTATGCACCCGCATTGTCGGCTCACTCATCAGGCAGACTTATAAAAGTAGTATCGGAATGAAACGTATAATCACTTTAACTGTAGCGGCTATCATGTTTGCCGCTACAGTCTCGGCAATGACCATATTGTTTATAGGCGACTCTATAACCGACGGCAACTGGGGAAATCCGGTAGGCTATCCCTGCCCCACCGAAGCAAGAAGCACGACCGACATGAACCATATATACGGCCACGGCTATATGTTTCTGATAGCATCACAGTTTCAGGGTGAGACTCCTGAAAAAGGCTACCGTTTTTACAACCGCGGCATAAGCGGCAATACCCTCGATGACATGGAAGCCCGATGGCATGACGATGTCATAGCGCACTCTCCCGATGTTGTATCGATACTTATAGGCACAAACGACGTGCACCGTTATATAGAGAGCGACAGGTCGAGACCTTTCGATTTCGACAACTGGGAAAAACGCTATAGGGCACTGCTCGACATAACGCGCGACTCGCTCCCTGAAGTCCGTTTTGTCCTCGGGAGTCCGTTTACAGCCTATACCGGCAACATGCGCAACTATAATTCAACGGAAGACTTCAATCTGCGCAAATCCACTATAGAGCATCTTGATTCTATAGTGGAGAAAATAGCGGCTGATTATGGAGCCGTATTCGTTCCCTACCATGAACTGTTTAAACAGCTCGGCAACGACTATCCTGCGCTGCCTGACAACTACTGGATATGGGACGGCATACACCCGACGCCGGCCGGTCATCGTAAAATGGCCGACATGTGGCTTAACAATACAACGGAGATTTTTAAGAATTAACACAAATTCATTCAATAAGTCACTAATAAGCAACGTATTAACTTTGTTCAGCGACTACACGGCGAAGTATTTCACTTAAAAATAGTTAACGAAGTGATATTTTTCCGCATTTTATTTTGCAGATAAATAAGCATTACATATCTTTGTATCAGTTTTTCATGGTATTAGATTTAAGGTAAAAAGATTATTCGTCGTGATGACGAGTAATTTTTTTTTGCTCTCGAATAATTCAAAACTTTTATATGATGGCAGAAGACAAAAACATATTTTCTTATCGGGTGCTATCAAACGGTTTACGCATTATACACCGTAACTCGTCATCATCCGTTGAATATTGCGGATTAGCCGTTAAGGTCGGAAGCCGCAATGAGGCGCCACATCAATACGGATTGGCCCACTTTGTCGAGCACACCATATTCAAAGGCACCGAAAAGCGCAAATCATGGCACATAATAAACCGGATGGAGTCGGTCGGAGGCGAAATCAACGCATATACCTCGGAAGAGGTTACCATGATATACTCGGCTTTCCCGAAAGGCAATCTCACAAGAGCCGTCGATCTGATAGCAGACCTCGTGGCACATTCCTGCTTTCCGCAACCTGAAATAGACCGTGAACGTGAGGTCGTGCTCGATGAAATCGACTCATATCTCGATTCCCCCGCTGAAGCTATATTCGATGACTTCAACGACCTTATGTTTGCCGGCTCGGCCCTCGGTCATAACATACTCGGCAATGCAGACACCATAAACTCATTCACATCGCAGACCTGCCGCGACTTCCTGTCGCAATACTACACTCCCGACAACATGGTATTCTTTTACATGGGACCGACACCGGTCGACCGTGTAGTAAAGGTAGCTGAAAAATTCTTGGGTCCGCTCAACCACTCGTCCAAGTCCATAAACCATATCGAGCCGAAAGTCAATGAACAGTTTGACCGCTTCAGGAAGCTCAATACACATCAGTCACATACTGTAATCGGGGCCCGCATACCCGGCATGTTCGGCGACAAGAACAGAGTCTATGCTCTTCTTACCAATATCATAGGCGGCCCGTGCATGAACTCGTTGCTCAACGTGGCGCTGCGCGAACGTCACGGCTACGTGTACTCCGTCGACGCATATTCGTCGCTGTTTACCGACTGCGGACTGTTTACCGTATATTTCGGCTGCGACGAGGAGCATGTGAAACCGTGCCGCCGTCTTATATTCAATACATTTGACCGTCTGGCCTCATCGCCTGTAACTCAAAAGACACTCTACGCGGCCAAGAAACAGTATCTCGGACAGTCGGCAGTGGCATCAGACAACCGCGAACAGCTTGTGCTGTCATTCGGCAGAGCCATGCTATTCAACGGCTACGCCGCTTCGGCTTCGGAAATAGTCGAGCGCATAATGAGCATCTCAGCCGAGGATCTGCGTATGGCCGCAGAAAAACTAACCCGCGGTTACTGCTCGGTTCTCACCTTTGGGTAACGGTTGTTGGCATAAATTGCCACGGAAATTTCATTTGTGATTTATTTTGACTAACTTCGCATAAGAGACGGTGCGCCCGTTTCATGAAAACCTGTAAAATTCACCTGTTTCAGCATGAAAATAGGAAATATCGATTTAGGTGAACGTCCGGTGATGCTTGCTCCTATGGAGGACGTCACCGACCACTCTTTCCGTCTGATCTGCAAAGAACAGGGGGCCGATATGGTGTATACCGAATTTGTCTCGGCCGATGCTCTGATAAGAAATATAAGCGCCACAACACGCAAGTTACATATAAACCCGGCAGAGCGCCCTACCGCCATACAGATATACGGGAGGGAGATAGAGCCTATGGTCGAGGCCGCGCGAATAGTCGAGGCCGCGCAGCCTGACATTCTTGACATAAATTTCGGCTGCCCTGTAAAAAAAGTTGCCGGCAAAGGAGCCGGAGCCGGAATGTTACGCGACATACCCAAAATGCTTGCCATAACCCGTGCAGTAGTCGACGCCGTCAACATACCGGTCACGGTAAAAACCCGTCTTGGATGGGATCATGAATCCAAAATCATCGTAGAGCTGGCCGAACAGCTTCAGGACTGCGGCATAAAGGCTATAACCGTACACGGTCGTACACGCTCACAGATGTACAACGGAGAAGCCGACTGGGCCATGATAGCACGTGTGAAAGAAAATCCACATCTCACGATACCGGTCATAGGCAACGGCGACATCACCTCACCGCAGAAAGCGGCCGAAGCATTTGACCGCTACGGAGTAGACGGAGTTATGGTAGGACGTGCCTCCATAGGCGCGCCATGGATATTCCATGACATCAAGAGCTACATGCACGACATGGACAGGCCCGTACAGCTGCCTTTAAGTGAGAAGTTCGCGCTTCTTCGTCGTCAGATTACAGAAAGCATTGCCAATATCGACGAGCACCGAGGCATACTGCACATACGCCGGCATCTTGCCGCATCGCCCCTATTCAAAGGCATACCCCACTTCCGCGACACGCGTATCGAAATGCTGCGTGCAGATACTTGGGAGTCGCTCGACTCGATACTCAACCGCATACAGCACGATATAATTCCTGCTATACAATACAACATACCAACACATAATCAACAATCACAATGAAACGTCTTATCTTTTCTGTCATTTTACAAACCATAACGGCCGTAAGCATATTTGCAGCAAAACCGGTCGCCGACATGCAGCCTGTAGCTCTTAAAGCAGGCAACTTTTCATATATAGAATCAGACATACCCGGCAAAGTGATACTTGCGAATAATCCGGATTCTGCCGGAATGATAACATTCTGCATATCGCCACTATACAAAGACCTGTTCTCGTTTTCGGTAAACAAAGGCACATTAAAGTGCTCTGTTAAAAAAGCGGGCTCGTTCACTATTAAACAGGGGATGTCGACTTACACGCTTCATAAAAGCAAATCAGGCAACAGCATGTACAGAGGTGCCGGAAACAAAAAAGCAAAGGATATCATATACATATCCGATATAACGATATACGTGCCTCGAAAACTGGACGGAGTCACAATCAACGGTTCAGGCACAATAAAATCCGATTCGCAGATAAGGCTTGGTGACAAAATCAACTTATGCGTCAACGGCTCGGGTGACATAAAATTACGCTCGGCTGTCACGACATCGCTTACGGCCATTGTCAACGGATCGGGTGACATAAAACTTAAAGATACAAGCGCAAGCAATCTGTCAGTATCAGTCAACGGATCGGGCGACGTAGACCTTACAGGCAATACTACGGCCACAGTACTTGATTGTGCTGTAAGCGGTTCGGGAGATATTGATATAAAAGCTTTAAATGCCGACAAGCTATCGGCCGGAGTATATGGCTCGGGAGATATAGAGATAGCGGGAAAAGCCATAAGCGCCACCTATACTGTAACCGGAAGCGGTGACGTTGACTGTGATAAAGTCAAAGTCAACAGCGTTACGGCAACCGTAACAGGGAGCGGGAGCATCGACTGCTACGCATCACGCGACTTCACCGGCAGTGTGACCCGCGCCGGCAACATCAAATGCCTCGGTTCTCCCGCCAATATAAACCTGTCAGGCAATAAACGCCACATATCAGTACGTTAATTACAAACCATCAAATAAATATCGCAATTATGTCAATGCACAAGTTATTTCTTTTCGGCGTCGCACTTCTTTGCGGCACAATCGCGACTAAAGCTGCCGACGACGAACGCCGCTATGAACTCGATGTAAAAGACTTCAGCGAACTTAGAGTCATAGAGGGCCTTTCCGTAGATTATAAATGCAGCGCCGACTCGGCGGGTTACGTGACATTTACCTCCACACCCGACCTTGCTTCGGTACTTATGTTCACAAACAACAAAAACCGTCTCGACATACAGATATCGACCGACGGAATAGACTATCAGAACCTGCCGCGCATAACCGTATACTCGCGCTTTCTGAGCATGGTAGAGAATAGCGGCGACTCGCTTGTAAGAGTACAGTCGCTTCAACCGGTACCGGCCTTTAAAGCACGTGTCATCGGCAACGGACGCCTGTCGGTTTATGGCATCGACACCAATAACCTCGATGCATCGCTTGACACCGGCAACGGCACAATCACTCTTTACGGCAAAGCGGTCAAAACGAAATACAACCTTGTAGGTACCGGCTCGATTCAGGCCGACGAACTTGTTTCCGACGAAATCAAATGCTCTCTGCTCGGCACCGGCTTCATAGAGTGCGCACCGGTAAATATGCTTAACATCGTGGGTGCCAGCTCGGGTAAAGTCTACTACAAAGGCCATCCTCAGATAAAAACCCGCTCACTCGGCGTAAAAGTAATCTCTATGGACGCCAATACATCTACGGCAGGCGAACAATAGCGTACAATTATTATAGATGTGCGGCCGCATGAAAATAAAGTGCACCCCAAAAACCGATATATCGGCTTTTGGGGTGCACTTTCAAAATTACGGTGTCCTCTTTCTGTTTTGAAGCAATTTATTATTGTCTATTTACCCATCCGGAAGTCCTTGACGTTATCGACGTTTAATGTTACATCCTCTATCAGGCTCGTACATGAGCCGTGTTTGGGGCATTGGCTGCTGACACCGACATACAGGCTGTCGGGATAATAGTTTTTATAGAGGCGTACCATATGCCACTCGTTATTATCGATAGAATAGTAGCTTGCAATCGTGCGGGTGTCAGACGAAATCTTAAGAAAAACAGACTTGACATCCAATTTATCATGGTTGTTGTCATCGGATGTTCCATCGGTTCTGACTGATACAATACGATGGCTTCCATATTCATCTTGTTCAAAGCAAAGTTTCTGCCACAATGAATCGTTGGCATATACCAACAGATCGGCGGCGTTATACAACCCATCCGGAGTAAATTCGGGAGTAACTTTTGCCGTAAAGGTAAAAGGCTTCGTATTATCGACCTTCGTCAGCAGGGCCGGCAACGTGATGTTGGTAAGCTTTCCTTCATTGGGGTCTATGAAAAAATCGAGCCCCTCAGGACATTTGAATTCCAAAGCCCCGTTGTCAAGTACGTTAACGTATTTATCGGCGCCGTTCAAAGCATTGGTGAATGTGACAGTATTTGTCGCCACCTTGCAATCGGTAATATTATCTTGTATATTTACACTTTCTGATGCCGACCGGCTTTCGTGTTTTTGCGGATTGCAGGCAATCAGCGCAATGCTCATGCCTACAACCACATTGTAGATTATACTTTTGTTCATGATGTTATTAAACTGCATTATTGTTATTAAATTAAAGTATTGCATGTCTGTCACTTGGACTTCGTCTGGTTAAAGCCGGTATCTTCAGCCGACCATGTCTCCCATTTACATTCTCCTACCTCCATATTAGAAAAACGAGCGGTAAATGAATGGTCGACAGGACTCGCTGCATATATGCCGAATGATATTTCGCCGTCACCTTTAAACAAATGAAAAGCACGCATCTGATTAAATGTGATACCATCAAGGCTCGTCTCGATATAATAATCGCTTCCACGACGGCTCAGTCTATACCACATCTCACGTATTGAAGACGGGATGTCGTGGGTTGCCCAGTCGGAGTATCCGTTATTGGTGACGACGCTGCCCAATCGCTGATAGTCCTCGTTCTCATATTCAATAGAGGCTTTCATCCAGTTATCACTGTCAAGGTAAATGGCGATTCCGCATTGGTCGAACAGAGCCGAACTGTTAAATTCGGTCTTTACCGTGAATGAGAAGTATTGACACGAAGTCTTCATCTGAAGCACCGGAGCATTATCATTGCTGAAACCATAATAGGTCCTTTGCCAAAGATCGGTGTTTGGCTCTGTTTCTATGGTTATCAGCGAATCAGTAATGGTATACTTCTTGGGCTCGCGGGTCCAGTACAAATTTTCTTTTACAAATTCTTTCATGACAGTGTCGTTTTCTTCGGTTGTTGCAATAATTGTCGTTTCGGCCGTTTCTTCTTGCTGTTTTTGACCACATGATGTCATTGTTGCAGCAAGCATTGCCAATGTGATAATGATGTTTTTTGTATCCATATATTTTTGATTTTGTATAAGTTAGTAGTTATTTGTATTTTTGTTGCAAAATTAATATGCGATACCGGGTGCTGCAATGGTGAATAATAACCAAAATTTAGAATGAAGGAACACGAAATAAGATTGAAAAAATTATTGACCGGACAAACATTTGTCGATGATGTCCAACAAGATAAATTGCTGAAAAATGCAAAAGAATATGCCTATGCCTATTCACAGGCGACCAATGGCATCGCGGTCATATCTGATTTGCAACAAGATGTATGTTATATATACTCGGGTAAATTCGGCCATGTACTGGGACTCCCGGAATATACCGAGAATAGCAGTTCGGCCTTTGAGAGCGAAATTTTCAACACGATTCCGGCCGAGGAGCTACTCGAACGTCATATCCTTGAGCTAAGATTCTATCATTTCCTTCAGACCATTCCTTCTGATGAGAGGTCCGATTACAATGCATTCTGCCTGATACACCTTCGTCAGCCTGACGGTACAACTTTATCGGTACTACATACTATACGATATATTATGTGCAATACCAACGGCAGCCTTTGGCTCGGATTGTGCACTTACATACCATTTCCGCTGGCTCACGGGGCGGTCGAGGGATGTATGACCAATACACGTACAGGCAGGGCTGTGGATTCGGAGCAATACCTCAAATGCGACAATCTGCTTCTAAGCAAGCGCCAGATTGAGATACTATCAATGTTGGCCAAAGGTATCGGAAGCAAGCTGATTGCCGACAAGCTTAATATATCGGTGCATACAGTAAGTCGCCATCGTCAAGACATCCTTTCGCGACTTCGCGTCACTAACACTGCCGCAGCTGTCGAAATCGGCTTCAGAATGCACCTTATACATTGACAGCACCGACATGCGTCATCGCCTCAGTCGTCAGTCAAGCAACCATTATATCGGCCAGACCGGAATAATCGCACTTTAGCAATAGTTTTTGACCCATTGTTTTCGTGAAGGCAGGCCTCTATTAACAAATAGACGGTTTATTAATAACAAATAGCCGTAGAGGCTTAACTGAATGGTACTAATAAGATTATATATTAGTCCCCTTTTCCACAGAGTCCGGAGTGTCCATAGTTGGGGCAAAATAAAAACGGTCAGCTGTAGCTGACCGTTTGTGACTCCTACAGGATTCAAACCTGTAACCTTCTGATCCGTAGTCAGATGCTCTATTCAGTTGAGCTAAGGAGCCGTTAAAAACTCTCTATTTCATTGTGACTCCTACAGGATTCAAACCTGTAACCTTCTGATCCGTAGTCAGATGCTCTATTCAGTTGAGCTAAGGAGCCGTTTTGCTCGTTTGCGGTTGCAAAGTTAAGCAACATTTTTTAATTAAGCAAGGCTTTAACTGAAAAAATAAATTATTTAAATTTTCCGCTATAAAATTTTGGTATTAGAAAAATAATGCCTACCTTTGCATCGCAATCGCAAAAATGAGGTTGCCCACTGCGAAAATAGCTCAGTTGGTAGAGCACAACCTTGCCAAGGTTGGGGTCGCGGGTTCGAGTCCCGTTTTTCGCTCAGAGTACTTAAAAATACATGTCAAGCTGACTTTACAATTAATGCGAAAATAGCTCAGTTGGTAGAGCACAACCTTGCCAAGGTTGGGGTCGCGGGTTCGAGTCCCGTTTTTCGCTCAAAGCAATAGGCTTGATTTTGTCCGGGTGGTGGAATTGGTAGACACGCTACTTTGAGGGGGTAGTGGCCGTTCGGCTGTGTGAGTTCGAATCTCATCTCGGACACTTTTGAAAAATCCCAAGTAATTAAATTTCAATTACTTGGGATTTTTCTTTTATCTTTTCGTCAACCATATGTCAACCAAAATGGGGCTCAGATTTAGCTGTTAACTATTTACAAATAGTTAATAAATTATTCTGAGACAGCCGCTATGAAAACTAAAAAGTTATATTGCCGCGACTGCTCCAAAGATTGTGCACGAGCTCGTGTACAATTCCTTTATGTGTCCTGAACGGAGGACAAAAAGTCGGCTCGGAGGACAAAAGCAAAAAGAACAAGACAAAGAAATATAGCCAGAGGATACAATAACGAGCGGACTTAACTAGTGGTTGAACTTATGCATTTTTTGCACAAGTTCAAATGAAGGCCCATATAACAATTTCTTATTAAAGGGGCTCAAGCCGAAATCACGGTGCATTTGTTAAAATTGAAGATTTTAAATGTTAAAGATTAGGCGTATAGTTTGACGAGTCTGAAGATGAAGAAGTCACGGTCTCTTACGCCACGCATCTGCGAGCGGAAGATCTTAACCTTTGAGTTGAACGCCTCGGCAGAGGCGTTGGTGGCACGACGACGGAAGTAGTTGATTATCGTAGGGGCGTGATTCTTGAAAGTCTTGATGACAGAGCGGAAGCTGCTGTTGCCCAATGCCATTACCTTCTCATACCATTCGTTCATCTTCCCCAATGCCTTGGTCGGGGAGATTTTCAGATTGAATATGCGGCGCAGCTCCATCGCAAGCTGATAGGCGGATTTGAGTATCGGATAGTATTTGAACAGGATGCTGGCGCGATGACGCTGTGTATCAGTCCATTTGTTCTGAGCCATCATCAGCGTGTGCTTGCTGCGGGCCAGTATCTGGCGCATGGTCTCGCCGTTGGAATACGTCACCGGCGGCTCTGATTTGTCACGGATGTTGTCTTCGGCGATAAGTTGCCGGCGGATGTCGACGCGTATCTCGTCAACCGCTTCGTTGTATACCTGCTGCACATGGAAGCGGTCATTGACGACATGTGCGTTGTAGAATACTTCGCCGGCTATCAGCATCATCGATGGAGAAAGGTCGCAGGTAATCTCCCTGACATTGCGTCTAAGCGACTTGCCCATTGCTCCGATCAATATCGATATTATCTCGTCGCTTTTCGTCCCCGGTATGGCGGCTGCCAGCGTTCCCCGGCCTCCGCGACCGTCTTTGTTTGTGAGGAATGTCCAT
>LUJO01000012.1:691-80285 GCA_001689405.1 Candidatus Homeothermus arabinoxylanisolvens | reverse complement strand
TGAAGTACCTCGCCGACTACCACCATGTAGGCGTCGACTTCATCACCGGCCACATACCTACCTACGACACCTACCTGCTCAACAACGACAGCGTGGCCGTCGACTGCCTCTCCGACTACCGCCTTGAGTTCGAGCGCTACATGATGTCCTCCATGCTCATGATGGGGCGCCGTCGCCGCCGCTATCAGCGCAAAGAGTACTGAAAGATTAATGATTGACACAAAACCCCGGCATATGTTTATACAATGTAAGTATTATGTTAAAATCAATCCCAAATTAACTTCATAAGGTTAATTCACTTAATTTTGGTTAAAATGGGGGGGGGGAGTTAATTAAGTTTAAAATAAAAGCTATATCTTTGATGCGTGCTTGGTTGAATTTTGTCATATAAAGCTGCTTAATCAAAGCATATTGTTGCTATTTAATTTAATTAATTAACTTTTTGCGTATGAAGAAACTGTTTTCATTGCTTTTGGCTATTGTTCTGTCTGTGGCTTCGATGACTGCTCAGGACTTTAAGAAAGTGGAGGGAGTGGTAGTTTATGCCGGCGATAATGAACCGCTGGTAGGAGCCACTGTCATTCCTGCCGGAGGCGGCCATGGTGTCGCTACCGACATCGATGGTAAATTTTACCTTGACGTGCCCTCCTCGGTTACAAAATTGAATGTGTCGTATGTCGGCATGATAACCCGACAAGTCGATATCACTCCGGGTATTATGACTATAGCCCTTAACAGTGCCGAGAACCGTCTTGACGAAGTCGTGGTGACCGCTTTCGGTATGAAGAAAGAGCGCAAGGGTCTCGGTTATGCCGTACAGGACCTTAGCGCCGAGGACCTCAACACCGATGGTACTACATCGCTGGCGAGTGCCATGCAGGGCAAGCTCACCGGTGTTGACATCCGCCCGTCATCGGGCGCTCCCGGTGCCTCAAGCCAGATTGTCATCCGTGGCGCGCGTTCGTTCGACGGCAACAACCAGCCGCTCTACGTTGTCGACGGTATGCCTATCGAATCGACTCCCGACTTCGATACCGGTAATTCTGTCACCGGCGCCAACATGGCCGACCGCTCGATCGACATCAACCCCGAGGATATCGAGTCAATCAATATACTTAAGGGTCAGGCCGCTTCCGCTCTTTACGGTATACGCGCTTCCAACGGTGTGGTTGTCATAACCACCAAGCGCGGACGCATCAACTCAAGCCGACCCACGGTGACTGTGTCGACCAACATATCGGCCGAGATCGTATCGAAGAAGTTCGAGCGTCAGGATGTGTATGCACAGGGCAACTATGTCGGAGCGTATGACCCCACAAGCTCTATGTCGTGGGGCCCGAAAATAACCTCGCTGCCCGACGATCCCAAATACGGCGGCAATTCGCAGGGCCACCCCGGCATGTACTTCAACCCCAAGCGTGAGAAGGCCGGCCTTGACGGATGGACCACTCCCGCCATATATGACAATGTGGGCGATTTCTTCAATACCGGTTTTACTGAAAACACCAACTTCAGCATAGCGCAGCGTACTGACCGTGCAAGCTACTCTTTCGGATTGAGCAACTCATATCAGAAGGGCATCATACCGTCGACCGGCATGAACCGCTGGGGTGCGCGCGGACTCGTCGACTGGATTGTGAACAAGGAATGGAAGACCGGATTCTCCGGCAACTACGCTTCGACTAAAATTACCTCGGCGCCGGGAGCCAACTCCGGTATAATGAACGTGGTGTACTCCGCTCCGTCGGAATATGACCTCAAAGGCATCCCGTTTCATGTGCCCGGCAAGCCTTCGGAGCAGGTGCTTTTCCGCTCCACATCGTTCAACAACCCCTACTGGTGGGCTGACAACAACGAGTATCTGCAACACACCAACCGCTTCTTCGGCAACGCCTATGTGGAGTATCGTCCTGCCATCGACTGGGGTGACAACTACGATCTGTGGTTCCGCGAGCAGGCCGGTATAGACATGTACACATCTGATTATTCCGATGTGGCCGAGTACGGCGACGCTTCTTACGGCAGTGGCAACATTGACAACTACGGCGTATCGCGCAATGTGTTCAACAACCTCTTCACTGTCAACTTCACCGCAGAGTGGGGCGATGACTGGGGTCTTGACGCCATGCTCGGTAATGAGGTGAATCAGAACAATACACGCACTTGGTCATACACCGGCACAAACTTCAACTTCTACGGATTGCCAACAATGAGCAACGCCACCAGCTTCCAGAGCAGCGAGTACAAGTACCGCTCACGCACCGTCGGCTTCTTCGGCAGCCTGTCGCTCGACTGGAAAGACATGCTCTATCTTACTGTTACCGGACGTAACGACTATGTGTCGACCATGCCCCGCGACAATCGCTCCTTCTTCTATCCTTCGGTATCGCTCGGATGGGTGTTCTCCGAACTTGAGGCGCTCAAAGGCAACGACATAATCACCTTCGGTAAGTTGCGTGCGTCATACGCTCAGGTAGGTCAGGCCGGCTCCTATGTGCCCAACTACTACTACACCCCGTCCTACGGTTCAGGCATGTATGCCTATAACCCCGTCACCTATCCTATAAAGGGTGTATCGGCCTATGTGCCCATGTATCAGCTCTATGACCCCAATCTGAAGCCCCAGAACACGGAAAACGTCGAGTTCGGTGTCGACCTGCGCATGTTTAACGACCGTGTGCGCTTCGAGTACACGGGCTCTTATCAGAATGTATCTGACCAGATATTCTCCGTGCCCACGGCCGGTTCGAGCGGCTACCAGTATCTGCTTACCAATGCCGGAAAGATGCGCACATGGTCGCATGAGTTCGGCCTTAACGTGGCTATACTTCAGCACCGCGACTATGACCTGACCCTCGGGGTTAACTTCACTACCGTCGACAACAAGGTCGTGGAACTCGCCACCGGTGTGGAGTCGATCATGCTCGGCGGCTTTGTTGAGCCGCAGATACGCGCACAGGCCGGAAACACTTATCCCAACATCTACGGTACGGCGTTCAAGCGCGACGAGGCTACCGGCAAGCTGCTCCTCAGCGACGGTCTGCCGCAGGGTACAGCCGACAGTCAGGATCTCGGCAACTGCTCGCCCGACTTTGTGATGGGCATCAACCTCGGCGGACGCTACAAACGCCTCTCGCTCTCCACCACTTGGAGCTGGCAGAACGGCGGACGCATGTATCACGGTACCAACATGACGCTCAATTATTTCGGAGCCACTAAGGAGTCTATACCTTTCCACGAAGGCACTATGGTGGTCGACGGCATCGACGAGGCTACCGGACAACCCAACACCGTCGAGGTCGACCGTCAGGACTACTACATGGCTTACAACGATGTCACCGAAGCCGGCGTATACGACATGAGCTTCCTCAAGCTTCGCGATGTGACGCTTACCTACAAGCTGCCGAAGATATGGAAACTCGACATCGATGTGTTCGGATTCGCACGCAACGTGCTCGTATGGAAAAAACTTCCCAATTTCGACCCCGAGGCATCGCAGGGCAACAACAACATGGGCGGTTACTTCGAGCGGTTCTCCATACCTAACACCACTTCGATAGGCGGTGGTCTTAAAGTGACTTTCTGATTATTGTTTGATGATACATTAATATTATAGACACATGTTAAAGAAATTTTTAAATATAGCTTTGCTCGGAGTGCTTGCCGCTTCGTGCACCGAGGATGTGATGGACCGCATAAACAGGGATGACCATAATCCTCCGGTCGACTTGGTCGATGCCAAGTTCCAGATCACCGACGCGGCTGTGGGTACCGCTTACTCGACTTGGGGCGGACAGTATGCGTGGTCGGTGTCATCCTATACTGAACAGACTTTCGGTACCGGCAACAATCAGGCCATGAAGACCGAGCTGCGCAACCGCGCGGAGACTGCCGCCAGCACATCGTTCAACAACGAGTGGAACGCCACTTACGGCAATCTGATGAACATACGCCAGATGATGGACAAGTGCGGCGAGGGCAACATCAATGCCGGCCAGAAGGACATTCTCGGCATGGCTCAGGTGTTGTGGGTGCTCAACGTCGAGGCGCTTACCGACCTTCACGGCGACATACCTTACTCCGAGGCGGTGAAAGGTCTTGACATGCTTACCCCGAAGCTCGACAAGCAGGAGGACATTTATGCCGACCTGTTCACCACCATAGGCAATGCCATTGCCAATCTCGGTGAGGCTGTTTCGGAAGACATGAACCATGCCGGCGCTCAGGACCTGCTCTACGGCGGAGACCCCGCGAAGTGGCTCGGCCTCGCCCATGCGGTGAAGGCGCGTCTGCTGCTCAACACTTATTTCCGCAACTCTGCCGTGCTCACGCAGGTGCTCGATGCGGCAAACGCGGCTGTTGCGGCCGGATTCAACGGTGCCGAGCTCGGTATATTCAACGGCGTGGATTGCGACAACTCATGGGCGGCATACTTCTGGAGCCGCTACTATACCGGCTCCAACGGCACAGTGGTTGATCTTATGGATGAGCGCGATGACCCGCGTGTCGATGTATATGCCATAGACTATTTCGGCACCGGCATCGCTTATGCTCCGGCAGGCGACGCCACGGCAGCCGGCTACACGGAGGCCGTCGGTTGCCCGACATGGCTTGACAACGGAGCCGCTACAATCCACCTGTTCAGCAAGAGCGAGCTGTACTTCATACTTGCCGAGGTGAAAGCCCGTCTCGGACAGGACGCTACCGCCGACTTCACCACTGCGGTCGAGGCTTCGTTTGAGGATTATGCCACTGCCGACCCCGGTTATATCGGGCTTGACCCCTCGCTGGCATCGGATTATATCGACGGTCTCGGTACTGTGGATCTTGCCGAGATTATGGTGCAGAAATATCTCGCGCAGACCCGCGACGAACAGATACAGACCTACAACGACCTGCGCCGCTGCAAGGCTCTCGGTGAGGAATTCATACATCTGAACAATCCCAACAACACTGCCGGCGGTCAGAACCAGTGGCCTCTGCGTCTGCCTTACGGAAACAGCGACGTGATATCGAATCCGCACGTGGCCGAGGCTTTCGGCTCGGGCAATACTGCGGGCAACTACCTGTTTACCGAGAATGTGTGGCTCTTCGGCGGCACACGATAAACATGCCGGCAACAATAAACGACTATTGATAGTACTCAGCTAATTTCGTACTACAGCAGGGTGCCGCTTGATGAGAATCAGGCGGCATCTTAATTTTTTATACGTATAGGTGCGGTTGCGGTCAGTCGGCGGCGGGGAGTACCTCCATGGCGCGGCGCCGGTCGATGCCGAGCTCTATGGCCTTGCGCAGGTCGGCGCGGGCCGCATCGATTTCGAAGCGCATCTTGTTGAGATAGGCGCGGTACATGTACAGTTCGCCGTCTTTCGGGTCGAGGGCGAGCCCCGAATTGATGTCGGCTGAAGCCTCGTTGAGCCGTTGCAGCATGAGGTAACATACGGCACGCGCGCCGTATATGTGGGTCGAGGGCTGTTTTTCAAGCAGGGCCGTATAGTAGGGGAGCGCCTTGTCCCACTGTTCCGTGGCGGAGTAGTAGGAGCCGAAAGCGGTATTGGTCTCCTCGCTTGACGGCGACATGCGCTCAAGAGCCTCGCAGTCGGCCCGCGACGTGTCGAAGTCGCCTCGGCGCAACGACATGATGGCGTGCATGTAGCGCGGTTCGGTCAGGGTGGTGTCGAGTCCTATGACTGTCGTATAGTCGCGGTAGGCGTCGTCATCGCGTCCCATGGCCGTGAGCACCTCCGCGCGGTTGAGCAGCACGGTCACCGACTTGGGCGCGCGCCGGTGCGCTTCGTCGAGCGACGCCAGCGCCAGACTGTCCTTGCCGAGGTTGTACCGCACTATGCCGAGGTTGGAGAGCAGCAGTATGTTGGACGGATCCTCGGGACGCAGCCCTATCGCTTCTACAAGATTGGTCTCCGCTCCGCTCCAGTCGCCGTCGGCTATGGCTTTGTCCGCGTTGTCTACGAGGTCGAGATAGCTCTGCGCCGCAAGCAGCACAGGCATAAGCAGCAGTATTATGGATGTTACGCTTCGTGAACTCATGATCGGTCTGAATGTTTTTTGACGGTTGCAAAGTTACATTTTAATTTTTCTTCCCGCTCCTCTTTATCTGTTTTAAAATGTTATAATTAGCTTATTTTGGCAATCTAAGGAAAAGATTTTGTAATTTTGTACATTATGAAACTACGATACATTATCACATCACTCATAACTCTTGTGCTTGTAAGTTGCGGTGGCAACGACGAACCCGGCAGGCAGTCGGGAGTGTCGCGCACGGTACTTGTCTATATGGCTGCGGCCAACAGCCTCGGCAACAGCTCTTGGGATGCCAAGGACATTCGTGAAATGACGGCGGCGGTGCAGGCCGGCGCTCTCGACGACGGTGGCCGTCTGCTGGTCTACCATGCGGGCAGCGGCATGGTGCCCGAGCTGAAGGAGATAACCCCCGACGGTGTAGTGACCCTGCGCCGCTACGAGGGTGCGGGCAGCCCCGTGTCGGTGGCTGTGATGCGCGAGGTGCTTGACGACATGCGCACAGTGGCTTCGGCCAACGAGTACGGGCTTGTGCTGTGGAGCCACGCCAGCGGGTGGATGGACAACGGCAAGAGTCCCGAGGCGCGCTCTTGGGGCGTTGACGAGTCGAATGGTTCGGGGCAGAAAGCCAAAGAGATGGCTATTCCCGACCTTGCTCGTGCGCTTGACGGCCGCCACCTGTCGTTCATATACTTCGACTGCTGCTTCATGGGCAACATAGAGTCGCTCTACGAGATAAAGGATGCGGCGCGCTACGTGGTGGCGTCGCCGACCGAAACCCCCTTGGCCGGTATGCCTTACGATAAAAACGTGCCCTGCTTCTTTGCTAAAGTGCCCGACTTGCGTCAGGCGGCACAAAACACTTTCGACCACTACGACGCCCAGTCGGGGAGTGCGCGCAGCATCGCTATATCGCTGTACGACATGTCGAAGATCGATGCCTTGGCCGACTCCTATCGCAGGATCATGACGGTCAACACCGAGCCGGCCGCCGGCTACACGCAGCAGCAGTATGGCTACGGAAGCACTTACCGCAACCGCTTCTATGACTTCGCACACTATGTGAAGTCGCTTACCGACGACCCCTCGCTGCTTGGCGCTTTTGACCGGTGCATGAAGGACTTCGTGCTGTATACCGACAACACCCCTTCGATGTGGGACGGCGAAATAAACTTAATCAACTGCAACGGTGTTTCAAGCTATATAATCACCCGCACGGATGACAATGTCGCTTCAACTAAAGGCTATTATGATTTAAAATGGTGGAACGACGTTGTGTCGCCCGCTTTCGGGAAGTGAAACGTCAATCTATAGTTGTTTATGTTCGATACACAGTTTGATCAGCTTGTTACCGGCGCCGCATCGCAGTTTGCCGTACCCGACAAGACAGCTGCCCCGGATTCCGTGGCCGCCGCGAAGGTAAGCGGACTGAAGGCTCTTGAGGCCATGTCGGTCGACGACTTGCTGACGCGTCTGGTAAACGGCCTTGTCGAGTTTGCCATACATCTTGCCATAGCCATACTTGTCTTTTATGTCGGCAAGTTCATCATCACCAAGGTATACAAGATTATCGACGCCATATTTCTGCGCCGCAATATCGACCGCTCGCTCGCCACATTCATACTGAGCCTGATAAGGATATTGCTCTATTTCATTCTCATAGTGACCGTGGTAGGTATACTTGGCATAGAGACAAGTTCGTTCCTTGCCATCTTTGCCTCGGCCGGTGTGGCCATCGGTCTGGCATTGAGCGGCACGTTGCAGAACTTTGCCGGCGGAGTGCTCATACTGCTCCTCAAGCCCTACAAGATAGGCGACTACATCGAGGCGCAGGGCTATTCGGGTTCGGTGAAGGAGATACAGATATTCAGCACGATAATCAACACTCCCGACAACAAGCAGATCATAATACCCAACGGCCCTCTGTCGACAAGCTCGATCAACAATTACTCCAAGGAGGACTACCGCCGCGTGGACTGGACGGTGTCGGTGGCTTATGGCGATGATGTAGACACGGCCATAAATTCCATCAAGGAGATACTGTTGAGCGACAAGCGCATAGTGGTCAGATATATAGAGGATGACCGCAAGAAAAACCGGTTGCATGACGATGATGACGGCGACAGTAAGCCGGCGGCGGTGGAGCCTGATGCCGCAGCCGAGGCCGTGCACCGCATACCGTGGTGGCGCCGTATGTTTATGAACCGCAAACGAGCCGTGTCGCTCGGCCAGAAAATCGAGGCACACCATGCCGAGATACTCGCCAAGATGCCAAAGGTCAACCGCGAACCTCTTGTCAGGCTCGGAGCTCTCAATTCAAGCAGTATCGACCTTACGGTAAGGGCTTGGACACGTTCAGAAAACTATTGGGACGTGTTCTACACAATGAACGAGCGCTTCTACCGCGAGCTTCCGGCTCATGGACTGCACTTCCCGTTCCCGCAGCTGGATGTGCATATGGACACCCCGGCAAAATAACAGGCGAGGGACTGTGATTGCTATGTAAAATATTGTTGACAATGGGAAAAAGTGAGTGGCAGAGCCGTGAAGAGGCTTATGAAGCGTTTGTGGCGGAGTTTCCGCCGGAGACACTCAAGACCATGCCGCTCGATCTATATACCAATCTTAACCGTGACGACTCGTTCTGCTACTGGCTTGAGACGCGTACCGATTGCTTGGGCGGCATATGGGGCGGAAGCGCCTATAAATTCGGCATATACAAGTGGGAAAATATGCCTTCGCGTATGGGCGGCCGCTCGTCGGACAACGAGTATGCTTGGTACACCAAGTACGGCGGTTCGGCTGAAGAGGCTTTCGGCAATGTCCGCGCCATCGTAGACAAGATAGCCCGCCGTGCTCTTGCCGGAGAGTTCGAGGCTATTGACGGCATAGACATGGGGCCTGCCGTTAAGTGGAAGATTGCGTTTCTTTATGCCGACCATAAGCTTGTAGGCATTTTTAATCCTGAGATGCTTGTAGCCGCGGCCGAGGTGTCGGGCATTGAGAATGCTTCATCGCTTCCCATGTCGCAGCTTCAGCGTAGGCTTATGGAGATGAAGCCATACGGCATGGATGTGTTTGAGTACGGCGAGTATCTGTGGCCCCGCGCCAAGGAATATCTTGAAAGCAAGCGCCAATACTGGGTATATTCACCGGGCGAGGGAGCGTATAACCGGGAGCAAGACTTGGCTAACAACACTATGGCCGTCGGATGGTCGGCAGTGGGGAATCTTACCTCGTTCAAAAATAAAAAAGAGATACAGCACCGGCTTGAGGCGGAATACGGCTCTGAAAAAGGTCAGTCGACCAATGCCAAATCGCTGTATGACTTTTCAAGGTCCATACGCATAGGCGATATCGTGATTGCCAAGCAAGGTGTGTGGAATATAGTGGGCATCGGTGTCGTGAAATCGGACTACAGGTATGATGCGGAGCTTGATGAATTTCCTAACGTGCGCAATGTCGATTGGTATCAGACCGGTGAATGGCTTGTGAAAAAACAGTTGCCGCGAAAGACGCTCACAATGAAAGACAAGTCGTTTTACGACCAAATAATTAAACAAATAAAAGAACATAAAATAATGGCTAATCTTGACAGACCCCTCATGAAACTTCTGACGCGGAAGAAACAGATAGTACTGCAAGGCGCCCCCGGAACGGGAAAGACTTACAGCACCGCGGAGATTGCGGTGAGCATATGTAATCCTGAGTTTGACGGGCAGAATAACCGTGATGCGGTGATGAAAGAGTATCGCCGGCTTATGGCTGACGGGCGCATCGGGTTCACGACTTTTCACCAGTCGATGGATTACGAGGAGTTTGTCGAGGGATTAAAGCCTGTTGCGGAGAATGGCGGTCTTGTATTTAGGCCGCAGCCGGGCATATTTCGCGAGATGGCTGACAAGGCTCTGCTTGCCGCGATAAAACGCGACAAGCAGCAGATAAATGATACGGTTAATATCGATGAGTTGCTGACCTCACGGGAAAAGGTGGATTATAAGGATGATGCACCGGCTTATGTGCTGATTATCGATGAGATAAACCGCGGAAACGTATCCAAGATACTCGGTGAACTGATAACGCTTCTCGAGGCCGACAAGCGGCTTGGGGAGCAGAACGAGCTTACTGCCGTGCTGCCATACTCACGCCGGCATTTCGGAGTGCCGTCCAATCTTTACATCGTGGCTACGATGAACACGGCCGACCGTAGCACTGGCTCGGTGGATTACGCCATAAGACGCCGTTTCGGCTTTGTTACGGTCGAGGCTGACAGGAAGGTGGTCGAGGAGTTCGGCTATGACAGTCCGAAAACCAAAGAGTCGGCGTTAAAACTCTTTGACAGCGTGGCCGCATTGATGGATAGTGTAAATACGTCGTTTAACAGGCGTGATATGATGCCGGGTCACAGTTATTTTCTTGCCCCGACTGTTGATGAGCTTAAGATGAAGCTGACGTACGAGCTTCAGCCTTTGTTAAGGGAGTATTGCAACGACGGCATACTGGACTTCTTCAAGGATGAAAAGGGCGAGTATGCAGAGATAGAGCGACTTGCCGATATATTTGCATGATGCCGGCATCCCCGTCAATATTGTTGCTGAAAGAGCATGAGTGCGTGGAGCTTGAAGGAAAGCATGACGCTCTTGCCGTACTGCTGTCGTGTGATGATTACGACAGCGATGACTGCACGCGACTGCTTGGTATTGACTGGGCCAACAGAGGGCGTACGAAGGTATGTGCATCGTATTACATAGGTTCAAAATGGATAAAGGAGGGTGAAAGTGCAGTGACGGTGCGTCCAAAGATCGACAATCTTGATGTGACAGGCATGTTTATGAAGTGTTTTTCCTCCGGTGACGGGGCTGTCAGGAAGGCCCTTTCGTCAATCTACTCAATAGACTTCACCGGGCGCCCTATAGCGTGTGAAGGTGTGGCGGACGAACTCACACCGATGCTTGTGGCGCATTTCGTGCTTCTGCTTGATGCGCTTATAGGCAGGGGAGTCATGCGCAACTACACTTATGTCACTGAAAATCTGAAATCGAAAATAAAGGGTAAAATACTGATTGCGCCCACTGTAAACCGAAATTATGCATCGGGCAGGACCGACAGGACATATTGCCGCTACATGGAGTTGTCGACCGACTGCGTGGAGAACCGTATACTTAATACGGCGCTTGAATTTTGTCGCCGTTTTTTGCTCCGCCACAACCATAGAGGCTCTTTCAGGGCGGTCATCGAACGGGCCGCGCGTTGCAAGGCGGCTCTTGTCGGGGTGGGGTTTGTGGATCCGGACATGGCTTTCGGCCGTATAAAGGTGACTCCGATGTACTCGTATTATGGAGATGTGCTTGAAGTCGCGCGATGCATATTCAGGCGTTTCGGCAACGACCTGTCGGGCGCCGGACGAAACAAGGCTCTTAGTGTGCCGCCATATCATATAGACATGCCGCTGCTGTATGAGATATATGTCTATTCGCTTCTGAAAGAGGCTTACGGCGAAAAGATAAAATACCATGTGAGCACTTACGGCAACGAGCTTGATTTTGTCAAGACCGATGAGCGGCTGATAATAGACACGAAATACATACCGGGATGGGCCGACCGGACTATGCATGACAATGTAAGGCAATTGTCGGGGTATGCCCGCCACAGGGTTTTGCGCAAACGCATATTGTCGACAGACGATGATGAGAGTACCGTACTTGACTGCGTCATAGTATATCCGTCGAAAACGGGTATGAGGCATTTTCAAGGCGATTGTGCGCTTCTGGCGACTGCCAATCGCATTAAGGAGTATGTGAGGTTTCATTATTTCGGGATTAAATTGCCTGTTAGAGAACCAGACTGTTAAGCAAGGGTAATTACGGGGTATGATATCTGATGAGGGTTAATATAATATAAATGTGGGTGGGGTATGGCGGTTTATCGGTTTAAATTTGTTATTTTTGCATATTGGCGATAGTGTGGCTTTCGTGGCTCTCTCCCGACGCACGATGAACGGCCCGGACGTCAAGACGCAGTCTTCTTCTCTCTTCATACTCGTGGTCTCGGTCATGGGTGTTTGCTATGCAAAAATAAAAAATAACATAAATGATAAGTAAATGGAATTACTTACCCCTTACAACAGAAGAGCAAAAATTAGAGACGGAGCTGGCGTCGAAATACGCCAATTGCCCACCGATTAGCGAGTTGCTGGTGCAGCGCGGCATATCCTCAGTCGACGAGGCGGAACGATTCTTTCATCCGTCGCTGAAGGACATGCATGATCCGTTTCTGATGCCCGACATGGATAAAGCTGTAAACAGGCTTAACAAAGCCTTGGGGTCAAAGGAGAAGATTCTCGTATTTGGCGACTATGATGTGGACGGCACCACATCGGTGGCGCTCGTGTACAAATACTTGCAGAATTTTTATTCCAACATAGAGTATTATATACCTACCCGTTATGACGAGGGGTACGGTATATCGCTTCGGGCCATAGACGAGGCCCACGCCTCGGGAGTGAAGCTGATAATCATTCTCGACTGCGGAATAAAGGCGATCGAGGAGATAAAGTATGCCGCGACGCTCGGCATAGACTTTATCATCTGCGACCACCACGTGCCTGACGACGAGTTGCCTCCCGCCGCGGCAATACTTAATCCGAAGCTCGAAGGGAGCACCTATCCGTGTCCTCATCTGTCGGGCTGCGGCGTGGGATTCAAGTTCATGCAGGCTTTTGCCAAGAGCAACGGCATAACTGGCAACGAGCTTGACAACATGCTCGATCTGGTAGCGGTAAGCATAGCGGCCGACATCGTGCCTATGGTGGGCGAAAACCGCATCATGGCCTATTGGGGTTTGAAACGTCTTAATTCCAACCCGAATGTGGGTCTGCGGGCTATAATCAAGATATGTCAGCTCGGCAACCGCGAGATAACGATAAGCGACGTGATATTCAAGATAGGTCCGCGCATAAACGCGTCGGGTCGTATGCAGAGCGGACGCGAGGCCGTGGAGCTGCTTGTGTCGCGCGACTTTTCCGACGCATATCAGCGTGCCAAGAACATAGACCAGTACAACAAAGACCGCAAGGAGCTTGACAAACGTATAACCGAGGAGGCCAACGCCATACTGGAGCGTCATAACGAACGCCTGAATGACAAAAAATCGATAGTCATCTACAATAAGGACTGGCACAAGGGCATAATAGGCATAGTGGCATCGCGACTTACCGAGCTGTACTACAAGCCGGCCGTGGTACTGACCCTGTCAAACGGTCTTGCCACAGGCTCGTCGCGCTCGGTGCAGGGCTTTGACGTGTACAGCGCTATCGATGCATCGCGCGACCTGCTTGAGAACTTCGGCGGCCACACGTATGCCGTGGGGCTGTCGCTGAAGGAGGAGAATATACCGGAATTCACCCGCAGGTTTGAGGAGTATGTGGCGGAGAATATACTGCCGTCGCAGCTGACTCCGCAACTCGACATCGACGCGTTTCTGACCTTTTCCGAGATTACGCCGGAGTTCCTGACATTGTTGCGCCGCTTCAATCCTTTCGGCCCGGGCAATCAGAAGCCTGTGTTCTGTAGCCGCGGAGTCATGGATTTCGGCACGAGCAAGCTCGTAGGCAAACATCTGGAGCATATAAAGCTGGAACTTGTCGACAATACCTCGGGGAAGGTGTTCAACGGCATAGCGTTCAATATGGGTGAGTTTTTCGACCACATACACGCGCGTAAACCATTTGACATCTGCTACACCATCGAGGAGAACAAGCACCAGAACTCGGCCGGACACATCCAGCTGCAGGTCAAGGAGATAAGGATAAACGGTTAGCCGGTCGGCATCAAGAGGCAGGTGGCAAGTGGCTAATCCTCACGATATATTGCGCAAGTACTGGGGCTATGAGGATTTCAGGCCGCTTCAGGAAGATATAATAGAGTCGGTGCTCGCCGGGCGCGACACCCTCGGACTGTTGCCTACGGGCGGCGGCAAGTCGCTTACCTTTCAGGTGCCGTCGATGCTGCTTGATGGGCTTACGGTTGTCGTGACTCCGCTTATATCGCTGATGAAAGATCAGGTCGACAACCTGCGAGAGCGGGGCATAAAGGCCACATATTTTCATGCGGGGCTTAGCCGTGCCGAGCAGAAGCTGGGCATGGACCGCTGCCGTCTCGGCAAAGTAAAGATACTTTACGTATCGCCCGAAAAGTTGCGTTCGGAGCCGTTTACGGCCCAGCTCAGGCAGATGAATGTCAGTCTTATCGTTGTCGACGAGGCTCATTGCATATCGCAGTGGGGCTATGACTTCCGTCCGTCCTATCTGAAAATAGGTGAGTTGCGCGAGCATTTTCCTGACGTGCCTGTGCTGGCCCTGACCGCATCGGCCACTCCGGAGGTGGTCGATGACATAATGGAGAAGCTGCTCTTCAAGGAGCGCAACGTATATGCCAAGAGTTTCGCACGCGACAATCTGTCGTATATAGTCAGAAATGACTTTGACAAGGAGCGGCAGCTGCTCAGGGTGTTGGGCAACACCTCGGGCAGCGCGGTGGTGTACGTGCGTTCGCGCCGCCGCACGCGCGAGATAGCCGAACTGCTTCTGGAGTCGGGCATAAGCGCCGACTATTACCATGCCGGCCTTGACCCTGAGGACAAGAACGAGAAGCAGGCCCGCTGGAAGAGCGACGAACTGCGTGTCATGGTGGCTACCAACGCTTTCGGCATGGGCATCGACAAGCCTGACGTGAGAGTAGTGGTACACTATGACCTGCCGGGGTCGCTTGAAGAGTACTATCAGGAGGCCGGACGAGCCGGTCGCGACGGAAAGCCCGCCTTTGCGGTGCTGCTGACGGCAAAGACCGACAAGGCCCGGCTGACCCGCATGGTGACCGACGCTTTTCCCGACAAGGAGCTTATACGCCGGGTTTACGAGATGGCGGGCAATTTTGTGAATGTGGCCGTAGGGTCGGGGTATGACAAAGTGTTTGAGTTTAACTTCGACCTGTTTGTCAAAACCTATGATCTGCCTCCGTTGCCCGCGCGAAGTGCCATGCATCTGCTGACGCAGGCCGGATACTTCGAGTTTATCGAAGAGGTGACCATGCAGTCGCGGGTGATGATAACGGCTTACAAGGACGAGCTGTATGACGTGAGGCTCGATGAGGAGGGCGACCGTGTGTTCAACATATTGCTGCGTAGCTACACGGGGCTGTTTGCCGACTTTGTGTATGTCAACGAAGCTCTTATAGCCCGACGCGCCTGTGTCGACGAACAAAAGGTATATGAGACGCTTCTGGCTCTGTCGCGGATGAAGATACTTCAGTATATACCGCGCAAGACCACTCCGTATCTGTATTATACCACATCGCGCGAGTTGCCGAAGTATGTCGTCATGCCGACAGCCGTCTACGAAGACCAGCGTCGCCGGCTCGAAAAGCGCATCGAGGCCATGAAGAGGTTCGCGTTTGCCGTCGACGAGTGTCGGGTGAACCGTATGTTGGAGTATTTCGGGGAGAAGCCGGAGTCGCCCTGCGGCAAGTGTGACGTGTGTCGTGAACGGCGTCATGTGAGGCTCAACAGCCTAAGCCGTGAAGCGCTTGAGGCTTCGGTGATGTATATGGTGTCGCAGGGTCCGCGTACCGTGGATTATCTTGTCAGAGAATCGTCGGGGCGTCGCGAGGATGTCATAGAGTGTGTGCGGCGGCTGGCAAAGCGCGGCAAAGTGTGTATAGGGGATGATGGTACGGTGTTAGTCATTAGTCGTTAGTCATTAGTCATTAGTCTTTAGGCATTAGGTATTAGTCCAGTCTAATTAGGCTAATGGGTCTAATAGGGGCATAAAAAAAGCTGATCACTATGTGGTCAGCTTATTTCATGCTGTAGTTGAATTAATTATTCAGCAACAACTGCAGAGTCAGCGGGAGCAGCTACAGAGTCAGCAGCGGCAGCAGCAGAATCAGCAACAACTTCAACAACTTCAACAGCCTCTTCTACAACAGCTACAGAGTCATTAGCGTCAGCAGCAGCGTCAGAAGACTTGCAAGAGAACATTGATACGCTGAATACAACAGCAAGTAATAAAACTAACTTTTTCATTTCTTTGTAAATTAATAATAAAACAATTTTTAGCTTCAAAAACGTTGCAAAGTTAATATAAAATCGGAACACCACAACAAAAATTTACAATATTTTTTATGAGAAAATGCAATTTCTCTAAAAAACGCAAAATTTTGTATTAGAAGTGACTGATTTTTAACACTTAAAAGCATCGCCGGCAACGGGCCTGGCAAGGTCAATGACGGGCGGAATGGCGGTGCAGCGCATTGTAGCTGCCGGCTATTTTGTTGGCCATGGCGACCGCTTTTGTTATGTGGTCGCATATGTGGTCTTCGCCCACGAGCCTGTCAATGCCCGATTTAAGCAGTATCTGGCGCACCTGCGGGTTGACACCCGACAGTACTATATGTATGCCTTCGCTCTGCGATGACTTTATCAGAATCTCGAGGTTGTGTACTGCGGTGGCGTCGATAAACGGCACCTTGCGCATGCGGAGTATGCGCACTACGGGTTTTTCGCCGAGAGTGGAGCGCATCATCTCGTCAAACTTCGTAGCCACGCCGAAGAAGAAGGGACCGTCAATCTCGTATACGCTTACTCCCTTCTCCACATCGAGCACTTCGTGGTGGGTGGCGTCGGTGCCTTCGGCTACGTCAAGCTGCTCGGAGTACACTTTTATCTGGGTGTTCTCCATGACGCGGCGCAGGAAGAGGATTATGGCGAGCAGAAGTCCTATCTCGATAGCGATGGTTAGGTCAAATATGACGGTGAGAAGGAATGTGACCATGAGCACCGACACATCGCTCTTGGGGGCTTTGAATATGCCTACCACGGTGCGCCAGCCGCTCATGTTGTATGCTACGACAATCAGGACAGCGGCGAGGCAGCTCATGGGCACAAGGTTGATGAGCGGCATGAGGAACAGGAATATGAGCAGCAGTACCACGGTATGTATGATGCCTGCCACGGGGGTGCGTCCTCCGTTGGTTATGTTGGTCATGGTGCGTGCGATGGCTCCGGTGACGGGTATGCCTCCGAAGAAGGGCACGACTATGTTGGCTATGCCCTGACCGATAAGCTCCGTGTTGCTGTTGGTGCGCGAGCCGGTGACACCGTCGGCTACCGTTGCCGACAGCAGTGACTCTATGGCGCAGAGTACGGCTATGGTGAAGGCCGAGGGGAGCAACTGGTTGATGGTGTTCATCGACAGCTCGAAGCCGCGGGGCTGCGGTATGTCGGTAGGCAGCGAGCCGAAGCGGTCGCCGATGGTCTCGACGGCAAATTCCGGGAATGCTCCTTTAAGCAGATACACGGCTGCGGTGACGATGATTATGGCAATCAGTGACCCGGGGAGCTTCTTTGAAATTTTGGGCGTAAGTATAATAATGAGAAGCGATACGGCTCCCACCGCCAGTGTGGGCCAGTTTATTTTGTCGAAGTTGGATATGAACACTCCCCATTTCGATAAGAATTCGCTCGGCACATCCTTCAGCCCGAGCCCCAAGAAGTCATTGATCTGGGTAGAGAAGATAGTCAGCGCTATACCGCTCGTGAAGCCCACGACAATGGGGTAGGGTATGAACTTGATGACCGTGCCGAGATGAAACAGTCCGAGCAGTATGAGTATGAGGCCGGCCATGAGAGTGGCTATGGCGAGGCCCTGCAGCCCGAAGTTCTGGATTATGCTGTAGACTATGACGATGAACGCACCGGTGGGGCCTCCTATCTGTACTGAGTTGCCTCCGAAAGCCGATACGAGGAAACCGCCTATTATAGCGGTTATAAGACCTATGGTGGGGCTTACACCGGAAGCTATACCGAAGGCTATGGCCAGAGGCAGAGCCACGATGCCGACCACGATACCCGCAATGAGGTCGTCTTTAAAACGATTTAATGAATAATGGCGCAGAGCCGAAAAGAGTTTCGGCTGAAAATCAATTGTACCTGAAAGCTTCATCTTGCGAGATGATAAGTTTAACAAAAATTAATAGACTGTAGAATTACGGCGCAAATTTACTAAAAAATAGTGAAAAACATTGCTTTTGGGCAGGAATTTAGGGCGGGGAGGATTGGATTAAGTGAATTAGCCAGATCAGTCCAATTAGTCAGACAGGGGTGGAGTAGGGTGTTTACGAGTATTTTGACTAATTTTGCGTCATGTTTCATCACAATGCAAGACATAGTGCCGACGAGGAGCTGCGTGTGGCTGTGGGCGATACGCTGAAGGAGCGCATGCCGAAGTACTCGCGTTATATACCGGGAGTACTGGTCAAGTGGCTTGAACACACCATAAGGCAGGATGAACTCAACGGCATACTGGAGCGTACGCGGGGCAAACGGGGCGCCGGCTTCTGCCGTGCCGTGCTGAAGGACCTCGGCGTCACCTACGACGTAAAGGGCGAGGAGCTCCTGCCGAAAGGCCGCCGCGTCATAATAGTCAGCAATCATCCGCTCGGTGCTCTCGACGGCATAGTGATGATAGACTGGATACACCGGGTGTACGGCGGTGAGGTCAAGTTTGTGGTCAATGACCTGCTCATGGCCGTCAAGCCTCTGAAGGATGTCTTTCTTCCGGTCAACAAGCACGGACGTCAGAGCCGCGAGGCCACGACCGACGTAGACGAGTATTTTGCCGGCGATGATCCGATCATAATCTTTCCTGCGGGCCTTGTGTCGCGAAAAGGCAAAAAGGGCGTCCGCGACCTGAAATGGCAGAAAATGTTTATAAATAAAGCTGTTCAGTATGGCCGTGATATAATTCCGGTGTATTTTGATGGTAGAAATTCATCGTTTTTTTATAATTTTGCAAAGTTACGTACCCGTCTGGGATTGAAATTCAACATCGAGATGATCTACCTCCCGCGGGAAATATTTAAAAGCCGTAATGCACACTTTACGCTGAAAGTGGGCAACCCGCTGTCGCACACGATATTCCGAGGAGGAAAGCAGGCGTCGGAGGAGGCCCGCCGAGTGAAGCGCATGGTGTATAACTTAAAAACGAAATAGACATCAACACTAAGCTGTGAGTAAAATGAGCATGCAGATTATTGATCCGATACCTGTTGAGTTGCTTGAAGACGAGTTGACTCCCGACAAGTTTCTCCGAAACACAAACAAGGGGGGCAACCACATATATATAGTAGACGCCCACAATTCGCCCAACGTGATGAAAGAGATAGGGCGTCTGCGCGAAATCGCATTCCGCAATGACGGCGGAGGCACGGGCAAAGCGTGTGACATAGACGAGTTTGACCTCATGGACCCTCCGTGTCGTCAGCTTATCGTGTGGAACCCCGATGAGCGCGAGATCATGGGCGGCTACCGGTTTATCACCGGCGAGAATATAAAATTCACGTCTGACGGCAAACCGCGCATAGCCACGAGCCATATGTTTGACTTCTCGCCCCGGTTTATCAAGGAGTATCTGCCTCACATACTCGAACTTGGCCGGTCATGGGTGAGGCCCGAGTACCAGACGTCGAAGGCGGGTCCGAAGGCCCTCTATGCGCTCGATAACCTGTGGGACGGTCTTGGCGCCCTTACCGTAGTGTATCCGTCGGTAAAATATCTGTTCGGCAAGGTCACCATGTATCCGAGCTACAACGCGGAGTGCCGCAACATGATACTGTACTTCCTGACCAAGCACTTCCCCGATCCCGACCGTCTTGTAGTGCCTATAACCCCGCTGACGACCCACACCGACGTCGAGGCCATGGAGCGTATGTTTACAGGGACGTCGTTCAAGGAGGACTACAAGATACTCAACAAGGCCATAAGGGAGCACGGCTACAACATACCGCCGCTTGTCAACGCCTACATGAGCCTGTCGCCTTCGATGAGGATGTTCGGCACGGCAATCAACGACGAGTTCGGCGACGTGGAGGAGAGCGGAATATTTTTTGCCGTATCGGAGATATTCGAGGAGAAAAAAGGCCGTCATATAGGCACTTACCACGCCGGCGACCCGATGGCGTGACAATGGCCCTGCGGGTCACGGGCCGAAAAAATAAGTAACAATATTAGGCGAAATCGGCGCCGAATTGTTATTTTTGTATAGATTATATATCGCGATTATGGAAGAGTCATTAAGCCTATCGATGCAACAACGGCTGCAACAGCGGCTCTCTCCGCTTCAGGTAAAGTTTGTGAAAATGCTTGAGATGAACGGCCCTGAGGTGGAAGACGAAGTGCGGCGGGCTCTTGACGATAATCCCGCTCTGGAGAGGGTCGAGGCCGACGAAGCGGCCGATGACACCGAAGTGTTCAACGAGACAGCCGAGGATATAAGACGTGCCGATTACGCCTCGGAGGAGGAGATCCCGTTCTATCGGCTCGAAGCACGCAACCACAGCGTAAACGACTCGTACGCGGAGCCGGTGGCCGCCGACAGCGCCGCATCGCTTCTTGACATGCTGTCGGAGCAGCTTGCCGAACATGACCTTACCGACCGTCAGCGCACGTTGGCTCTTTACATAGCCGGCAATCTTGACGACAACGGCTACCTTACGCGCGATGTCAATTCGATGGTATACGATATAGAGGAGCAGACGGGGCTGGTGGCGTCGGCAGCCGAGGTCAGGGTCATGCTCGACCTTGTGCGCACTCTTGAGCCGGCCGGCATAGGCGCCGTAGACCTGCGCGAGTGTCTGCTGCTGCAGCTTAAACGCCGCGAGCGGAGCGACAGCGTGCTTACGGCCACGGAGATTGTGGCCCACTACTTTGACCTGTTCTCGCGCAAGCACTATGACCGGCTTGCATCGGCGGTAGGCGTGTCACCCGAAAAACTGCGCGAGGCGATAAAAGTCATACGGTCGCTCAATCCCAAGCCCGCGAGCGACATAGGCAATGACCCTGCCGAGGAGCGTACACGCCACATAATACCCGACTTCGCCGTCGAGGTCGACGGCAACGACATAGAGCTCACGCTCCTGAACAACATACCGGAGCTACGCATAGAGGAGACTTTCCGCGATGACGAGGAGGATAAGCCCCTGTCGCTGCAAGGCTCGAGGTCATCGGGCGAGGCGGCCCTGTTTATCAGGCAGAAACGCGACGAGGCAACCGAGTTTATAAAGATACTGCGCATGAGGCAGGAGACCCTGTTTCGCGTCATGAGCGCCATAGTCAGGCTACAGAAAGACTTCTTCCGCAACGGCGACGACGAGAGCCTTATCAAGCCGATGATACTCAAGGATGTGTCGAAACTGACGGGTTATGACCTGTCGGTCATATCACGTGCCGCGGCGGGCAAATATGTGGCTACCGCCCACGGGGTATACCCCTTGAAGTTCTTTTTCAACGAGCGCCCCAAGGATGACGGCGACGCGTCGACCCACGAGCTTATGGCCACGCTCAAGTCGGTCATAGACGGCGAGGACAAGCGCCATCCTCTCAGCGACGAGGTGATAACGGCCGAAATGGTGTCGCGCGGTTATGACATAGCACGACGCACCGTGGCCAAGTACCGCGAGAAATTAGGCATACCTGTGGCACGTTTGCGCCGCGAGATATAAACATAGTCAAATATCAATCGTTATAAAGACATGATAAATAAAACAGCACATATATTTTCATGGGTCTTAAGCCCGGTGCTCATACCCACTTATGCCGTGTTTATAGCGCTGTGGGTGACGACACTGTCATTTCTGCCTGCGGCGCTGCGGTGGAATGTCGTGGTCATGGTGTGGCTCATAACCTGTATGCTGCCGATGCTCGCTATCTACGTATTGTACAAACTCAAAATAATAAGCCATCCCGGACTGAACAACCGTAAGGAGCGCTATATACCCTATATGGTGACCGCCGCCTGTTATCTGGGGGCATCGTGGTATCTTCACGGTATACATGCCCCTCACTGGATGTGGATGTTCATGGTAGGCGGCGCGGTGGCGGCCGTGCTGTCGTGCGTGGTCAACATATGGTGGAAAATCAGTGCCCACGCGGCGGCTATGGGCGGTCTTCTCGCGCTGTTGTCGCGCATAGCCCTTTACGGCATAAACGTGATTGACATGTGGCCCGTGCTGTCGCTTGCCATCATATTGACCGGCATACTCTGCACGTCGCGCATACTCCTGCAGTGCCATACGCTGATGCAGGTGGCGGCCGGCGTGGTCAACGGCTTTTTCTGGGTATTTATACTTACATGACATCAATGACAAAATAATATACGTTATATGAAACCGATCGTTAGCATAATCATGGGCAGTACGTCAGACATGCCCGTAATGGGAAAATCGGCCCAGCTTCTCGATGAGTTCGAGATACCGTTTGAGATGAACGCTTTGTCGGCTCACCGCACTCCAGCGCAGGTCGAGGAGTTTGCCACCGGAGCCGCCGCCCGCGGTATAAAAGTCATAATAGCCGCCGCCGGCATGGCCGCCGCTCTTCCGGGAGTCATAGCCGCCAACACCACTCTTCCGGTGATAGGAGTGCCTATCGCGTCGACCCTTGAGGGAATGGATGCGTTGCTGTCAATCGTACAGATGCCTCCGGGCATACCTGTGGCTACCGTTGGCATAAACGGAGGCTATAATGCAGCGCTTCTGGCTGTCGAGATGCTCGCGCTTAGCGACGAGGCCACAGCCGCGCGTCTTGCCGAGTTCAAGAAGTCGCTTGCGGGTAAGATCGTCAAGGCCAACGCAGAGCTGGCCGAGGTGAAGTACCGTTTCAAGACAAACTGATTGCAGGATACACATTATATATATTTGACCACAGATGGGCAGCTATGACTATGTGCGCCGTAAATCGCGCGAAGTTAATATAGGCGGAATACCGTTGGGGGGCGATAATCCTGTAAGGATACAGTCCATGACCAATACCTCGACTATGGACACCGAAGGTTCGGTGGCCCAGTGTCGCCGCATAGCCGAGGCGGGTGCCGATTACGTGAGGCTTACCGCGCAGGGCGTAAGGGAAGCCGAGAATATCGGGGTTATCAGACGCCGGCTGCGTGACGCCGGTATTGACATACCGCTGGTGGCTGACATACACTTCAATCCCAAGGCCGCTTTTGCCGCCGTCGAAGTTACCGACAAAGTGAGGATAAATCCCGGCAATTTTGTCGATCCTGGACGTACGTTTAAGAAACTTGAGTACACCGACGAGGAGTATGCGGCTGAGCTGAAGCGTATCGAGGATGCGTTTGTGCCTTTTCTCGACACATGCCGCAGTCACGGCACAGCCATACGCATCGGTGTCAACCACGGCTCGTTGAGCGACCGTATCATGAGCCGTTACGGCGACACTCCCGCCGGCATGGTGGAGAGCGCGATGGAGTTTCTGCGTGTGGCCGTGGGTCATGAATTTCTCGACATAGTCATATCCATAAAGGCCAGCAATGTCATTGTTATGGTCGAGACCGTGCGCCGTCTTGTGGCGGCCATGGACCGCGAGGGCATGGACTTTCCGCTGCATCTCGGCGTGACCGAGGCGGGTGACGGCGAGGACGGCCGCATAAAGAGCGCCGTGGGCATAGGCACACTGCTTGCCGAGGGCATAGGCGACACGATAAGGGTGTCGCTCAGCGAAGCGCCTGAAAACGAGATACCTGTGGCCTCCGCTCTTGTCAATTACATAGGCCTGCGCAAAGGCTCACGCGAACATTACGGACCTGCCGACGGCGGCTGCAGCGGCAGGGTGGAGGGCTGTATGCCCGCACGCCGTAAGTCAACGTGTGTTGACGGAATTGGCGGCGATAGCCCGACAGTGGTTATAAATCGGCTTGAGAAGTCGCTCGGCGATTATATGGAAGTCGATGCCGCGCAGCCTTATGACAGTTGGTTGCCTGAGCTTGAGAAGTCGCCCGGCGTGCCGGTGGTGATAACCTCAAGCCATATCAACCGTCCTGATTCGATACTTGCGGCCGCACGTGCCATAAGTGACGCGGGTATGACGCATCCGGTCATACCTATGATTGACTACGGCGACCTCTCGCCTGACGATATATCAATCATGGCGGCAGCCGACTTCGGGTATATGATACTCAACGGCCTTCATGACGGACTGTGGATCAAGAGTCCGAGCCTAAGTGACGAGGAGATAATGAATTTGTCGCTCGGCATACTTCAGGCTACCCGTCTGCGTATCAGCCGCACGGAGTATATAGCCTGTCCGGGTTGCGGCCGGACCCTTTTTGACCTACAGTCGACTCTGAAAGCCGTGAAAGAGGCTACATCGCATCTTAAAGGCCTGAAAATCGGCGTTATGGGGTGTATAGTCAACGGGCCCGGTGAAATGGCCGACGCCGACTACGGGTATGTGGGCGCGGCGTCGGGCCACATCAGCCTGTACAAGGGCAAGACCTGTGTCGAGAAGAATATACCTCAGGAGGAGGCCATACCGCGGCTTGTGGAGCTGATAAAATCGTGCGGCGACTGGAAGGACGCTTAGATATCGTCGGCCTCGGCCGAAATCATGGTCTTGTAGTTGCGCATCACGTTGAAGTACACGACGAGTCCCAAGGCTATTCCGATAACGCCGCCGATTATTATGCCTATGCGTGAGTAGTCGTTGGCGTAAATGAACAGAGCAGTCAACAGCGGTATGACTATAGCTGCGAGAAGTATCTGTGCCTGATGGTGGCGGCGGCGGTAAAGACGCGCTTTAGCGGCTACTTCGGCCACTCCCATAGTGGCTGTGTCGATGCTCTTTATGCCCTGCCACAGGTAGTAGTCGGTGACAGCGGCTATGCAGAAAAACGCGATAAAGGCTATGAGTATGCCCGTAGGAAAGAACCGCATGGCATTGAACGAGGCGCATATGCCGAGTATCGGCAGTATTGTGCAGAAGCGTTTGTACTGCAGGGCCAGCCGTTCTTGTGCCGATTTTACCTTGTCGAGTTTTATGTGCTCGAGTATACGTGAGTTTACCGCTTCGATGTTTTCGAGGCGTGAGTTGATTTCATTCCATTTCTCTTTCATTTCTTCGGGGTTCATAGAGTTATAGGTTAGAGTATTTTACAAGTCGTTCTTTAATACGCCGGAGCCGTGACGCTACCGTATTGCGCGGTATGCCCGTGACTTTGGCTATTGTCTCGTAGTCATAGCTGTCGAGCCACATGAGTATAAGCGCCTTGTCGGTGGGTCCGAGCCGGTTGATAAGATTGTACATCTCCTTGAGCATGGCGCCCTTGTCGGTGTCGTCGGCAATCAGTTGCGGACACTCGTCTACACGTACCGCCAGTCTGCGCTTCCTGTTGCTCCGGAAGTATGACACGCATGTGTTGAGGCATATACGGTAGACCCATGTCGACATCTCGGCCTCTCCGCGAAACTGGTCAAGTCCGCGCCACAGATTTATCAGTGCTTCCTGCCGGAGGTCGTTGAAGTCATCTGTGTCGATGGCGTAGAAGTAGCACACTTTTGATATTATGCTGCCGTGCGCGGATATAAGCGAGTCAAATGCGCTGTCTTTATTTTCAATGGATGGCATCGGTGATGATCTGTTTTGCCGAGTTAGACGCGGGCTTTTCCGGAAAGTTTCACCGGTGTGCAGAAATCTGTGATAAAAATTTAAGTGTCGAGGGCTATAAAAGTGTAGATGCGGCCTGAGTTGATGCCGAGGGCCCGGGCCGAAAAGTAGATGTCGGGAGCGCAGCGGGTGCATGCCGGCGGCATTTTGATCATTGACGGGGCTATGCCGCGGGCTTCAAGACGTGACTTTACATAAAGCGGCAGGTCGACATGCGGTTTGGCGAAGCCGCGTACTATGAAGCGGTCGGGGAAATTTTCAGCCACTTCTTCGCCTACCTCAAAGCAGTCGGGGCATATGCATGGCCCCATGGCGGCCTTGATGTTGTCGATGCAGGCTCCGCACCGCAGCATGGCGTCGACGGCGTTGTCGGTAACTCCGGCCAATGCGCCGCGCCATCCGGCATGGGCCACACCGATGACTCCGTTGTCGGCGTCGGCCAATACCACAGGTACGCAGTCGGCGGTGGATACGCCGATTATGACTTCGGTAAGTGTGGTGACGAGTGCGTCGACTCCGTTTATGATACTCTCTTCGACGGGTATACGGTCAATTACCGCGCAATCGGCCGAATGGGTCTGGCGCGGTATTATTATCCTTTCTTGCGGTATGCCGGTCGCTTTTGAAAACCGGTCGCGGCAGTATGCCACATGCCCCGGCTCGTCACCCGTATAGTGGCACATGTTGATGCCGGAGTAGGGCGATGTAGTTATCGTACTTCGGCAGGTAAAGCCGGCACGTACGCCCGGCGCGATGTCAATCGTATGTATGAAGCTGTCATCGGTCATCGCCGGGGCCGTCATAATCTTCCCATTCGTCGTCCCACTCTTCATCCCAGTCTTCGCCGGGTGTCATGTCATCATCGGTCTCCTGAGGCGTGTTTTCAAAGATGAATTCATCCTCTTCTCTCACGCGGTGGTGACCGTCAAGACGGCGGTGGGTTATCGTGGCCGGTTCTATGCGGTTGGCCTCGTCGGTGATGGCTTCCCAAAGCATATCTTTAAGCCGGGTTATACCGAGACCCGACACGGAAGATATAAATACGTGCGGAAGATCCTCGGGCAGCTCGCTTTCTATCTCCGCCATAAGTTCGTCATCGAGCATGTCGCACTTGCTTATTGCGAGTACACGGCGTTTGTCGGCCAGCTCGGGGTTGAAGCGGGTCAGTTCGTTGAGCAGGATGTCATACTCTTTGCGTATGTCATTGGCGTCGGCGGGTATCATGAACAACAGTACGGCATTACGCTCTATATGGCGCAGAAACCGGAGTCCGAGGCCCTTGCCTTCGCTTGCGCCTTCTATTATGCCGGGTATGTCGGCCATGACAAACGACCGGTTGTCGCGGTAGCTGACTATGCCGAGCTGCGGCTCCATTGTGGTAAAGGGATAATCGGCTATTTTGGGACGTGCCGCAGATATTGAGGATAAAAGGGTCGATTTTCCTGCATTCGGGAAGCCTACCAGACCTACGTCGGCGAGCAACTTCAACTCAAGTATGACGGATTTCTCTATGGCCGGCTCGCCGGGCTGTGCGTAGCGCGGAGTCTGGTTGGTGGCGCTTTTGAAGTGCCAGTTTCCAAGACCGCCACGACCTCCGCGGAGGAGCTTTATCTCTTCGCCGTCCTCCGTCACCTCACAGAGGAAGTCGCCTGTCTCGGCATCAAACACTACTGTGCCGCAGGGTACTTCGATTATCTTGTCCTCGCCGTCCTTGCCGAAGCTGCGGTTGCCCGATCCGCTCTGGCCGTTTCCTGCAAAGACATGGCGCTGATATTTCAGCGGCAGAAGTGTCCACATGTTTTTGTTGCCGCGAAGTATGATGTGGCCTCCGCGTCCTCCGTCGCCCCCGTCAGGTCCTCCTTTGGGTATGTACTTCGCGCGGTAAAAGTGTCGGGAGCCGGCACCGCCCTTTCCGGAGCGGCATAATATCTTCACGTAGTCGATAAAATTGGATTCTGCCATAGCGATATCAAGTATTTATATTGTCAAAACAGCGGCTATGCCCTGCATGTTCAGGTCCGAAACCGCTGACAACCTACAAATTTAACCAAAAAATCACTACCGTGCAAAATCCCGCTGTCATCATGCTCCATGCCATGAGGTTTTAGGCCAATGTGACCGACCGTCACGGCCGACCTTAAAAAATGTTTGAAAATATTTGCATTTCTGTTAAATATTTGCTATATTAGCCTCACATAATAGGCTTTGCCACCGCGACCCGGGCTGTCGCCCGACGTCCGCTATTATGTTTCGCCAGATATCAATTTCATCGTTGATATTTGTAAACAGGTCGGTTTTTGTTTATCACTTTTCCCATGAAAAAGCATCTAACTCCATTAGCTATAGCAGTTTTGTCAGTATCGCCTATGCTTTTAGGCTCTGACGCGACCGGGCTGCCTGAAAACGATACACGTGTGGTTATGCAGGTGGTTGTACCGCCCGACTTTACAGAGTCAGCTTCAGTGTGGGATTTTTCGGACATCGATTATATGAATAACGATGCCGTAATACATTTCCGCAATTCGGGTGACACTCTCGTCTCGGCAGTTCTGCCCGGAGTGCGACATGATTTCCGTAGGGTTGACGATTCGTTATATTTGATATGTTCGGAGTCACACTTTGCAAGGATAGAATACGATAGAGCTGTCGAAAAATCCGTTTCAGGGGCCGGAATAAAAGACTCATTTTTTGTGTCGGGACGCACATTTTCCTCCGGACATCTTTTCGGCTCCGGTTATGGCGAGACTTCGGTCACGGGTCGGGGTACTATAATCCTGCCCATGAGAGATACGATTCCCGATGTCACTCTTCATCGCACGAAATTGCGCTATAACATCCTGTCAGACAGTATTGGAAATGCCGATGACAGCATCGCCATGCGGCGCACTGTTGTGCGTCACACTTGGGCGGCTCCGGGATATGCGTTACCTCTTGCTATTGCTACCGAAACTCGCGATACAGTCGGCAACCAAGCCACATCTCCCTCTATCTCATTTATGCTTTGTCCTCCTTCCCGACAACCGGTTACATCGGCATTTTATTCGAGGTCAGCTGCCGGGGAGACACCAAATCCATCGACTGCCTCGGCATCGCCGGGACATATTTCGGTCACTCAGTCGTTTAGGGATGTGTCGGTCTCCATTACGGTAGAGCATACATGCAGTGTGAATATAATGGTGTGTGACATATACGGAATCGTATATCTGTCAAGCAGCGGAATAGTCGCCCATGCCGGCATTGAGCTGACCCGCTCCATCAACTGTTCGGGGTTACCATCGGGGGAGTATGTCGTGTCGGTATCGGCCGGAGACTTGCTAAAGACCAAGAAAATCATCCTTAGATAAAACGTCATGTTATCCCATGTTGTCTTTTTAACCATTGTCTCGGCGCCGACAATCACCGGCCCGCAGCAAGCTTCACCGGCAACTGCCATGCAGTCAGCCGCATTGTCGATAACCGACGGCAGTGTATATGAAGTGCCCCGTACACTTCAGGACCGTATTGTGGAGCCGTCGCCGGAAGTAGCGTCGTTTAGCCGCTACACAGACTTTCCGGTGTCGTATTCGACGGGCACGGCACAGCTTAATATCCCGTTGGCACAATGGAAGTCGGGTCCACTCGACATGTCACTGTCCATATCTTATCACACGGGCGGTATAAAAGTCGATGATGTCGCGGGACATGTAGGCCTCGGCAGTATATCAAGGTCCATACACTCAATGCCCGATGAGAGCTCCACGGCAAAGTTCAGTCTCAATAAAAATAACTTTACGCTCAATTATCTGTTGAATCTTATGGAACAGCGGGCCGAGGCCAACCATGACCGATACCGCTACAACATCCCGGGCCGTTCGGGAAGTTTCATAATAGACAACGATATGGTGTATCAGCTGCCCGAGACCGATCTTAAAATAGCCATTATAGCCAATGCCGCCGACCGCAAGGTTATCGACAGCTTTACTATCACGACTCCGGAGGGCCTTATTTACACTTTTGCGGCAAAAGAAACGGTTGAATACACATATAATCCCAATCCGGTCCCAATTCCGTATTACAGTCCCGACTACACCGCTACATCGGCTTGGTTGCTTACCAAAATCTCCGATACGGAAAACAACGAGAGCGTCACTATAACGTATTCTGATGCAGACTCATGGACACGCACCCATGACCGACGGCTCTATACTACCGCCTATTGTTGGAACAATCGCGCCACAGGAAGCGGTTTTGTCCCGTCGGGGCCTTCTAATATAGGCTCAACCGCGCAGTCAAAGTTCATTGACCGCAAACGCCCGTCGAAAATCACGTCACGCACAGCGACAGTCGATTTCACGACATCAGGCTCGCAATGGGGCTTTACAATGAAAAATCACAGTGGCAAGGTTGTGCGCAAGGTAACTTTTGAAAACTTCGCTAAATTCAGCGATGAACGCCGACGCCTTGACGGAGTGAAAATAGAGGTCGACGGAGTTACGGTCGATTCCCATAAGTTCACTTATTACAGCGGAACAGGCAACAAAGGCCACAGCGATGCATTTGGCTTCGTCAACAATAACATTTCTGGCGGCAATGACGGAATTCTCGACCGCGACGGGTTGCCGTCGGCTATGAGAACCTACAATTTTGAAGGTGTGCGCGGACTGCCATTGCACACTGTGGAAAACGCCGCCGGTGTCGTCACCACTTTTGACTACGAGCCGTCAATACGTCCCGCCGATACCGCATCGTCGTTGAAAGAGCTCAAGATAGGCATGCGCGTCAAGCGCATCACGGCAGATGACCGGTCGACCGGCCGCAAGCGCATCCGGGACTTTACGTATGAAGAGCCTGTTCCGTCAGCCGAGTTGTCGAGCCTAAGTCTGTCGGCCTACATAGCCCTTGCAGGTCTTGACAAGTATTCGGGAGGGGGCGGTCTTTTATTTGAAAAGTCCCATACCATCAGTGCCACAATGACAGCTTCGTCGAGGTTGCCCGGCTTTCCGGTTGAGAACACGGTCATCTATTATCGTAAGGTCACGGAAAGCATATCGGGCACCGGCATCGAGCGACCGATAAAAACACTTTATGAATTTGACCCGACACACTGTATTCATCAACTTGCGCGCGGCGGCAAAGGCATAGGCGGCTCAGCACTGGAAAGCGGATGGTTACGCTATCTCGGAGGCGACGGAGTTCCCAACAACGGTACCGCCGCCGACTATGAACGCAATTCGCGTCTGTTTTCATCCAAGAGCGTCAACATGTATTTCAAGGAGTATATGGGCGAAGGTCCGGTATTGAAGCGCCGTACCGATTATATATGGCGCAACGGTGACTATGCGCCTCACGAGACCGCCGATTATTATTCATCCTATAATAAGAAGGAGCGTGTCACGGGCCTATATTACGAGAGCCTGGTGTTCAAAACAGAGGACATCCACATGCAGACCAACCACAATATCGCCTCGCTCAATGACATAAACTACTTCAATACCTCGGTGACTACATCAAGGATGCTCTGCGACTCGGTCATCACTACACGTCATTTCGCCGACGGCAATACCCGGCAGACTATACAACGCACCATTCATCAGACCGGGCTAAAACCGTTGCTGCGCGACACAACGCTGGTCCCGATACGGCCATTGGCCTATGCCCTTGATCTCGAGGGGGGCAGAAGCCTTACGCATCCCGGCTTCCGGTGTGACAGCATTGTTGCTCCGTCAGGAAGCTGGCGCCCGCTGTCGGTCAGTGTCAGCTGTCTCGGCGAGACTATGGCGCTCCACCGCTGCGACTCGGAACAGGTACATACGTCGACCTATACCGAGGCGAGAAGCCGCGGACTTAACCGCTTGCCTGTTGCCGACAAATGGGTCAATGTCGAGGGCGACTCAATCGAGCTGTTGTACCACTACAAAAAGTTCTACACCGGACTTCGTACCTGTTTCCGCCGGTCTGTCGCCGTGTTGCGCACAACGCCCGACGATATCATAGAGCGTAGCGTGACAACAGCTTACAGCAGTTACGGACATCCTGCCTCACTCATTATGCCCGATGGCGTTGCAATGGACTACACATGGGGCTACGACGGTGACTGCCTGACCTCCAAGTCAATAAAGTCACACGACATCAAGACAGAGTACACCCACATACCGCTCGTCGGAGTGACACAGATAAAAAGTGCCACGGGCAGCAAACTCGACTACAGCTACACTGCCGGTCGTCTTGCTTCGGAGAAAAACAGTTCGGGACTGCTGCTTAACAGCTATACCTATAATATATATGGCGTCGACGGCATCAATAAAATAACGGTAAATAAAGGTGGCACCGGCGGTACAATCACCACCTCGCGCATCTATGACGGCTTCGGCATGACTATACGCGACATTGCCCATACCGGCGCGACAACAGGGCAGTATATGCACTCAGCGACTCTGTATGACGCTCTTGACCGCCCGATAGTGCAGTACCGGCCGTTCTCTGACAGCTCAGCCGATTATATCGCGGATAGCGATGTGGCTTCGGCCACAATTGCGGCTTACGGAGATACGCGTCCATTCACCTCTGTCACCTACGACTGTCTCCGCGAAGACCGTCAGCTCGCAGTCATCACTCCGGGTAATGCCTATAACGACCATCCGGCACGGTTCGACTATCTGTGCAACACCTCATTGACTCCTCTCGACTGCCGCCGTTATCGGGTCAATGCCTCCCGCACCACGGTTACTCTCGAGGGCCTTTATCCTGCCGGAGCCCTTGATGTGGTCCGCTCCACCGACGCCGACGGGCATGTCACGCTCACGTTCACCGATTGGCGGGGCAATATGGTGCTTCGCCGCACGGTGATGTCATCGGGCAATCTTGACACCTACTTTATCCGCGACGGCTGGGGCAATCCGTTGGTGGTTCTGCAGCCCGAAGGCTCGGCGCGGTTCTCGGCCGTCGGTTCCACACGGTTTATCGACAGCGACCCCGTTCTGAAAGACTATGCCTTTGTCTACCGCTACGACAAGTGTCTGCGTCCGGTCTATAAGCGTGTACCCGGATGCGAGGCCGTGACGACAGCCTATGACCCTTATGGTCGGCCGGCATTCATGCAGGACGGCAATCTTCGCTCGCAAGGCCGGTTCATGTTCATGCTTTACGACGGGGCGTCCCGGCCTGTCATGACGAGATTGTGCTCGGGGAGCCCGTCGGCAGTTCCTGCTATGACAGCAACCTATATGGGTACAGCCTCGGGCATAGGGGGGCTAGGCTACAGCTTTTCCTCGGCCTCGCTCACGTCGGCCGAGCCTCTGACGGTCAACTACTACGACACTTACAGCCATACGGCGCTTGCAGAGTTTGCTGTGGCACGCGGCAATAGTGCGAGCTATTCGGGCGGCAAGGGTCTGCTGACGGGCACGCTCAGCCGGGTTCTGTCGGCCGACACTCCATCTCGGCAATATACAGCCTCCATTTACAGTTACGATGCCAACGACCGACTCACCCGTACCTCTATGTCGGGACTTCACGACACCCGGTCGGCCATCATCAACACGACCTACGTTTTCGGCGACGAGCCTGTAGTCGATGTGGTTTCAGTTGTCGGGGACGGCGGCAATATCACGGGCCGTCACAATTATAGCTACGACAAGGCGGGCCGGCCGTCATCGACGAGTTTTACGTTCAACAGTCTCCCGAGCCTCGACGTCATGACGTGGCAGTATGACGACGCCGGTCTTGTGTCAAAAGCCGATTATGCCGGCCTTCCCGTCGACTACACTTACACTGTCTCCGGCGCCATCAAGAGCGTCGGCAGTCGGCAGTCACAGCAGGCATTCAAGTATCATGACGGCCCCTCGCCCAGCTACAACGGCAACATATCGGCTATAACGGTCACGCCTATAACTACGGGAGTGTTCTCTGACATGGCCTATGTTTATGACGATGCCGACCGCCTTGTCTCGGCCATCGGCGAGGAAGGTGTCTCATTGTCCAATGTGAAGACCAAGTCGGCAGTTTACGGCTACGATAAGAATTCCAATATCACCTCTCTTACCCGCACCGGCAAGACGATGTCGACGGGCTACGCGCCCGACGAGTTCGGCACGACAGACGACCTGTCGCTCAGTTACACTGGCAACCGGTTGAAGAAGGTCACCGACCGCGCCGACGAGGTGTTGTTTGAGGCCTCGCTCGACTTCCATGACGGCGCCGACAACGATGAAGAATACGATTACGACGCCAATGGCAACATGGTTCGCGATGACAACCGGGGCATAGTCCACATCGACTACAACGTGCTCAATCTTCCGCAGACGATATCATTCTTTTCGGGGGACCGTCTGGATTATGTCTATGACGCGTCGGGTGTTAAGCTCTCTGTTGAGTACACTCCTGCGGATGTGGACGGCTACAGCCTGACCGCGCTTCCTGTTGCGGCAGTCGGTGCCGATGAGCCGGTTCCGGCGGGTCTTTACAGTATCGGCACGGCAACGCAGCGCCGCGACTACTTTGCCGGCTGCGAGTGGGAAAACGGAGTTTTCACCCGCATGAACACTCCTTACGGCTACCATGACGGCAGCGCCTACTACGCCCGCATCCCCGACTATCAGGGCAATGTCATGGCTGTAGTCAAGGCCGGGACCGACATGGCTACACAATCCAACTATTACTACCCTTACGGACTGCCGACGGCGATGTCGAGCCATCCCGAGGTGAACCGCTACAAATTCGGCGGCAAAGAACTCGAAACCCGCCACGGCCTTACTCTTTACGACTTCGAGGCGCGGTGGCATGACCCGCAGACCGCCCGTTTTCTTCAGCCCGACCCCATGGCCGGCGACTACCCGTGGCTGTCGCCCTACACCTACTGCGCCGGCAACCCCATCCGCAACATCGACCCCACCGGCATGGATATATGGTGTCTTGACGAAATCGGCCGGATATTCGAGCGCATCAAAAACATCAACATCGACCAGATAAAACTCGTCGACTCTACCGGAGCCGACCGCCTTGACGCAGAAGGTAACTCTCTCGAAATTACCTTTGATTATGGGGTCATCGAGTCACAGCGCACGATATCATACGGTGTGGACAAATACTATGACGTTTACCAAGTGCGTGGAGATGATAATGCTACGGATTTCTTCGAATTTGTAAGCAATAACATCTCCGGAAGTGAAGCATGTATCGAGTTTGGTCTGATAAGAACCGGACTTGAAGGCTCTGACGGCCTAAACTTCATCACGACAGGTCACGCCCGTGGCTCCGAGCCCGGCATGTCACATCTTGTTGAGGATCAATTAAGATACTCCTATACACTAAGAAGTATAACTCATTCCCATCCATTGGGAGGCAAAGCCGGAGCATCTGATTATGATTTTGTCAATAATATTTATGACAAATTTAAATATGTAGTTCCACAATTCATCTATCATGTACCAACAAAGAAATATATTCAGTTTTATGGCAAGTAATAGCATCTTTTATCGAATCACTATGCTCCTTATATGTCAGTTGACAATCACAGGATTATATGCCCAATCAAATAATGACAGTGAATCTTATGATGTGGAGATGTTCGCAGCCAAAATAAGGAACTTGAAAGCATTTGAGATTATGGATTCTCTTTTGACGGACGTGAAAGCGAGCAAGAATAAGTACGTAAAAGTTAGTCTCGAACGTAATATAGAAACTGATCGATTTCATTACGATGAACTGATGGCATTGCACATATTTTATGATAAACCTACAATAGCATCTAATAACGATTATCTGGTTTATTTTAAAGGACGCAAATATGTTTTAGAAGAGGAGGCTGTCGGCCTATTGATAACACCTCAATCAAAGCGATATACGTTCACTTTTTTAAAAAAAGATATTTCTTTTACACGGCATCTTTATCCGATTATACTGATATGTGACATACGGGGAAACATTATTCCACTTGAAAGAGGTAGTGAGGATTTTTACCGTTTTTTTGAATAATCATTCCTTTTAAAGGAAATATTATCGGATATTAAGGACCAAGTCGTCTGTTGACGATTACGACGCCAACGGCAACATGGTTCGCGACGACAATCGGGGCATAGTCCACATCGACTATAACGTGCTCAATCTTCCGCAGACGATATCATTCTTTTCGGGTGACCGTCTGGATTATGTCTATGACGCGTTGGGGACGAAACTGGCCGTCGAGTACACGCCTGCGGATGTCGACGGCTACAGCCTGACCGCGCTGCCTGTTGCGGCTGTCGGTGCCGATGAGCCGGTTCCGGCGGGTCTGTTCAGCATCGGCACGGCGATGCAGCGCCGCGACTACTTTGCCGGCTGCGAGTGGGAAAACGGAGTGTTCACCCGCATGAACACTCCTTACGGCTACCACGACGGCACGGCCTACTACGCCCGCATCCCCGATTATCAGGGCAATGTCATGGCTGTAGTCAAGGCCGGGACCGACAAATCGGCACAATCCAACTATTACTACCCTTACGGACTGCCGACGGCGATGTCAAGTCATCCCGAGGTAAACCGCTATAAGTATGGCGGCAAGGAGCTTGAGATGAGCCACGGCCTTACTCTCTATGACTTCGAGGCGCGGTGGCATGACCCGCAGACCGCCCGCTTTCTGCAGCCCGACCCCATGGCCGATGATTACCCGTGGCTGTCGCCCTACACCTACTGCGCCGGCAATCCCATCCGCAACATCGACCCCACCGGTAAATTCATACTTTCAGTCGAAAATCAGAGAAGATATCCTCATTTTACGCAGTATCTTAAACATGAAATGCCAAAAGTGGCCGATAACAAGCGTATTGCAAATGCATTAATGAAAAATGGGGAGCGTACTTTTGAGCAACTAAAGAACGAACTTACATTTGGAAGCGGTCCCGAAATCATAATAACAAATGAGATTAATACACATGGCCAGTTTACCTCGGGTAAAGGTGAAGAATCGTTGAAAGTTAATTATAATTTAATCTTAAATTTAGAGGCTGATGGAAATAATAAGGCGATGAATAAGATTAATGCAATGGGTAATTTACAATTATTAGGAGCAACTATACTTCACGAATATACCCATTGGGGAGATGCTCAAGACGGAGTACAACGTAGGAATGAAAACATGGATTTGATTGAAGACGGAGAAAACTTTGAAATTGATGCATACGGTATGATAATCAGTTTCGAATCTGCAATGGACTTAATACGTAAATATTGTTTATTAAACAACATAAATTTTATAGAATAAAATGAGAACAACAAGTCGATTAAAAATTATATCTATATTGATATTATGTTTGGCGGCTTTTAGCTGTCAGCAAATAGTAAAAGGAGCCCCATCTGAAGATAAAACCGATAGTCTATGTAAAGAAGACGGAATTGTCTTACAACGTAATACAAAGTCTATTGTGCGAGATCCTATCCCTGATGATTGGCAGGAGCAGATATGTTATGCCTACGATTCTGACAGCTGGTTTTATAAATATTTGAATCAAAACAATGCCGTGTTAGGTAATGCTGAAATGGGTAAAATATTTAAAACTTTATTCGAGAATGACTCTGTCTTGGATATGACAGTCAGGGGTTGGCTACCGCTACGCGATATATTAAAACTTTACGACATAGCTTTTTTTAACGATAATACATCAACATCGGATCCAATAGTTTGCAAAAATGGCATTACCCTTAATTTCAATAGCCATACCAATACAACTAATGGTATGAATATAACAATATACATCTTTCCGAATGAAATCCTGTGGATAGAGCTTAACTTCCAATGTCCTCCAAGCTATAGATATTCGGCATGGATATATGTAGCAGTCCGTATAGAGCATGATAAAATAAAGCCTTTGTGTATATTGTTAGTTGAAACATAATACAAAATTTAATGAGATAATATTATGCGATTAAATAGTTTAATTGGATTACTCTTTCTTGCAATATTAAGAATGAGTTCTCAAACTATAACAATAGTACATGATTGCGATAGCAATAAATGTAAGGTAGCTATTGTGAAAAATGATTCAGAGATATCACAAATATTATGGCTTATTCCTGATAATATTATTATATGACAGAATGAAGAATTTCAGTGTGAAAGTATATAATACATTTATCATCGGCACGGCAGATATTTGGAATGACTACTTGCTTGCGGCGGCTTGGGGCGGTAACTCCCGGAGGGAAAATGTGAAATAATATTTAAAGGAGTGTCGGTATTTGCGGGAAATTGCATATCTTAGCTGTGATTATGAAAATCAGGCTGTGGTTTATGATAAGAAGTATCGTTGCATTAACCGGATTGTTTGTAGTGTCGGGCATGGTCGTGTCATGTCTCGGTCCGGAACAGTCGGCCGATGTACTATATGGTTCTGATGAGTTTACGGTTTATGCCGACAGCATAGTGCAGGGCCCGGTGTGTGTAAAGACCGAGAGTCCGGTGCGCATGACGGTTACAGGACCGCACATAGCGCCCGATACTTTGTCGGTTGACATTGACTCCGTGCCTGCCGGTATGCCGCGGTATGAGTCGGAGCATCGGCTTGTTGACTTCCTGTACAATAAGGCTGTCACGGATATGACTCACGATACTGCGGATGTTGATGATTATTCGATATATATGTCGGCGGCGTTGTTGGAGCCTGAGCGTTCGTGGAAGACTCTGCTGTCGAAGATCAAGAGAGAGCATGGCGAGGTGTATCTGAGGCATGGAGCCGACTGGCCGATATCGGACGACTGTATGTCATGGGCTGCGGCTATGTGGGAATTGTATAAGGTGACGGGTGATGTCGCGGTACTGCCCGAGGCGGTGCATGCTATAGAAAACAGCCTAAATGAGAACAAGCTCGTTATGTGGGATGATACCTACAAACTTATGCACGGCGAGCAGCTTCATGTCGGCCGTACGGTGCCCGACTATCCCGAATGGATGGAGGCAAAAGACCGCTATGAGTCGATGTGTCTCGGTACAAATGTCCTGTTTGCCGAAGCGTTTAAAGTAAGGGATTCGATGATTACACGGCTGCCGGAGTGCAACGTCATGCCTATGTGGGTAGGCCTTGACAAAGAGATTGCCGACGCCGTCAATAATAATATGTGGATACCCAATCTCGGCTTCTACAGCCGTTATCTTTATGGCGGGGTATATCCTATACAGTCGCAGGCTGTCGATAATTTCGGACAGGCTCTTGCCATAATATTCGGAGTGGCCAACAAGGAGATGGCCCGCTCGATTATGTCCAAGACCCCTTGCTGTGCATACGGGGTGCCGACGGTATATCCGCTTATGTCGGGTGACAGCATCGGCTGTGACAGCGGTCTATGGGCCGCGACGCAGGCTTGCTGGACGATAGCGGCCGCCAAAGCCGGCAATATGACGGCGGTGGAGTGCGGTATGGCCTCTTTGTTCCGGGCCTGTGCCATGTCGGAAGCCGCATGCGGGATAGAAGCCGGGGTGCCGGTTATAGACCCGAACAATACGGCATGTGCTTCGGCAGGTATAGCCGCTGTAGTGCTGAGAGTCATAATGGGCATGGAATTTGGCGCCGACGGCATCGGTTTTGCACCCGTAGTACCATATGCGCTTGGCGGGCAAAAGCGCCTGTCGGGAATAAAGTATCGTGACATGGATCTCTCCGTGACAGTGTCGGGGAGCGGCAATCGTATAAAGACATTTGCCATAAACGGGGAAGTACGCGCTCGTCACTTTCTGCCCGCCGGCATGAAAGGTAAGGTTAAGGTCGAGATAACTATGGATGAAGAAGTCGATGACTACGGCAGCGTGAGCGAACAGCCATATGCAAGAATGCCGGAGACTCCGGTAATAGAATGGGGTGATGACCACATAGGACGAATAAGAAATTTCACCGAGGGCATAGCGTACAACATCATTATAAACGGTGACTTTATCGATCAGGTGAATACGGGCGATGTCAGGTTTGTGCCGCAGGACAGATACACTGTGGTCGATGTGGTGCCTGTCATGACCGAGACTTGGTGCGGTTTCAGCGCTCGCCCGTATGAGTATATTCCCGGGGGTATTTTAACAACTATAGAGCCGGAGCCGTCGAAAAACAGCGCCGATATTGACTTCGAGGCCGATATGGCGGTGGCGGGCGACTACTTCATGGATGTCTGCTACAAGGTAAAGGATGTAAAGCATGCCTGCGCGCTGCGTATGATATATATAGACGGTGCCGAAGCAGGCGGATTGGTAATGCCTGCGGCCTTAAACGCCGGTCATGAGGAGTCAGGTGTAAGCAACATGCTGCGTGTAAAACTAAAAGAGGGGAAAAACCGTTTTTCATTACGTCACGGCCGCGAAAAACACGGACATGCCGATGACGGAGTAGTGATAGAGAGTGTAAGACTTATAAAGCAATAATATAAATGAAACGCATCGGTATATTGTCGGATACACACAGCTACTGGGATGACCGTTATGCGCGGTACTTCGCCGGATGCGACGAGATATGGCATGCCGGCGATATCGGTGACATAACCATACTTCAGCGGCTGCGCGATGTGGCTCCGGTGGTGCGCGCCGTGGCCGGAAATATAGATCACGGTCAGGTGCGGCGTGTATGTCGTGAAGTCGAGGAGTTTACCGTCGAGGGTGTCAAGGTGTGGCTGACGCACATAGGCGGATACCCGGGGCGTTATGCAAGGGGCCTTAAGCCGCTTCTGCGTGAAAGCGGTGTCAGGCTTATGGTGGATGGCCACAGCCACATACTGAAAGTGATGTATGACAAGGAACTTGATATGCTGCATGTCAATCCCGGGGCTGCCGGAGTGCAGGGATGGCAGCAACAGCGTACTTTGCTGAGACTTGTGCTTGATGCGGGAACGATAAAGGACCTTGAGGTAATAGAATTGAACAAACCATCTAATAAAATACAGGATGAAACTAACGTTTAAGGCCGTTATGGCGTTTGTAGCCATTGCATCGCTGGCTATATCGGGATGCAAGACCAGTGAAGAAAATTACAAGGCCGCATATGAAATAGCCCGACAGAAAAAGGAGGACGCTTCAGGTGTGGGCCGCGAGTTAAGTGACAAGATGAATAAGGAGGCTATCGACAAGCGTATAATTGTGGACGGCGACTCTTTGCCGATGAATACTGTAAATGTCAAGGTAGCGGCTCAAAGCATAGATCCGGCGGAAGTGAAGCAGTACAGCATCGTCATTAACGGGTTCAAGCAGGTGTTTAATGCCAAGTCGCAGGTGACACGGCTTAAGTCGGCGGGATACACCGGAGCATTTCTTCTGGAGAATGCCGATGCCTTGTATTATGTTGTAGCGGGAAGCTATGCTAATGCTGAAGAGGCGGCCGCAGCGTATAACAGTATCGTAAAGGACAAGAATGTGGTCATGAAGGCCCCGTATCCGTGGCTTTTGCGTCCGGCGCGTTTCCCGGTAAGGTAATCAGTGATGTAAAGCATGTTCTTCAACATGTTTGCTTGTAAATAAGATTACGATTGTATATATTTGAATATTCCGGTATTTGGAAGGATGAAAATAAAAAATAGATTGTAGATTATAAAGGGTGTCGTCGTGAGACAACACCCTTTTCCCGTCATAATATTTCCTCTTTTTCTTCAAAGAGAAGTCTTAAGTTGCCTTCCAATATACGGAAGCCGCTTCCATGGTCGTGAGCTTTTCCTATGCTTTTCCCTGACTTATAGCTGCCTATGCGTATGTCGTACATTATTAGTCCTTTGTCGACAAGTAATAGAAATTGTTCAAGCGACGGCTTGGAGTAAATGGTGGCTTTGTTAAAATGAAAAAATTCAGTATCGCCGACATATTTGCGCTCGGCGCTTACATAAAAAAGATCAGTGAGTTTCTTCTGTAATTTTTTGTCGAGACAATTGTAGGTATATCCGGTGGAAGAGTCAATCAGCTGTCCGGTAGCGATGTCAAAGACTCCGATCAGTAAGACTCTGTTCACTCTGTCATTGATTAGCCGGAAGGAAATATTGCCGTTGAATGTATTGCCTTTGTTGGCAAACATCGATGTGTGAAGTTTTTTTAGTCCCGGATTGTCATCATATGGCACTCCATAACGGTCCTTGAGCAGATTGTTGGCTCCTTTCGGGAAGTTGGGACTTTTAGTGAACAGGGTTATATAAGAGCCTGTCGAATCGCGGTGAGACTTTATCTCGTAGCCGTATAAGTCAGGCTCGTCGATGTTGTTTTCAACCACACCTACATAGTCCTCGAATGTTTTGCCTATGCCTGTATTGTTTTTCCTGTGGCTTTCTACGAAACCAAGTTCTTTGACCTTTCTGAAACGGTCGATAATCAGTTCTTTACGATTCTTCATAGTTTATAATATTGGTGATTAGTAACGAGATTATATCGGTATCGCCGCTATAGTCATCATCGGAAATAAATATCCGGTCAACCGGATATTTGAATTCGTCACATATGGCTTTGATGTGTTTTAATGTATACTTGTGGCCTGTCCTGAAACTCTCGATATTTCCAACCTGTCCCGGACTTATGCCTAAAAGCGTGGCTATGGCACTTTGTGAGGTGTTGTGTTCCTGACGCAGTTGCCTTATCTTGTGGATTATTTCCTGTTGATATTCGGTCTTCATGTCTATTATTAGTATCTTTGTCGCAAAGATACCTGTCTTTCTTTGTATTTTCTCTCTCAAAATGGGAGTAAGACAGGTCGTTTTTGCACTCAAAATGGGAGTAACAGACAATGGCATATCCAAGACAGGAAAGTAAGCTGTGGGACTTTAAAGACGCTGACACCAAGGAGTATACTCATTGCTATCATAATTATCCGGCAATGATGATACCTCAAGTCGCGCGTCGTATATTGAGCGAGTTCAGACCCGAGGGCAGGTGCGAGCTGCTGTTTGATCCTTATATGGGAAGCGGCACCTCCCTTGTGGAGGCGTCGTTGTGTCGTATGGACTCCGTAGGAACGGATTTGAATCCGCTTGCCAGATTCATCTCTAAGGTAAAAACGACAAGATATGACGAGGTGGAAGTGGAACGGGAGTTTCGTAATATACAGAACGCTTTTTTGTTTTATTCGGCAAAGGCGGTTAAAGATAGGGATTTCGAGCGTATATCCAATCGTGAGTTCTGGTATTCTCACGATGTGCTGCTTCGTCTTTCGTTTCTGTCACAGCTGATAGCGGAAAATAGTGCGGATAATATCGATTTCTTCAATCTGGCACTGTCGGAAGTCGTGCGTGAGGCGTCATATACCCGCAACGGGGAGTTCAAGCGCTTCCGTATGGATAAAAATCGTATTGCTACTTATAATCCTGACGTATTCAGGATGTTTGAGGAGAAGGTTAAACGTAATATCACGGGCCTTGTCGATTACAGCAGAGCGGTGGCTGATTCTGATGTAAAAGTATACGGGTTTGACAGCACTCTTCCTATTCCCGAGGATGCAGTGGCAAAAGAGAGTGTTGACATGGTGCTTACATCTCCGCCATATGGCGACAGTCGCACTACAGTAGCCTACGGACAGTTTTCGCGATGGGCCAATGAATGGTTTTCATTCGAACACGCCCGTAATCTTGATACCCTGCTTATGGGTGGCCGCAAAAACGACAGCGCGCCCGATACGAAGTCAATAAACACGGCGCTTCAGCAGATAAAAGATGCTGACCTCAAGCGTTACGGCGAGGTGGTGTCGTTTCTAAACGATTACAAGGCCTCGATAACCAATGTAGCCGATACGGTGCGTAAAGGCGGGGTGGCGTGTTATGTCGTAGGTAACCGCAATGTCAAGGGTGTGCAGATTCCGCTTGATTATTTCACTGCGGAAATGTTTGAACGATGCGGGTTCGGTCATGTTACGACGGTAGTGAGGTCTATTCCCAATAAACGTATGCCGTCAAAGACGAGCCCGACAAATGTGGCGGGTAAGAAGGTCGATACGATGAGCAGCGAGTATATTGTCGTCATGAAGAAGTTATAATGGCGGAGCGCGAAATAATCAGGTAAAATTTGCAGAGGGCATGACCTTTTTATTCTGTCGGTGCACAAATCTCACGATTTATATGTAAATTTGTCGGAAACAATAGTTACGAATTATAATATTAACCTTAAACAATATGAATAAAATTCTTGAGAAGGAGCACTTCTCGGAAAAAGTTGTAAAATTGGTCGTGGAAGCTCCGTCGATAGCAGCGTCGCGCAAGCCCGGCCATTTTGTCATAGTGAGAGCCTGTGAGCATGGTGAGCGCATACCGCTTACGATAGCCGATGCCGACACGGACCGAGGTACGATAACCCTCGTCATACAGAACGTAGGCGTATCTACCGAAAAGATATGCGCGCTTGAGCCGGGAGATTACCTTACGGATGTCGTGGGCCCTCTGGGTCAGGCTACACACATAGCCAATGTAGGCACCGTGGTGTGTTGCGGAGGCGGTGTAGGCGTGGCTCCTCTTCTGCCGATAATAAAGGCAATGAAGGCGGCCGGCAACAAAGTGGTAACCGTACTTGCGGCCCGTACAAAAGACCTTATTATACTCGAAGATCAGGTGCGCCCTTACTCTGACGAGGTGATTATAATGACCGATGACGGAAGTTACGGTACGAAAGGACTTGTCACTGCCGGAGTGGAAAGTGTGATAACAAGAGAAAAAGTCGATCAGGTCGTTACGATCGGTCCGGCGATAATGATGAAATTTGTCGCTCAGCTTACTGCAAAATACGAAGTGCCGACTATGTGCTCGCTCAATACCATCATGGTCGACGGTACGGGCATGTGCGGCGCCTGCCGCATAACGGTCGACGGTAAGATGCGTTTTGTGTGCATCGACGGTCCGGAGTTTGACGCGCATAAAGTTGATTTTGACGAGATGCTGATGCGTCTGCGCTCGTATAATTGAAATTATAATATCGATAAGTAATGTCAGTAAATCAGAATACATCATCGCCGCGCGATGCACAGTGGCGCGAGGAGCTGCGTAAGGCTACGCCTGTAAAAGAACGCACATCGATACCCCGGGTCAAGATGCCGGAACTCCCGGCCGATTACAGGGTGACATGCAATGAAGAGGTCAATCAGGGATTGTCGGCCGAGGTCGCCGTGCTTGAGGCCCGCCGTTGTATGGACTGCCCCGACCCGCAGTGTGTCACCGGCTGTCCGGTAAATATCAACATACCCGGATTTATAAAGAATATAGAGCGGGGCGAGTTTCACAAGGCTGCCGTAGTGCTTAAAGAGACGAGTGCTCTGCCGGCTGTGTGCGGACGTGTATGCCCTCAGGAAAAGCAGTGCGAGTCGCGGTGCATATATCACAAGATGAAGAAAGAGCCTGTGGCCATAGGCTATCTTGAGCGTTTTGCTGCCGATTATGAGCGGGTTAGCGGCTCTGCCCCCGTGGCTGTGGAGCCGGTTAAGACCAACGGCATCATGGTGGCTGTAGTCGGTTCCGGTCCTGCAGGACTCTCTTTTGCCGGCGACATGATCAAGCGTGGCTATGAGGTGACTGTATTCGAGGCGCTCCATGAAATAGGCGGCGTGCTTAAATACGGTATTCCGGAATTCCGTCTGCCCAACGACGTAGTCGATGTCGAGATAAACGCTCTTGCCGCGCTCGGAGTCAAGTTTGTGAAAGACTGCGTGGTAGGCAAGACTTTGAGTTATGATAACCTGCATGAGATGGGCTTCCGAGGTGTGTTTGTGGCTTCCGGTGCCGGTTTGCCGCGTTTCATGGGCATTCCGGGCGAGAACTTTGTCGGCGTGATGTCGAGCAATGAATACCTTACCCGTATAAATCTGATGGGTGCGGGGCGCGACGGATATGACACCCCGGTTCTTAAGGGCCGTAATATAGCCGTGATCGGCGGCGGCAACACGGCGATGGACTCGGTGCGCACCGCGCGGCGCATGGGTGCCGAACGCGCCATGATAGTATATCGCCGCAGCGAGGCCGAGATGCCTGCCCGCGCCGAGGAGGTCAAGCACGCCAAGGAGGAGGGTGTCGAGTTTATGACGCTTCATAATCCGGTTGAGTACCTCGCCGACGAGAAGGGCCGTGTGAAGACCATGAGGGTGCAGCGTATGCAGCTTGGCGAGCCTGACGCTTCGGGTCGCCGTTCGCCTGTACCTGTCGAGGGCGACATCATTGATGTGCCGGTCGACTTGGTCATAGTTAGTGTGGGAGTATCGCCCAATCCGCTTATCCCCAACTCGATAAAGGCGCTTGAAGTGTCGCGTCGCGGTACTATCGTGGTCGATGACACGACGTTGAGGTCATCGGTTGACGATATATATGCGGGTGGTGACATTGTCAGAGGCGGAGCTACCGTCATCCTCGCCATGGGCGACGGACGCCATGCGGCGGCGGCAATGCACGAGCAGCTCATGTCGGCCAATTAGTACGAAGTGTTATATAACAAAGCGGGCGCCACATCATTAGAGATGGCGCCCGCTTTTGTCTGTACCTGAAGTGGGACTCGAACCCACACAGCCGATAATGGCCAAGGGATTTTAAGTCCCTCGTGTCTACCATTCCACCATTCAGGCAGCTCGGCATATAATGCTTAGGCGTGACAAAGTTAGCAAGTTATTTCGTAATGTGCAAATGTTGCTTTGCGGTTTTAACGGCGTTTTGTGGACCGGACGTAAAAAATCGGTTGCCGTATTACGCTTTGTCGACCGGTTTTGCGGCTGCTCCGTTTTATGCCGGTCAGGGTCAGAATACGATGTTGTAGCCTCCGGAGGATGAGGGGATGACGCGGTAACGCCGCAGTCCGTACTTTTTTTCATGGGCCGGACCCGACACCGGGCTGCCGTTAAATTCGTTTACATCGTACTCCGAACCGCATGAATTGCAGCGGGCGCGCAGTTTGTCGGGGTCGTAGCTGATTCTGACTGTCGGCTTCATCTCCACCGGACACGCGAGGTCGTAGGCAAGAGGCTGATTGTAGATGTCGGTTACGAGCAATATGCCTCCGAAGCCGGTGAATGTGAGAGCCGTGTAGTGGAAGTCGGCAGGAATGTTCTCGCTTTTTATGAAGTAGCGGTACTGACCGAGTCCGTGAACGCCGTATGTGGTCCAGTAGCCGGGATTGTCGAGCGATATGTTTACTCCCACGGCCGGTATGCGGTCATCGTCGACATGGGAGCATGACGTCAAGGCTATAGCGGAAAGTGCTACGGCTAAAAGAGTCCTAACTGTTGATTTCACGATCCAGAAGGCGAGCGAAAGCCTCGTGATATGTGTCGAAATCAAATTCAGACAGCACTTTAGCATAGAGCGCTTTTATGCGGTCGTTGCACAGGTTGCCTATCGAGCCTTCGTGGGTGTGGCTTACTTTGTCAGGAGCGGAGAAGCGTCCGTTCTCTATGTCAAGGCCCACCTTTTTGTATGCGTCGCGAAACGGCATTCCCTCACGGGCGAGCCGGTTGACTTCCTCAACCGAGAACATGAGCCGATAACGCTCGTCAGACAATATGTCGGTGTTCACCTTTATGCTTGACACCATGGCTTCCACCATGTCGATTATGGATATCATAGTGTCAAACGCCGGCAGGAAGTTCTCCTTTACAAGCTGCAGGTCGCGGAAATATCCGGAGGGCAGATTGTTGGTGATAAGCGTTATCTCATAGGGGAGTGCCTGAAGTTTGTTGCACTTTGCGCGTGTCAGCTCAAATACATCGGGATTTTTCTTATGAGGCATTATCGACGAGCCGGTGGTGTACTCGTCAGGCAGTTTTATGAAGCCGAAGTTCTGGGAGTTGAACATGCATGCGTCATAAGCGAGTTTGCCTATGGTGGCGGCTATTCCGGCGAGAGCCTGCGATACTATACGCTCTGTCTTGCCGCGCCCCATCTGTGCGTAGACCACGTTGTAGTCCATTGAGTCAAAACCGAGCAGGTCGGTGGTCATAGTGCGGTTGAGCGGAAATGACGACCCGTAACCGGCGGCCGATCCGAGCGGGTTGCGGTTGGTCACCGCGTATGCTCCGCGAAGCACCGTAAGATCGTCGACAAGTGACTCCGCATAAGCTCCAAACCATAGGCCGAACGAAGAGGGCATGGCTACCTGCAGATGAGTGTAGCCGGGCATGAGCACGTCTTTGTAGCGGTCGCTTTGCGCTATGAGTGTGTCAAAAAGCCGTGTCACGGCCTTTACGACGTCCTCGATGCGCGAGCGTATGAAAAGCTTAAGGTCGACAAGCACCTGATCGTTGCGTGAGCGCCCGGAATGTATCTTCTTGCCTACATCGCCGAGGCGGCGTGTCAGCATCAGTTCCACTTGGGAATGTACGTCCTCGATGTCATCTTCTATGATGAATTCGCCCCGTTCGATGCCTCCGTAAATATCGCGTAGGGCGTCAAGAAGAGTGCCGAGTTCGTCAGCTGTAAGTAAACCTATCGACTCCAGCATGGTTATGTGGGCCATGGAGCCGAGCACGTCATAAGGCGCGAGATAGAGATCCATCTCCCTGTCGCGTCCTACCGTATAGGACTCCACGTCATGGTCGACGGTCACCGATTTTTCCCAAAGTTTTGATGCCATGTATATAAGTGCGCTTATTTTACAAAAGCGAGGTTCTTTATCATGTCGCCGAATTTTTCAGCGGCTTCCTGAAGTTTCGGGCCTACCATAGGCTTCAGCATGGCCGGCATCTCCACATCGATCGATGTCACTACCTGAGTCTTGTCGGCACCTTGCTCTTCAAGATTTATCGACATTATGATGGGCACCGGGGCTTTCTGGGCCGTCAGGGCCATGCGCTTGTTCTCGATGCGCTCGGTTACGGCAAGCTCGATGTCGCCCATCGGGGCGCCCTTGATCGTTATCTTGTCGTTGTCAAAGGCCACGTTGCCTATCTTTTTCTTTATATCGTCGGGCAACCCGTTGATTTTTTCCTGATATGCGGCTATGTCGCTGATATGTTTGTATACGGTTTCTACCGGCATGTCCAAGATAGCCGGCTTGCTGGAGTATGTAGTCACTTTATGAGAGATTAAATGTTGTATGTAACTTTATTCTGCCTTTGATGCGGGCGACCAGTTGGCGGGATCCTTGCGCCACTCTTTAAGGGTAGCGAGGTCATCCTCTTTGATATAGTTGGTCTCAAGCGCAGCTTCGAGCATTGAGTTGTAGTTGCTTAAGGTAATCAGTTTGACACCGGCTTCGTTGAAGCGCTTCACGGCTACCGGGAAGCCGTATGTGAATATGGCTGCCATGCCCACTACCTCGCAACCTGCATTGCGTATGGCTTCTACGGCTTTCAGGCTGCTGCCGCCGGTGGAAATGAGGTCTTCGATCACTACCACTTTCTGTCCGGGCTTAAGGTTGCCTTCGATGAGGTTTTCAAGTCCGTGGTCCTTCGGAGTCGACCGTACATATACGTAGGGCAGTGCAAGGGTATCGGCTACCAATGCGCCTTGTGCTATGGCTCCTGTGGCAACACCGGCTATGGCGTCGGGCTGCTCGAAGTTCTCCATAATTATGCGGCACAGTTCGGTTTTGATGAATGTGCGCAATTCCGGATATGAGAGGGTCTTGCGGTTATCGGTATATATTGGTGAGTTCCAGCCTGAAGCCCAAACAAAAGGAATTTCGGGTTGCAATTTAATCGCACTGATTTTCAATAACTTTTCGGCAACGAGACTTTCTAACTTTTTCATCTTGAATATAATTTGGTTTTTGTCAGGTGCAAAGATAATGTATTTGGAAGCTAAAATCAAATAAAACACGGTAAAAAGTATACTTGTAAAAGGAATAATTGCTACATTTGCGCCACAGAAAAAATACAGTGTCAAAATGTCAAATGAAATGCTATCGTTGAGCGACATATATCGCGCCGCTCACGTGCTTAAGGGTGTAGTGCGGCATACCGAACTTATAGCCGCGCCTAAAATAAATCCGGAAAGTAACGTATATCTGAAGCCGGAGTGTCTGCAACATACCGGCTCGTTCAAGTTGCGCGGTGCATACTACAAGATATCGCAACTCTCCGATGAGGAAAAGTCTCATGGCGTAATCGCCTGTTCCGCCGGCAATCATGCGCAGGGTGTGGCTCTCGGAGCCAAGGCCGCCGGCATAAAGGCCATAATATGTCTTCCCGAGGGCGCTCCGATCTCGAAGGTCGAGGCTACCAAGAAGTACGGCGCCGAGGTATGCCTTGTGCCGGGCGTGTATGATGACGCCTACAAGCGTGCTCTCGAGATGCGCGACGAGCACGGATATACATTCGTGCATCCGTTCAATGACCCGCTTGTCATAGCCGGACAGGGCACTATCGGGCTTGAGATACTCGACGAGATGCCCGAGGTGGAGGTTGTCATAGTGCCTGTAGGCGGTGGCGGCCTTATATCGGGAGTGGCTTATGCCATAAAGTCGGTGCGTCCCGACGTCAAGGTATACGGCGTTCAGGCAGCCGGAGCTCCGAGCATGGTCGAGTCGTTAAAGCATGGCAAGATAGAGTGTCTGCCGAGTGTGTCGACCGTGGCCGACGGTATTTCGGTAAAAGAACCGGGCGACAACACGTTTGCACTGTGCAAGGAGTATGTCGATGACATAGTCACTGTGAGCGACGATGAGATATCGGCCGCTATTCTTGCCATGATGGAGCAGGAGAAGCTGGTGGCCGAAGGCGCCGGTGCCGTGGCTGTGGCCGCCGCCATGTATAACAAGGTCCCTGTCAAGGGCCGCAATACGGTGTGTCTTGTATCGGGCGGCAACATCGATGTCACCATACTGAGCCGTGTCATAAACCGAGGTCTTATAAAGAGCGGCCGCAACTATGCGGTAACCATTGACCTCTTTGACAAACCCGGTGTACTGGCCGATGTAAGCGAAGTCATAGGACGTCTGGGTGGAAATATAATATCGGTTACCCACGAGCGCATAAGTGTGGACACTCCCATCACGAGCTGCTCGCTCCGTCTTGTCATGGAGACCCGAAATCATGAACATATCGACATAATAAAGAAAGGGCTTGCCGAAGCCGGTTATCAGGTTATCGCCTCATAACGTCGCTCCTGAAAATACATAAATGCCAAAAAGGGTAGAATCCTATCCTTTTTGGCATTTTTAATATGTGATATTTGTATTTCGGTAGCTGTGCTATTAACTTTGTATTGAATTATAATTATCACATGGGTATGAGATTACGATATGCTGTGTCAGGGTTTGCTTGCGGTTTCGTTCTGACTTTATCGGCCAGTCAACTTCCGGCCGATACACTTTCCCTCTCGCTTGATGAATGCATAGCTATAGCTTTAAGTGAAAATCCTACAATAAAAGTGACCGACATGGAGATAGAACGTATGGACTACTCCAAAAAAGAGACTCTCGGCCAGCTGCTTCCGTCAATAAACTTCGGAGCCAATTATAACCGTATGGTAGCCAAACAGGTGGCTTATATGAATATGGACTTCGGCAGCATGGGCGGAGGCGCCGGTTCAGGCGGTCAGGAGGGCGACGAGCCTGATGCCGGTCAGACAAAAGCCAAATCTTCGGGTGGCCGCGACGGTATTAAAATGGGCCTCGATAACAGCTATCAGGTGGGTTTTAACGCTACTTTGCCCCTTATAGCGCCTCAGCTGTGGGCCTCGCTTAAGTTGAGCGACAGCCAGATACTTCAGAACATCGAGGACGCACGGTCTTCGCGCCTGTCGCTTGTCAATCAGATAAAGAGCGCCTACTACTCGCTGCTTCTTGCCGAGGACAGCTATCTTGTCATAAAGGAGAATTATGATAACGCGGTGTTCAACCACGGTGTGTTCGAGAAAAAATTTCAGGTAGGAACGGCTTCGGAATATGATGTATTGCGCTCGTCGGTGCAGGTCAAGAATGTCGAGCCGGAGCTGCTTCAGGCCGAGATAGCCATCAAGCAGGCACGTATGCAGCTTGCCATACTCATGGGCTTAGACACCTCCTATCCGGTGAAGCCTACGGTAAAACTTGCCGACTACGAAAAAGACATGTATGAAAACGCTTTGTCAATCGACAAGACAATAGACGGCAACAGCGACCTGCGGAAACTGTCGCTTCAGACACGTACCCTCGAACAGGCGCTTAAGGTGCAGAAAGCGGCATGGTTTCCCACGCTCGCGTTTACGGCCAATTACAACTGGACTTCGTCGTCAAACGGCAACGCGCTCAAGAACTTCCGCTGGAATCCCTATTCGGTCATAGGACTCACGTTGTCGATACCTATATTCGAGGGCGGCCAGCGTTACAGCCGCATCAAGCAGTCGCGCATACAGGTCGACGAGATGAAATGGCAGCGTGACAATCTTGAACGCTCGGTAAGGATGCAGGTCGACCTTGCCGTGGACAATATCAACAAAAACGTCAAGCAGATATCGAGCAGCTCGGAGAGTGTGACACAGGCAGTCAAGGCCTATGACATAATGGAGAAGTCGTTTGAGATAGGCGCCGCAAGTTATCTTGACCTGCGCGATGCAGAGCTTGCGCTTACGCAGGCGCGGTTGTCGTACTACCAGTCGATATACAACTATCTCGTGGCCAACAGCGAGCTGGAGCTTCTGCTGGGCAACGCCGATCTTGAGAAATATAAACCGGTCGATAACAAATAAAAACAATCACAAGTATAATGTCAATGAATTGCAACAGATACGCCGCCTCTTTGCTCGGTCTGGCGTTGATTGCCGCAGTGCCTTTTCACTCTTGCAAAAGCGATGGAGAGAGCAAGGCCGCTGTAGCGGAAGTGGACGAACGTCCTAACGTGGAGATACAGAAAGTACACCGCCAGAGCGTGGATCAGCTTATGTCATACACGGCTACGGTGGAGGCTTTCAAGACCAACAACATAACTACATCGACGCCCAACCGCATAAAGTCGATACTTGTCGATGTCGGCTACAAGGTGGCCAAAGGGCAGAAGCTCGTGGTGCTCGACGATGTAAACATAGATCAGCTCAAAGTGCGTCTTGACAATACGGAGCGCGAGTATAAACGCGCGCTTGAGCTCTACAACATAGGAGGCGGCACAAAGCAGTCGGTCGACCAGATGAAGACCGAACTTGACGCCGCCCGACGTCAGTATGACAATATGGTGGAGAACACCATACTCGTGTCGCCCATCAACGGGGTGGTGACAGCCCGTAATTACGATCCGGGCGACATGACCGGACAGCAGCCTATACTTACCATAGAGCAGTTGCGCCCGGTGAAAGTGCTTATCAACGTGAGCGAGAACGAGTTTACCAAAGTGCACAAGGGCATGAAGGTCGATGTATATCTCGACGTGTACGGCGACGAGAAGTTCGTAGGCGAGGTCGACCTTATATATCCCGTCATCGACCCGTCGACCCGCACGTTTACCGTCGAAGTAGTGATAGCCAATGCCGACGAGCGTGTGCGTCCCGGCATGTTTGCGCGCGTGGTCATGAATTTCGGCACCGAAGAGCGTGTGGTAGTGCCTGACAGAGCCATAGTCAAGCAGACCGGTTCGGGTGAGAAGTTTGTATACATTTATAAGGACGGCAAAGTCGACTTCAGCCGTGTCGAGATAGGGCAGCGCCTCGGCGACACGTATGAGTTGCTCTCCGGCGTTGAGAACGGTGACGAAGTGGTCATATCGGGACAGAGCCGCCTCGCCGACGGCGTCGAGGTCAATGTTATAAAAAAATAAGTTATACGTCACATTAATAAAAAGTACACAGGATGAGCTTATATGCAAATGCGGTGAAGCGACCGATCATGACCACTCTCTGTTTTGTGGCCGTGATGATACTCGGTCTCTTCTCGCTCACGACTCTGCCTATCGACCTTTACCCCGATGTCGAGACCAACACCATAATGGTCATGACCACTTACTCCGGGGCAAGCGCGCCCGATATAGAGCAGAACGTGACGCGTCCGCTTGAAAACAGTCTTAATGCGGTAAACGACCTCAAACATATTACGTCAAAGTCGCGTGAAAACATATCGGTGATAACACTTGAATTTGAGTACGGCGAGGATATTGACGTGCTTACCAATGACGTGCGCGACAAACTCGACATGGTGAAGAGCCAGCTGCCCGACGCGGCCGAGAACCCCATCATATTCAAGTTCAGCTCCGACATGATACCTATCGTGCTGCTGTCGGTACAGGCCAAGGAGAGTATGCCGGGACTGTATAAGATTCTGGACGAGAATGTGGCCAATCCTCTCGCCCGAATAAGCGGTGTCGGCTCGGTGTCCATATCGGGAGCTCCCAAACGCGAGATACATATATATGTCGACCCGCAGCGTCTGGAGGCATATAACCTGTCGGTAGAGACCATCTCGGCTCTTATCGCCGCGGAAAACCGCAATATACCCGGTGGAGCATTTGACATAGGCAGCGACACATATTCGCTTCGTGTTCAGGGCGAGTTCACCTCTACCGACCACCTCAAAGACCTTGTGGTAGGTTCGCAGGGAGGACGCAACGTGTATCTGCGCGATGTGGCCCGCATCGAGGATACTCTTGAGGAGCGTGCGCAGGAAACATTCAACAACGGTGAGCAGGGAGCCATGATTGTGGTGCAGAAGCAGTCGGGAGCCAACTCGGTGAAGATTTCGGAAGAGGTCATGAAGATGCTGCCCTCGCTCCAGAAGCGACTCCCTTCCGATGTCAAGCTCGGCGTGATTGTGGATACGTCGGACAATATACGCAATACCATAGCCTCGCTGGTCGAGACGGTGCTTTACGCCCTGCTGTTTGTGATAATTGTGGTGTTTGCGTTCTTGGGACGCTGGCGCGCCACATTGATTATCACGATCACCATACCTATATCGCTTATAGCTTCGTTCATATACCTTGCCGTAACGGGCAATTCGCTCAACATCGTGTCGCTGTCGGCGCTGTCCATATCGATAGGTATGGTGGTCGATGACGCCATCGTCGTACTTGAAAATGTCACTACCCACATAGAGCGTGGCTCCGACCCGAAGCAGGCCGCCGTGCACGGCACCAACGAAGTGGCCGTGTCGGTTATAGCGTCGACACTTACGCTTATAGCGGTGTTCTTCCCGCTGACTCTCGTGACCGGCATGACCGGCGTGCTTTTCCGTCAGCTCGGATGGATGGTGACTATCATGATGATCATATCGACGGTGTGCGCGCTGTCGCTTACTCCGATGCTCTGCTCGCAGTTGCTGCGCAAGGATGTCAAGCACGGTCGTATGTACACGGTGCTGTATACCCCCATACGCAAGGGCCTCGATGCGTTTGACAACGGTTACGCTTGGCTGCTCGGCTGGGTAGTGGGGCACAAGCTGGTGACTGTGGTGGTGTGTATGGCTACATTCTTCGGCTCGCTTGTGCTGATGAAAAGCGTGGGCACCGAATTTTTCCCTGTGGCTGACGACGCGCGACTGTCGGTGAAGCTCGAGCTTCCTATAGGCACACGTGTAGAGATATCGAAGGAGGTCATGGAGCGTCTGTATGCGGAGTGGCGCGAGAAGTATCCCGAAATCAAGGTCATGAACTATACTACCGGCACCGCTTCGAGCGACAATGTGTTTGGCTCGTTGAGCGATAACGGCACTCATATCATATCGGCCAACGTGCGTCTGCTTGATCCCGGCGACCGTGAGAGGGGCATTGCCGAGATAGCGGCTTCAATGCGTGCCGACCTGAAGCGTTATCCCGAGTTTAAAAAAGCGCAGGTCATTGTAGGCGGCGGAATGGGTATGGGCGGACAGTCGCAGCTCGATTATGAGGTGTACGGCTATGACTTCACCGAGACCGACTCTGTGGCGCAGCGGCTTGTAAAGATACTATCGGGAATCAAGGGTACGGCCGACATACGTGTGTCGCGTGCCGATTACCAGCCCGAGTATCAGGTCGATTTCGACCGCGAGAAACTGGCTCTGTACGGACTCAATCTGCAGACAGCCGCCGGTTATCTGCGCAACCGGATAAACGGCTCCATCGCATCGCTCTATCGCGAGGACGGCGAGGAGTACGACATAAAGGTCATGTATGCGCCGGAGAAGCGCACATCGCTTGAGGATATCGAGAACATACTTATATATTCGGGTACGGGCAACGCCGTACGCATAAAGGATGTCGGCAAGGTGGTGGAGCGCTTCACGCCTCCGACAATCGAGCGCAAGGACCGTCAGCGTATAATCACCGTGAGCGCGGTCGTGGCCGGAGCGCCGATGAGCGAGATTGTGGAAAAGGCGCAGGTGGATATCGACAAGATGGATTTGCCTTCAGGCGTCAACATCGGTCTTGCCGGAAGTTACGAGGACCAGCAGGATTCGTTCCGTGACCTGTTGTTGCTTGCTGTGCTTATCGTAATACTTGTATACATCGTCATGGCGGCGCAGTTTGAGAGCTATACTTACCCGGGCATCATCATGACCTCGTTGCTGTTTGCATTCTCGGGTGTATTCATAATATTGTGGCTGTCGGGCCATACCCTCAATATAATGTCGATGATCGGAGCCATAATGCTTATCGGTATCGTGGTCAAGAACGGTATAGTGCTCATCGACTACATATCGCTCAACCGTGAGCGAGGCATGTCTATAAGCAAGGCCGTGATAACGGGCGGCAAGTCACGTCTGCGTCCGGTGGTAATGACAACGCTTACGACAATACTCGGTATGGTGCCTATGGCATGCGGTACGGGTCAGGGCGCCGAGATGTGGCGCCCGATGGGTACTGCCGTCATCGGCGGTCTTACATTCTCTACCATACTCACACTGTTGTTTGTGCCGGTACTTTATTGTATCTTTGCATACAACGGAGTCAGACGCAACCGCCGCAAGCTGCGCAAGACCGTGATAAGTGACAACAAAATAATAAAACAATAGCCCTTTGCAACAATCATCGACCATATGCAAGCTATACTTATAACATTTGACCAAGCCTACTACGAGCGCATCGTCGATATGCTTGAACGTAATAACTGTCGCGGTTTTACCGCTTGGCGCGAGGTTCAGGGCCGCGGATCGTCGACCGGCGAGCCGCATTACGGATCGCACGCGTGGCCGTCGCTTGCTTCTGCCATCATAACGATGGTGGACGACGACCGTGTGGGCATAGTGCTTGATAAACTGCACGCTATGGATGAGGCTACGCCGCGTCTCGGTCTTCGTGCGTTTACGTGGCGCATAGAACAGAATATTTAATACAATCAGTTAATATGGAATCAAAGAAGTTTTTATTACAGGAAAAAGATATCCCTACCGCTTGGTACAATGTGGTGGCCGATATGCCCCGCAAGCCGAGGCCTCTGCTTAACCCCGTCACCAAGGAGCCGATGAAGCCGGAGGATCTGTTTCCGCTCTTCTCCGAGGAGGTGTCGCGTCAGGAGTTTAACGATACCGACCGCTGGATAGAGATACCGGAAGAGGTGCGCGAGATGTACCGTATATGGCGTCCGACTCCGCTGGTGCGTGCCCGCGGTCTTGAAAAAGCGCTCGATACTCCGGCACATATATATTTCAAAAACGAGAGTGTGAGTCCGGTAGGGTCGCATAAGCTGAATTCCGCCATACCGCAGGCTTACTACTGCAAGAAGCAGGGCGTGACCAATATAACCACCGAGACCGGTGCGGGCCAATGGGGTGCGGCTCTGTCGCTTGCCGCCCGTCACTTCGGCCTTGAACTGGCCGTGTATATGGTCAAGGTGTCGTATCATCAGAAGCCATACCGTCGCTCCATCATGCAGACTTATGGCGCTGAGGTTATAGCCTCGCCGAGTATGTCGACCAAGGCCGGACGAAAGATTATTACGGAGAACCCGCACTATCAGGGTTCGCTCGGTACGGCTATATCCGAAGCCGTGGAGCTTGCCATGGCTACGCCTAACTGTAAGTATACGCTCGGCTCTGTTCTCAATCATGTGGCGCTGCATCAGACTGTCATCGGTCTTGAGGCTGAAAAGCAGATGGAGATGGCCGGCGAATATCCCGATGTCGTGATAGGCTGTTTTGGTGGCGGCAGCAACTTCTCCGGAGTGACATTCCCCTTCTTGCGTCATAATTTATCCGGTGAACGCGCTACACGCTTTATTGCGGCGGAGCCTGCTTCATGCCCGAAGCTTACCCGCGGAGTGCTTCAGTACGATTTCGGCGATGAAGCCGGATATACTCCTCTTATACCGATGTATACGCTCGGTCATAACTTTGCACCGGCCAACATACATGCCGGCGGACTGCGCTATCACGGTGCCGGAGCGGTAGTGAGCCAGTTGCGCGAGGACGGATTGATCGAGGCTGTCGACATACCCCAGCTGGAGACATTTGCCGCAGCCACTCTGTTTGCCCGTTCCGAAGGCATAATACCTGCTCCTGAAAGCTCGCACGCCATAGCCACTGCCATACGTGAGGCGCAGAAGGCGAAGGAAGAGGGTACTCCTAAGGTCATATTGTTCAACCTCTCGGGACACGGTCTTATAGACATGGCTTCATATGACTCGTACATAGCCGGCGACCTGCAGAACTATGAGGTTACCGACGAGATGGTACAGGCCAATGTTGCCTCGCTTGATAAAATAATAAAGTAAGACCGACAACGTACATAAAACGAGGGGCCACAGCTTATGACTGCGGCCCCTTGTCTTTTGATGGAGCGGGTAGGCCCGTATGGTCTTCCGGATGCGTCAGCTTAAGGTGACCGATTGTGCGGTTACGGGAGTGGATAGGAAGACGGATGCGGCCTCGGCAAACTTTTCGGGATTTTCTGTAGTCAGGTATGTGCATTCGCCGCCCCGGCTGCATCTGGCCGCCATCTCGGGATGACGCTCAAGGTAGTCGGCAAGGCTGTTGGCTACGATTTTGCCTTGCGACAGTACTTTTGTACCTTCAGGAACATATCGCTCTATCTTGTCGAGCAGCAGGGGATAGTGGGTGCATCCGAGAATAATGGAGTCAATCGACGGCTCCTGACTCATGAGCAGCTCTATGTCGCGCTTGACAAAGTAGTCGGCGCCGGGCTTGTCGGCCTCGCCGTTCTCTACGAGCGGCGCCCACATAGGACATGCCTGTGAGAATATGTTGAAGCCGGGATACAGCTTCTTTATCTCCATGTCATAGCTTTGGCTGCGCACGGTGCCTGATGTGCCGACAATGCCTATGTTGCCGTTGCCGGTTATCTCTCCGATTTTTTCTACCGTGGGACGTATTACTCCGAGCACTCTGCGGTCAGGGTCAATCGACGGCAGGTCGTTTTGCTGTATGGTCCTCAAGGCTTTTGCCGACGCCGTGTTGCAGGCCAGTATCACCAGATGGCAACCTTGCTCGAATAGGTATCTGACAGCCTGAAGCGTGAAGCGGTATACAATGTCGTATGACCTGCCTCCATACGGTGCGCGCGCATTGTCACCGAGGTATATGTAGTCATAGTCGGGCAGGGTTTTCATTATGTCGCGCAGTATGGTGAGGCCTCCGTAGCCGGAGTCGAAAACTCCGATGGGGCCTTTGACTGTGGTCTGTTGTGTCATATGAGCCGGGTTTTGCATCTGATCGTTATGTTATGACCGTATTAAACCAAAAGGTCGCAACCTTTTTAAGACGCGACCTTTTTTCAGTTATGGGGTAATGTTTTTTTCTTATTGAAGGCCGAGTTTAGCCTTTACTTTGGGAGTTACATCCTGAACATCCGTGCCGATATAAACGGGCAGTATGTTCTCAAAGATGAATGTCATGCTGTTTTCTTTGCCTACCGTATTTATAGCTTGACGAACCTTTTCCTGAATGGGGGCCATGAGGGTCTCCTGCTGACGGTTGAGGTCCTGTGAGGCTGTGGCACGGAATTGCTGCATCTTCTGGTCAAGTTCCTGAATCTCCTGCATGCGACGCTCCTTTATTGACTCGGGGGTGTCGGCTGCGAGAGCCTGATATTCGCCAAACTTCTTCTCCATCTCTTCCTGCAGTTTCTTGAACTCGTCCTCATACTTCTTGGAAGCTTCGTTGATCTTTTCCTGAGCGGCTTTGACTTCGGGCATGGCCTCGATTATAACCTGAGTGTTTACAACTCCGAACTTGGGTGCCTGAGCTACTGCAAGCATGGGAAGCGCTACAAATATAGCGAGCAAAATTTTCTTAATCATATTAAGTCGTGTAATGTTAAAATTGTCGGTTTAGGTTAATAACTATGCAAAGATAAGAAACTCTATTCATATATGCTAAAATGAGTTCTCAAAAAAAGTCAAATAAGCGTACGTCAGCGTGAATATCCGAGTTTCGCGAGTACTTCGTTGCTGACATCGATGCGCGGCGACGCAAATATTATGTTGGCCGACGACGCACGGTCAAATATGCATTGGTAACCCCGCTCTTCGCTTACTTTCTTTACTGCGTTGTAAATCTCGTCCTGTATCGGCTGTATGAGGGCGAGGCGTTTCTTGTTGAGCTCGCCTTCCGGGCCGAAATACTTATAGCGAAGTTCGGAGGCTTCTTTCTCCTTGGCTACTATCTCCGCCTCTTTCTTTGACTTCTGCTCATCGGTCAGGAACACCATGTCGTTCTGGAAGTTCTTGTATAGGGTCTGGGCTTCGTTGGCTTTGGCTTCGACCTCTTTCTGCCAGCGCTGCGATATCTGGTTGAGTTGTTCGTTGGCTATTTCGTAGGCAGGAATATTGTTGAGGATATATTCCATATCGATAAGCGCAAACTTCTGTGCATAGGCTCCAAAAGTGCACGCAACAATGGCGATGATAGCTAATGTAAGTTTCTTCATGTCGTAAATCAATTAAAACGGTTATGCTAATATGACGCTTGGCAGGTGATTAAGTTTAGTCTTATTAAGCATTTTTAAAATTCTTGGCCGAGTATGAAGTGGAACTGGCTGCCGCCTTTCTTTCCGAACACTTTGTCGAAACCGTAGGCCCAGTCGATACCCATCATGCCCACCATAGGAAGGTAGATACGTACACCGGCTCCGGCGCTGCGCTTGAGGTCGAACGGCGAGAAGCTCTTGACATCGGTCCATGCGTTACCGGCCTCAACAAATGTCAGACCGTAGATGGTGGTCGATGCCGACAGCATGAACGGGAAGTGAAGCTCCATGCCTACGCGGGCATAACCGTATCCCTCCTTGGTCCACGGGGTGAACTGTCCGTTTTCATAACCGCGCAGACCGATGGTCTCGGTAGCGTAGGTATACGAGCCCGACATACCGTCGCCTCCCACGTAGAATGTCTCAAACGGTGATTTAAGCCATTTGTTGTAGCTTCCGAGAAGTCCCATGTCGGCGCGTGTCATCAACACGAGTGTCCATTTGCCGTCGGGGTCGGTAAGCGGAGTGTATGTACGTGATTTGATACGGAGTTTCCAGTACTCGATCCAGCGGTAAAGCTGTTTCTTGGATTCGGTGGTATTTTCTTTATACAGTTTCTCCCAGTTTTTCTTGCCGTTGAGCCATGAAGCGGGGGGAGTGAGCTGAAGATTGACCGAGAACATCGAACCTTTACGTGTGTAGAGCGGGTTGTCGATAGAGGTGCGGGCAAGTGTAAGTCCGAGCACAATCGAGTTGGATGTTCCGTTGTTCATGTAGTACAGGTAGTCCCAGTTCTTCAGGTAGTACCACTGGTAGCTCAACTCGGCTTGGAATGTGAAGTAGTCGTCAGGCCAGTTGAGGCGCTTTCCGAAGCCTACGGTGACGCCTATCATCTGAAGCATCTTGTTGGGGTCGTAGGCGTTCTCGTATGAGTTCTGGTAGTAGTCGTTGTAGTTGCTGCCGTAGCCGTAACCGTAGCCATAGCCGCCGTACATGTACGGATTGTACCAGTTGTTGTTGTAGTACGACGAGTTGATACCTGTCTGACGGGCGTAGTAGGCCGACACCGACAGCGAGTTGGGGCGCTTGCCTCCAAACCACGGGTCAAGGAACGATACAGAGTAGCTCTGGTAGTACTTGGCGTTGGTCTGGGCGCTTATGGTGAAGGTCTGTCCTTCGCCCTGAGGTATGAGGCCCTTGTAAGTGCCCGGACGGAACAGATTTTTTATCGAGAAGTTGGTGAACTTAAGCGCGAGTTTTCCGATAAGACCGGTCTGGCCCCATCCAAACGACACCTCCACTTGGTCATTGGCTTTTGACTCAAGGTTAAACACGATGTCTACCGTACCGTTTTCTTCGTTAGGCTCGGGACGTATGTCCATGTTCTCAGGGTCGAAGTGTCCGGTCTGCGCTATTTCACGTGCCGAACGCATAAGGTCGTCTTTGTTGAAAAGCTGCCCCGGTTTTACACGGAGTTCACGGCGTATTACCTTTTCATAAAGGCGGTCGTTACCGTTGATGACCACGCTGTTGATTGTTGCCTGCGGGCCTTCAAACATGCGCAGTTCGAGAGCTATGGAGTCGCCGTCTATGTTTTTCTCGATGGGCACGAGCTGATAGAACAGGTAACCGCGGTTCATATACAGGTTGGCCACTGCGTCGTCATCCTCCAGTATGCGTTTGTTGAGCAGCTTCTGGTTGTATACGTCGCCGGGACGTATGTCGAGTATCTGGTCAAGGACCTCTGTGGGGAATATTGTGTTGCCCACCCAGTCTATGTCGCTGATGTAGTATTTCTTACCCTCTTCGAGGTCTATGTATACGTCTACTGTCTTGTCATCGTACGCCACGACACTGTCCTTGAGTATCTTTGCATCGCGATAACCTTTTTCGTTATACTTTTCTATGATGCGGTCCAAGTCATCCTTGAAGTCGCTCTCGACAAACTTTTTCTGACGGAAAAGGTTGATCAGCTTGCCCTTTTCGTTGGTCTTTTTCATTGTACGCTGTATGGCGTTGTCGCTCATCACCTCGTTGCCGTCAATGTATATTTTGTGTACTTTGACCTTGTTGTTTTTGTTGATCTTTATGTTTACGATATTCTCATTGGGCGCCGACAGGTCCTCTTCCTGTTCGATTTTGACCAGTGCATTGCCGAAGCCTTTCTGTGCGTAGTAGTTCTTTATAATCTGAGTGGCACGGTTTACGATATTGGGCGTTATCTGGTTGCCTTTCATCAACTGAAGACGCTCTTCAAGATCTTTACGCTCACCGTTGGACGGACCGATATAGTTGATTTTGGAGATACGCGGTTGCGGTTTAAGTGCAAATTCGAGCCACGCCAGATCGCCGGCCGTTTTCTCGACCTTTATCTGTATGGAGGAGAACAGTCCCTGTCGTGCAAACCTCTTTGCTGCGGCTGTCAGCTCCGGACCCGGTATCTCTATGTGGTCGCCTATGTTTATACCCGAATATCCGATGATTATATAATCCTCGTAATTGGGCACTCCGGTCACCTTTATGCCGGCAATCTCGTATTTATTGGGAATACCGGTGTATATAATGTTGGGGTTATATACCGTATCGACGGGTTCTGTTGACTTGACCTGAGCCGAAATGTTGAGGCTCAAAACTGTCATCAATATGATTAGCAACTTACTACGCATAATCTGAAGTAATGTGATGTATATCGTTGTATTTTAATTATTCATTGTTTTCCGCTACCTGTTCGCTTGTCTTTCCAAACCTGCGTTCACGCGACTGGTATCCCGCTATTATCTTGCAGAACTCCTCTTTGGTCAAGTCGGGCCAGAAGGTCGGGGTCACCGCTATCTCTGCATAAGCGGCCTGCCACAGCAGAAAGTTGCTCATGCGGAAGTCGCCGCCGGTACGGATTACCAGATCGGGATCGGGCATTCCGGCCGTGGCAAGATTGTCACTCACGGTTTCGGGGGTTATCTCGTCGACCGACATTGTGCCGTCCTTGACAGCCTGAGCTATGCGTTTTGCGGCTTCAGTTATCTCCCAGCGCGATGAATAACTGATGGCCAGCACGAGAGTAAGGCCTGTGCAGTGCGACGTGTCCTCGATGCATCGGCACAATCTGTTGTAGGCAAAGTCAGGCATGCGCGAGAAGTCGCCTATCATATTGAGCCGCACATTGTTCTTTATCAAGTCGGCGGTCTCACGTTCGATAGCCGCCACAATAAGATGCATGAGCGCGTCGACCTCCTCTTTAGGACGCCCCCAGTTTTCGGTCGAGAACGTATAAAGCGTGAGGTACCCGATGCCGAGTTCCGAAGCGATTTCGGTAATCTTACGCACGGTATTGACGCCCTCCACATGTCCTGCGGAACGTGCCAGCCCGTGAGATTTGGCCCAACGCCCGTTTCCGTCCATTATGACGGCTACATGGCGGGGTATGCGATCGGTGTCTATATTGTCAGTCAGCGACATAGTCGGTTAGTTATCATTTCAGTCCACGTAAAAACAACTTGTGCATCGTTCGCCAAACTCGAAGCTGAATGAAACCATTATCATCGAGTACCAGTCGGTATTCTTGATAAACGAGCTTTTGATGCCTTGCAGGTCTTGTAGCTTATCTCCATCGACATGGTCGCCGAAAACCTTGGTCATAGTCCATTCCAGCCCGAGATTGAGCCGCGGCTGCAACTTGTATTTCACGCCTACGCCCATCGGCAGATTGAATGCGGTGTATGTGCCTCCGCAGGAAGCCATGGTGACGCCGGCACCGAGTGTCAGATAGGGCGTCCACCGGCACAGCTTCTTGTATCGCTCTCCGATGCCGTAATTAAAAAAGTTAAATTCAATACGTCCCCCGAGGTCATAGACTGTCGAGGTGAATTTATATGTCTCCCCTCCGGGAAACACGTCGGTCATATCGGCACTGTCACCGCTAAGCCCCGCTACCGAGAATACGGCTCGTGCCGCCCATCTCGTATCAATCAGGTAGCGCATTGACACATTGCCTGCAAAACCCGGATGCTTCAGAAAGTTGGCTGTATTGGCGTCGCCGAGATAGCCGCTCATGCCGAGCGATGCTCCGAGATCCATTTTATAGGCCGCTTCCTGTGCTCCCAATGTCGGGCCGACCAAGCCCGCCACCGCTGAAATCAACGCCGCTATAGCTATGCGTCTCATTCAAGAGGCTTGAACGTGAGGCGGTTGATGACACCGCGCCACACTTGAGGATTGAGCTGTCCGTTGGCTAATATTCCGCCGTACAGATATATGTAGGGACATTCCCATGATGTCACCGGCTTGGTAGCGCGGCCGTAGCCGGGAGTTTCTATCCACCAAGCGGGCAACGGGCGTGCCGCCATTTCGTTCCAGTCCGAGGCCGCGAGTGAGCGCGAATGAAGTTCGGTGCTCCACACTATGGCCTGTGCAAAGGACATCTCCGGTATATAGTCGGGTAAAGTGAGCAGCTCGTCGGCCTCGCTCCAATTGAGTCCTTGGTCACGTGATATAAATACTCGGTGAGTATTGTAACCCTGCTGGTTCACTCCTCCCAATGCGAAGAGGGTGGCGAACTCGGTGACTTTCCATGATGTAGCCGATTTGCGGAAAGTGAAGTAGGGGAACAATGCCATGCCTTGATATGCTCCGTCGATGGGTGCCGCGCTTACTTTGGCCCAGCGTGTGCCGTCATAGCCCCAAGTGGCGCCGGTGAGTGTGCCGTTGCTTGTACGGCCGCCGATTGTCAGTGCGAGGGGGCTCGCCATCCACTTGTTCTCGAATTTCACAAGCGGGCTTGTGCCGCTTATCGGGCAGTCGGCGCTTACTTCCGTGTCGGTTCCTGTATGAGGATATGTCGTGTGGAAGTATCTGTCTCCGTCTTTTTTTACCGCAAGAATGTGGCCGTCATATACTCCGTAGATGTGGTACAGATGTACGCTTTGCGCGGTCCAGTCCACGCCGTCCTGCGATGTATGGAGCAGTCCGTCGGTACTGAGCGCATAGAACATGTCTTCTCCTGCCACCACCGACTTGGTGTCAAGTGATGAGGGGAATGATATCGGTTTTACTTCTCCGTCGGCACCGGGTGTATCCTGTATCCATACTTTGTATCCGTCGGCGCTCTTTATGAACGTATACACGCTCTCGCCCTTAACGACGGTTTTTTGTTCTACGGGATTTCCGGGTATGCCTTTCCATGCTATTTCGCTCCAGTGAAGCGAGTCGGGCTTTACTTTGTGTACGTTTACTTTTATCTGATAGTTGCCGGTGTATTTCTCGTTCAGCGAGGTCACGCGCAGCATGACGTTGGCCGAAAAGTCTATACTGTCGGTCGAGCTGGTCGTGTAGACGAGCGTGGTGTCTTTCATGACCTTGGACCCGTTGATGATAAGCTCTATCTTCGAACTTCCGCTTGTACCTATATTAGGCACGAGCTTGGTTATTTTTGTGTCTTTGGGAAGTGAGTCGGCATTGAAGATGATGCCTCGGTTGAGGTCGATGGTGAAAAATACCGAGTCAAGGTTGGCAAGTAGCTTGCTGTTGGGTTTTATGTTGAATGAGGTTACGGCCGTGCTCGAGTACATGGTCTCGGGTGTGTAGCCGTAGTCATCCTGATAGTTGTTGTCGTTGTCGTTGCATGCGGTCATCGCTGTGGCAAACAGAGCCCCGGCGATTAGATATGATGCTGCAAATCTTTTAATCATACTTTTCAGACATTAATTTTCAAGCTGCAAATTTACTAACAATTTCTATAAGTAAATGCGATAATCGACGTAAAATTACAATTAATCCGTCAAAACCGAAGCGGAGTTATAGACATTTAGCCGCTTATTTAATGTTTTTAGTTGTTTTTAACGACTGCTTGTCAGGGTTGTCATAATAATATATGTGGTTGTTGCCGATTGTTAATGAATTGGTCGGGCATATGGGCATCCGGGGGGCTTTTACTCCGTCGCCGAGGACCACCGGGGCCACTTCCGCTCTTGCTGTGTCCCACATCCCCAAGTCGATAAATGCCTGTAGCAGTTTTGTGCCGCCTTCCACAAGTACCGAGGTCACTCCTTTGTCGCGCAACGTTTTGAGATATGACGCTACCGTGCCGCCATCTTCGTGCCCCAATATGGTGAATCCGCTCTCTTCCGGATTTATGGCGCCGCTGCGGTCGGCGGCCACTCGCAGCGGGTCGTTTCCGGGCCATAGCCGTGCGGTAAGGCTCGGCCGGTCATACAGCATGGTGCCGCTTCCTACCATTATGGCATCGTTGAGGGTGCGCAGCCGGTGTGACAGGGCGGAGGTGACCGGTGTCGAGAATTTCGATGGCGCATCACTCGGTGTGCGCTTGCGGTCGATATATCCGTCGGCGCTTTGTGCCCATTTGAGCGTGACATACGGCCGTCCCAGAGTGTTGCAGGTCATAAAAGCGGGGTTCAGCTCGCGGCATTGCCGCTCAAGCACTCCGGTCACAACCTCTATGCCGGCCTCGCGCAGCATGTTGATGCCGCGTCCGTTTACTTTGTCGGAGGGGTCGGGACTCCCTATCACTACCCGGGGTATTCCGCTGTCTATTATGAGCTTGGCGCAGGGGGGTGTCTTGCCGTAATGTGAACATGGTTCGAGCGTGACATATATTGTGGAGTCTTTAAGAAGGGCCCGGTCTTTGACTGACGCCACGGCGTTGACTTCGGCATGTCCTTCACCGCACCGCCGGTGATAACCTTCGCCTATGATCATGCCGTCATGCACTATGACTGCTCCCACCATAGGATTGGGCGAAGTGTTTCCTTTGCCGTTTTTGGCAAGCTGTATGGCGCGGTACATGAAGCGCTCGTCGATATTCATAGTCCTTTTGTTTTTTGTTTTGAAACAATTTGGTTAATTTTGTTGTGTATGACAACCGATATTACGTTAAAAAACGGTTTTGATGCCGTGAGAGCCGCCTTGACTCCTCATTATGGCGCCGACGAGGCCGATGCCATGGCCCGCGTCATCTTTGAAGAGATGCTGCATCGCTCGGTAGTGGACATTGTGTTACGCAAAGATACGATAATTTCCGGGTTTATGCACGACAAACTCATGAAAGTGGTGTCGCGCCTTCTTGATGACGAGCCTCTGCAATACATACTCGGTAAGACCCGGTTTTACGGCAATGAGCTGGTGGTGACGCCGGCGGTGCTCATACCGCGGCCCGAGACGGAGGAGCTTGTCGATATCATAGTTAAGGATTGGGGCGACCGCAGTGATCTCGCCGTGCTTGACATATGCACGGGGTCGGGGTGTATAGCCGTGTCGCTTGCCCGGACTCTTAAGTTTGCCGATGTCTCGGCTGTCGACCTGTCGCCCGAAGCTATAACCGTGGCTAAAGAAAATGCCGCGAGGCTGAAAGTGAGTGTGGATTTCAGACGGGCCGATGCGCTTCAGGCGCTCACATCGAATGGCGATGATCGATACGATATAATCGTAAGCAATCCGCCTTATGTCACGGAGCGTGAGAAGAGCGCCATGGCGCCTAATGTGCTGGAGTATGAGCCTCACATGGCGCTGTTTGTCCCTGATGACGATCCGCTGCGGTTTTATCGTGCGATAGGACATTACGCCTGTTCCGCGTTAAAACCTGACGGAATGCTCTATTTTGAGATAAATCCGCTTTTTGTCGATGACCTGAAGAAGATGTTGGCTGACATGGGATTGCGCGATGTCATCTCGTTGGCTGATATGACGGGCCGTCAGCGCTTCATAACCGCTAAATCGCCCGAGTCATGAAAAAAATAGTGCAGCCCGATGATGCGTTGGCCCGTCTTGAGGCTTTGTGTGCCCGTTCGGAGCAATGCTCGTCGGAGGTCTTGTCAAAGATGATGCGTTGGGGCCTGTCGTCCGATGACCGCAGGCGCATACTTGAGCGCCTCGTCGAGCGGCGTTTTGTCGATGATGACCGTTACGCGCGGGCTTATGTGAGGTCAAAGCTGCTGTTTAACGGATGGGGCCGTAAAAAGATACTTATGGGGCTGGCCGCCAAGCGTATTGACCGTGCGTCGGCAACCGATGCCGTCGAGTCGGAGGTGGATGAAGAGGCATATGCCGGGGTACTTGTGAAGATATTGCGCGGCCGCGCACGCGGCATGGAGCGTCCGTTGAGTCATGACGACAAAATGAAGCTTGCCAAGTTTGCCATGCAGCGCGGTTTTGAGTGGGAATTGATAAAAAAGGCGCTTGTAAATATTGCGGAATGAAAGGGTTGGGCAAATATCTGCTCGGGCTTGTATATCCCGATCTGTGCGAGGTGTGCGGCCGTTCGCTTGTCAGCGGCGAGGAGGTCCTTTGCCTGCATTGTCTTGATGCGTTGCCGCGTACGGGAGTTCATAAGTCCGATTTTAACATGCTGCACAAACGGCTTGCTTCTACCACGCCTATAGAACGGGCGGCCGGTTATTTTCATTATTATCGTGAGAGTCCTTACGTGGAGATCATACATCGGGCCAAGTATGGAGGACGTCCCGAGCTGGTAGAGAAGATGGCGAGGCGTTATGCGCGCGAACTTGCCGCCGCGGGATTTTTTGACGGCATCGATGTCATAGCTCCTGTGCCGCTCCATAAGCTGAAGCTGTGGCGAAGAGGCTATAATCAGAGCCGGTATATTGCCGACGGCATACGTAGCGTGGTGCCAATACCTGTGGTTGACAATCTTGTGGCGGCGAGAGGTCATGCGTCACAGACCTCATCGGGCGTTTTTGCCCGGTGGCTGAATGCCGGAAACGTATATGACGTGCGGCGTCCGCATGAACTCGACGGACGTCATGTGCTTGTTGTCGACGATGTCATTACTACCGGCGCCACGCTGCTTGCGTGCTGCAATGCCTTGAAGTCGGCGGCGCCGTCATGCAGGGTGTCGGTGCTTGCTCTTGGCGTGGCTCACATGTCGTGACCCGCTTCGGCTCCGGCTATGACCAGCTCGATGCCGAATTCCTCTATGCGTTGCGCTATTTTGTCGGGTATGTTGGCGTCGGTGATTATGAGGTCTATCTCCTCCATGTTGGCGATTTTGCTGAAGCCGCGGCGGCGAAATTTTGTCGAGTCGGCAAGCACTATCGTCTTTTGTGCGGTGTGCATCATGACCTTGTTGAGGTCGGCCTCGCGTATGTCGGTTGTCGTTATGCCGAAGTCAAGATCTATGCCGTCAACCCCCAGAAAGAGCTTGCTGCATGAAAATTCCGACAGTGGCGACTCGGCATATTTGCCTACTACCGACAGGCTGCTCATGCGAAGTGAACCGCCGAGCTGCACTATGTCGATGGCCTCGTTACCGGCCAATATCTCCGACACCTGAAGCGACGCCGATATTACCGTCAGCCGGTTGATGGGGCGTATGCATCTTGCGAAAGCCCTGACGGTGGTGCCCGATGCTATTATGATGGAGTCGTCTTTGGTTATGAGCGATGCGGCGCGTTTGCCTATCAGCTTCTTTTCATCGGGGCATAACTTCTCTTTTTCGTTGACCGAACGATTGTTTACGTAAGGATTTATAAGAATGGCCTTGCCGTGGCTGCGATAAAGTTTGTTGCCTTTTTCCAGTTCGGTGAGGTCCTTGCGTATTGTGACGGTCGATACGTCAAGCAGTGATGACAGGTCTGATACCTGTATAGACTCGTGTTTCATCAGTGTGTCGATGATGAGCTGGTGTCGTTCTTCTTTGGTCATGAGAAAGTGATAATGAATTGCTGCAAATATATGTAACTTTGTGTAATTAAACAAATGAACGGCCGACGTGTTAATACTCTGTGACGAATTGTTTTTATTTCGTTTGTTTTAAACGAAAGCAATATTCTTTCGAAACGAAAGAAAAATAGGATAAAATGACAATTGTGTGCTTTTGAAATGATTTAGCGTGTAAATTTGAGCAAGATATAATCCATTAATAATCAAGAGAATTTAATATTTGTTCAAATTTATCATGAAAATTATTGTTAAAAAGTTTTGTTTATAAACAAAATCTATATACTTTTGTTCGAAAGAAAATTAATATTTTTCTGAATCTAACTGAAAGTGATGCGCCATGAATATTGAAAACAGACAACATTACGATGTAATCGTAATAGGTGGCGGAGCCACCGGAGCCGGCACAGCCCGCGATTGTTCGATGAGGGGATTGAAGACTCTGCTTGTCGAACGATTTGATTTTACTGCCGGTGCTACAGGACGCAATCATGGATTGTTGCATAGTGGAGCGCGTTATGCGGTCACCGATCAGGAGTCGGCTTCGGAATGCATCAAGGAGAACATGATTTTGCGGCATATAGCGCGACATTGCGTGGAGGAGACCGGAGGACTGTTTGTGACGCTCCCGGAGGATGACCTCGCATATCAGAACAACTTTGTCGAGTGTTGCCGTAAAGCAGGCATCGAGGCCGAGCCGATAAGTCCCGAGGAGGCCATAAGGATAGAGCCTGCCGTCAATCATCAGATAATAGGTGCGGTGAAGGTGCCCGACGGCGCCGTGGACCCGTTCCGCCTTACAGTGGCCAACGTGGTCGATGCACGCCGTCATGGAGCGCGTGTGATTACCTATCATGAGGTCGTCGGATTTATAAAAGACCAGAACCGGGTGACCGGGGTGGAGCTGCTTGACACAAAGACAGGCGAACGCAGTGTCGAGTATGCCGACTTGGTGATAAACGCAGGCGGCATATGGGGACACCATATAGCCGAACTCGCCGGAGTGAGGGTCAACATGTTTCCCGCCAAAGGCGCTCTGCTTATATTCGGCCACCGTATCAACAACGTGGTAATCAACCGGTGCCGCAAGCCGGCCGACGCCGATATACTCGTACCCGGCGACACCATATCGCTTATCGGTACCACTTCGAGCCGCATCCCTTATGACCAGATAGACAACATGGAAGTCACTCCCGAAGAAGTAGACATACTTATGAGGGAGGGTACGAAGATAGCCCCGTCGCTCGCATATACCCGTATTTTGCGTGCTTATGCCGGGGTAAGGCCTCTTGTTGCGGCCGATAATGACCCCTCGGGGCGAAGCATCAGCCGCGGCATAGTGTGTCTTGACCATGCCACACGCGACGGGCTTGAAGGCTTTATCACCATTACAGGTGGTAAGCTTATGACTTACAGGCTTATGGCTGAATGGGCCACCGACCTTGCCTGCAAGAAGCTCGGCGTAAACGCCAAGTGCACTACTGCCGAGACCCCGCTGCCCGGCTCGGAGCTTGACCGCAAGGAACCGCAGACCGACATGGAGCGTAAGTCGCATGTCATAGCGCTCAGTACCGACCAGAAAGCCGCTGAAGGACGCCACGGCTCACTCAGCGCGGAGATCAAGTACAAGTCGGAGGAGGACGAGGCGCTCGTGTGTGAGTGCGAACAGGTATCGGTGGGCGAGATAAAATATGCCATCGACAGTCTGCACTGCGAGAATCTCATCAACCTGCGCCGCCGTACACGTATGGGCATGGGCACCTGTCAGGGCGAGCTTTGTGCCTGCAGGGCCGCCGGTATTCTTGTGAAGTCCAACCGTTGCGTCGACCGCACGCTGCGCGACCTGTCGGCGTTTATAAACGAACGGTGGAAGGGCATGTATCCTGTGGCTTGGGGCGAGTCGCTCGTTGAGGCGCAGTTCATGTCATGGCTTTATGAAAGTGTATGCGGACTTGACCGCATAGCGAAGCCTGAAGATAAAATTGATGAAAAATAAAAGGAACCCATGAAATACGATACTATTATAATAGGTGGCGGCATAAGCGGTCTGGTAAGCGGTATAAAACTTGCCAAGAACGGCTCTAAAGTGGCTATTGTGTCGGCCGGTCAGAGTGCTTTGCATTTCAGCTCCGGTTCTATGGCTCTCTTCGGCCATGACGAAAACGGTGATATAATGTGTCCTTTGGAAGCTATGGCCGAACTGCCCGCTACCCATCCGTACTCCAAGATAGGCATGGAGGCGGTAAAGCGTATGCTCCCTGAAGTGAAGCCCCTTTTTGCCGAAGCGGGCATAACACTCAACGGTACCGAGGCGAAAAATCATTTCCGGCTTACACCTGTGGGCGCGTTTAAGCCTGCGTGGCTGTCGATGCTCGATTACGCTACCGTCGACAGTCTCGACAATATACCGTGGGGCAAGGTGGCAATCATAAACCTGAAGGGTTATCTTGACTTTTATCCCGATTTCATAGCCCGCGGGCTTAATGCCTGCGGCCTTGACTGTGACATACGCGAGTTTACCCTTGCGGAGCTTGAAGTGCTGCGCAAAAGCTCTACCGAGATGCGTGCCACCAATATAGCGCGTGTCATCACCGGCCGTGTCCTTGAGGATTTTGCCCGTGAGATAAACCGTATTGTCGATGATACGAATGCCGACACCGTGCTCATGCCCGCCGTAGTGGGGTTGTTTGACGAAGAGCCGGTGAATCGGTTGCGCGAGCTGGTTAAGCGTCCGCTGCGCTATGTGTCGACAATGCCTATGTCGCTTGGTGGCATGAGGGCCCAGATGCGCTTGCGCAATCATTTCCAGAAACTCGGCGGCACATACCTTATCGGCGACAGCGTAAGCTATGGTGTGGTGGAGGATGACATGCTGAAGAGCGTGTATACGGTCAATCTCGGCGACATGCCTCTTGAGGCCGACAATTTTATTCTCGCTACGGGCAGCTTCTTCAGCCATGGAATCGAGGCTACTCCCGATACTATTTATGAACCTATATTCGGCCTTGACGTGAATGCCTCACATTCGCGTACCGAGTGGTATGACACTGACATGTACAACGAGCAGAACTACATGAAGTTCGGTGTTGTCACCGACGAGAATTTCCATGTATTCAAGGAGCAGCGCCCCATACGCAACTTCCGTGCTATAGGCGCCGTTGTGGGTGCGCACGACGCGCTTAAGGAGGAGTCGGGTGCCGGAGTGTCGATTTTGTCGGCGCTCAAGGTGGCAAATGATATTATTAACGGAAAATAAAGCGGTGACTTATGGATTATCAACAAAATACTACAAGCAATAATAACTTCGAGGAGTGCATAAAGTGCACTATCTGTACGGTATATTGTCCTGTCACTGCCGTGAATCCCGATTATCCCGGGCCAAAGCAGGCCGGACCCGACGGTGAGCGTTACCGTCTTAAAAAGCCGTTCTTCTACGATGAGGCGCTTAAGTATTGTCTTAACTGCAAGCGGTGCGAGGTGGCTTGTCCGTCAAATGTGAAGATAGGCGACATAATTCAGGCTGCACGCATAAAATACAGCGCGCACTCTCCGGCTTTGCGCGACCGTATGCTGGCGAGCACCGATTTTGTCGGCACTATGGCTACGCCGTTTGCTTCTATCGTGAACGCCACGTTGCGGTTCAAGCCCGTGAAGAAGATTATGGACTGTGTGCTCAAGATTGACGATCACCGCACATTCCCATCTTATTCCGGACAGACGTTTACCTCGTGGTACCGTAAAAATGCCGCTGACCGGCAGAGCGGTTATCCCCGTCAGGTGTCATATTTCCACGGCTGTTACGTGCAGTACAATTTCCCGCAGCTCGGCAAGGACCTTGTTACGGTCATGAATGCCGCAGGCTATGGCGTGCAGCTTCTTGAGAAGGAGAAGTGCTGCGGTGTGGCCAAGATAGCCAACCGTCTTATAAAGGAGGCAAAGCGCGATGCCGACATAAATATGGCGTCGATACGTAAGTCGGTAGTCGATGAAAACCGTCCGGTCATAGCTACAAGTTCGACCTGTACGTTTACTATGCGCGACGAGTATCCCCACCTGCTTGACATTGATAACGCCGATGTCCGCGACGAGATCATGCTCGCCACTCGCTTCCTTTACCGCCTTGTCGACGAAGGCAAGGTGAAGCTTGCATTCAAGAGCGACTACAGGAAGAGGGTAGCATACCACACTCCGTGTCATATGGAGAAACTCGGGTGGGCCATTTACTCTGTATCGCTGCTGAAGATGATACCCGGACTCGATTTTGTGCATCTTGACTCGCAGTGCTGCGGCATTGCCGGTACGTACGGCTTCAAGAAAGAGAATTACAAATACTCGCAGGCCATAGGACAGCCGCTTTTCGATCAGATAAAACGCGAGCATGTCGATGTGGTGGCCACTGATTGCGAAACGTGCAAGTGGCAGATCGAGATGTCGGCCGGTGTGCCGGTAGCCAATCCGATATCGATTATAGCCGAGGCGCTTGACATAGAAAAAACAATAGAACTCAACAAGACGATATAACAAATTATTTACCTTAAACCAATCAATCATCACTATTTCTTGTAATGGCAAAAGACGATATTTACGGCTCTTGGAAGCCGGAGGTGATTAAGCAGTATAAGACGTGGCAGTTCCGTACCATACTGGTGTCGATGATCGGCTACGCTATCTATTATTTCGTTAGAAAAAACTTCTCGTTGGCCATGCCGGGACTTACCGCACAGTACGGCATATCCAACACCGACTTCGGTATCGTCATCGGTATCGGGTCGCTTGTATACGGACTGTCGCGTTTTATCAACGGATTTGTCGTTGACCGCTACAGCGCGCGTGCCGTTATGGCCATAGGTCTGTTGTTGTGCGCGTTGTCCAACTTCGCGTTCGGTTTCGGATACAACATCAGTGCTTGGCTGGTGGGCGTCGATCCTACTTCGGCCGTGGCCCAGAGCACTCCCGACCTTATCAACATGCTCGTGCTCGTGATGGCGGTGACCATAGTGCTCAATCAGGTGTTTCAAGGTGTGGGCTATCCTCCGTGTGCACGTCTGTTGCCCTGCTGGATACACCCCTCCGAACTGGCTACGAAGATGTCGATATGGAATACATCCCACTCCATAGGCGCTGCAGCGGCTGTTGTGGCCTGCGGTTATATAATGGGATCTATGGGCGATGACATGAGTTCCAATCCTGAAATCATCAAGACCATTGCCGCCAACCTGAAAGTCGATGCCTCGACCGCCGACGGCATGAACCAGATACTTCAATATGCCAAGCACTGGGGCGCTTGGAAGTGGTGTTTCTGGTTGCCCGCATGTCTTGCCGTACTTGGCGCCGGATGGCTCTATTTCGGTCTGCGCGATGACCCACGCTCTGTAGGTCTGCCCGAATTGCCCGGTACAAAAACCGGCAAGGGCGAGACGAAGGGTGCCAAGACTCCGTCACATTCGGCATTCCTCCGCGCCATGGTATGGACCAACCGTTGGATCTGGACCCTCTGTGTGGCCAATGTGTTTGTATATGTGATGCGTATGGGTATTCTTGACTGGGGCCCGAAATTCCTTACCGAGGCGCGTGGCATGTCTATCGAGGATGCCGCGTGGTCAGTGGCGTCGTTTGAGATTTTCGCTATCGTCGGCACTATATTCGCAGGATGGGCTACCGACCACATTTTCAAGGGTAAGGCTCACCGTATGTGCTTCTGCTGTATGGTATTGGCCGCTCTGTTCATGTCGGTATTCATCTTCTTGCCGGGACTTCCCATGCTGGTGTCGATACTCGTTCTGGCTATGGCCGGCTTCTTTATCTATGGCCCGCAGGCGCTTATCGGTATAGCATCGGCCAACCACGCTACCAAAGAGGCATCGGCTACCGCCAACGGTCTTGCCGGTATATTCGGCTATGTAGGCTCGTTCCTCTCCGCTATCGGTGTCGGCATCGTGGCCGACCATTATGGATGGAATGTGGTATTTTATCTAATCATCGGCATCGGCGTGCTTGGCGCTATTACCTTTGTGACCATGTGGGCCGCTCCGCGCGACGGGTATGCACGCTCTCAGAAGTTCTATGCCGAACAGGAAGCTAAATCTGAAAATTAAACCTGCTCTTGATTATTATGGATATGATAGATCGTTATATATCTCCGATGACGGAGGCTGAGCTTAAGAAAGCGTGTTCGCGTATAAAGCATGTCGCTCTCGACATGGACGGCACCATATATCTTGGCTCGCAGCTGTTCCCGTTCACTATGGATTTCCTGAAGATGCTGCATGACAACGGCATAGGATACTCGTTTCTCACCAATAACCCTACCAAGAGCATCGATGATTATCTGAAGAAGCTCAAAGGACTCGGTATCGAGGCCTCGCGTGAGGAGATGTACACCACCGCCGTGGCTACAATCGAGTATCTGAAGACCAACATGCCCGAAGCGAAACGCCTGTTTGTGCTCGGTACGCCGAGTATGATAAAGGAGTTCGAGCAGGCCGGCTTTGAAATGGCCGCTGTTGATGCCGCCGACCGTCCCGACGCTCTCGTGGTGGCTTTTGACACCACATTGGTTTACGACCGTCTGTGTCATGCCTCGTGGTGGGCGTCGCAGGGAATACCCTACATCGCCACCAATCCCGACCGTGTTTGTCCTACCGATCAGCCTACCATACTCGTTGACTGCGGTTCGCTGTGCAAGTGCATAGAGCATGCCACAGGACGCACGCCCGACATTGTCATCGGAAAACCCAATCCCGACATGCTTGCCGGCATACGTCATCGTTACGGACTTGAAGCCGACGAGATAGCCATGTGTGGCGACCGCATATATACCGATGTGGCTATGGCTCGCAATGCCGGGGCTTTAGGTGTGCTCGTCCTCTCCGGCGAGACGACTCTCGACACTGCCTTGAACTCCGATCCGCAGCCTCCTGTTACGGCTGTCAACATAATGGAGTTCGGCAAGTTATTGATACAATCGCGCAATTGACTATGAATTTTTGTAAGTGTGTGGCGGGGGCGCTGACGATGTTGTTGACTACGACATTTGTGGCGCCCCTGCGCGCGCAACACACCGGTCATGACTACCGGCTGAAAAAAGTCATTCCGGTAGAAGGTCGTCAGGGAATTGCTATTGACAGCAATTATTATTATGTGTCCGATACGAAGGTGCTCTATAAGTATGACAAGGAGGGCCGTATCGTGGCTCGTAACGATGCTCCTTTCATGCACCCCGAGGTGGCCAATCATTTCGGCGACATCGATGTTTTTGACGGGGAGATTTACTGTGGCATAGAGCGCTTCGAGTACGGGCGCGGCTACAATATCGCCATATCGGTTTATGATGCCGCCACCCTGCAGTGGAAGCGCGATCTTCCGTGGGCGCCCGAGTCGGGACAGGTCGAGGTTTCGGGGCTGGCGGTTGACCGTGACCGTCGGCTTGTGTGGATGTCTGATTGGGTCGACAGCCGCTACGTGTATGCGTATGACCTTGATACCGGCCGCTATCATAGCAAGATGCAGTGCCGCCCCGCGCCGTACTGGTGTCAGGGTATATTCATTGCCGACGGCAAAATGCTCTTTACCGCCGATGACGGAGAGGCGCAGTATGGTATACCCGACAATATATATGTGGCTGATGTGAGCGATGTGCCTTATACCGGACTGGTCGACGGCGAGGAGGTGGTGAAAGAGACGCCTTTCAGCGTGAAACTTGACGCTGACGGTAAGCCGGTCATACGCCGTGGCAAGGTTGCCGGCGGTGCAAAGGCCGGGCGCGTGGAGCTGTTTCGCGAGATGAGCGACTTCCGCCGTGCCGGAGAGATCGAGGGCCTGTCGATAGACCCCGTCAATGATGATCTCGTGGTGCTGAACAACAGGGGCACCCGTATCGTGTTCGGCATGTCGCAGGGTCCACTTGCCGATGAAGGCTATACCGGCGAAGTCCACGAACTGTACATCTACGAGAAAGTCGACTGATACGGATTTTCCGTTTCGGCTAAAAAATCACACCCGGCTCTTGACAAGTTGCCTCGTAATCTGTTATCTTTGTAAAATCTGCTGATTATGGAATTACGACGACAACAGGTGACACGTTATGTGACTCCGCTTCGTGAGGGCGGGTCATTGCCGGCATTGGCCGAGGCCGATGACGGCTTTAAGTATGTGGTGAAGTTTCGTGGGGCCGGACACGGTAAAAAAGCGCTTATTGCCGAGCTGATAGGGGGCGAGGTGGCGCGGGCGCTCGGGTTTCGTGTGCCTGAACTCGTGTTTATGGATCTTGATGCCGACTTTGGACGTACCGAAGGCGATGAGGAGGTGCAGGATCTGCTCCGGGCCAGTGAGGGGCTTAACCTCGGCTTGCATTTCCTGTCAGGCGCTGTTACCCTTGACCCGTATGTGAATTCGGTGGATGAGGCTACCGCATCCAAAATAGTATGGCTCGACGCTTTCCTGACAAATGTTGACCGCACGGTGCGCAATACCAACATGCTCCTGTGGCGAAATGAACTGTGGCTTATAGACCATGGCGCTTCCCTCATGTTTCACCACTCGTGGGGCGATCCGTTGAAGGCTGCGCTTTCGCCGTTTCCATACATAAAAGACCATGCCTTGCTGCACAAGGCTACTGATATCGAGGCTGCCGACAAGTCGTTGCGTCAGAAGATTACGCCGCGTACTTTGGCGAAGATCGTCGACCTCATACCTGACGAGTGGCTCGATTGGGAAGGTTCTGAACAGACTCCCGATGACATACGGCGCGTTTACCGGCTCTTTCTGACCGAACGTCTTAAAAATTCCGCAAACTTTGTAAAACAGATAGCCGATGCCCGAAAAGCACTTATATGAATATGCCGTGATTCGCTATGTGCCGCGGGTCGAGCGCGAGGAGTTTGTCAACGTCGGGCTTATCATGATGTGCAAGCGCCGCCGTTGGGCCCGTGTGGAGCTTCATGTCGACCCGGCCAAAATAAGTATATTTGACGGGGCATTGACTGTCGATGACATAACACGTCAGCTCTCGGCCTACAGGCTGATAGGCGAGGGACACCCGTCAGGCGGACCTATGGCCGCCCTCCCAGTTGAAGAGCGTTTCCGCTGGCTCACCGCAGTGAAAAGCTGCTGCATCACCACATCACGCCCTCACCCCGGCTTCACCTCCGACCTCGACGCCACCTTTGACCGCCTCTTCACCGAACTCGTCCTCTAACCCTCCTCGCATGGCACCCAAAACGGCTTGCCACCCCTGATGTACAGAACCGGCAGGGCCACCTGTCGGTTACATTCAGGTTAATTGTTTTGGACTTTTACACTTAATGTCATACCTTTATGAGGTACAATATAAAAACCGTGGATTATGCAGAGCAGACCGGGCGCCGACATGCCGTCATATGCCAACCTTGAGGACCGGGTAATAAGAGTATTCATATCATCGACGTTTTCCGACATGGGCGCCGAGCGCGACGTGCTTGTCAAGAGCGTGTTTCCGAGACTGGCGGCTGTGGCCGCGAAGCGCGATGTCACTGTCGTGCCGCTCGACCTGCGCTGGGGCATAACCGACGATATGGCACGCTCGGGCCGCGTCATCGAGACGTGTCTCAACGAAATCGTACACTCCCGTCCATTCTTCCTCGGCCTTGTGGGCAACCGCTACGGGAGCTGCCTCGCCGCCGAGGAGGTCGGCAGGAACCGCGGGCTTCTCGAACGCTACTCTT
>LUJO01000012.1:0-617 GCA_001689405.1 Candidatus Homeothermus arabinoxylanisolvens | reverse complement strand
GCCTCGGCCGAGGAGCTGGGAGCCAAAGTCGAGGCGGCATTTCTCCGCGTCCTCGACTCGCACTTCCCCGACGAGCCGCAGACCGAGCTGATGCGCGAGCGCCGCAGCCAGCGGGCCTTTTTGCGCAGCCGCCTGTCGGCCTACATCCGCAATGACGAGGCTCACGACGCTCTCGACCGCTTCATGGCCGGCGATGACCGCAACTTCGTCATTACGGGGCCGAGCGGCATGGGCAAGAGCGCCCTGCTCGCCAACTGGCTTGAGGAGCACCGTGGCGACACCGGCCGCAGGACGATATACCACTTTGTGGGCAACGGCGGCCTTGAGGGCGACTACCGCTCCATAGCGCGCCGTCTCTGTGACGAGGTCCGCGACCTGTACGGGCTGCCGCAGCTGTCCGGTGCGCAGGCTATGGACGACAAAAAGCCCGAAGAGGAGCTAAGCCGCCTGTATGCCGAAATCTCCGGCCGGGAGCCGTTGCTCGTGGTGCTCGACGGCATCAACCAGCTCCACGACGAGGACAATGCCAAGCTGCTTCTCTGGCTCGCCGTTCCGGGGCCGAATGTCAAGTACATATTCAGCACGCTCGACGATGACAGAACCATGGAGGTCTTTCG
>LUJO01000011.1 GCA_001689405.1 Candidatus Homeothermus arabinoxylanisolvens | reverse complement strand
CATGCTGAATTTTCAGTAAACCCTAATTAATAAGTGTTAAATAGCTTGGTGCTGTATTAAATTAGATGCAACTTCGTACTATATATAGAATTGTTTTGATTCCAGATGAAAAGTTGTGACGACAAAACCACTCTTCTCAAAAAGCTCACTGACGCGGGCATAAGACCGTCTATGCAGAGGCTTGAGATTTTAGAATTTATATCCTCATGCGATAGTCATCCTACTGCCGATGAAATATATTCCTTCATGCATCAGAATAATCCAACACTATCACGCACAACGGTATTCAATAGCGTAAAATTGCTCGCTGAGAATGGCCTTATAAACGATATCAACATATCATCCGGATCCACCAGGTACGATTCAACACTAAATACGCCGCACGCACATTTTATATGTCGCACCTGCAAAAAAATTTTTGACATTCCACTTGATATGTCGATATTGACAGTCCCTGCCGATTTTTTGTGTGATAACATAAATGTATATTTTAAAGGCGTATGCCCGGAATGCAGCAAAAAACAAATATAAATAGTTTAATAACCAAATAATAATCAAGAAAATGAAAGATTTAAAAGGAACAAAGACCGAGCGTAACCTTCAGGAAGCATTTGCCGGTGAATCAATGGCACGCAACAAGTATTCGTATTTTGCATCAAAAGCACGCAAGGACGGTTACGAGCAGATTGCAGCAATCTTCGAGGAAACTGCAAACAACGAAAAAGAGCATGCTAAACTATGGTTCAAACTGCTGAACGGAGGCGAAATCTCGGACACGTTGGACAATCTGCAAGCTGCAGCGCAAGGAGAAAACTATGAATGGACCGAGATGTATTCAAAGATGGCTGAGGAGGCTGAAGCCGAAGGATTCCCGGAAATAGCTTATCGCTTCCGCGCTGTCGCCGCGATAGAAAAGCACCACGAGGAACGCTACCGTCGTTTGTTGCAGAACATTGAAGAAGGCATCGTGTTTTCACGCGAGGGCGACACTGTATGGATTTGCCGTAATTGCGGACACATACACATCGGCAAGAAAGCCCCTGAACTCTGCCCCGTATGCCATCACAAGCGCAGTTTCTTTGAAATAGAGGCAAAAAACTATTAATGCCGGAAGCGATGGACAGCAATGCTCTATATAACATAACCTACGGACTATATGTTGTCGGATGCTATTCCGACGACAAGCCCGCCGGTTGCATTGTCAACACCTGTTTTCAAGTTACAAGTGAAAATCCTACGCTGGCAATTTGTCTAAACAAAAAGAATTACACCCTTGACTGTATAAAGAAGAATCCAAAATTCTGCATATCAATCATATCAGAAGATACTGATCCTATGATAATCAGCTCCTTCGGATTCAGGTCATCGCGTGATGCCGACAAATATGCCGACTTCGGATATGTTGACCTTGACGGTGCTCCGGCTGTCAAAGGCAACTTCTGCGGCCGTCTTGTTCTGGATGCCACTGATTTCATAGACTGCGGAACGCATGTCATTGTCATAAGCAAACTGAAGGATACGCAAGATGGAAGCGGCGCACCCATGACATACGAGTATTACCACAAAGTGATAAAAGGAAGCGCGCCCAAAAACGCCCCCACCTACCGTAGCGAACAGGAGTCGACTACAGTGACCAAGAAAGATGTGCGCAGATTCAAATGTGACATATGCGGCTATGAGGTAGAATCGGAAACTAATCTTCCTGACGATTTCGTATGTCCGATATGCGGATTCGACCGCTCGCATTTCAAAGAGATATAATCGCGCAATCGACCGACAGTCGAGTGGAGCTTAACAACTACTAAAGATTTTCTTTCCCTGCAGTCGATGATTTCTGCAGCGAAAAGAAAATCTTTTTTGTCGGTAGGATCTTAAAAAGTCCTGAGATAGCAAATCAATCATCGTATCAAATGGTGTCATATTCATACCGGGAGTCCGACATATCAGCTTCCGTGGGGAAATTAAATGTTAAATTTGTGATTTTTTATGAAAAAACTATTGCAAATTTGATATGAGTAATATAAATTTGCGCAGTTATAGCAAAAAAGTGTGTTAGTCAACAACGGGTTGCAAAACCTCGTGAGATTTTTTGTATGAAACTATGGGAAAAGGTATTTATTCATTACTCTTTCTTGTATTTTTCTGCGTCAGCATCTCGGCCCACGCTGTTGAATGCCGGTACGATACCGTACGTGTAACCTTAAAATTCGCTCAGGGTGAAAGTGCTGTGGATACCGCATATGCATCCAACTCAGAACGTGTGCGCGATATGTTGTCGGTGCTTGACGGCGCTGATGCCGCTACCGTTAGTTCGGTATCGGTAAGGGGTGGTGCGTCGCCCGAAGGCTCTTTGGCGCGAAACAAAGCATTGGCCGGCTTAAGAGCTCGCGGGTGTGCCGGTTTTGTGGCCGGCGCATTATCCGTGCCTGTTGATAAGGTGAAAGTTCTTGACGGCGGTATCGACTGGATGCTGCTGCGCCATATGATAATGAACTGCGGTGAGGACTGGCGACACGATGCCGTGGAGGTAATAGATAATGTGCCGGAGTCGGTCTACAAGGGCAAGAGGATCGTAGACAGCCGTAACAGACGGCTTCGTGTGCTGCGTGGCGGAAAAGCATGGCGTTATATGTTGCAACACTTTTTCCCGGCGATGAGAAACGCCGAGGTGTGCATCGGACTGATGAGTGAGCCTTTGGCGGTTGAAGAGGAGCCGCAGGCAGCTGTCGATAACATGCCGTATAATATGCAAGTATGTGAATATAAGACTCCGGAGGCAGACAACAATATAACTACGTCGCCCGCTCCGGAAGCGAACGTGGCCGACACTGATGTCCGGCCGGAGCTGACGTCTGTAGATAGACACACCGATCTGTTTATCAAGACTAACATGCTTTATGACGTAGCGGCGGTGCCCAATATAGGTATAGAGGCGGGTATTGGCCGTGACTGGTCGGTAGGTGGCAACTGGATGCACGCTTGGTGGAGCCGCAGTTCGGCTCACCGCTACTGGCGCATATACGGCGGCGGCGTCGAATTGCGGCGGTGGCTTCACCACCGCAATGACCGCTCTACTTCGCACAGCGGTCATCATTTAGGTCTTTACGGTCAGATTCTTTCCTACGATGTGGAGTTTGGCGGCCGTGGCCGTCAGAGCGACGGCTTGAACTGGGGCGTAGGACTGGCCTATGGCTATTCGCTGCCCTTAAGCCGATATTTTAATCTTGACTTTACGATAGGGGTTGGTTATCTCGCCGGCGAATATAAGAAGTACAGGCCGGTTGACGATTGTTATGTATGGCAGGAAACGGCCAAACTCAACTGGTGGGGCCCGACAAAAGCCGAGATATCGCTCGTGTGGATTATCGGCGGTCGCCGGAAAGGAGGTAAACTATGAAAAGGCGGTTTGCTATAGCCGGATTGCTTGCAGCGATCATATGCGTCATTCAATCGTGCAGTCATAAGGATTTGTGCTATGACCACGACCATATAGTGGATTTCGAGATTAAATTTGATTGGTCAAAGGCACCCGATGCGTCGCCGAATACGATGGTGGTACGTGTTTTCAGAATGGACGGTAGTTTTTATCGTCGCTATGAGTTTATAACTCGTGAAGGAGGTAAGATCAGGCTTGAAGCAGGTCAATATAAGATGCTGTACCATAACGGTGAAATGGAATCTGTGCGTGAGGTCGACGGTAATTTCGATGACTATGCTTTGACTACAATCGAGCAGGAGCTCCTTGCTCCGATAGGGCGTGTCGATAATGAGACTCCGCGGCCCGACGACTCCAAAACGCAGCCTGTACACTATGCTCCCGAGACTGTATGGGGCGGTTGTGAAGAGTCAGTTGGAGTTGGACTTGATACGGAATCGCGTAAGGTGACTTTTGCCCCGGAAGAATTGACATCTGTATATAATATAGAGATACGCAATGTGGAGAACATGAATGAGAATGTCGGTGTCAGCGCCGCTTTGACGGGTATGGCCGAGCGCTGGCAGCTTGCGGCCGGCAGCGCTTCTGCCGGACCCGTCACGATACCTATAGCGCTTGAGCGTCGCGATGAGCATACTTTTACGGCGAGAGTTGTGTCGTTTGGTCATTGTCCGGTCGAAAAGCTTTCACATTGGCTTTCCGTATATACCACCAATCAGTATTATTACCACTTCGATGTGTCTTCGCAATTTCACGAAGTCGAAGACGACGGCAATATACTTATTATAATCGAAGGGCTTAAACTGCCTGACCCTGACGCTACAGGCATGTCGCCTTCCGTATCGGGATGGTCTGACGACATCAACAACGATATAAACATGAATTAAATATAAACAAGTAATAGATTAGAACATGAATTCGAAAATCGCATTTTTAGGACTGGCCGGAGCAATGTCGCTTATGTTTGCGTCATGTTCCGTAGAAGAGACTGATGAGATCTTGAAAGGAGAGGCTATCTCTTTTAACACACGTGTGAGTCGAGCGACGGAGGTTACTCAAACATCATTAACAGGCTTCCGTGTCTATGCCGATGCTGACGGATATAGTGATATGTTTATTAACGGCGAATGGGCAAAACGTGTTGGAGATACAAATGTGTTTACTCTGCCCACTTCCTACTATTGGCCGCAGGGAGTACATAACATACGTTTCTGGGCTTATGCTCCATACGATGGACCGGATGCCACTCCCGTACTGACTCCCAGTTTTTCTGTTGACCAGCAAGGATTCGGAGGTTATACACCCGAAAAGTCCATGGCGGATGCTGGCAAAAATCATCACGACATAGTTGTGGCATATAATGAAGTGACACAGTCGGCTGCGACCGGCTCAAGTGTGGAATTGAACTTTCATCACGCGCTCTCGCAGATTGAAGTTAAGGCCATACTCGGCGAGGGAGCGCGTAAAGGCGTTAAGGGCACAAAAGATAAAGTTGGTACAGAAGGTATGATCGTATATATAAAAGGTGCTTGGATTATGAATGTGGCCGGTACGGGTCATCTGGATTTTGATAAAGATGATGTTACGACTCATATAAAATGGACTAAAGATAATGATGACAAGGGCAACTATGGTCGTCTGTCAGAGAAGATGGAACTTAGTGCTCATGGTGGTACGGCTTCTGGCATTATTGTCAACGGTTCAGATCTTACGTTGCCTTACAGTTTGATGCTTATACCGCAGAAACTTGATAAATATGAATTTGCAGCTACCGGTACTCCGGAAAAGAAAGGTGCTTATATAAAAGGTGCTTATATATTGGTATTGTGTCGTGTAGAAACAGTGCATAAAGATACTAAACATGATACATCGACCACTGCTGCTACAGGAGGTAGCATTATAATCGGTGATGATGACAAGACACATATACATCAGATGTTCCCTGTTTCTAATGTCTTTAATGATGCTGAATTTGGATATACTTGTGTGCCTATTGATACCGAGTGGTTGCCCGGGAAGAAGTATGTGTATACTCTTCAGTTCTGCGGTACTGAGAGCGGAGCCGGAGTATATCCGCCTGAACTCCCGGATATGCCTGTGCCCGATGGCGTGACTGTCGTGCCTAAGCCTTCTGATAAGAACCCCGGTGATCCTGTACTTAACAATCCGCTGAAATTCACCGTAAAAGTGGATGAATGGTCTGAGGCTGTACAGGATGTGCCTAAGGATATGTAGTAATCATTAAACGAAAAAACGATTGTAAACCTGACCTCTATGCAGTTTAGTGCTAAATATATAGTTGACCTCTCATGCCGCGCGCTTGCAGTGATGTGCGCGGCATGGGTGTTTAATGCCTGTACCGATGACACTTTCGACCCTTCGGTCGGTAAGTATTCGGAGTTCGTTTCTTTCAGAACGGAGGTTCCCGGCGGTTGGACCGACGGAGGAAGGTCAGGCAGTGCCGAAGGACGGGGACTGCATGAGGTCGATATCGAAAAGATAGATGTTGAGGAGGGCAATGAACCGCTCTACCTTATAACTGAAGTTACGGAAGCTGCCGATTCTGTTGTTGAAATGCCCAAGGGTCGTGGCTCTTCCTTTACGGAGGGGAGTATCCCGTCGATAGGAGTATCGGCGGTGTGCTACGGCAATGCATGGCCCTCCGACTCGACAGGGATGACGCCTAATTTCGCACACAATCTACGGCTGTATAAAGGTACTGACGGCTGGGCACCGGATGCCGACAACAGGTTGCGCTGGACCGGCTCGGGAAGGGTCAAGTTTTACGCCTATGCGCCTTACAGCGCTGATTTTGGCACGGGTGAGGGCAAATATGCCGGTAGCGCCGTCCACTCGGAGGCTGTGTCGGGCCTGCCATCGCTCACTTTCAGTGTGTATAAAGATGATGTAACCAAGCAGGTAGACCTTCTTGAGGCTACCGCCGACTGCTCGGGCAGTCATAACAGCAGTGTGGCGTTGAAATTCTCGCATGCTCTTACCGCCGTGACATTCAAAACCGGCGACAACATGCTTGCCGGCAAGGTGACCAAGATTGTGTTGTCAGGTGTGCATTTTAAGGGCACATCGGTAATCGGCTCCAAAAAATGGACAACTGACGACGAGGCTACGTCCATGACGATGACCCTCGACAAGACGGTAGATCCCTCCGGAGAGGGCAATCACTATACACCATCCGGCACGGATATAACTGCCGATGCCATGACGCTGTTTATGTTGCCGCAGACGCTCGGTGATGACGCCAAACTGACCATGACGTTTACCGACGAGCTAAGCGGCACGGAGCGCACACTTACCGCCTCGCTTGCCGGCAAGGAGTGGAAAGCGGGCACCCGGGTACAGTATGCGCTCTCCACCACCGGCATAAAAGTCGATCCCATTATAATTTTTAAATCTAATGTCGAGAAGATCCACTATGATGAATATGACAAAAGCAAATATGCTGAAGGGAAATTTTTTATTCCCGTAAGCGGTTTTTTGCATGACGCGCAGCTCACTGCGTATGCCGATGTATATCAGCTTGACAATAGCAGCAATAAAGTGCAATCAAAGGCTGTTAAGCTTGATTATACTATTCAGTACAGTCTTGACGGCGGCGATTGGAAAGATGCCGATGTGGTAGATGCTCCTACTGTCTTGGCCGACGAGGATGTTACAAAGCCTATGGCATTGAAGCTCCAATTTCCCGCCCAAAGCCATTACTCCTCGTTGAAGGAAAAAATGAAGCCAACGACCAACGGCAAGGGCTTGGATGAATCGGGGCCATATGACCTTAGTGGTGGAGGTGAAACCGCCAACACGTATGTCATCGATGACTACGGCTACTACTCTCTGCCGCTTGTTTACGGTAATGCACGTGGCGCAGGTGGAGCTACTAACGAATCCGCTTATAAAGGTAATAGTAGCGGTGGTAAAGGTACTAAGTTTCTTAAAGATTTTGTCAAGCATGACGGTACTCCAATTACCGAGCCGGATATCACCGGAGCGGAAGATGCTGTGCTTGTGTGGCAGGATCAGCCCGGACTTGTGACTGATGTAAAACTCAATGATGCAAAGACGGCTCTTACTTTCCGTGTAGAGAAGGAGTCGCTTAATCAAGGCAATGCTGTCGTGGCTGTTCGTGGCGCTGACGGCACTATAATGTGGAGCTGGCAGATATGGGCCACCTACAAGTGGAAGGACTCCGATTGTGTTACCGGGTACGTACAGAATGCTCCTAAAGGGGCGGAAGTGACAGAATATTCATTTGCCCCGTGCAATTTGGGCTACTGCGATCCTATACTTTCAAGTGACTCGGAACGTAAATTCAAATTACGGATCAAATATAAAGTGGCTGATACGGGAGGCGAAGACGAAAAAGATTTGGGTGAATTTATTCAGCCTCCTATTGAAGCATCGTATGCCGGCGATAATACCTATTACCAATGGGGACGCAAAGACCCGTCAATCGGTGGTGTTTGGAATACTCAGACGCTAAACGATGGTTGGCATGTACATTCTGATTGGAATAGCGGAACAGAAAGATATGCCCAGTACAATATGCACAACAAGGCGTATTATTCTGATCTTTACGAGTATAAGAGTGCATTGTCTAAGGTGCCGTTAGAGCAAGCTATACAGGAGCCTTATCATCATTTTATGTATTATAGGTCTGATGATGAACGACTTCGTCATTGGGGTGGCGAAAATAGCGACAAAACTACTCGTATGTTCAATGCTTGGAATTCTGCGAATGATTATACTTGTTCGGATAATTTTAAATCTTCTCAAAAAGAGGTTTATATGGCAGTTGCCAAAACGGTTTATGATCCTTCGCCTGTCGGATACCATATCCCGTCAACCGGAGCTTTTATGTCATTATACGGTTCTGCTGAGGACTCAAAAAAACTTGTCGATACCAGCACTGATATTAGCAAAAAGACAAAATGCATTGTTGAAAAAGATAAATACTCAGACGCCGTTGTGGGGTGGACCATTACGTTGTATGCTGACGATGGTTCAGCAGGAAAAACTATATATATTCCGGGTACGGGCCTTCGCGACTTTGGTGAAACAGAAAATTGTCCCGGTAAATCACGATTCCCCTCCGGAACTAATCCGGCTCATGCTCAGGTGGGATGGATATGTACTTCTTCTCATCATACTAATCAGTGCTCGCTGTTCTATATTGATTGTCGTGCAGAGGGAAAAACGGTTGAAAGTGACGGCTATGGTCAAGATAGTAATAATAGTATAAATATATTACTTTCATCAAATAACTCTTACGGCTTCTCTGTCCGTCCGGTCAAGGATTGAATGACTCTAACAAAAAAATAAAGCGGTGGTGCTGATGCTGTAGCACTGCCGCTTTGTCGTTGTATTATGCTGTCAGATGCATGACCCCTGTTGCGGGATGCAGATGCGTCGAAGACGCATGATGTGTGTAACCCCATGATAAGCCGACGGAGGGCACGAAGTGACCGCAGACGGCGATTCGTGGGGACCACAACCCGCTCCACCACCCTGCGTATCGGAGATACGCGACATGCCTCCCGAAAAAAAAGACGCGATAATACTTTAATCTACAGTGAGTTTCGCGCATTACGCCCGATTGTGCATAAAAACGGTGATTCGGTGTATTATCTTTGCGGAAAACAACATTTAGACCAATATCACATACAATGAAACGTACACCGAAATTTGACAAGGCTTGGAGCGAGTCCATAGCCATGCTTCCCGCAGAGTTACAGCAACCCCTCATCGACTCCATCAAAGAGTATCAGACCTCGGGCACCGAACCTACAGACCTTCACCCGATAGCGCAGTGCGTGTTCAATCTGTTGCGCCCGACGATAGACCGCCGCGCCAAAGCCGCATCCTACCAGCGCCGTCGCCGTGAGGCAAAGGCCGAAGTACAGGATGCGCCCGCCACAGTCGAGGCCGGCCGCCGTGTCAAGCAGGACCGCAAATACATCCGTTTCCTCGCCAAGCGCTACAACCTCATCCACAAAAATATCAAATCGGAGATAGACCATGTGTCAGCCTTTCTGACCGCCAATGGCATAGACCGCGTCCCCGTCTACCTTTACAAGGAATATCTTGAAGAGTACCTCGCGGGCAACGCCGTACCGGAGGCCTATATAAAACAGGGGTCAATGTGAAGCATTAATATCCGGCAGGAGGGTAGTGACGCCCGTGCCACGGCGTAAGACTGCTATGGCCATGCGGTACGTTTCGCGTCCCCGACGCAAGGTCATTGCCGGCGGCTGAACTACCCCACGAACCGCCGTCTACGGTCACTCCGTGTCCTTCGCCGATTCATCGTGGGGTTACGCACATGGCGCATCTCCGATGCCCCAATTTACCCCACGAACCGCCGTCTACGGTCACTCCGTGTCCTTCGCCGATTCATCGTGGGGTTACGCACATGTCGCATCTCCGATGCCCCAATTTACCCCATGAACCGCCGTCTACGGTCACTCCGTGCCCTTCGTCAGCTTATCGTGGGATTACGCACATGGCGCATCTCCGATGCCCCAATTTAAAATTGTTTTTTTTATTGGCCCGGAGTCTTGACTGTGAGTGCCGTGCCGGTGGTTAGTGCTGTGTCGCTGACGGGCCGTCCCGCTGATGGGTCGTGCCGGAGGCACGAAATGTGTATAACCCCATGATAAGCGCTTCGGCGCGGTTCATGGGGTCGGAGACGTAGCGCCCATGACTTCGCGTCGAGGACGCGATACATACAGGCATTATGTCTCACGGTTTCATGGAGCGGACTTTGTGGCTGAAATCGATTTTACTCTCCATCCGAAACCATGTCAAGTTTGGAAACAAAACCATGTCAAGTTTGGAAATTGAATGCGTTTTTGTTTGGCTATTTCATTGAAATACAATTGTTTGCTTTTGTGTGAATAATTGCTCAATTTTAGGCTGTTTTATAGCGTACTCTTAAGGATTGAATGATGTTTGCTATTGTCGGCGATTGTAGGTAACTTTGCGGCATTATGCCGCAACCTGTAAAAATAGAACTTCTGGCGCCGGCACGCGATGCCGCCGTAGCTATTGAGGCCATACGTCACGGAGCCGACGCGGTCTATATCGGGGCCGAGAGTTTCGGTGCCCGTGCCGCCGCGGGCAATTCGGTCGATGACATCGCCCGTGTAGTCGATTATGCCCGGCGTTTTGACGCCCGGGTTTATGTCACGGTCAATACTATTATCTATGAGCGTGAACTGCGCGAGGTGGAGCACCTTGTCGGTCGCCTGTATCGTGCGGGCGTCGATGCGCTTATCGTGCAGGACATGGCACTGCTGCGTATGGACATTCCGCCGATAGCGCTTCATGCAAGCACGCAGTGCGACACCCGTACACCTGCGCGCGCCCGCTTTCTTCAGGATGTGGGCTTCTCGCAGATAGTATTGCCACGGGAGTTGTCGCTGCGCGAGATTGAGGCTATGCGTGAGGCTGTCGATGTGCCGCTTGAAGCGTTTGTGCACGGGGCGCTCTGCGTTAGTTACAGCGGCGACTGCCATGCGAGTGCGGTGTTGCGCGGACGTAGCGCCAATCGCGGCGAGTGTGCCCAGATATGCCGTTTGCCTTACAATTTGTATGACGGCGCCGGAAATTGTGTGGAGCATGGCCGGCATCTGTTGTCACTGCGCGATATGAACCGTAGCGCCCGGCTTGAGGAGATGCTTGAGGCCGGGGTGTCGTCGTTTAAGATCGAGGGACGGCTGAAGGATGTCGGTTATGTGAAAAATGTCGTTGCCTATTATCGCCGTGAGCTTGACCGCATATTTGCCCGCTCCGATGGCCGGTATTGCCGTCTGTCCTCCGGCGAGGTCAGGCTTGGTTTCGAGCCGGCGCTTGCCAAGAGCTTCAACCGTGGATTTACCGGTTACTTCCTTGACGGCCGTTCGTCGGAAAAGATAGCGTCGATATATACTCCCAAGTCGCAGGGCGAGCGTGTGGGGGTGGTGAGTTCGGTGCGTGGCGGGGTCATTGAGGCCCGTCTTGATGCGCCACTTGCCAATGGCGATGGCCTTGCTTGTTTTACTCCTGACAAGACGCTTCAGGGCTTTAGGCTCAATCGTGTCGACGGACGCCGTCTGTATCCGGCCGGACGAGTCGATTTGCGTCCTGGCACGGTGCTGTATCGCAATAGCGACAAGGTTTTCGATGACCTTCTCGCCAAGCCGTCGGCCACGCGTATTATAATGGTGTCGATGAGGTTGCGTGTGATTGAGCCGAATCGTGTAGTGCTTGAAGTGTCTGACGGTGGAGGCTGTGAGGTCACAGTTGTCCGTGATGCGGGCCAACTTGCTCCGGCGCGTAGTGAGCAGTACGAGGCCCGACGTAGGGTGCTGTCGAAGCTTGGCGGTACCGATTATGAGCTTGCGGAGCTCGTGGATGAAGCAGGCGACCGGTTTATTGCCGTCGGTGTGCTTGCGGCTGTGCGACGCGAGGCTGTCGCGCTGCTTGACACTGCCCGCGCAGTGCGTTATCGGCGTGAATTGCGTAGGCCGGAACGTCGCGATGTTCTGTTTCCTGATGGTCCGCAACTCTCATATCATGAAAATGTGGCCAACTCTTTGGCGCGTCGTTTCTACGAGGAGCATGGCGTGACGTCAATAGAGCCGGCGCTTGAGACCGCAGTTCCGCGTCGTGTGTCGGGGCTGACCGTCATGACTACCCGTTATTGTTTGCGCCGCGAGCTTGGCGCATGTCTGCGTGAGGGGGGCGATAGTCGGCTTGCCGGTCCGCTTCGTCTTGAGTCGGGCGATATTGCGCTCGGGCTTGAATTTGACTGCCGAAATTGCAGAATGCATGTTAAAGTACTTGATGATAATAGGAAAAAATATTAAATTTGTATTTTGACACATATTTATATAAACAATCAATCACATTAATACATAACCGTATATGAAAAAGGAGATGATTTTGGTGACCGGTGGCACCGGTTACATCGGATCTCACACTGTCGTAGAGTTGCAGAAAGCCGGCTATCCCGTAGTGATCGTTGACAATCTGTCAAACAGTAATGAAGAGGTTCTTGACGGCATTACCCGCATTACCGGCATACGGCCCGAGTTTGTCAAGGCCGATTGCACCGATATGGAAGCTATGAAAGCGCTTTTTGCAAAGTATCCCGACATCAAGGGCATTATCAACTTCGCCGCGAGCAAGGCCGTTGGTGAGTCTATGCAGAAGCCCGTACTTTATTATCGCAACAATCTCAATACGCTCATGAACCTGCTGGATCTTATGTCGGTTCATGGAGTGAAAGGTATCGTGTTCTCTTCGTCATGTACTGTCTATGGCGAGCCTGACGAGAACCCCGTTACCGAGCAGTCCCCCATTAAAAAAGCTACTTCGCCTTACGGCAACACCAAACAGATATCGGAAGAGATTATCACCGACGTCATCAATGCCGGGGCTCCGTTCAAGAGCATAATCCTGCGTTATTTCAATCCGGTAGGCGCCCATCCGTCGGCCGAGATAGGGGAGTTGCCCAACGGAGTGCCGCAGAATCTTATCCCTTATCTTACCCAGACCGCTATCGGTATCCGAAAGGAGCTTAGCGTATTCGGCAATGACTACAACACCCGCGACGGATATTGCATCCGCGACTTTATTGACGTTGTGGACCTTGCCCGTGCCCATGTGATTGCCGTTGCGCGTATGCTGGAGGATAAGAGCGATGCCAAGATAGAGATATTTAATCTCGGTACCGGCAACGGACTCTCGGTTATGGAACTTATCGAGGCTTTCGAGCGTGCCACTGGTGTTAAAGTGCCTTACAAAATCGCACCGCGCCGTGCCGGCGACATAGAGCAGGTATGGGCCGATCCCTCATATGCCAACAATGTCCTCGGCTGGACCGCCGACACCCCCATCGATGACACCATGCGCTCCGCATGGGCATGGCAGTGTCGCCTCCGCGACCGAGGCATCATGTAGTATTACGGCAGCTACGAGCACCTTCCGGGCTCGTAGCTGCTCTCGTTCTGTCATAGTGTACACCGCCGGCCTCCCCGTCGGCCTCCACCTTGCGCGTTCCACAACCCTCTCGTTCCCCCGCGGTCCATTCCGTCGCGTTCTGCGGCGAGTTCGCCGCAGCTTCCGCCTTCCCTGTACCTCGCCGCAGCCCTGTTCCGCAGGCCATCCACCTCATTATCCCCATTGGTCCCATAGGTCTTACCCTCTCACTTTCAGTCCACTATGATTTTCTTCGATAAAAACATGTAAAAATATTTGGTGGATAAGGATAAAGTGTCTAACTTTGCACTCGCTTTTGAAAAAGAGCTGCCTCGGGGAGAGCCCCGGAAAAAGGATTAACAAAATTTTTCGCCAAAAAGTTTGCGGGAATGAAAAAGAGGTTGTAACTTTGCAACGCTTTTCCCGGAAGGGCAGGCAAACAAGAACATTGAAATCATTACAATAGACAAGAAGTAGTACAAGAGAAGGGTCATTAACATGACTTCTCTGTCAATTCTGACACAGCACTAAATTCCGGCCGGGAGCTTGACGGACACAATCAGTTCCGTGAAAGCAACAGAAAAAATAGAACAAACATACCAACAACGG
>LUJO01000010.1 GCA_001689405.1 Candidatus Homeothermus arabinoxylanisolvens | reverse complement strand
ATGGAGGAGACTCCCGCGGAGGAGAACTACCCCGTAGGCGACTTCGCCACACGCTCCGTGACTATCGACAAGCAGCTGGCATCGGGAGAGGTGTACACATTCTACATGCCGGCCAACAGACGAGGCAAGAAAGACAATACCGACCCGAAAAACAAGAACAACGGCGCTCCCGACAAGGCGCTTTATGTGCAGCTGTTCGTGACTTCGAGGACCAACGGCTCCAACTTCCTGTACACCATATATCTCGGTGAAAACGACTATAACGACTTCAACGTACGCCGCAACCACAACTACAACATAACACTGAATATCAAGTCGGAAAACCGCGATGACCGCGTGCTCGCCGCTCCCGCCAACTGCTTTGTGGTCAACACGGGCAACGAGATCATGTTTGACCCGTATAACCGCACCGAAACCGGCGGCGGGTGGAAGTACTCCGACTACGTAAACAAAAATGTGCCCGAAAAGAAAATAGCCAAAGTCAAAATACTATGGCAGTTCTTAAACGTGATCGGCGACAATACGAAAGGCGACAAAGTATGGCTCGACGCCTACGACCGCGTACATGTAAAAGCCGGCACCGCGGTAGGCAATGCCCTGATAGCGGCCTACAACAGCGCCGGAACGATACTGTGGTCATGGCACATATGGGTAAACAACCAGAGTCCGGCCAATCTTGATGAAGCCGTGCCGTACAACACCTTCGGCTGGAACGAAAGCAGCATCATAACCACAGGCAATATACGCAGTGTCAAGGGCCGGTCACTGATGAAGTGCAATCTCGGAGCAAAATCAGCCAATCCCAACGATTACGGGCGTCTTACCTACGGCTGCGTGTACCAGTGGGGACGCAAAGACCCCTTCCCCATCGGCGACTTGGACTATCATGTAGATTACTATCAATACAGCAGAGGAAATGTCGGCGACCTGCGTGATAACGAGAACAAGACCATAGACATGAACACCACCGGCGCGGTACATACCACCGAACTGTTCAGCACCGAAGCCGCAAGCCAGTCAACAGGTACAATCAAATACACGGTCCAGCACCCCACCCACTTCATAAGCCCGGTAAAATCGGGCAAAGAATCCAACACCGGCAATGACGCCGACTGCGTCAACAACGGCGACTGGTACTGGGGACATGAGGATACCCTGTGGGGCGGCAAGCCCTATTCCACAGCCAAGAAATACACCGTGTCGACAGGCTGTGTGCTCTCTGACAACGGCGCTACGGAAAAATCCATTTTCGACCCGTGCCCTGCCGGATGGATGGTACCTCCGGGCGACATGTGGCTCGGCTTCACGATAAACGGCAAAAACGCCAGCGGAGCATATGGCAACATAAACTCCGTCCACGCGTCAAACAATGAAGCATACCGCGGCTTCCGCATGTATGTGCAAGAATGGAAAAAGGGCAAGTGGGTATACTTTCCAAGTCAGGGACTGCGCACTATGGGAGGGCGTCCGTGGCGTAACGGCATGTGCGGCAACTACCACACCTCGTCAGCTTCCGAAGGCGGACGTGTAAACATATTTCACCTCCATACACCGGGAGAGGTCGACCCGTTTGAGACAAGCTACGGCTACTCTCGCCGCGCGGTCGGCGGCCCCGTGCGTTGCGTACGCGACGTAGATGATTAAGGACAGGTAAGCACGTATACCGGAGTCGAGCCGGCGGCATCGCCGGCCACCCGCTCACCGTCGCCCTGACTGGTCGTCTGTACAAATATGTCAAGCCTGCGGCGGGAATTCCATAATGATACGTCAACGGTAGGCTCCCACGCATCTACCGGGAAGGAAGTCATGTCGGTAAATGTCCACGCGACATCACCGAGACGCGGGGTATGCGCCACCGTAACTCTACTGCCGCGCTCCGTATCGCGAAATATATACCAAGCCGAATTACCGTCGCTCACAATACGCGGACGCGATACGGGTATCATTTTTGTACCGCCGCCCGAAAGCGAGAACGGAGTATTGCGCTCACCCACCTGATTCATACGCCATGCCGTGCCGTCATGCCATACAAGACGATACTGCGGCACCGTACTGTCGGCATCGCGCCAGTAGGTGGCTATATAAGGGTGCCCGTCGGCATCGGCGGTCATACCGGTCTGATTGATCAGCTCCGAATTCTGCGGCACGGGCCACGCCACTTCTGCAGTCGACATAGTTATAGGCAGCGTATACGGGGTGTCGTCGGAGCGCTGCCAAGTAATTCCGTTATCTGACGAACGGGCATAACACAGGTCATGGTTGGTCTCCACCAGCCATGTCTCACGCCATACCCATGACAGATGTATGGTGCCGGACGCATCGACATGCATCTGCCAATAAGCGTTGCGCTCGTTTTCACCGTCTATCAGTATATCCTGCACCCTCGACCAGCGGCGGTCGACTGTCGAGTAACGGTTAAGCACGAGATTGCCGCGTCCCGAGGCTCCCGAACGGTAGGCAAACAGCATGTCGCCGTCAGCCAGACGGTAAAATTCAGGATAAGTGACATCGTTCTCGTCAATACCGGTCATAGGCTCAAGCTGTCCGAGTTCAAGCGAGCCGGGACGTACCGAGCGACAATAACGCAACGGATGGCCGTGATGGTCAAAAGCCACGTGCAGATATCCATCCCCGTCCACACCGATGCTTATGACATTGTGCGCGTCGGCCACATTGCCTTTATACTGCGTGCGGTTCACCGCCCACTCGTCGCTGTCAAGCTGACGCTTGCCGACAGTCACATAACCTTCCGGATCGTAATACGACACATACTGCACGTCGCCGTGGGTAGCCAGCGATCCGGCACGAAACACCGCCGTATTGACCGATGTACGGCAATATCCGGGTCCGACTTCGCTCAACCGGCCCTGCGCGACAGAACAAAATACCGAAAGCACAACGAATAACGATAAGAACAGCCGCTTCATATGAAATAATATTTTTGGTACATTATCAGAACAATTACTTTTATAATAAGCACGGTCACGACTGCGAGAGCCTCTGTAAGACGACACACTCTGACGGCGCGGGTCATGTCATTGATGTCGACCTGACGGTCACATGTGCCTATGTAAGGCTTCTCGACCCGCTCGCCGAAGTAGTCATGAGCTCCGCCGAAACGGCAGCCGAGTATCCCGGCCATGGCAGCCTCGGGATAGCCTGAATTAGGACTGGCATGAGCGCATCCGTAACGCCGGACAAACGTAAGTAGTCCCGGCCGTGCGGCACACACTACCATCATGACCGCTGTAATACGGGCCGGGATGTAGTTGGCCACATCATCCATGCGCGCCGCAAAGCGTCCGAATTCACGGTACCGGGCCGTACGGTAACCGATCATCGAGTCAAGTGTATTGACCATCTTGTACGCGAGCATTCCCGGTACTCCGAGCACGAGATACCAGAACAGTGGCGCTATGACTCCGTCGCTGAGGTTCTCGGCAAGAGTCTCAAGCGCGGCGATGCGCACTTCCTGCGGCGACAGCGACGAAGTGTCACGTCCGACAATCCTCGCCACCTGACAACGTCCCTCGTCTACCGAACGATCCACGGCGCGGAACACCTCGCGCACCTCACCGACGAGCGTAGTCCCAGCAAGGCAGTAAAATATACATAACGCTTCCACAGCAACGGCAAGCCACCGCACGGGAGCTATAAGCCACAAACCCGCACATGCCGCCATGTAGACCGACAGTACAAGTCCGAGGGCGGTAAACGCACCTTTGGCCACCCTGTGCGCGCCACGGTTAAGATGCCGTTCACATGCCGATATCATGTGCCCGAAGCCGACCACGGGATGAGGCAGCCACGACGGATCGCCAAGCGACAGGTCCATACAATAACCTATCAGCAAGGGCATTATAACTACAAGTTCATCCATTGTCTTAAAGCATCGATTAAAATGTCGTCGGCATGCCGTCCTTGTACCGCTACACGGAAATGCGTCGGTGTAAGTCCGTAAAAGTTGGATGCGTCACGTATGAGTATGCCGTGCCGCTCCATAAGCCACTCTTTAAGACGCGCGGCGCTTCCGTCAGGCAGACGGCACAATATAAAGTTGCAGTCTGTCGGCTCCGTAGCCACTCCGAGTCTGTTTAATTCAACGGAAAGCCGACACGCCTCCTCATGCATGGCCCGTGCATCTATCACATACTCCTGTCTGTGGTCAAGAAGGAAACGCGCGGCCTCGATAGCCGGTCCGTTGACCGACCACGGCATACGACGCGGTCTGATCCGGTCAAGCAAACAAGGCGCTCCCGTAGCATAACCTATGCGCAGACCAGGGACCGAAAACCGCTTTGTCAGCGAATTGAGCAATATGACATTGCCATAATCAACCGCCTCGCCTCCGGTCATGACCTGACACAGCGTGTAGTCGGCATAGGCCTGATCGATAACGAAAACCGTATCATTACGGCTTGCGACCAGCGCATCCAAAACAGCCCGGCCGATAACACGTCCGCAGGGATTTCCGGGATTGCATATCCACACGACATCAGCCTCTGCGGGAATATCGTCCAACGACATACAGTCCACTACACGATGACAATTAAGACGGCAGGCGTCGGCATACTCGCTGAACGCAGGCTGCAAAACGGCCGACGTCAGCCCGGCCGTAGCCCCCGCTATAAGGTATATAGCCTCCGTAGCGCCGTTTGTCACCATAACGGAGTCAGGCTTCACCCCCGCTTCCATAGCAAGCCGCCGCTCAAGCGTGACAGGCTCCGGCTCCGGATAATTGCTTATAGCGGCCATGCATGACGCCAGATGCTTCATAAGGCCGGCATGGTCAACCCCGCACAATATATTGGAGCTGAAATTATAGCGAACGGCATCGCCGTAGCGGTATATGTCATCGCCGTGTCCCTCAGTCATCGCGCCCCATTATTTTGTAAAGACGGTCAATGTCCACATACTCGCGCAGCAGGTCGGCAAGCGCGTCATAACGGCTCTCCTTGTATGCCGCACGGTCGGCAAACGGTATGGCACGAACATCGGGAAACGGGGCAAATATGCGGTCGAGTACGGCTGCATTGTCGAGAAGACCGTGTATGTAGCTGCCCATGCAGTTAGCCGAACGACAGCCGTCAGGCACCGACCCGTCAATCATATTAAGCACTTCGGCGCCATCTTCAACGACAGTAGTGCCCATATGTATCTCATAGCCCGTACATTCACGAGCATCGTCCATAAAACGAAACCGTACCTGACGTGTGATTTTTTTGTCTCCCATGGTCGTCCTTACCGGCAAAAGCCCGAGTCCGGCCACTCTGTCGGGACTTCCCTCAACGCCGTCGGGATCGGCGACCTCAAGTCCCATCATCTGGTATCCGCCACATATGCCTACCACGGTCTTACCTGAACGGGCGGCTGCACATACAGCGTCAGCCATGCCGTTGTCATGCAGTTTACGCATATCGGCAATCGTGGACTTGGTGCCGGGCACGATTATAATATCGGCATCGGCAATATCGCCTGAAGTTCCGGCATAATACAGGTGAATACGTTCATGAGTGTCAAGAACATCAAAATCGGTAAAATTCGATATGTGGTCCAACCTTATGACCGCCACATTCACTTTACCGGCCACGGCACGGGACGATTTTTCTTCAAGCGCAACGGAATCCTCAGCCTCGATATCCATATTTTTCAGGTACGGCACCACACCGAGCACAGGCACACCGCACAGCCGCTCGATTATAGCACGCCCTTCATCGAAAAGGCGCATGTCGCCACGAAATTTATTGATTATCACGCCCTTGATACGACTGCGGTCAGACTGTTCCTGAAGCATAACCGAGCCATACACGCTTGCAAAGACTCCGCCCCGGTCAATGTCGGCCACGAGAATTACGGCAGCATCGGCATAGCGGGCCATCGACATGTTCACAAGGTCACTGTCGCGAAGATTAAGTTCGGCGATACTACCCGCCCCTTCCATGACGACAGGATTATAAATTGCGGCCAAACGGTCGTAAGCGGCATGCACCTCGGCACGTAACTCCTCGCGTCCCTCACGCCTGAAGTACTCATAAGCATCACGATTACCTATAGGGCGTCCGTTGAGTACCACCTGCGAGGTATGCTCGCCCGTGGGCTTGAGCAGCAGCGGATTCATGTCAGACCGGCACACCACGCCGGCAGCCTCGGCCTGAACGGCTTGGGCACGCCCGATCTCCAGCCCGTCGGGCGTGGCATATGAGTTCAGGGCCATATTCTGGGCCTTGAACGGAGCGGGCCTGTAACCGTCCTGTCGGAATATACGGCACAACCCGGTAGCAATAACACTCTTGCCGACATCGCTGCCCGTACCCGCCAACATAACCGATGATAGTCTTTTTCGCATCGCAAATGATAGAATTCCATCCACAAATATACAAAGAAGTCAATAGCAAAAACAAATAAAACCGCTCTTACCGAACGTCAGCACATAGACCCCGTGCACTCATTGCCCGCTAAATGATTAGTACAGAAGTCCGAACATCCACAACGGGATTTTGTTGCCGTAACCGACCTCAACATCATCTATGGCAAGGTAACTGTCGGGTTCATCCTTTATCTGTTCAAAGCTCTTGTTTTTACCGCCTACTTCAAAGAGCATATCATGTCCTACAAGAAAATCGCCTTTGGGAGCGAGGAGCACTTCCTCGACCGCACTAACCTGATTGTAGAAGAATGTCTCACGCAACGTACCCTTATCGACACGCTCGGTCAGGGCATACATCAGGTTAGGGTTCTCAAGATATATCTTGTCGGGCCGCGAAAGGTTGCGGTAGTTTTTCGGCTCATAAGAAAGCAGCGACAGCAGTCCGCCACGTTCAAGCGAGTAGAGCATCTTAAGACCCTGCTCGCGGGTAGTCTCCAGTTCACGGTACAGCTCGGCCATCTTGGGAGTGTGTGGCACTTTCGCAGCAAGAATCATAAGCATCTTTCTTACCTTTCTGATAGTGGAGAACTGTATGTCGTCCACCGCCGGCATATCGGCCTCTATCACCTGACGCGCCACATCCTGCAACCTCATTCCATAGCCTTGGTAGGTATCCTTATAGAACGGGTAGTAACCCTGCTGCAGATACTTCTCAAACAGGGGCAGGATTTTTACTTTCTCCGTCAGCGATGAAGCTATCGACATGTGATTCCGCAATAGCGTTTTTATATCGATCCGAGGTATATCGGCTATTCCCTCAAACTTCAGATACTCTCTAAACGACATGCCTGCGAGCGTATAGACAATCTGCCTTCTTGACAGATCGCCCTGCTTGCGGTCAATCTCAAGCATCGACGAACCGGTATATACTATGTGTAAGTCAGGATAATCATCATACAGGTTTTTAATAGCCGTCTGCCAGTCAGGATAACGATGTACCTCGTCAAGAAACAGGTGGGTACCGCCGTGAGTGTAGTGATAGTCGACAAGCCGGGCAAGCGAATTGGTGGAAAACCAAAGATTGTCGAGCGACACATACAACGCCTTACGTAAATCGGGAAAGTCATTTTTAATATGCTGCAATATGAGTGTGGTTTTCCCTACGCCCCGGGCACCCTTTATAGCTATAAGGCGGTCATTCCAATCGATGCCTGAATATAAATAACGGTAAAAATTCAGCCTTACCGATTTTATACGCCGCGTATATGTATTAAATAGACTTTCCATAACCAATGTAATTAATCGTTTTCACTTGCAAAGATACAAAAAACAATATTACAAAGTCTTTTTTAATACAAAAAACAATATTGGAAAGTCTTTTTTTTGAAGAAAAACAATATTACAAAGTCTTTTTTCAAAAAAAAGGCATCATATTTTTTCAGAGCCGGCATGCTCATCAGTCATTTTAAAATTGTATAATAATGGATTTTTGCCTACATTTGCAGTTAAATGACGGGACTTAATTCACAACATGAGTCGCTTATGCGTGAGACCGCCTCTGCACTGTCAGCCGGCGACGATCTCACCAATATATGCCCATCGCACTGGAGGGGAGAGCCGCTCCCCGCGCAAAGTGCGGTAAAAGAGATTATTGCACTCGCCCGAGCCATAATATTCCCCGGGTTTTTCGGTGACAGCGATGTGACACGAAGCAATTTGCCCTACTTCACGGGGCTATGGATAGAACGGCTGTATAAACTGCTTACAGAACAGATTCATGCCGGCATGTCGATGGAAATCTGTGAAGAGGGAGCAGCACACTTTGACAAGGCTGAAGCCGAAGCATCGGACAAGGCAAGCAAATTCATAGAGCGGCTTCCGGAGCTGCGCAGACTTCTCAACACTGATGTAGTGGCCACCTATCACGGCGACCCGGCCGCGGTATCGGTCAGAGAGGTCATATATTGCTATCCCGGCATAAAAGCCATAAGCAACTATCGCATAGCCCATGAGCTGGTGCTTCTTGATGTGCCCATACTACCGCGAATGATAAGCGAGATGGCCCACAGCGAGACAGGAATAGACATTCACCCCGCGGCATCAATAGGCGAAGCGTTCACCATAGACCACGGCACCGGCATAGTCATCGGGGCGACGGCCATAGTAGGACGCAATGTAAAGATATATCAGGGCGTGACATTAGGGGCCAAGAGCTTTGACCTTGACAAAAACGGCAATCCGGTCAAAGGCGAGCCGCGTCACCCCATAATAGGCAACAACGTGATCATATACTCCAACGCCACCATACTCGGACGAATAACCATCGGTGACAACGCTGTCATAGGCGGTAACATATGGGTGACCGAGAATGTGGCCCCGGGAGAAAAACTTATACAAGCCAAAGCCAATAACGTATTAAGACTGAAGCATTGATGAAAACCGAAACTTACGAAATGGTTGCCAAGACCTTTCAGGGATTGGAGGAGATACTGGCCAAGGAACTCACCGACCTCGGCGCGCAAAACGTGACAGCAGGACGACGCATGGTGGCATTTGAAGGCGACAAAGAGCTGATGTACAAAGCCAATCTGTGCTGCCGCACGGCCCTGCGCATACTTAAACCCATTGTCAAGTTCACGGCCGACGACCCCGACACTCTGTATGAGATGACAAAGGACTTCGACTGGACAACCATAATGTCAATCGACAAGACATTCTCGATCGACTCCGTAGTCAACTCCGACACTTTCACTCACTCACGCTACGTGACCTACCGCGTAAAAGACGGCATAGTGGACTTCTTCAAAGACCGCTCCGGAGCCGACAAGCGCCCCGGCGTAAGGCTTCAGGACGCCGACGTCATCATAAACGTACACATCGACGGCAATCGTGTGACCCTGTCGCTCGACTCTTCGGGCGAGTCGCTGCACAAACGCGGCTACCGTGTGGCCCAGACCGAGGCCCCCATCAACGAAGTACTTGCCGCCGGCATACTGCTTAAAAGCGGCTGGCACGGCGAGTGTCCGTTGGTTGACCCGATGTGCGGCTCCGGCACATTCCTCATCGAGGCCGCCCTCATAGCGGCAAACATAAATCCCGGAGTATACCGCAAAAGCTTCGCCTTCGAGCAATGGAACGATTTTGACGAAGAGCTCTTCGAACGGCTGTACAACGATGACTCCGGAGAGCGTGAGTTTGACTACAAGATATTTGGAAGCGACATATCGCCCAAAGCCATAGCCATCGCCGAGAAAAACATCAAACAGGCGGGCGTGGGGCGTTATATCGACCTATGTATAAAGCCGCTGTCGCAATGGACCGAAGCTCCCGCCGACGGAGTGCTTGTCACCAATCCGCCATACGGCGAACGCATATCGGTGGCCGACATGGACGGCTTGTATGAAATGATAGGCAACAAGCTCAAAAACGTATTCAAAGGATACCACGCATGGATCATAGGGTATCAGGACGAGTACTTCAAGCGCATAGGCCTCGCACCCTCGGTAAAAATGCCCATGCTCAACGGCTCGCTTGAATGTGAACTTCGTGAATACATAATATTTGAAGGCGACTACAAAAGCTTCAGAAAGAGCGGCAACTCTCTGCGTAAAAACGCACCGGAGACAAAGGGCAAAGGCAAGGCGCCGCGGCGGCTTACCGACAGCGAGTGGCGCACGGCCGCCCGTAAAAAAGGCTTCGGAGGCAAGGACGGCAACAAGGATGACCGACGCAAAGACAAACGGCGTCCGGCCGGAAAACCGAGCCCGCTTGAAGACAAATACAAAGCTAAAAAACTCGGACGGCAGAAAAAGGAGGAGGCCCGTATGCCCAAACCGGAGACAGTCAACGAGAACCCGCTTGCAGTAAGGCGCAATGAAAAAGCGCTGAAGATGATTACAGGCAAACGTCCTACAATACCTGCAATGCGCACCCGCAAAGGCTGGCGTCAGGGCGATAGTGACAATAAAGAAAAAGAATAATTTAAATAACTACAGTATAATCTTATGAACGGATACAAAGTACTACTTCTCGGCTCGGGAGGCCGTGAATCGGCATTGGCATGGAAAATGAGCCAAAGCCCCCTACTGCGCAAGTTATACATAGCACCCGGCAACGGCGGCACCACTGAATACGGCACCAATGTCAACATGTCGCCTACCGACTTCGAAGCCATCGAACAATATGTATCCGACCATAACATCGACCTTATAGTCGTAGGCAACGAAGACCCGCTGGTAAAGGGCATCTATGACTATTTTAAAGAGAAAAACATACCTGTGGTGGGCCCGAGCAAGGAGGGCGCACGCCTTGAAGGAAGCAAGGACTTCGCCAAGCGCTTTATGCAACGCCACGGTATACCCACAGCCCGCTACCGCAGCTTCACGGCCGAGACTCTCGAAGAGGGCTACCGTTTTCTTGAAGAGCTGGACGCCCCCTACGTACTGAAAGCCGACGGCCTTGCCGCCGGTAAAGGCGTACTCATACTTGACTCGCTTGAGGAAGCGAAAAAATCGCTCAAAGAGATGCTTTCGGGCATGTTCGGAGCATCATCGGCCACGGTCGTCATTGAAGAATTCCTATCCGGCATCGAGTGCTCAGTATTTGTACTTACCGACGGCAAGGAATACCGCATACTGCCCGTGGCAAAAGACTACAAGCGCATCGGCGAAGGCGACACAGGCCTGAACACCGGAGGCATGGGCGCCGTGAGTCCCGTACCGTTTGCCGACGATACGTTCATGGAGAAAGTACGCACACGCATCATAGAACCGACCGTAAAGGGTCTTGCCGAAGAGGGCATCGAATACCGGGGCTTCATATTCCTCGGACTCATAAACGTCGACGGCGAACCTAAAGTGATAGAGTACAATGTGCGCATGGGCGACCCGGAGACCGAAGTAGTCATGCTCCGCATAGAGAGCGACCTTCTCGAACTCATGCATGACGCCGCACTCGGTCAACTCGGCGACAAACCCATGACCATCGACCCCAGAACGGCGGTAACCGTAATGATGGTATCGGGCGGATATCCCGGCCACTACGAAAAGGGCAAGCCCATAACCGGCATTGACAACGCACACGAGTGTTTCGTATTTCAGGCCGGTACAGGACGCAATGCGTCGGGCGAGCTTGTCACAACCGGAGGCCGTGTGCTCGCCGTCAGCGCTTATGGCAAGGATATAGCCTCGGCTCTCAAAAAGAGCTATGAAAATGTAGCCATTATAGATTTTGACGGTAAATACGTACGCCGCGACATAGGACAAGACCTTATAGCCCTGCAGAAAAAGAAGTGAAAGAGCAGGAACTGACCGCATTTCTACATTCCCGTTACGGTTTCCTCCTGATGCTCGCGGCATCGATGGCCGGAACCGTGACGGCTTATTTTGCAGGCGACATATCGCCGCTTACAGGCAATACGGGCTTCGGACTGCCGTCGGCCAACGAGTGGATTACCGGCCGCGGACTATCATTGGGCATAAACCTCGCTCTCAACATCGGCATAGCCGGCACAATGCTCTATATGAACCGCCGCTTCAACATCATACGCTCCGTATCGATGCTGTTTGCCGGCATATTCCTCATAATGCAGGGGGCTCTCCCGTCACTGATGGGCCAACTCTACGACGGCACCCTCATATGCTTTGTCGTTATGCTTGCCGTAATACCGTTTTTCACCACGTTTCAACGGCCCGACCGCACCCGACGCATATTTCTCACATTCTGCCTGCTAAGTTTCGGTTCTCTTACCGACTACGCTTATGCAGCCTACATACTGGCGTTTCTCATAGGCACTTTCCAGATGCAGTGCTTCACGCTACGGGGGCTTCTGGCGTCGCTCATAGGCATAATCGTGCCCTATTGGATCATGTGGGGCTTCGGAGTCATAACGCTCGACAGCTTCACCGTACCGGAATTTGTAAGCATATTCAAGGCCCTTGACACCCGCGAGATAGCTTTGATACTCGTATATACGGGTATCAACCTGTTTTTAGGCATGGGCTTCGGCATATTCAACATCATCAAGATCTACGGATACAATGCCCGCACCCGAGCATACAACGGCTTCTGGATAGTGCTGTCGCTTGTCACCGTACTGCTTGTCATTGCCGACTACTCGCATCTGGTCATATATCTGCCCATGCTGAACTGCTGCACAGCCATACAGATAGGACACTTCTTCACAATAAACAACATGCTGCGCAGCTACATAGCCATTCTAAGTGTTATAGCCGTATATGCAATGCTTTATATATGGAACATAGCCATATGAAAATAGTCATAGAAAAAAACATACCTTTCATAAAAGGTCTGCTTGAGCCATGGGCCGAGATAAGCTATCTTGCACCTGAAGAGATCAACAGGGCAAGCATGGCCGACGCAGACGCTCTCATAACCCGCACACGCACCCGCTGCGACAAAGAACTGCTCGAAGGAAGCCGGTGTCGATTCATAGCCACCGCTACCATCGGCACCGACCATATCGACCTCGATTACTGCAAGCAGGCAGGCATAACGGTAGCCAACGCACCCGGATGCAACGCGCCGGCCGTAGCTCAGTATGTATTCGCTTCCATTGCCGAAATCATGAACCGGCGGGACACGCCGGCGGCTCCTGAAGCTCTCACTCTCGGCGTGGTCGGAGTAGGCAATGTGGGCGGTATAGTGGCGCGCTGGGGCCGCACTCTCGGCATGAATGTACTGTGTTGCGACCCTCCACGTGCCGAAAACGAGGGAGCGGAAGGGTTTACCGACTTGGACACGATAGCCCGACAATGCGACGTGATCACTTTCCATACTCCGCTCACACGCTCGGGCGCCCACCCGACATTTCACATGGCCGATAAAAACTTTTTCGACAAACTCGCAAAGCGGCCCGTTGTCATCAACAGCGCACGGGGTCCGGTTATCGATAACGAAGCGCTTATCGACGCCATTGACAGAAGACAAGTCTCGGCAGCGGCCATAGACTGTTGGGAGGGTGAACCGCATATAAACCGACATCTTCTTGACAAAGCGGTCATAGCGACCCCGCATATAGCGGGATACTCCCGGGAGGGCAAGGTTAGAGCCACGGCCATGGCGCTAAAGGCCCTGACCGGTTTCTTCAATCTGCCCGACATAACGCCCGAGGAGACCGTACCCGCCGGAGCGGCACACAATGTCACACTCCCGTCAATTGCCGGAAGCTACTCCCCCGCCGCCGATACGTCGGCTCTGAAAACCTCGCCCGACAACTTTGAGGCTCTGCGCAATCACTACGACCTGCGCCACGAAGTACCGGAAACCACAATATAAATATATAATACAATGGCAAAAGCCGAATATATACAAGCCAACCGTGAATGGCTTGCCGCCAAATCGCAAGAACCCGGAGTAAAGCCCATAGACAAAGGCATATTTTACAAAGCCATAGCAAACGGGAAACCCGGCGCGCCAAGCCCCAACCGCAACAGCGTCATCACGGTCCACTATACAGGGCGCACAATAAACGGTAAAAAGTTTGACAGCAGCCGTGGAGGCACACCATTGGCCATGCGTCTTCGCGACCTTATACAGGGCTGGATAATCGCCCTGCAACAAATGCATGTCGGTGACCGATGGGAGGTATACATACCTGCCGAAATGGGTTACGGAAAGCTATCGCAACCCGGCATACCGGGAGGCTCCACCCTGATATTCGACATAGAGCTGCTAAGCGTAAACTGATATAATTACGGCCACCTGTCAAGTGGCCGTAATTTATTAATCATTGTCAGTCATCAAGAGCGTCCTCATCGATGGAGAAGTCATCAGGAAATTCCTCATCATCTTCAAAGAGGCTGTCGGCTGACTGCTCGCTCACTTTTTTCTCCTCGGCATCACTCTTTTTCAGCTTTACTTTAGGCTGGGCTGTCTTGGCTTCGCCATCGCCGCCTTTAAGAGCCGCCATGATTTTTGCTTCAAGCTCATCGGCAAGTTCCGGATTGTCGGCAATCATACGTTTGGCGGCCACGCTGCCCTGCGCCAGCTTGGAGCCATCGTAACTGAACCAAGAACCGCTCTTGGAGATGATGCCAAGCTCCACGCCAAGGTCAAGTATCTCTCCCGGACGGGAAATGCCTTCACCGAACATTATGTCAAACTCGGCACGCTTGAAGGGGGGAGCCACCTTGTTTTTAACCACTTTGACCTTGGTACGGCGTCCGAGAACCTCTTCACCGTCCTTGATTGTGGTGGCCGAACGTATGTCGACACGTACCGAAGAATAGAACTTCAACGCATTGCCGCCGGTGGTCGTTTCAGAGGGTCCGAACATCACTCCGATCTTGTCACGCAACTGGTTGATAAATATACAGCAAGTGTTGGTGCGGGATATAGCGCCTGTCAGTTTGCGCATGGCCTGCGACATAAGACGCGCCTGAAGGCCTACGCTGCGCTCGCCCATGTCACCGTCAATCTCGCTTTTCGGTGTCAACGCGGCCACAGAGTCTACGACTATTATATCGATGGCCGATGACCTTATGAGCTGCTCGGCTATCTCAAGAGCCTGTTCTCCGTTGTCGGGCTGTGCTATGAGCAGATTGTCAACGTCCACCCCGAGTTTTTCAGCGTAAAAGCGGTCAAAAGCATGCTCGGCATCGATTATAGCGGCGATACCGCCCTTTTTCTGCGCTTCCGCTATGGCATGAATGGCCAGTGTGGTTTTACCCGAAGACTCCGGACCGTAAATCTCGGTAATACGTCCGCGGGGAAATCCTCCCACTCCGAGAGCGAAATTCAGTCCTATCGACCCGGTAGGTATGACCTCGATGTCCTCGACACGGTCATCGCCGAGTTTCATTATGGAGCCGCGGCCAAAATTTTTCTCGATACGCTCCATTGCCTGCGTCAAAGCACTTAACTTCGCCGCAGCTGGATTAGCCGTATCCGCGCCTTTCTTTATCGTAGTTTTTTTAGCTTTTTCCATGATAAATAAACGTTTGTATGTATTAATATTTTTCTAATGCAAAGATAACGCCTATGCCGTGCCGAAGCGCAGCCCACCGAAGTTAAAAAACAATAAAACATTTAATACCACGAAAGGCACAATAAAAAAGGCCTGTCAAACGGGGTTTGCAGCCGGCCCACTATACCGCGGGGTTAGCGGATGATACAACAAAATACAGGCATGGCAAAAAGCCATGCCTGTATTTTATGTCGGGGTGAGAAGACTCGAACTTCCGACCTCCACGTCCCGAACGTGGCGCGCTGCCAACTGTGCTACACCCCGAGGCCGATAATTCGACCGCAAAGATAAGACTTTTTTGTCAATCGACAATCAGATTCACAATAAATTTATCTAAATATCTCTTCGGGGGTAAACCGCCGTGTAGTCAATACCACTACTTTGTCAGGCGACAAAATGGTCTCTACCACGGGTTTGTCATAAAAATAACGGTTGTTGTCGGAGCTCCACCGCAGACACTCGTCAGGCGTAGGGAAGTGCATAAACAATCTATGTTCGCCGCTCTTGTTGCTTATCGTATCGATATTCTCCGGCTCGACAAATACGGCAGACTTCCTCATAAGGAAAGGCAACAGCTCCTGCGACACGGGAGGAGCAGGCAAAAAGGCGTAATTTTCCGTACCGGAAAGATAGTGATACATCATAAACTTACGGGTGCCGGTAGAGAGTATCTTGTCAACACGTTCTTTAAGATGACTTTTTACGTCTTGCAAACCTTCGTCGGAAAGCTCAAAATAAGAAAACTCCTCATAAAGATGCATGCCCTCTATAAGACTCGTACAATTTTCAGTAAAATACCGGTCAAGCACGTTATTGTCTATTATGGAGATGAACGGGTCGCGTTTTACCGGCTCCATAGTACCGAGTTTACCGCACTCCTCTTCATACCACACCCTGAGATTGCCCACATAAGCCGACAACCTGTCATAGACGTTCTTCAGATAATTGGACACCATAGACAGTCGGTCGATGACCATGCCCTGCACATGCAGACGCAAGTCTATGTCGCGGAGTTCGGTCTCTTTGACTCCGCGGCGCTCGGCAACTTCAGCCACACTCTCATTGCGCTTACGCTTCAGTATCTTCATCCACAGCGTGCGGTATATCCACAATCCGGTAGCTAAAGCACCGCTTACCGCACCGCCGATAAATGTCCACTTCTCAAGATAGCCGTGATAGAGCAGATAGCCCCATACGCTAAAGAGCACGACGGCGACGATTGACAGCCACAAAGCGGTTTTTATCGACCACACACGATAATCGGCAATCTTCTTGTTGCCCTCGTTGTAACGGCGCTCCTCCTCTTTCTTAAGGTCGGCAATCTCACCCTGCAACCTGCACTTCGAACTGTCGGAAATGGCTTTACGTCCATTGGGATTCGAGAACCGGTTTACAAGTATCTCATACTCCATGCGTAGTTTTGCGTATTCATCCTGCATCTTGTGCAGTTCCTTGCTCTCGCCCTCTATAATTATGCCTAAAAGGGCCTCCTGAATACGGTTGTCGGTAGTATTGAAGTGTACTACATCGGTCTCTATCACGCGTCCCGAAGCATCGACTCCGTCAACCTTTATGCACGTGATGATCACCGCATTTCTGAAGTATTTCTCGGCATAATCATACGGAATATAGCAATAACCGAAGTCGCCGAACCGCTCTCCCCATGAATTTCTGACGACAAACACCCGCTCTTCGTCGGAAAATCCGGCTACTACCATGGCGTGATATGATTCCTTGTCAGAGAGTTCGGCTTCAGACGGGAAACCGACAAAGCCGGCGTTGCCTCCGGCAAACGAGTCGAATATGCGGGCTGATACCGCAACAGGATATCCGTCGGCTATAGCCGATTTTATATCGCCTATGCAGCAATTCACGTTTTTAGCCTCCGTCACCTTGCGTTTGGCGGCGTCAGCCACTGCCTCGGCCGACGGGGGAGTCGTAAAGTCCTCGGCACGATAAGGATGCTTGGCTTCGTCACATACGCCGCGCTCCATCATGCCGCGTATCGACTGATAGAAACTGCTGCCTACATCCTCCGATGTCTTACCTTCATAGTCGCGTGCGTTATAATATACAAACGCCTCGCTGAGATCGGGATTGGACGCCAGCGGCAGCGACCGTCTGATGACATACTCCACCATTGATGTAAGAGCAAACGCGCCGCAAGAGCCTTGTGCGCCCTGATCCTTTATGTCGGTGAAGCCCGCACGCAGGTCTATGCTGCGCTCCTTTACAGGATGAGGTTCGTATGTATGCTGAAGAGGTGTCTCGTCCTGTGTTATCGAATCAAGGCGGTATACGGTGCCCTCAAATGTAAACCCGTTCTCGGTAAGTCGCTTCTGTACCTGAGGCAACTGCTTGAGCAGAGCGCGTTTCTGTTCACGCTCCTCGGTTTTGCGTCGCAGAAACTGGGTGGAATTTCTTATTTTCGTCCTAAGGCGCTTTATAGCCTCAAGCGGGTTGTGCACATATTCTGAGAAGTTACCGTTTTTATTGCCCTCCTCGACGAACATGCCTATGCTCTCGATCCACAGGTCGTCGATTGACATCTGGGTGTCACTGATAGCGGCATCCTTAAAAAGCGGATTGTCAGTGCCGAGAATCATGGCAAGCACAGCCTCCTTCTCGGGGAGCGAAAGTCCATCGTCACTGATGAATCCCGTGAGGTCGCGCTCCATTTCGTCAAAGAGGCTGTCGAGCTCGGGGGTGACCTTGGCTATGACACTGTTGCGGTTGTAGTCACGTGTCAGCAACGGAGCCACGTGAAGGCGGTAGAATTCGCTAATGCGTTCTTTCAGTTTGACAAGCACCTCCTGCGACACGACATTGGCTACATTCACGCTCACCTCGCGGCAGTCCACACGCTCGTTGGCAAGTATCTCGACAAACGCCCTGCTGTGCAGATAGTCGACAAAATAATCCTTGTCAAAATTCATCACCGCAAGTCCCATGGCATCTACAGGCCGTGATGTGTCGATGCGGCTCATCGACGGCACCGTCTCCTCATACTTCTCGATACGCAACAGACCGTATTCACCGATCAGCCTTATCCATGAGTCGAAGTCAAAGTTCACGGCAAGCCCTTCGTCGTTTACATTCTGGACCACACGCAGTATGTCGACCGACTTGTTCTCACGTAGCGGCACGAGGCGGCGCAATCCGTCGGCTGTCCGCGAGCGCAATACGCCACAATCATCGACCGGCCCGGAAGTATCGAATATACGCGCAAGATCACCGGCCACGCCTATTATCTCGACATGGTACTTCTTGCCGCAACCGCGTACCGCATCCACGATATCGATGACGCGGCTTACCGACTTTTCATCATAAAGCCGGCAATATACGGTAAGAGCAAGCAGTCCGGTACCGGGATTGTTGATAGTGACCTTCTCGGTATAGAGCCGCGAGAAGAAGCGGGTATTTTCAGCGGTGTCGGCTTTGTCATCGACCGTTACCGGATAAAAGTACGGCGCTACCGACGGCTCGCCGTGCCGGGCAATGTATTCGGCGAGATGCCGGGCGGAGTCCTGAAGCTCCGCCCCGACAAACAGATGCGCGCTATGTGTCATTAAAGTTCTTTCTTGACAAAGTTTATTTCACGGCGTATGAGATCGGCTATGCTTCTGTTCTCACGCTTTTTAAGCTCCTCGGTAGTCATGTTGACTTGGGCGAAGTCAGTAAGATAGTTCTCTTTGGCGGCATCGATAGTCTGCTGCACGGCAGCCGTGCCTTTTACGCGTTCGAGTTCCTCAAGATATCGGGTGAAGGCCTCCTCTATCGACGGCTTCAGGCGCTGAAATTTCGTAAACGCTTCGTCGCGGTAAGGCTCAAGCTCGCTCCAATAGTCGTCAAGAGCGTCACCGTTCTCCTCATCCTTGTAGAAGTACCTGCCCTCGTCATTTTTGATAAGGCCGAATATCAAGCCCTTGACCCATAGCTCAAGAGTGTTGTCGATACGCTCCTTGGGATCAAGCGAATAGTCATCGCGCACCATACGGCGACGTATATTCTCATCGAAGTGGCAGCTGTAGGAGGTCATGCCGGAGTTCCACTCGTTGTACTCGCGGCGGTAATCGTTGACCGACGATATGGCATACGGAGGGAATACTCCGTACTGACGGAATATGACAATACGGTCGGTACCGCCTATCGAAGCATAATTGCAGTCGACATTGCCGTCAATGATAGTCTTGAAGTCGATGGGACCTTCACGCAGATAAGTATGTTCTTTGTCGGGCACACCGATGAAGTAGTAGTCGGGAATGGCCCGGTGCATGCGGCCCTTGAAATCAAGATTGATCAACGGACTCGACTGCTCGAGAGCAAACCGGTATTTGCGATAAAGCTCATCTTCGGGTAGCTCGCGCAACGCGCCTTCGATGTCACGATTACGCCACTGTACGGCTCCGTGAAGCTGCGAGGCAAACCGGTGCAAACACTCGGCAAGCTCCGACTGCGGGCGGCCCGGTATGTCGAGCAACTTATCGGTCCACGGAACGGAGGCAATGAACTGTGCCGGATCTATCTCCCCGTCATCGACTACCACACGGTTGACATAAGGCAGCGTAAGGTCAATCTGGAATATCTGCGTACGGCGCCGTATACCGTCCTGAAGCACGGTGAGCTCGGCGCTGTCTATACGGTGTATGTTTTCAAACACCGACTTGATGGTATCGATCTTCGAGTCGGCGCTCTTCAACAGATTGAGCATCCATGTATAGAACGATATGGCAGCCTCGCGACGCTCTATCTCACGCTCGTTGATCACTACGTTGTTTACGTGCTCCACCACGTCGTCCTTAGCCTCCTGCTTGGCGCCCTTGCGGGTGAATATCTTGCCTATAATCTCGAGCAGGTCCTTAATCGACACTTCAAGCGCGCTCTCGGCCACCCCTTGGTTATGACGGAAAGCCTTAAGCTCCTGCTGCATCTCGCCCATACATATTTCCACCTGTCCGCGTATGGCGGCTATGACCTGCTTTGCAAGTCCGATGCCACACTCCTGATTGATGGTGTCGACCATAAGCTTGTGGAATTCGCGCTCCACCCTGTCGGTCAGCTCGCCAAGCCTGTTGGGGACATGCGATGACGGCAGGGCCACACGGCTACGGTAATCGGCTATCTGCGGACGCGGGTCAGACGGGTCGTCAAGCTCATTCATAGGATATTCGGGTTTCTGAGGCAACATGAAGTCGATGACGTCGTCGCGTCCGTTGTTTTCGCGTATACGTACCTCGGGGCTGTCTATCCAAGCGTTTGCCACAATCTCGGAGTCGCCGCACGAATTGAGCAGACGCTCAATTATACGGCGCGACGCCTTCAGTTCATATATGCGGCTGAGGTCGCCCGACCTGAATATCATCTCGCTCATGCCGAGAGCCGATGCCCACGCTTTCTTGTCCTCGATGTCGTAAGTACACGATATCATGTCCTTCTCCGCGTTGTCGGCTACGCTCGACGCACTGCCCGACAGCTCGCCGGCTCCGGTGACAAGGCTTCGGCTAATCATCTCGGCTATGTCATCGACATGGTCATAGCTCGTATTGTTGAAGTTTTTGTTTCCGGCAAAATATACGGCGTTGAACGGTTTGCCGTCGACCTCAACCGTCTCGCGCACGTAGTCAAACGTAAACTTGTCGCCTATGCCGAGGTGCATCAGGTAGTCGCAGTCGCACAATGCGCCGAAGCCGTTAGGCTTAAGGCGGTCTTTGTTATAGGTAAGCTGCGCGTCAAACACGTCTGGCAGCACGGCATAGCCGATCAGCTTCCCGGCCGACTTCTTGTTGGTCTGCTGGATGGCCTTCAGCAGGTATGCCATGTCGATAAACGTACCGCATCCTGTGCCGCCGGCTATCGAGAACACCATGCTTATCTCCACGGCGTTGTCAAGAAGTGTATATTTGGCGTTCTGGGCTATGCGTATGTTTGTTATGGCGTTAAGAGCCTGTTTCACTCGTGCTTCTACATCAGGATAATTTATGCCGAATGCAAAGCGCCCGTTTGTGCGCACCATACCCGCTCCGGCTGTCATCGAAGTCAGGGCCGCCACATTATTGTCATGTATCCAGCTGAAACGGTCGCGGTAATTGAGATATATGCCGCTCGGGTCGGTAACCTGTATTTTTACCTGCTCGTTGGGAGCGAGAGTGACTTCGCCGTATTTGGAAGGGAGCGATTTGGTGTATGCGTTACCGTCGGTGTCTATGCCGAGGAAGCCTATCATAGGAGGCACTTCTCCATATGTGTCAATCAACATTCGTTTGGTATGAAGAAGGGTTGTAAGTCCCGTACCCCCAAGCCCGACAAACAGGCATCTTTTGATTTTGGTTGCCATGATATTATATGTATTAATTTAATGATATTTCGTATTCAACGCCCTCTTTTGATTTTATCGCGTAGCTGTTGTAGCGCTCCATGCGTGAAGTATACGGATTCACGACGTAAGCGCCACGCTCGCTCGCGAGTTTAAGGCCTTTCTTGTTAGGCAGAAATACGGCGGGAGTCTTCCACGTCTCGTTTACCTTGTTTATGACCTTTCCGGTAAACAGACGGTTTATGGCCGACTGCCTTACGGGAACGGATGAAAGTATGACTTTGCGGGCGCCACGTATACGGTAGTGGCCGTAATAGGGCTTGTCGACCGTAAGATAGGATATGCGGCTTACAGTCGGGAAGAAAATGCTCCTGAATACGGCAAACCAGAGTACCAGCAGTATGACAAGCACCACACCCGTCCAGATAAGAGCCTTCAACAGCGGATTCATAGACGGTGCGTAACGTGCGCGCAGAGACGGCGCAAAGTCCTCGGCCGCGATGTTATTGATGCGGTCTATGTTGCGATACTCCGGCATCTTCAGGTCGAAGTGGTAAGTACCGCCGGGTGTTGACGGAAGAAATACTACGGAAATATCCGACACCGGGGCTTCGGCGGATAATGTAAATTTACCGTCGGGAGCCTCTTTGCCGTCCACAAGAACCTTATAGCTGTCTATACCCTCGCGCGAGGTCACCTGCATGACTGCCGCGGCACCGTCGCGCACGGCTTCGCCATTGGCCTCCGGCGACATACAAAGGCTTAACGTATCGGGCCCGTACTCGTCACAGAACATAAAGGCCGGGTAATACTCGCTCTTGCCTATATAGATCTCCTCGTCGTCGATGCCTCCGAGAGTCAGCATGCGCTCCTCTTTATTGGTCACGTCGACCGTCATGCGGTCGTTCACTATAAAGCAATCGGGGCTTTTCACCGTAAACGACATAGTGTATTCGGGCTCTCCTATGGCATTGTATATGGCCGCTTTATCGTCGCCATAGCACGACTTGATGTCAAACAGCGCCTTGCCGCCCGATATCTTGCCGTCGACAAGCGTGACTTTTATATGAGGGTCATCGCATACCACGGAAGCCTTGAATGTGCCGAAGTCGGAGAACGGCACCGCAATCCTTACAGGGAGCGACAGAGTGTTGACACTTAAAGTGTTGGTGGCAAACGCCCCAAATGGCATTATCTCACCGTTGACACTTACCACATGGAGCTGTGTGCACATATCGATAAGGCGCCTCAACTCGCTGTCGATGACGGCCTTGGGGGTAAGCTGCACATAAAACGCATGCACATTTTTATACTTTCCGCAGAACCGGCCTATAAGGTCCTTGAACTTGGCGCGTCGTTGCGGGTCAGTGTCCTCGCCGTCGGTAAGCAATATAAGGTAGTTGTCACGGTCTTTGTCGATCATGCCTTCTCCCGCGAGCCACGCATCGTATATATTGGTATTGGTGACATTTTCAATATACTTGTCAAGCGGCTTTTCGATGTCTTTCCAGTCAAAGTCGCCGCGCATAAACGATATAGCCTCGTGTGGAGCGCCCTGAAAGGGCACGACCGTCACCGTAGAGCCGGCCGGGTCAGACTCGATGGACTTTTTAAGAAATGACTTGGTCGGCGCCCATATGTCGGAGGCTCCGTTATATCCTTCCATCGATTTCGTACAATCCATAAGATAGATATAATTACGTTCCCTTTGCGCATTGCATATGACCACCGTAAGTATAAATAATGTCAAGGTTAATATTTTCCTCATTTTTAAGATCTATATTTGCATTAATCTGATGAATCGTAAAATTACAAAAAATTTGCATATATCCTAAGTGGGTGTTTAAAAACTTTATCAATTATGGGAAAAACCGTATCTTTGTCACTATGAAAGGAAATGAAGCAAGACATATGAGATCACTTCCCGTCGTGGCGGCGCTGCTGTTTCTGGCGGCATGCGCATCCATGGGCCGCCCTACAGGAGGTGACTACGACATAGAACCGCCCTACTACGTGCAGAGCAATCCGGCCATAGGCTCCAAGGGCGTAAAAAACAACAAGATAACCATCGACTTCAACGAAAACGTACAGGTCGAGGATGTAATGACGAAAGTGGTTGTGTCGCCCGCACAGAAGAGCATACCGTCAATAACGGCTAACGGCAAACGTCTTACCGTGGAGCTGCGCGACACAATGCTGCCCAACACCACGTATACAATCGACTTCTCCGACGCCATAAAAGACCTCAACGAAGGCAATATACTCGACGGCTTCGCGATAGACTTCGCCACAGGCGACTCGATAGACTCTTTGCGCATATCGGGCATGGTTTTCGAAGCCCGCACTCTGGAGCCGGCGCAAGGCATGCTCGTAGGCGTATACAGCAACCCGTCGGACACCGCCATAACAACACTGCCCATGGAACGAATAGCCAAGACCAACCAGCTCGGGCAGTTCACTATCAGAGGCCTCAAGCCCGGCGACTACCGCATATTTGCCATCAACGACATAAACCGCGACTATCATTGGGACCGCTCCGAGGACATAGCCTTTTACGACATGACAATATCGCCCTATGCGGAGAGGACATCGCACCGCGACACCATATATACGGCCGAAGGCATCGACACCATAGTCGACCACGAAGTCACGGTATTCTACCCCAACGACATACTGCTCACATGGTTCAACGAAGGATACCAGCCCCAGTATCTGAAAGATTACTCCCGCCCCGACCGCAAGCGACTGCTGTTAAACTTCTCGGCCGCATCTGACACTCTGCCCGAAATCACCATAATAAACGGTGTCGACTCGGGACTTCCCATCGAGTCATGGACACGTCTTAACACAGTAGCCACTCTTGACACTCTCGAATACTTCATTACCGACACCGCACTCATGGCACAGGACACCATGATGCTGGAGGTGAAATATCTGCGCACCGATACTCTTGACATGCTCTCTTGGACCACCGATACTCTACGGGTGCTCTTCAAAGGAGCGAAGGAGGAGGCCCGCCAGAAAGAAGAAGCGGCTAAAAAAGCGGCAAAGCGCAGAAAAAAAGCCGAGAAAACCGGCGAGAACATCGACTCTATAGAGGCTGCGGAAGCGGCAAAACTTACATTTCTCAACATAAACGCCAAGAGCGGCAACACTCAGGAAGTATATGCACCGCTGCTGTTTGAAATGGACCAGCCCGTCGACACAATATTGCAGAGCGGCCTCCATATGGAGATAATGCGCGATACGATATGGGATACAATAACGGCTCCTCCGCTCGAACGGGTCGACTCATTCAACCTCATGCGATATAAACTGAACATGAAGTGGGAGCCGGGAGTAAAATACCGCTACTCGGTCGACTCGGCATCGGTGACAGGCATATACAATCAGTGGAACTCTCCGTTTAAGCACGAATTTACTGTAAGGAAACTCGAAGACTACTCGTCGTTGTTCTTCAACATAACCGGAGTAAGGGATTCCGCTTTTGTAGAGATACTCGACAAGAGCGACAAGCCCGTGGCCACGGCGCCGGTGATTAACGGAGTAGCCTCATTCCCGCATCTGCAGTCAGGTACTTTCTATGCAAGGCTGTACATAGACCGCAACGGCAACGGTGAGTACGACACCGGCAACCTGCATGACAGCATACAGCCCGAGGAGGTCTATTATTTCCCGAAGAAATTAGTCCTTAAAAAGAACTGGGACGTGGAGCAGTCATGGGACATTTACGAGACAGCCATAGACCTTCAGAAACCGAAGGAGATTGTAAAGAACAAGCCGAAGGAAAAGAAGAAACGCCGCAATAAAGACGGCTCATACATAGACGAAGACGGACGTACACGATATGACGACGAAGAGGATGACGGATATGATGACGGCAACTTCTTCGGACCGAGCAACTCCAACGGTACACGAAACTTCGGCAACGGCATGAACAACGGCTTCGGCAATTTACGCAACAGGTTCTAAGCATATGGGCGACACAGTTCTCGGAAAAGACCTTATTAGCGAGCCACGGATGTGGAATCTGGCCATGCGGCTCAACCCGGCGCAGCTTGACGTGATGCTGTACAACGGCTCACGGCCCGACTCGCTGATATACCGGCGCATGCCGCTCGACACATCGTCGGCCACATGGATCAAGGCTCTCGAAGAGACTATATACGACAATCCGCTCCTGCTCGGCGACTTCAACAGCACTCACATTATCGTCGACACCACAAGAGTGGCCGTTGTGCCGGAGGAGGTAACGGCCGACACCGACATGCAGGAAACCGTAGCCGACATGCTTCTCCCCGACGACGATGCCGACGAAGAGCTGATAACAAGCCTCATACCCTCACTGTCGGTGGCAATGATGATGAAAATGCCGGAAGAGACCGCGACATTTTTGCGACGTACATTCAACAATCCCGCTATCATGCACCACCTCGTGCCGTTGTGCCGCTATTTCTTCAACAGCAGCAAGCTCGGCCATACGGGGAGGGTATATGTGAATCTTCGGCAAAAGTCGCTTGACATACTCGCATTCGGCAACGACCGTCTGCTGCTCGCCAACACATTTGAGTTTGACAACATAACCGATGCGGTGTACTACATAATGGCATGCCGGGAGACGCTCGGATGCTCCGACCGCAACAACGAGGTGCTGCTTGCCGGAAATGCCGAAGTCCGCGAGGGACTCACGCCTATCCTGCGCGAATATATCGGCTATGTCATGCCGGCTATATTCCCGTCAACAATGTTTAAAGCCGGCAAGGAAGCCTTGACGGCTCCGTTTGACCTAATTGTACTGCCACTATGCGAATAATCAGAGGAAAATACGGCCGTCGCCGCTTCAACGTGCCCACCAACATATCGGCACGTCCGACCACGGACTTTGCCCGCGAAAACATATTCAACGTGCTTGAAAACATAGTCGCCTTCGAGGACAAGACAGCTCTCGATCTGTTTGCCGGCACAGGAGCCATAACATTCGAGTTTCTTTCACGAGAGTGCGAGTGGGTGACCTGCGTGGAGAAAGCCGCTACCCAATACCGGTTTATCAAGCAGGTGGCGCAACAGCTCGACATAAAAAACATATCGGTAATCAAAGGCGATGTCTTCAAGTTTATCGACATGTGCGACAAGCAGTTTGACATCATATTTGCCGACCCGCCCTACGACCTGCCCGACTTTGCCAAAGTACCGGAAAAGATACTCGGCTCACGCATGCTTAAACCCGGCACCATTGTCATCGTGGAGCACTCGAAAGCCTACGACTTCTCGTCGCTCCCCCACTTCACGGAGCACCGCGTCTACGGCTCGGTCAACTTCTCCCTCTTCCGCATTCCCGACACACCACCGGCCGGAGAGTAAGAACAGAGTCCATATCCTCTAAAAAAAAACGTTATCAAACGTTAATAAATTTGGGGGGGTGATTTTTGTACTATATTTGTAATCGATACATTTATAGGCAAGTAACTTAGCCAGCCCGAAATGTATATCAAAACATTTTAACCACCTCAATTTATCACATCATGAATTTATTAAAAACTCAGTGCATTGTCTCCGCAGCCATTGCGGTGGCTATCGCGGCATCGTGTTCAGGATGCGGCTCTTCACCTTCATGGCGGGACGAAATGAAAAGCATGAATACCGTGCCGGTACATGCCGATGGAAAGACAGCGTTTGTCGACAATAAAGGAAAAATCACCGAAATCCCCGCAGGCATCGACAAAGTGGGCTTTCTGATAAACGGCCTTGCCGTAGCCCGAGATTCAACAAACAATCTCTATGGGTATATTGATGAAAAAGGCAGTTGGAGAATACAGCCTGTATATAAATCGGCAAGTGACTTTTCAGAGGGAATGGCTTGGGTGGTACAACCTGACTCTTCACTGCGCCTGATAGATACCTCGGGCAAAGAATTGCTGGCTTTGCCCACCGACATCATATCAATATCCACTATCAACGACGGATTGGCCAAATATAGCGATATTGAAGAGCGCGAAGGTATCATCGACACCAAAGGCAACATAATGCTCGGAGGAAAAACGTTCCGCGCTATCGGTAATTATGATGACAAGTATGCCATGGCACGGCTTGACAACGACAGGTTTTCATCAGTCGACATAGCCACCGGAGAAGAGTGGATGAACGGAAAGTTCAATAATGCACGACCTTCAGCAGACGGCAAATACATGATAGTAAGCAATGACGGTGAAAAATGGGGACTGGTTTCGGCCAAAAACGGCGAGTATCTCATTAATCCACACTATAAATCATTGTTCTCTGACGGAGATATTTTCATATTTCAAGATGACAAGGGCAAATACGGATGGTGCGACAGCAACGGCAAAACGGTCATTCCGGCCAAATATGACCAAGTATATCCATTCGACGGCAATCGATATGCCATTGTAAAGCTGAACGACAAAGCGGCTGTAATAGACAAAAATGGCGAAAGGGTCATAAAAGCGAAATATAAATACATAAACTCATGCTACGGCGATTATTTCTTTATAAACGATGAAGGTCTGTGGGGTATTGCCGACACCAAAGGCAACATCTGCGCGGAGCCGCAATTCAAAATGTATAATATCTACGGAAATGTCATTATCGCGACTACAGACATGGCAAAATGGGGTGTGATAAACACCGATGGTCTTTATCAGGGTGACGCGGACCTTTCGCCGGATGCCAATATGTATATAAGGGCCATATCTGATAATTTTAATCCGTCGGTGGTGGCCAAACTTATCGAAATCACCGCCGACCGGCTTCAGACAACGGCAGGCACCGCAACTCTCGGCAACCTGATGTCAGAATATAAGATATTTGAAAACAACCTGTCGCCATATCCCGGAGAAAGTGTGGAGCTTAGGGCCGCTGCCATCCCGGGAGACATAGCTGTCTCTGTCAGTGCCATATTCGACGAACCGACCGTCAAGTCGGTCAAGAGCGGCTATTACCGGTATCGCAAAGAGGTACAGAAAGAACTGAAACCATCATATTACACAATCTATATATCCGCTCCCGACAGCAAGTTCCTGCTTGATGTATCCGAAATATTGGTCAAGAACGGAAAGATAAAAGCCGGGACAGAAATATCCGGCGACCCCTATGCGCTGAACATAGTAATTGAACAGTCGGGCACTACTCTGAATCTTTTTAACGAAAATCTTGAAGATTCCGGTTTCACGGAAGATGACATGTAAAAAACGGCAATAAGTATGAATACACTGAAATACATCTCAACAATAGTATGCACCGCGGCGTTGGTCGCGTGCGGAGGTAATCCGACAGACAATATAACGTCTATGATGAACCGCAACATCGACGCTACACTTGCACCTTGCACATCAGGAGGCTGGCAAGGAGCCGATTACAGTAAGCCCCGATATTACTTTGCAGATATAACCGGAGAGCCGATACTTGGCATCAACGGTCCTACAAGATATGAAGTATTTTCCAACGGTCTGCTATATGTCACCCATCACTCTAGTGAAGAAGAGGGCAACCGCTTCATAAATGCCGATGGAGAAACTGTCATTGACTTGACTGAATACGGAGGCTCTCCTGCCGGACATATAGGACAAGCCTACTCCGTATTTGACCGTTTTACCGATGGGGTAGCCTTTGTCGTAGCCGACAGTATTGACAATGAAAAAGGACTTTTATTCCCGAAATGTCTCGCTATAAACACAAAGGGCGATATCTTGTTTGAAGTATACGGCAAGCCCGTCACCCCTATGGAGTCGGGATACTTTATGGTCGAAAACGATGGTAATTACTTCATCGTAGACAATAAAGGCAAGGCTGTAATAGAAGCGACAAAAGGCTCTGAACTGCGGTTAGGCAAAGTCTGCGGTTCGCGGCGCGATATGGTGGAAGCCTATGTCAACAATGAATATGCAGGTCTTCTGGAATTTGCTACCGGAAAATATCTGCTGTCCGAGATTCCCAATGACGCGATATCAAATAGCGGAACGGTAGGCATCGACTGGAATGACCGCGCCGTTTTCAGACAAGACGGCAAATACGGACTTGTGGACCGCAAGGGAAATGTTGTTGTAGAACCGACATACGATAGCCTCATTATCGACGGACAATGGTATCTCGCAAGTGACAACGGTTGTGCCACATGGATTAATCCCGACGGCAAAGTAATGATTGAGACCGATTATAAATATGAAAGTTATTTTGACCGCTTCAATAATATCGTCGGTTTCGGCACAGGCAGCCTATGCTATGTAGGCGACGGTACATTCATCGACCGTAAAGGAAAAGAAAAACTGACAACCGACTATGAAGCCGTGACGCCGCTCATTGACGGCAAAGCCATTGTCAAGATACAGGATGGCCGGCGGTATGCATTTGCGTGGATGGATGAAAAAGGCAATCTATGCAGCGAACCATTCCCGACCAACGAAAATTTCACCGGGAGTGTGGCACGCTGGGCAATGGGCCTTTACGTCTCTCCGTCAGATGCCTCCTATTCAAGTTGACCGACATACACAGAGATATAAAAGACGAGGCCGGGCAGTCATTGCTCCGGCCTCGTCTTTTTTCACATTAATTTATTATGTATCAAAACTCGGCGTTGTTGGGCGTACGCGGGAACGGGATGACGTCGCGGATGTTGGTCATACCGGTCACAAACAATACGAGACGCTCAAAACCGAGGCCGAAACCGGCGTGGGGCACTGTACCGAAACGGCGTGTGTCGAGATACCACCACATATCCTTCATCGGTATGTCAAGTTCCTCGATGCGGGCGCTCAGTTTGTCATAGTTCTCCTCACGCTCCGAGCCGCCTATGATTTCTCCGATTTTCGGGAAAAGAACGTCCATGGCCCTTACGGTCTTGTTGTCGTCATTCAGCTTCATGTAGAAAGCCTTGATCTCCTTAGGATAGTCGGTCAGTATGACAGGCTTCTTGAAGTGCTCCTCCACGAGATAGCGTTCATGCTCGCTCTGCAGGTCGGCACCCCAGTAAACCGGGAATTCAAACTTGTGCTTTGACTCTTCAAGTATCTTGACGCCCTCCGTATAAGAGAGACGCACAAATTCATTGTCGAGCACAAATTTCAAGCGGTCTACAAGCTCCTTGTCATAGTGTTCGGCAAGGAAGTCGATGTCATCGCGACAATTGTCGAGCGCATACTTTATACAGTACTTTATAAAGTCCTCGGCAAGGTCCATATTGTCGGTAATGTCGAAAAACGCCACCTCGGGCTCTATCATCCAGAACTCCGACAAGTGACGCGGAGTATTGGAGTTCTCGGCTCGGAAAGTAGGGCCGAAAGTATATATGGCACCGAGTGCCGTGGCTCCGAGTTCGCCTTCAAGCTGTCCCGACACGGTAAGCGCAGTGGGCTTGCCAAAGAAGTCGGCCGAGTAGTCTACCTTGCCCTCTTCAGTCTTGGGCAGATTGTTCAGGTCAAGCGTAGTCACCTGAAACATGGCTCCGGCTCCCTCACAGTCGCTTGCGGTGATGAGCGGAGTGTTAAGATAGAAGAAGCCTCGTTCCTGAAAGAATTTATGTATGGCAAATGCCAAGGCGCTGCGAACGCGGAGTATAGCTCCGAACGTATTGGTACGTGGGCGCAAGTGGGCCTTTTCGCGCAGAAATTCAAGAGTATGGCCTTTTTTCTGCAAGGGATAAGTCTCCGGATCGGCGGTACCGAATATTTCAAGCGCACCTGCCTGTATCTCGACAGACTGCCCTTTGCCCATTGACTCGACAAGAATTCCGTCGACTTTTATGGCAGAGCCTGTGGTGATGGGCTTAAGCTGCTCGTCGGTAAACTGTGCCATGTCAAAAACAATCTGCACGTTTTTTACGGTCGAACCATCGTTAAGAGCGACAAACTGTACATGCTTGTTGCCGCGACGGGTACGCACCCATCCCATTACGCAGACCTCCTTGCCTAAATGCTCGGGGCGGAAAAGGTCGATTATTTTAGTTCGTTTCATTGAAAAATGATTGTAAAGTCGGTTTATGTTATTCAAATGACCCCATCTTCAGGAAGTTTACTTCCTCCTGTGTCAGATAGCGCCAGCGGCCGCGCGGAAGGTTCTTTTTGGTAAGACCCGCAAAGTACACGCGATCAAGTTTGGTGACATGATAGCCGAGACTCTCGAATATGCGGCGCACTATGCGGTTGCGGCCCGAGTGTATCTCTATACCTGCCTGATTGCGGTCGGTCTCGGTAGCATAGCTGATGGCGTCGGCATGTATGGGGCCGTCCTCAAGCTCGATACCGTCGGCTATAGCCTGCATGTCATCCTCCGATATGTCTTTGTCGGTCCATACATGATATATCTTTTTCTTCACATATTTGGGATGAGTCAGCTTGGATGCCAAGTCTCCGTCATTGGTCAGAAGAAGCACACCGGTAGTGTTGCGGTCAAGACGTCCTACAGGATATATGCGTTCGTCGCACGCACCCTTTACGAGGTCCATTACAGTGGTGCGTCCGTTGGGGTCGTCGCTCGTAGTCACACAATCTTTGGGCTTGTTGAGAAGTATGTAGCACTTGCTTTCGAGCGTTACCACCTTTTCGTCATATTCGACCACGTCGTTATGAGAAATCTTGGTACCGAGTTCGGTAACTACCTCTCCGTTGACCTTTACAAGACCCTGCTGGATGAATTCATCGGCTTCGCGGCGTGAGCATATACCGGCATTTGCCATGAACTTGTTCAGGCGTATCTGCTCGTTGGGATCGGGTATCGGCATTTCGTATTCGATACGCTTGGGACGCGGCACGAAGCTCTTGCCCTGACGAGGCGCATTGAAACCGCGGTTGCCGCCCTGCTGACGGTTGTTGTGATAGCCCTGCTGACGGCCGCCGCCCTGCTGACGATTGTTGTTATAACCGCCCTGCTGACGGTTGTTGTTGTAGCCGCCCTGATTGTTGTTGTAGCGATTGTTGTTATAACCGCCTTGACGATTGTTGTTGTAGCCGCCCTGCTGACGGTTGTTGTTGTAACCACCTTGACGGTTGTTGTTATAGCCGCCCTGCTGACGGTTGTTGTTGTAACCACCTTGACGGTTGTTGTTATAGCCGCCCTGCTGACGGTTGTTGTAGCCGCCCTGACGATTGTTGTTGTAACCGCCTTGACGGTTGTTGTTATAGCCGCCCTGCTGACGGTTGTTATTGTATCCACCCTGACGGTTGTTGTTATAACCCGAGGGACGGTATGCGTTATAGCCTTCAGGCTGCGAAGACGCAGTGTAGCCTTCTGCCGGCTGTTCGGTCGTATTTTCAGCGCCTTCGGCACTCTGCTGGGGCTGATACTGCCGTGACTGGTAGCCGCCCTGATTGTTGTTGTAGCGATTGTTGTAACCACCCTGCTGACGGTTGTTGTTGTAGCCGCCTTGGTTGTTATACCGGTTGTTGTAGCCTCCCTGCTGACGGTTGTTATAAGGTCTGGGCTGGTAAGGACGGTCATAACTACTGTATTCGCGATGTCCGTTTTCGGAAGAGTGGAAGTCACCCTGCTGACCGTGATCCACTTTACTGCTGAAATTGTTGTTTTCGCCGTCTGATGACGCTGCGATACGGTTTTCCCCAATTCTTGGCCGTTTCGGTTTCTTTTCTTCGTTGTTATCCATAACTGCGGTACGTTAAATAATAAATTTAAGTTTCTGCCTCTCGGCGATTTAGGCTTTGCCTTGATTAGAAATTAAACGTTTAATAATTAATAGAGCGTAATGTAAAATTAAAAAGTTGACAAGAAAAATACATCGGTGTTGCACCTAAAGTACATTAGTACTTCCTTTTAAGCGAAACGGTGCAAAATTAAGTTTTTTATTTGATTGAAACAATTTTTTTATCGGCATATTTAAGCAGAAAACGCCCCGATTTTTTTGATATCGGGGCGTTTTAGCGTTTTTTAATATATGTATTGACTGAAATCAATAACCGGTATAAGTATGCGGGCTGAGTTTCTTAAGTTCCGCCTTGACTTGTTCGCTGACATTTAGCGTATCGATGAACGAAGCTATGCTCTCGGCCGTCACCGTCGTGTTTACCCTCGTAAGCTCTTTAAGGGTCTCATAAGGTTTGGGGTAGCCCTCGCGGCGCAGTATGGTCTGTATGCCCTCGGCAACGACATTCCACATGTTGTCAAGGTCACGGTTGATGGCGTCGACATTGAGCAGCAGCTTGTTAAGGCCCTTGAGCGTTGACGCTATGGCTATGAGCATGTGAGCCAGCGGAACACCGACATTGCGCAATACGGTCGAGTCGGTAAGGTCGCGCTGCAGACGCGATACGGGCAACTTCATGGCAAGGTGGTCAAGAATGGCGTTGGCTATGCCGAGGTTGCCCTCGGAGTTCTCGAAATCAATGGGATTCACCTTATGGGGCATGGCCGACGAACCCACCTCACCGGCTTTGATCTTCTGTTTGAAATACTCCATCGATATGTACTGCCACATATCCTTGTCAAGATCAAGTATTATGGTATTGATGCGGCGCAGCGCGTCAAATATGGCGGCAAAGTTGTCGTAATTGGATATTTGGGTCGTATACTCCTCGCGCTCTATGCCAAGACGTTCGCTGAGGAATTTGGCGCCAAACTTACGCCAGTCGATGTCGGGATAAGCCGTAAGATGAGCATTGAAGTTGCCCGTAGCTCCACCGAATTTACCGCTTATGGGGGTGGCGTCGAGCAAAGCCAGCTGCTTGCGCAGGCGGTAGGTAAAGACCTTTATCTCCTTGCCGAGCCGTGTGGGCGAAGCGGGCTGTCCGTGAGTCTTCGCGAGCATCGGTATGTCATACCACTCTTCAGCTTTCTTCTCAAGATGCTCTACAAGCTCATTCAGAGCCGGACGATACACCTCGGCAAGAGCCTCCTTGAGCGACAAAGGCACCGACGTGTTGTTGATGTCCTGCGAAGTCAGCCCGAAGTGTATAAACTCCTTATGCGCATCAAGGCCAAGCAGGTCAAACTTCTCTTTAAGGAAATATTCCACGGCTTTGACATCATGGTTGGTCACCGACTCAATCTCCTTTATGCGGGCTGCATCTTCAATGGAGAAATTACGGTAAATCGCCCGCAGGCTGTCAAATACTTGAGGATTCACACCGGCAAGTTGCGGAAGCGGCAACTCGCACAACGCAATGAAGTACTCAATCTCCACTCTTACACGATAACGTATCAGAGCAAATTCCGAAAAATATTCGTCAAGTCGCTCGCACTTTCCGCGATAGCGCCCGTCGATCGGCGAAATGGCCGTAAGCTGTGTCAATACCATAATTTATGCGATAATGAATATTAGACTGCAAAGTTACGGAAAATCAAAGGAAAATGAAAAATATGCGATTTTTATTGAAATTTATTTTGCCATTACAAAAAACCGTTGTAACTTTGCATCGCTTTAACGGAGAACACGGGCGCTTAGCTCAGCTGGTTCAGAGCATCTGCCTTACAAGCAGAGGGTCGGGGGTTCGAATCCCTCAGCGCCCACTTGACAAATACAATCCGCGTCTCCGCCTAAAGCAATCCCGATAAAGATCGGGCGCTTAGCTCAGCTGGTTCAGAGCATCTGCCTTACAAGCAGAGGGTCGGGGGTTCGAATCCCTCAGCGCCCACACAAGCCTCCCCTCCGGAGGCTTTTTTCATCCCCGCTTTTCACCACAACAATACGGACCAACTGCATTGGAAAAGAATGGGTCAGCAGCAAAAGTCGGTTGAACTGCTATAATAGCATACACACGCGAAAACGGAGTGAAATTTAACACTTTCTCAAAAATCCATGAACTGAAATTTCGGGCTCAAGCCGAAATCGAGACTAAAGAAAATCGCTAAGTAGCTGATATTTAACCACTTAGCGGTTTACGAGGTGGTGCCACCAGAACCTGAGTTTTTGAATGAATACGAATGAATTTGAATGGCTTGTTTGGGCAAAATGCTGAATAATAGTGTAATATAAACCTTGCTGAATTTTGCCTATTTTCAGATTCATTCAAAAAACGTGGTGACCTACGTGGTGACCAAACTTGACAAATTGCGGTTTGGGTTGTTATATTTGCAGAACCAAAGAGGCTGATTGTGAACGAATGCAAACGCCACCATTCAGAAATTTATAACATCGAAGATATGACAAAATCACCCTCTCCGAAAAAATTGACCCCGTTTCATGTCCGCACCAAGGATTTGAAGAAGGACATCGCGACCCTCTTTATCCGCATCCATACCCGCAAGGTTGATGTGCTGATTTCGACCATGCTTCAGGTTGAGGTTGCCGACTGGCAGAAGGCTACGGCTTCGCCCCGCGCATGGCTGGCACATCAGAAGAAGAATTATCAGCTTCATGCCAAGCTCACGCAGATTGAGGGCATCGTCAAGGCTCATCTCGCAAAGGTAAACTTTGACCGCGAGGCTCTCGACATGGATGTGCGCTATATCTCCGAGCCGGAGAAAGTGGACGCTGAACGCCGGGCGATGGAGGAAGCCGCAGAGGCAGAGCGCAAGGCTATTGCCAAACGTGAGGCGGCGAAAGAAAAAGCCCGCAAGAAAGCCGAGGAAAAGAAACGTATCGAGGATGAGAAGAACCGCCTTATCTGGCCGTTCCTCGTTCAGTTTGTCGATGACATCAAGAGCGGGGCGCGAAAGATTAGCAGTGACGACTATGCGCCCGGCACCTGCAAGGCATGGAAAAGTTTTATCGGTGTCTATGAAGGTTTTGACCCATTGCACAAATTCGGGTGGGTGGATATTGACCGTGCGTTTGTGTCGCGCTACATCAACTATTTGCAGAAGCACGGTTACATGGCAAAGGTTGCCAACAAGCATCTGACAAATCTGAAGGCTCTTATCAACGCTGCATTCATTGACGGCGTACACGACAACCAACGTGCGGCGGCTCTTATTGTCAAGAAGAAGATTGAAGACCGCGACAAGGCTGTCGAGATTTATCTCACCGAGGAGGAATTGCAGGCTCTCTATGAAATGCCGCTGACAGGAAAGAAAGAGCATATCCGCGATGTTTTTCTCATTGGCTGCTATACCTGTCAACGTGTAAGTGATTACAACAACCTCAATGCCGACAACTTTGAGACTACCCGAAAGGGAACGCGCATAATCCGTCTTGTCCAGCAAAAGACTAAGACCTAGGTGACTATACCCATTCTCAACGAGAACCTTATCACCATCTGCGAGAAATATGGCTACAACATTCCGAAAGCCAACGAGCAGGTGCTGAACCGATATATTAAGGATATTCTCAAAGACCTGTCGGAGCAGTTGCCATCACTGAAAGAGAAGGTGCCGACCAAGCTCACAATGAAACAGAAGGAGGCGTTGAGGAAAGAGAAGAAGGAACCGGAGATCCAGCAGGAGATTCTTCAGG
>LUJO01000009.1 GCA_001689405.1 Candidatus Homeothermus arabinoxylanisolvens | reverse complement strand
AAAAAAGTTTAGCGGACAGTAATAATATACAGACTATAACCGGAGGTACGGTGTCAGACGGAAATTCACAGACCACCGAGTGGTCGCTTGCCTCGTATCTCGCACGCGCCCAGTATAGCTATCGCGGCTTATACATGCTTTCCGCCGCCATACGTGCCGACGGCTCTTCACGTTTCGGCAAGAATAACCGCTGGGGCTACTTCCCCTCGGCATCGGCCGCTTGGCGTTTTACCGGCGAGGATTTCTTCCGTAATATAAGCGCCATGAATTGGCTGGATGACGGTAAGTTGCGTTTTAGCTACGGTAAGACCGGTAACTTCCAGATAGGCAATTACCGCCATTTGTCCACTATGGATCAGGATGATTATATACTCGGTTCGGGAAGCGGTTCGTTGAACAGCGGCTACAAGCCTACGGGTATCGACAACCCCGACCTGACTTGGGAGAAGACCTCGATGATCAATGCCGGTCTTGACCTGTTTGCGCTCAACGGATATCTGAAACTTACCGCTGAATACTACTATGCCGATACTTACGACATGCTTCTTAATGTGCCCGTTCCGCGTCCTACCGGTTACAGCACGACGCTTATGAACATAGGTAAGGTCAATAACCGCGGTTGGGAACTCTCGCTGGGCTCGTCGCACTCATATAAAAACGGACTGAGCTACTCGTTCAATGCCACTTGGTCGAAAAACACCAACGAGGTAAAGGCTCTCGGACAACAGAATGCTCCGATAATCTCGTCGGGCAGTGTCGAGCACGCTTATTACATAACTCAGGTAGGCAAGCCTATCGGTTCATATTATCTGCTTGTGCAGGACGGCATATTCCGTAATGAAGAGGACCTGAAGGCTTATCCTCACTTTGACAATGCACGTCCCGGTGACTTCCGTTTTGTCGATGTTGACGGTGACGGAGTACTCGACGTAAATAAAGACCGTGCTATCGTAGGCAACTATATGCCTGACTTCACTTACGGTTTCAACGGTACTCTCGCTTACAAGGGCCTTGACTTCGCCGTTGCCTTTCAGGGTGTGTACGGCAACGAAATCCTGAACCTCAACCGCCGTTATCTTGACAACATGGAGGGCAACGTCAACGGCACCGTGGCAAGCCTCAACCGCTGGCAGAGCGCGACAAATATAGGCGACGGATTTACAAACCGCGCCAACCGCAAGCAGACCGGATACAACGCCCGTACGTCGACTTGGCATCTTGAGGACGGCTCATACCTGCGTCTGCAGAATATAACCGTAGGCTATACGCTGCCTTCTAACTGGACCAAGAAACTTTATATCGAAAAGTGCCGCATATACTTCTCGGCCAACAATCTGTATACTTGGACCAATTACTCGGGCTACAACCCCGAAGTGAGTCTGCGCAACAGCAATGCGCTGACACCCGGTGAGGACTACGGTACCTATCCTTTGGCCCGTACGTTTATGATAGGCCTTAACTTAACCACTTTCTAATTTTATTAAAATCACAACAATGAAAAAACTATTGACGGCAATTACCGCAGCCTCCTTATTGGTGCTGACATCGTGCAGCGACAGCTTCTTTGACCTGCAGCCCGACGATCAGGTGACGGTAGATAAGATATACAAGACCGAAAGCGACTTCGAAATCGCTGTAAACGGTTGTTATGCCAAATTGCAGACTCAGATGAACTTTTACATCGAGATGTGCGAGTACCGCAGCGACAACCTTACTCTTAACGCACCCACGGCGGGTACGCAGGACCGATATGACATAGACAAGTTCAACGAGACTCCGGCCAACGGCATACTCGATGACCTGTGGGCTAACTTCAATAACGGCGTGTACCGCTGCAATATGGTGCTCGACCGCATAGATGACGCGCAGTTCGATGCTGTAAAACGCAACCAGTTCAAGGCTGAAGCCATGTTTATCCGTGCCCTGACCTACTTCAACATGTATCGTGCTTGGGGCACCGTGCCCGTAGCCCGCAAGGTTGTATCGGTCGACGAGGCTCTTAAGCTTGCACGCCCTTCCGAGAGCGAGATGTACACCTACATAGCCGGCGACCTTGAGATGATAGTAAATGAAAACATGCTTCCCGCATCGTACCCCAAGTCTGATGTAGGACGTGCCACAAGCGGGGCAGCCAAGGCGTTGCTCGCCAAAGTGTATCTCACATTCGGTTTCCCCGAGAAAGCCGCTCCGTTGCTCGAAGGCATGATCGGTTCATATACGCTTCTGCCTGATGTGCTCGATGTATTTGATGTGGACAAAAAGATGAACGCCGAGATAATATTTGCCGTACGCTACAACAAGACTGTAGTGGGTGAGGGACACGGCGCTTGGTATGGGCTCACCAACCTTACCGACGACAACAACCGTACACGCACTCTGAATGAACTTTACACTTCCGATGACCGCCGTTCGCTGTTGCTTGAGTATGTAAAGGTGCCCGATGTCAACACACATCTGATGCGTAAGTTTTATGACACCCGCGATGCCACCACACGCCAGTACGGTGCTGACAACATACTCCTCAGATATGCCGATGTGCTGCTTATGTATGCCGAGGCGCTGAACGAGGTAGGCTACAGCAACCGTCAGGACTCGCCTGCTCTAAATGCTCTGAACGCAGTGCATACGCGTGCCGGACTGTCGCCCGTAGACATAGCCGATCTGCCCGACCGTGACGCCTTCCGTAAGGCAGTCATGCTTGAGCGTCAGAAAGAGTTTCCTTACGAGGGACATCGGTGGTTTGACTCCGTGCGTTTGGGCGGTGCCAAGGAGGCCGCGGCCAACGAAGGACTTACCATACAGGATTATCAGATGCTATATCCCATACCTTCGACCGAAATCGAGCGCATCGACGACAAGACCGTTTTGTGGCAGAATCCCGGTTATTAATCCTATAAATATCTATACCGATTATGAAACGATTATTTAGACATACATTATTGGCAGCCGCAGCCGTTCTTGTTCTGGCCGGTTGTGAAGATGAAAACGATTACCGAGCTTCGTTTGACCGATACGAAGTCGATGAAGTTACGGCATTGTCGGGCGACGAATCGGTCACCCTGCAGTGGAAGCCGCAGGAGGGCAAACCGACACCTGTCGACTATTATATAACATGGACCACCTCGCAGGCGGGTGAGAACGGCGAGATTTTTGTCGACGGCAAAGAGTCATCGGCTGTCATATCTCCGCTTGTCAATGACTGTGCATATACATTTGCCGTGCAGGCCCGTTATGAGAGCGGACTCGCCCGCAAGATAACGGCTTCATGCACGCCTAAGTCAACACGTCTGCCCGTGACCGATTTCAAAGCCATGGCTGGCGACGGACGTGCGTTCATATCATGGGTGGCTCCGGCTACAGAGCTGTCATATAGCTATAGCCTCACGGTGACTTCCGCTGGCGGAGCGGCCGTATCGGCCGGCAATCCCGAACCCGACGCTGTGTCATATCTTGTCAACGGACTTGAAAACGGCAAGGAATATACATTTGCACTGACCTGTGTGTATGGCCACGGCAACTCTCCCGTTGTGTCGGCTACGGCGGTGCCGGGTGAGATAAGCCCCATATCGGCTCTTCCCGAAACACCTCACCAGTATGAGCTGTGCAAGCTTGAGTATAATCCGGCTTATTTCATATCAGGTGAAGTCGTATCTGTGAAATGGAGTGTCAACGGCACCGACATATCTTCCGAGCCTTCGACCGACTGCTACTTCGCTCTTGCCGGATCCAATACGGTGACTGTACATGTGGTTTATGACAATCTATTGACAGAGTCAGCCTCGATAACGGTCGACGTGCTTCCGTTTGCTTGGACGCAGGTTGCCGGTACCGGTTATCAGAAGTCGAGCAACATCGTGTTTGCACGCGACGGACAGACATTCTATACCGTGTCGCAGAGCACCAAGACGTTGTTTGCGGTAGATGCGGTGGCTGGTACAGTTAAATGGCAGTTCGCTACGGCAGCCGCCACTTACGGCGCAGGTCCGGCTGTGGGCCCCGACGGTAAAATATATTTCGGTACCGAGGATGGCGCCGGCACGTTCTATGCTATTACGCCCAACGGTATAGAGAAGTGGAAGGTATCGCTCGGCAAGGCTGTTAAAGCCGCTCCCGCCGTGACATCGGACGGAGTTGTGTATGTACTTGTCGACGGAGGCAAGCTTACCGCTCTTGATGCCGAAACAGGTTCAAAGAAGTGGAACGCCGTGCAGAGCGGCAACGCCGGAGGAGTGGTGGTTGATGCCGACGGCAACGTATATATCGGCACTTCTGCCGGATTGTGGTCGTACACCGCCTCAGGATCGCTTCGCTGGACATGCGACGCGGGTCACAAGGTTACGGAGCGAGGCGGTTCGCTCGCGCTCCACAACGGAGTACTTTATGCGACATTGAAGAGCAAGGGTGGTGTGGCCGCGGTCGACATGAACACCGGACGCACCCTGTGGACAAGTCCTTCGGCTACCAATGACTGCTATCATCCGGTAGTTGACACCGACGGCACAGTGTATTTCTGCGAGAAGTCGGGTGGCCTGTATGCCGTTGACCGCAACGGTGCTCAGAAGTGGCATTATACCGCCGAGAAAAATTACATTTACTCCGGATTCGCTCTCGGAGCCGACGATAAGGCTTATATATCGGAGTACGCCTCGCCGTTCAATCTTCTGGCGATTGACCGTGCCGGAAATGCCGAAGCCATACTCAATATAGGCAAGCAGACTATGTCGGCGGTGTCTATAGGTCCCGACTGCCGTGTATATTACGGACTGAACGGTTCGGTAGCGGCATTTGACATCAAGACTCCGCTTGCTGCGGGCGGATGGCCTATGCGCGGCGGCAATCACTTCGGTACAAATTCTCTGAAATAATATTCGGTACAGAATCCAATATCATTAAAATCATTATTCATGCAATTTATAGGTTCAATTTCTGCCGCTTTATGCGGTGCCGCAAACAGGGTTTTGACTACATTGTCAAAGCCCGCGGTTGCGGTGATTGTATTCATCGGCGCCGTCGGCGTGTCGGCCTGCGATGATGATAAAAACGACTGGCGTCCCGAAGGCTCCGTACTGCCTTCTGCCGAAAATGACGCTCTTGTACGGTTGTGGGCCACATCGGCCGCTTCGCACGACCTTACGCAGCGTAACGACATATTCGTTGACCTGCAGAAACAGGCCGATGAATGTACCGACGTCATATTCAAGGCTTATCTTGACGGCGACGCTCCTCTGGCTACCGCCATGGAGAAGACAATACCGATAATATACAACTACAACAAAGCCATGGACCGTGTGCTCGACGGTCTTGATAAAGACACTCCCGCTGCCGGTGAGGTGCATGTCTATCAGCTTTACAACATGGGATATGTGGTGAAGACCGCTTCGGGCGCTTTCGGTATCGATATTTTTCACCGCCGTGCCGAGGAGCTTGCTCCCTATCTTGACTTCTATGCCATAACCCATGTGCACAATGACCACAAGTCGTTGCCGCTCGCTCAGGCCATGGCAAAACTCGGCAAGCCTGTTCTCGCCAATTTTGACATAGAAGGATGCGACTCTCAGTATATCACCGCTGAAAACAAGGACTATTCGATAGGCACGTTCGCTATACACAGTTTTATCACCGACCACAATAACGGCGACACGAATGTGCCTGTCACCGTATTTAAGATAGACTGCGGAAGCGATGCCGGCCACTGTGTCATAATGCACTCGGGCGACTCCAACTTCGGCGCTTCCCGATATGAGACAGTCCGGAATGCCAATATAGACATCTACATACCCCGGTATGCTCCCAATGCGCTTACCGAAAACAATGTCATCGGCGCCGTATTCGCTCCCGACTACGTGCTGTTGTCGCATATCCTTGAACTTACACACAAGGATGTGGCTTCTTCGCGCTGGTCGCTTGCCCTCGGTCTTGAACGCGCTTCCAAGCTGAACTGCGAGAATACGTACATGCCTTTCTGGGGCGAGCGTTTGATATGGAGTAACGGTAATCTGCGATGATGATACTGCGGGCTACGAAATGGCTGTCATGTGCGCTGCTTTTGCTTGCGGTCATGTGTCAGCCTGCCGCAGGCGCGGCTACACGCGTCGATACCTTACGCGAAAGGCTCATGTCGGCCGACAAGTCATCGGTGATGGTTGTGGCTCATCGCGGCGACTGGCGGTATGCCCCTGAAAACTCCATTGCCGCCATTCGCCATTCGATTAACGTGGGTGTCGATGTGGTGGAGCTTGACCTTCAGCTTACAAAGGACAGTGTGCTGGTTGTCATGCACGACAGCCGTCTTGACCGTACTACTACGGGGAAAGGACTCGTAAGGGACTGGCCTTTGGACTCGATAAAGACCCTGAGACTGAAAAACGGCTGCGGTATAAAGACCATGCACGGTGTGCCTACTCTCGAAGAGGCTCTTCTTGAAGCCAGAGACCGCGTGCTTGTCAATCTTGACAAGGCCGACCGCTACTTTGACCTGCTGATGCCTGTGCTGGAGAAGACCGGCACCGCACGTCAGGTTATCGTCAAGGGTCCAAAGCCGGCTGCCGAGGTCCACAGCCTTTATGGCGCATATATCGATAAGATAATCTATATGCCTAAGCTGAAGCTTGACAGGCCCGAGGCGCGAGAACTCATGACCGGATTTTTTAATGTGCTCAAGCCGGTGGTTTACGAACTGTCATATTCGGCCGACCATGCCGTAAGTTATGCCGTGGAGTTAAAAGACATGCTCGACGGTAAAGCGCTGATATGGTACAATACGCTTTGGGACACTCAGTGTGGCGGTCATGACGATGAGGTGTCGCTGGTTGATGCCGACGCATCGTATGGCTATCTTATCGACACTCTTGGAGCGTCTATAATACAGACCGACCGTGCCGAGCATCTTCTTGAATATCTGCGCGGGCGGGGGCTGCATGATTAGAGCTGGTTTATTGGGATTATGATTTTATTCAGACTTTAAAATAATAGTGAATATGAAAAAAAATTCGTTTATCATACTGCTGCTGGCGGCCATATTGCCGCTGAATGCCGCATCGTCGGCCGACAGGGCCGAAGCCCTGCGCGAGAAACTCATGTCGGGCGACAAGTCGTCGGTGATGGTTGTGGCACACCGTGGCGACTGGCGGTATGCTCCCGAAAACTCCATTGCCGCCATACGCCATTCGATTGCCGTGGGTGTCGATGTCGTGGAGCTTGACCTGCAGCTTACAAAAGACAGTGTGCTCATAGTGATGCACGACGGACGCCTTGAGCGTACTACAACGGGCAAGGGGCTCGTAAAGGAGTGGACGGTTGACTCCATAAAGACTCTGAAACTGAAGAACGGATGCGGCATAAAGACCATGCACAATGTGCCTACACTTGAGGAGGCTCTTCTTGAAGCCAAAGGCCGCGTGCTTATCAATCTCGACAAGGCCGACCGCTACTTTGACCTGCTGATGCCTGTGCTGGAGAAGACCGGCACCGCACGTCAGGTGATTATGAAAGGAGCCAAGCCGGCCGATGAGGTCCTGTCATTGTACGGGCCGTATCTTGACGAGGTCATATACATGCCTGTCGTGAATCTCGACAAACCTGCCGCCGGCGAGCTGATGACCGGATTTATGGAGCGCTTGCGTCCTGTAGCTTATGAGCTTGTGTATGCCGATGACTCCAACAGCATGCCGTTGCAACTCCGCAAGTCGCTTGACGGCAAAGCGCTGATATGGTACAACACGCTATGGGACACCCTTTGCGGCGGACATGACGATGACCTCTCTTTGTCTGATACCGACGCTTCGTTCGGTTACCTTATCGACACTCTCGGCGCCACTATCATACAGACCGACCGTGCCGAACATCTTCTTAAATATCTGCGTCAGCGCGGGCTTCATGATTAATATGCTTGTGTTATGAGTAGTTTGCTAAGTTTCTTTGCTATGTCGCGTCCTTCGGGCGAGGTACTCTCGCCCGAGGCCACGCGCAAGCGTTACAGTCGTCTGCGCTGGCAGGTATTTCTTTCAGCCACACTCGGTTACGGCTTGTTTTATGTGTGCCGTCTGAGCCTTAATGTCATAAAAAAGCCTATCGTGGATGCCGGAGTGCTTTCGGAGACCGAATTGGGAATAATCGGGTCGGGACTTTTCGTGACCTATGCTATAGGTAAGTTTACCAACGGATTCCTTGCCGACCGCAGCAATGTGCGCCGTTTTCTCGCCGCCGGACTTCTGGTGTCGGCTCTTATAAACCTCGCGCTCGGTTTTGTGGCCTCATTCGGCGTGTTCATGGTTCTGTGGGCTATAAACGGCTGGATGCAGTCTATGGGCGCGGCTCCATGTGTGGTTGCCCTTTCGCGCTGGTACAGCAATAAGGACCGCGGATCGTTTTACGGTTTCTGGTCATCGAGCCATAACATAGGCGAGGCTATCACATTCATAGCCACAGCCGTGATAGTGGCATCCTTTGGCTGGCAGTGGGGCTTCCGCGGTGCCGGACTCCTCGGACTTCTCGGCTTCGTTATTGTAGCCGTGTTTATGCGCGATACTCCGCAGTCGTGCGGACTGCCGCCTGTCGATGTATACAGCGGTGAGGTGTCGGAGACCAAGGAGAAGTCTATGGAAAAGACGTCCGTCGCAGAGTATCAGAAGCAGGTGTTACGCAATCCGGCCATATGGATGCTTGCACTCGGCAGCGCGTTTATGTACATTTCACGTTACGCTGTCAACAGTTGGGGCATTTTCTTCCTTGAGGCTGAAAAGGGTTATACCAATCTTGAGGCCAGCTCGGTGATTTCGATAAGCTCTGTTTGCGGCATTGTCGGTACGGTACTTTCAGGATGGATTTCCGACCGCTTTTTCGGCGGACGCCGCAACATGCCGGCCCTGATATTCGGTCTTATGAATATATTGGGCCTGTGCCTGTTTTTGCTCGGCTCGTCTGATAATTTCTGGCTTGACGCCGCCAGTATGGTTATTTTCGGACTTGCCATAGGGGCTCTTATATGCTTCCTCGGCGGTCTGATGGCTGTCGACATCGCGTCGAAGAAGGCTTCGGGTGCCGCTCTTGGAGTAGTGGGTATAGCTTCTTACATAGGCGCCGCTCTTCAGGACTTTGTCAGCGGACTTACCATAGGCAGCGGCAAGTCGGTCGTTGACGGATTCGCGGTTTATGACTTTTCGGCCGTGACATGGTTCTGGATAGGGTCGGCCGTCCTGTCGGTTCTGTGTGTGCTTACTGTCTGGAACGCCAAAGCTTCGGAATAGACATATCTCATTGCATTTTTAGTCCTGACGGAAATACCGGTTACATGTATTTCCGTCAGGACTTTTTATGTAGAGATGATAAAGAAAATTTGGAAATTTATCAGGCATTGGTTATATTTGCCGCATAATCGTCATTTCATGATATGGAATGACCGGTTTTAATTCTTTTTAGATTAACTAAAAACACAAGGTCAACACAATGACATGTAACTCCCTACAACATCTTAAGGTGCAGGATCCGCCTCCTGAGGCAGGTCGTGGAAGGGCGTTGCGTTGACAACTCCCTTAGCATTTTTAATCACCGAGATCAAGGCCGACAGGGTGTGCTGTGTCTGCACGGTTGCTGATGACGGCGCATGGTCAGCCTCAAGGGAGTACTTTGACATTGTGGACTCGGGGTCTGCGGCAAACGGCGATGCAGGCATCGCGGCAGGACTCCGGTATGTGTATGTTAACCGACTGTGACATGTCATGCGTGTCACAGCTCATATATATTAATCTAAAAAGAAACAATTATGGATATAAATGATAAAATCTCAGTAGGTGACCTCAAGATACGTCCCTACGATTCAACAAGTAAAATCGCTTCTGAAATACCGGGAGCCGAACTGTTTGACAACCGCAATCACTTTATTCTCTTTGCTCACCAGACCCATGTGGCCGTCTATATGTCGATTATCAATAAATTGGCGTTGAAGAGTACTCCCCGTGGCGTAAAGGTAGGCATACTTGCTGTGACTCTCCGCGATATTGATGACGATGACCGCGCGGTGGGAGCACGCAATATCTTTAATTTCGCCATGTCACGCTCGGAGTTCATGCGCTATGAGCGCCTCGACGTTTATGTGCCCGCTGCCGATGTCAATCCCTATCATCGCTATCGGGTGACGGTAGAAGCCGGCGGCATGGAATTGGAGTCGCGCGAGATACGCTTCTTCGCCCTGAAGGAGTTGCGTCTGCCCACAAAGTGGTACTCGCCGTTGAAGGGCAGCGTGCTTCTCGGTTGGCCCGAGTACTATAGTGTCGCTTCTCCCGGCGACGGGCTCGGCAATGAGGCCGTTGTAGAGTTTCAGCTCGAAAACATGCTGCCGGCCGAGATCCATAGTCTTCCTGAAGTGGAGATAGCTGTGATACGGCCTGACGGAGTGGAAGAGAGGCAGCTGCTCGTGCCTTCGCGGCTGTCGGCCGATGATGACGACAGGAAGTTATTGTCGGTGAGGTGGAGCTTTGACATAAATCCTGACGTGAAAGGCGTCTATTGTGCGTGTCTTCGTTGTATGACTTATGTCTTTGCCACTTTCCTGTTTTCCAATGAAGGGGCCGTTGTAGAGAATCCGTGGACTGCGGAAGAGCTTAAGCAGCGCACCGTGACCGATGCCTCAATGTTCGGGAGGGCGTTTGACGATATGGTCGAGCAGCACGGTTCCCTTTCTGATGAAGTGCCCGACACTACTGATGACGCGCCCGATGATAATAAGGCTCCGGGACTTGACGACCTTGTAGGACTCGCATCGCTCAAGCAGCGCATGGCGCAGTACACGGCTCTCGTGCGTTTCAACAGGCTGCGCGAGGATGCCGGATTTTCAAGTCTGTCACTCCCGCTTCACTCCATGTTTCTCGGATCGCCGGGAACAGGCAAGACTACCGTAGCCAAGATACTCGGCGGCAAGCTCCGGGAGCTTGGCGTGCTGTCAAAGGGCCATGTCGTGGTGCGCGAACGGGCTACTCTTATAGGTAAATACTACAGTTCCGAGTCGGAGAATACTCTGGCTGCCCTTGAGGAGGCTGAAGGCGGCATATTGTTTATCGACGAGGCCTATCAGCTGTGCCAGCCCGATGACCCGAAAGACCCGGGACGTTTCGTCATCGAGACTCTTATGACGGCTCTTGCCGACGAGTCGAAACGCGACTGGATGCTTATATTGGCCGGCTATACAGAGCCGATGCAGCGGTTGTTTGACATCAATCCCGGACTGCGTTCACGTATCCCGCAGAGCAATATCTTTACCTTCGAAGATTTTAATGAAGCGGAGCTTATGGAGATTGCCGAGGGCTATCTGCGGCGCAACCACTTCACGCTTGACGAGCAGGCGCGTCATAGGCTGTGCCGCCGCCTTGCCGCCGACTATGCCAATCGCGATGCCGATTTCGGCAACGCACGTCATGTCATAAATCTGATCACGACGTCGATTATCCCTGCCATGGCCTCGCGTGTGTCGCAGTTGTCTGACCCTGACCGGGAGCAGCTCACCACTATATTGCCGGCCGACATACCCGACTGCGAGCCACAGCCTACATACCTCCGCGGATACCGACGGGTAGGCTTTGCCGTGTGAGGCTGCTGTAGGTTATTTGATTTATTGAGCGGGTTTTATTAAATTTGCAATAAGCTCGCTCAATTTAATTGTCAATCATATCACATCAAAAAATGGATTACGATATTTTCATCAGCTACCGTCGCGTAGGCGGTGCGCAATATGCCCGAATTCTTAAGGCCGAACTTGAGAAGCGCGGTTACCGCGACCGTGTGTTTCTTGACTACGATGAGCTTAAGGACGGCCGTTTCGACAGCCGCATCAAGAGCGCTATCGAGTCGGCGCCGGTGTTTATTTTCATCCTTTCGCCCGGCTCGCTTGACCGCTGTAAGAATGAAGACGACTGGGTGCGTCAGGAGATAATCCATGCCATAGAGCACGAGCGCCACATCATCCCGGTCAATTTCGACGGACTCTTCAAGGATTTTCCGCCCACGGTGCCGGAGCAGGTGCGTGAGGCGCTCGGCCAGCATCAGTTTACGAAAATCGACAGTGAGACTCTGCTCAACGCCTCGGTCGAAATGCTCGTCAATGACCGCATAGCGCCGATAATTGCGCCCCGTGAGTCGACCACAAAGCAGGAGATCGGGGCGGAGATAGCCATCCTCTCCGATGCCGACTGCGACGTGCTCCGCTTCCGCAAGCGTCTGGCTGTCGCCCATGCCGATACCGAGACTTTTATCCGCCTTGTCAAGGGCAACCATCTGCTCGAATTTGTCAGCAAAGAATACCCCGAAATAAAAGACACCCGCAAATACAATGTCCCCGACAACGACTACAGCGACTTCATCGAAGTAAACCTCAAAGCGCGCGTCGAGGAGAAACGGCTGGAATCGCTCCGCCTGATAGCGGTCCAAGATGCATCCGGCAGATGGGGATATGTAGACACCTCTGGAAATGTTGTCATCCCGTGCATTTATGATTATGCAGAGCCTTTTATGGATGGTTTGGCACGAATCAAATATGCATCGGGTAGGAGTAGTTTTATAGATAAAACTGATAAAGATGTTATTCCGTTGCCTTATGAACCTGTAATGTATGTAGGCGATGGTCTCGTTTGCGTTAAGGATAACACCGGTAAAAATGGCTGTATTGATAAAACAGGAAAACTTGTGATACCATGTATATACAAAGGGATAGGACGATTTAACGAGGGGCTGGCTCCAGTTTGTGACTCTAATGGCAAATGTGGTTTTATTGACAAAACCGGGTATATCGTAATTCCATGTGAGTATGATGGAGCAAGGTCTTTTAATGATGGTTTGGCCCCGGTAAAACGTCTGGGATGGGGGTTTATAGATAAGAAGGGTAACAATATTATTCCTTGTCTCTATGTGTCAGTTGGTGATTTTAGTGAGGGACTGGCTCCACTTCAAAAGTTCGATTACGATAATTGGGAATATAGAGATAAGAATAACAATTATGTTTTTTCTCATTCTTACAAGCGCGTATGGCCTTTCACAGAAGGACTGGCTCGTGTCGAGGATGAGTCAGGCAAGCGCGGCTTTATTGATAGAATAGGAGAACCTGTAATTCCATGTATTTATTGCGATTCGTGGGACTTCAGCGATGGTTTAGCTGCAGTTAAGGACTTCAATGGTTACTGGGGCTATATCGACAAAACCGGGAATGTTATAATTCCATTTATTTATATGGAAGCATGGCCTTTCACTGAGGGTTTGGCTTGTGTAAAAGATGTTCCTTGCAGATATAGTTTTATTGATACTACTGGGAAAGTTAAAATTCCATGCATTTCGTCAGAGGTTGGCTTTTTCCAAGATGGCTTGGCTGTAATTAAAGATACGGAGCCATTCTTTAAGAAAGGTGTTATTGATCAGAAAGGCAATATTGTGATTCCCTGTGTTTACGAAGAAATCAACATGTATTGAAAGAATAGATTTGCGAGAGTCTCAAACGTTTAATCGTCTTCAAGACGACAAACCTGTAACAGGGAACCGGTGCCATATCACGTGAGCCTGCAAAGGCTTCTGCCAAATGTAAGCCGGGGACAAGGCATACGTAGGATGCCGCAGTCTCCGGTTGTCAGGGTCTCATTACAACAATGATGAGTCTGCAAAGACCCATGCCTACGTCGTGCAGTCAGTCGGCATAAGCAGAGGGTGTTGCAGAACCTCTCAATTCAAA
>LUJO01000008.1 GCA_001689405.1 Candidatus Homeothermus arabinoxylanisolvens | reverse complement strand
ATAAAGAAAATTCCGGATACCGAGATTGTCCGTTCCATAGCGGCGCTAAAATCATCTATCGGACAATTGCAGGAGGATGAAATTAAGAAAATCATCAGATTGTCGGATAAATACCAACCCCGTGTAAAAGCCATTCTCGGAGCAATTCTTGATGATTTGGGATATGGCAGCCACACCATGGTTCTTCGTACCGCGCTTAATCCCGGAACGAAATATAAAATAGGGCTGGGAACTGCCACTGAATTACTCAACAAAGAAAAATGGAATATTGAATGAAACTTCATGAAAACAAGCGGTCATTTCGAGAGGCAATAGAATTGACAGCGCAAGACCTTGAAATATATCCCGAATTTGTCGAGAAGGATTACTGGATATGCCGAATATTACAGAATCTGTCGCGAAATCTTGCGGCGAAAAAGACCGTGTGGAAGGGTGGCACCTCGCTTTCAAAGGCATACGGCTTGATCGCACGGTTTTCCTCAGATGTTGACTTTGCCATATTGGGCGAGGGTCTGAGCCAGAACCAGCAGAAAAAGCTCTTGGCAAGGATAGGACATGAATCCACCACAGGTATGGATGAAGTTGAGAAGCCCGATACTGTCAAGAACAATCGCTTCCGTAAGACATATCATGTTTACAAGTCAGTTTTAGATGGCATCAATAGAGGAACGTCCAATGTAATGAGCAATCAGGTTATTGTAGAAATCAACACCTACGGTAATCCATACCCATACGAAAAAAGGGAGATCAAACCCTTTATAACCGAAATGATGGAGAGCCGAGGTCTGAACGATATGATTGCCGACCTTGACATGAAGCCCTTCGTTTTGAATGTGCTTGACAAAAGGCGTACTCTCTGTGAAAAAGTGGTATCACTTTTGAGGTTCTCCTTTGAAGATGACCCGACCGCAGGCCTAATCTCTAAGATACGACATTTCTACGATCTGCATTTTCTCCTCGGTGATAAAGAATGTAACGAATATGTTGCCGGGGATTTGAAACAGAATCTCGTTGAACTTGTCGAACATGACAAGAGGGAATTTGACCGTCCCCCGAAATGGCGGGACGCTCCCGTTCTGTCTTCGCCTCTAATTGTTGACTTCGATTCGACATGGAGCAAGATTGCAGCCGTATATCAATCTGAACTGTCGGTTTTGTCATATCGGACAATCCCCGGACCGAATGAAATCGCGGATTCAATGAAAAGACTCATCAAAGTTGTCATCGATGCCGTTCGATAGAAGCCGTCTCGAATGTCATCCAGACAAGCTTAAGAATGCTTAAATCGAACCCTTGGACTTGCGAAGAAGCCCAGATTTGGTCTATTTATATTCACAATCCAACCTTGCGGTCACGGCGAGAGAGCCGTCGGAAAAAGATATGGAGGATACAGCTGTAAACGCAACACCGGGGCGTTCACATGGTCTGCGAAGTGTGGTCCACAATTCTTCTATAAGGATTATCCACTCGCAATCATTGCCTTACGCCTCCAACTTCATCGTAATCAAAATACGATAGGTTACATAGGGATGTACAGCTGTATCATTCGTTTACCGTAAAATGGCTGTCGCTCATAGGGTTATTGCGGCGGAGAGGTGTTGTTCGAGGTAATCCTTGTAGCGCGGTACGGGGATGCGGTCTATGCCGTTGGCGGTCAACGTGGCCGACAGACGGTCGATTTCCGACTTTATGTGGCGGTGGATTAGATTGTAACGTTTGGCGATGAGGCGGATGTATTTGCGGTCCTGTTTTACGAGGCGTCCGGCCTCGATGGTGGCGGGAGCACGGCGCACTTCGGCCGCGGCCTCGCGGCGACGGCGCTGATAGGATGCGGACTTCGCGCGGCGGTCGATAATCGGTTTCAGGAGGTTGAACACGCATTGCGCTATGGGGGCAAGGTCAGTCGGTTCTGTCCCTGACGTCTGATACTCCTTTATGGCTTCGATGAGGGGTTGCTGAAGTTCCACGGGAAGCATGGCTATTGATTCGCTCCATGCTTTGTCAAATTTGGGTGTACGTTTCATTGTATGTGATTATTGGTTTAACGGTTGTTTTCGGCAAAGATAATACGACAAAATGCCCTTTTTATGTATAATCGGGCATTAACAGTTTGTTTTCGTTGCAACCGATTGAAAATGTGGAGATTAATCCGCGATTTAATGTTAGTTAATGCGGAAATGCACAATATGTTAAAATGCAAAATCAAATAAATTTGCTTTTGCTCTCGACTTATCCGTATATTTGACTTCGTCTTATATACTTTCGCTCGGCAAAACCAAATAAATTTGTTTTTGCACTCGACTTATCCGTATATTTGACTTCGTCTTATATACTTTCGCTCGGCAAAACCAAATAAATTTGCTTTTGCTCTCGACTTATCCGTATATTTGCAAAAAGAAAGAGGGTGGCCCTTCTTCTAATATTTGTTTAACCCCGGGGCGCTATGCCTGTAATGTGACTTGAAAATCTATTTTCATGTAGCTCGCAAGATGGCATGTCGGCTTGCTTTTATGTAATTGAGTATGAGAACTGTAATTTTATCGTTGCTTATGACCCTTTCTTCGGCAATGTCATTCGCTTATGCTGATGATATCGCGGAGATAGCACACCTGCGTGAAACGGCTGACAGCCTGCACAGTATAGGCCGCACCGATTCTGCAGCCATAGTAGGGGAGCAAGCCATATTGCTGGCCGACAAATGCGGCGACCCCACGCAAATTGTCGGCACTAATGCCGCCCAAGGTGTATTCCTGCGTTCTTTGGGCCGTATAGACGAGGCCCTGCAAAGATATGAAGACGCTTTGGCAATCATTACGTCAGGTAAATTCCGTGAAAATCCGGATCAGGAAGCTATCGAGGAGATAGCCTCGCTCTATATCAATCTGTCGGTCCTTAACCTCGACATGCAGAATAAGGATGAGGCCGGACGCAATGCGGTGCTGGCCGGTGATTGGATTGCCAAGAGTGACGATACGGAGCTGAAAGGCGTTATCTATGGTGTGGCCGGTTCAGTGCTTACAGGTTGCGGCGATATAGACCGGGCACTGAAGTATCAGGATCTTGCCTACCGCAACTCTTTGGAGAGCGGCAGCAGCGATGCGGCATTTCGTGCGGCTGCGTACACGATGCTGCTCTCTGACCGCAGCGGCGACAAGGCTGCGGCTGAGTCATGGCGTCAGAAATGCCTGTCGTTGATGCCGCAGATAAGTTCGATGACATCTAAAATGGCGTATTATCAGGCCGAGTGCTCAATATGCCTGAAGAACAATGATAATCGTGGCGCTATTATATGGTTTGATAAAATTCTCGGTTTGGAAGGCATTGACAATCTTCCGTTTGTGAAATTTGATTGCTATAACAACATGCATCTGGCCTACTCTGAGCTGGGTGACTATCAGAACGCCTATAAGACTCTTTTACAGAGCAATGTGATGCGCGACAGCCTCTGGGCGCAGGAAAAAGCCGAGAGCTTAAGGGACCTGACCATAAAATATGAGACAAAGGAGACGCAGCTTGCCCTCGCGCAAAGCGAAGCCAAGAGAGCCGGCACGCTGATGTGGCTTTTCGCCGCCCTTGCCGTGCTTTTGATCGGCGCAGTCATCTTCATTGTCTATGCCACCCGGCAGAAACGCCGCCGTATGCAGCGCGAGATGGAATTTGCCAAGATACGTGCCGACATTGGCCGGCAGCTTACCCAACAATACATTGAAGGTCTTGAAAGCGAGCGCCGGCGTATGGCCGGTGAGCTGCACGACGGCGTATGCAACGACCTGCTCGCCATTCAGATGAATATAAAAGCCGGAAAGTCTGCCGACAGTACGGCATCGATGATTGACGCATGCCGCGAGTCGGTGCGCCGCATATCGCACGAACTGATGCCGCCGGAGTTCTCATACGCTTCACTTGACGAGGTGGTGAGATTCTTCGTAGCCAAGCAGGCCGATGCCAATAACGGAAAAATCGACTTTAGCTATGACTCTTCGGCCGTTGATGCTGACTGGAGCGAAGTGCCCGATGCTACGGCACTTGAAGTGTACCGCATAGTTCAGGAGGCCACCGGAAATGCGGTCAAGCACTCCGGCGCCGATGAAATCAAAGTAATACTTACCCTGACAAAAGAGAAGCTGGAAGCAGCCGTCAGCGATAACGGCATATACCGGCAGAAGACCCCTGCAGGGAAAAAGGGTGTCGGTCTTGACTCAATTCGCCGCAGGGCCAATGCCATCGGTGGAGCGGTGTCGGTCGAAGCAGGCGAATCGGGCGGTACAGACGTAAAATTGACGGTTATTTTATAACCTCGATACTTAAAAAATATGAAAAACTACGGAAATCCGTAATTGACGGGCGTTCATAAGCGGGGTAATTTTGCATACAGAACAAAACGCAATTTTCAAACGCTTATGGACGACCAATCGATATTGTCACAGATGAAAATAGCCGTTGTTGACGACCACGACCTTGTAAGGGAAGGCATGACAGCCATTCTTGCAAGCCGTAATGCCAATAACGTTACGAAGTTCAGCACGGCTATGGGGCTGGTGTCTCAATTGGAGGCCGGGGCTGAATTCGATTTTTATATAATAGACCTCGAATTGCCGGATCTTGACGGATTTGTGCTGATAGAGATGATCCGCGCCAGAAATCCTGTGGCACACGTAATCGTAAGCACCGTGCACGATGAAATATGGACTCTACGGAAGCTCCTTGCCCGCGACGTTAACGCAATAATATACAAATCGGGCGAGGGTAGCGAAATCATAACCGCCATTGAAGAGATACTGAAAGGCAAAAACTACTATTGCGAGGAGGTGCACAAGGCGTTGAAGGCTGCCGGTGACAGCAGTCTGCACCCGTCGGCGCGGGAGCTGGAAGTGCTCTATCAGATATCGCAGGGCAAAACTTCGCGCGAAATAGCCGCCGCCATGTTCGTCACCGAGAATACTGTGGAAGCCCACCGCAAATCGCTCTTCGCCAAGCTCGGAGCAGTCAATGTGGCCGACCTGATTGTGAAAGCGATCGACAAAGGCTACATTAAGCGAAGCGGCATCATACGTTGACTTAACGAATCATTGTAATAACCTGAACGGACGAGGAGCCATGCCTTGATTGTCCGCGATCACCTGATTTATTAACTTATAAACCATACAATCATGAACTCATTTTTTAGTTGGCTGTGGTCCGGCTTCGGTACCGGTATGACGGCGTTCCGTGGCATAGGAATGGCACTTGCAGTGGCTCTCGGAGGCATATGGTTGCTTTACGTCATCATCCGCGCCATAGTGCGTTTGTTTGACAAAGACGCTACTGTCGAAGCATAGGCCATGAGCGGATTGCAAAAGTCAAAAGTAAAGACTCAATCCCGACAGTACAGGCAGAGTGTCTGGCGGCCGAAATCCTCTGTCGCCAAAAGCTCTGTCAAGTGTCCTCATTGCGGTAATCCGTGTGAGGCACAGTGGGCCATATGTCCCGAGTGCGGTCATTCTCTGCATCCCGACGTATGTACTTTCTGCGGTGCGCAGGTCGATGCCGAAAAGCGGTTCTGCAACCGTTGCGGACAGCCCAAAGACGGGGTTGTATGCCCCGAGTGCGGTACACTTAATTCACGCAACTTCTGTCGGAAATGCAATGCCCCGCTTACGCCGCGCGGGCATGCGGCACGAAGCGCCGCCTTGGCCGACCCTATGTTTCAGACTGTAAGCCGTAAGGCCGCGGAGCTGGAAGCGCTTTACCGTCAGATCGAGGAGTATCAGAAAAACGCCCCCGCACATTCCGAACTTTCTGCTGAAGACAAAGCATTGCTTGACCGTTATAACAGTCTTTTCAACTCTACGGGCACACCCGATTTATATAAGCCGCCCGTTGTAGCGCAACGGCAGCAGTACCATGCTCCTGAATTCACGCTTGACGCCATAATGGACGCGTATCGCGAAAAGGCTGCCGAGATGGATGCCGCCCTTGCGGCATTGACACCGCCTCCCGACTTCACGCCCGAGCAGCAGCGCGACTACTACTCGGCGCGAAAGGTGGCATGTGTTGATGTACAATACGACATGACAAACTATAATCCTATGATGTGGCGGTGCAATGTATGCAGCGCCCTGCATCCCGATCCCTCCGATTGTGTGTCGCCTGAACTTGGCGGACAGTGGATTTACATAACTCCCGAACAATACAATGATGAACTGGGTGGCTTGAATATCACTAAAACAACTTTAAAAATTGAATAATATGGCTAAAACTTCACCGTATAAACCGGGTATGCCGTGGGTGGTTGTCGCTATTTTCGCCTTTTTAGTATCGCTGATGATCGGCGCCTCCTTATTCGAGAGCACCCGTATGCGGTCTGACGGCCCTATGATGGCGATCACCGCCAAAGGACATATATTCTGCGTGTTCGGTAACGATACAATCAATACTACGATAGCAAAAGGCGACAGTGTAAGGATGCTGGGTGTCTACAACGACGGCATATTCATGAAATATCTTGTGGAGACCGACAAGGGTGTCAGAGGGTGGATCAGGCCGTGGTATGTTGACATGCCTGTATTGACCCACAGTAAAAAACATAATCCTAACGACACTATCTGGCTTACCAACATCCCCGAGACCTCATCGCAATACGGACATATTTTAGGATGGGAATATTACGGCACTCTTGCCAACGGGGCAAAGAGCACCAATATCTACCCGACCGATTATTTCCCGGCATTCAAAGACAGCCATAAATATATCTTCCGAAAAAACTCATCATCGCATTTTGCTTCCCGCGAAAAATTCGAGAGTAATGTCATCGGCAAAAACTTGGATTCTATCGAAGATAAATACGGGCCGGTCATGCAGTATATTCCGAGCGGCACCGGTGGCGGCGAGGCTTCGGTAAATACATCGGTTTTCGACAAAAGCACCGGATCGTTCTATGAGCCCGTACTCACCATAGCCGCCGACTCTACGGTATCATCGGTGCGTTTCGGTCTTCTAAGTGACCGTAACTCGTGGATATGGAAGTATATTCCGCTTTCATCGCAGTTGATAGACTTCCCGCTGACATCATTCTTCGCGCGGAGCAGCCTTTACGATTCGCTCAAGCCGTCGGAATTCTGCACGTCACCGATGGATAAGACATGGAACTGGACCAAGCGTATAGTAATCGGCATCTGCGGCTTGATATGGCTTATCGCAATTCCTTCAGTGGCATGTCTGTTGATACACATAATGCTGTATTTCCGTCATTCGCTTTATCCACTGTCAGATACGGCTGTCAAAATACTCATATCGATATTGACTGTGGCTTTTGCCTATTACTGGATTATAGTCACTATGACATGGGGCGAATACATCTTTTGGGAATTTCTGCTTATAGCGAGTGCCTATATGATGTGTCAGAATGAGTTCACTGTCCTTGCCGACGAGGTGCCCCACACACGATGCCAGAAATGCCGTGCCATGGAGGCGATGGAGCTTGTTGACAAGGACTTCCTTGAAAGCGAGGAGAAGACGGAGGACACCTCACAATCACATAAATTGGGCTCGCGCACGCGCAGGTGGCAGACTTGGACTCAGGTCACGCAAGGCAATTCATCGTGGCGCGAGGATGTAAAGAACCACTATGAGACCGATACCGACTGGCGTGAGGACCGCTATAAGGAGAATGTGCGGTATGACCGCTACATGCTCCATTACCAGTGCCAGTGCTGCGGACACAAAGAGCGTAAACGCGATTATGTGCGCGTAGTGCTCGATAGAAAATATCAGGGCTCAAGCACCTATACCACTCACAGTTCATCAGATTGATTATGGCAGACGAACATTCTACAGGTCGCGCACGCCGCGACAGAGACGCCCACTCCCCCGGCAAGGCCGTGCGTGGACGCAGTAACGATACACATGTTACCGGAAAAGCATCGAGAGGCGCCGACAACGGCCCCCGGCCCTATGACCGGAACAACGCCTCCGCGGGCATCAGACGCAAGATGCTTCAGAACGAGGCCAAGACCTCAGCAAGTGAATGGCCGGAGGAGTTCATACTCAACGGCGTGAAATATAAAAACGAGGGCGTACTCTCCGATTCATCGGGTGAGGCCATTGTATTCACCGTGACAAACGGCGGCAGGAAGTATGCGCTCAAGATTTACTATTATGACCCCGACCACCGTCCCAATCATGAGATCCTTGAAAAGATAAGTAAACTCCGCGACAGCGGTCTGCTGGTGAATATAGTCAGTCATGGAGTGTGGGAGAACCCCGCCGATTCGAGCATGAATGACTATGAGCTGATGGACTTTTGCGAGGGAGGCTCAATGGACGGCTTGGTGCTTGAAGGCGATGAGGACGCTCTGCGCAATGTGGCGTTGCGTATGGCTGCCGCTATCGACTTCCTTTCGAAGCACGGCATTCTGCACCGCGATATAAAACCGGCCAACTTCTTCTATGCCGACAAGGAAAGAACGCAGATTGTGCTTGCCGACTTCGGCATATCGGCAGAGTGTAAGGAGGGCGGCACTTGCCGCGTCGACGATATGCGCTCACCGGTTTATGCCGCTCCTGAATTCTATTCACGCGTGCCCGGCGAACCGGCTGAGATCGGAGTGAAGTCAGACTATTATTCACTCGGTGTGTCGCTGCTCTGTCTGTGGTTGGGAAAGGCCAGACTGACCGCCAACGAGAGCCAGCTGCTGCGCGACAAGATGAACGAGTCGCTGCCGCAGCCCAAAGGTATGTCGGCCCACATGATGTCGCTCATAAAGGCTCTTACCCGTGTGAAAATGGCTGACCGCGCCGACTTCGACGCTATAAGGCAATGGGCGGAGGGTACGAGTTTCTCCACTGAGGAGCGCCTCGCTTCTAACTTTGAAGTCGTTTTCAATTCCGCGAAAGGGCTTGTGGCCCATTCTCCTTCGGAGCTCGCGCAAATGCTTGTCGCCGACAAGCCTCTCGGCTGTAAATATCTGTATTCGCATCGTGTGACACGCTGGCTCGAGGAAGCCGGTGCCAATGAAGTCGCTGTCAATGTGGAGGAAATAGTAAAGAAGATATATCCATCCAATCAGGAAGCCGGACTGATGGCCGTGGCCTATATGCTTGACCCGGCTATGCCCTATACGGCTCCCGACGGTACGGTGCTTGCCGATCCGGGGGAAATCAGCATACATATAGCCGAACGGCATTCCCAGATGTCATCGGAGGTCACCGATCCGGAGTCAACACTACGTATTTATCTGAGAGCCTGCGGTCTGAACGAGACAATCGATACGGTCCAGAAATATCTTGATTCGACGCCTCAGGAACTCGATGACATGATCAGAGGTATGATTGCGTCATACTATCTCGCGCTTCTTCTCAACCCGGGTCTTAATCTGGTCATGTACTCAGAGAAGGATGGGCTGGTGAATGTGGATACGGTTGCGGAAGTGCTTGATGTATTGCATAAAAACGGAGACGAGTTCGGATATCTCAACGCATATATGCTTATGTCGCCGGCTTTTGTGGTATGGCTGGCGTACCGCAACCCCGCTCTTGCCGGCAAAATCAGAAAGTTGCAGGCTGAAACTTCCGATGATGCATCGTCACCCGACTTCCATTCCAATTCGCCCTACCGCATAGCGTATGAGCTCGATCCGGCAGCCGACTTCTACTTCAACACGAATCTCGAGTCAAAAGACCGTTGTTATTCGGTAGAGGAGATTGGTAAATATCTTGAGCACAAATTCGGCGAGATAGTCTGCATCTAACATTTGAAAAGGGACC
>LUJO01000007.1 GCA_001689405.1 Candidatus Homeothermus arabinoxylanisolvens | reverse complement strand
ATGATTTTTTAGTGGACACTAATGTCCTTATATTACAAATCCAAAAGTATGAGAAGGTAGCAATCCGGTTGGCCGTAGCCGGACGCCGCACTACCGTATGACCATGCAGGCAGTGCGGTCAGAGAGGACCATCCGGAGCATTTTGACGGTTGTCAGTCAAGGCATGCGTCGAGGTCGCGGGTTATCTGCTCGCGGTCAAGATGCTGACCGATGAAAACGATCTTTTCCATACGGTCGCCGTAAATATCGTCCCAGTCGCGCATAAGCCCCGGCTCCTGCTCCATCAGCTGCTGCAGCTCCTCCTCGGGTGCCGTGGCATACCATTGGCCCACATCGGTAATTTTTTTCTGCACACCCGCCTGTTCAAACAGATAGGTCACGTCGGTATTGTCGCTGAAGTAGCACACACCTTTGGCCCGGATGACATTGCGCGGCCACTTCTTGTCCACATAATAATCAAATTTGTTAAGATTAAACGGACGGCGACGGTAGTAAACAAACGTCGAGATGCCGTACTCCTCGGCCTCGCCCTCTTCATAGTCATGATGGTGATGATGATGATGGTGGTGACCATGCTCATGCTCATTCTCATCGTCATCGTCATGGTCATGGTGATGATGGTGATGCTCGTGTTCAAGTTCATCGACCGGACGTTCAATCTCCTTGATCCAAGTAGCCGAAGTAGCCACCTTCTCAAAGTCAAAAAGTCCGGTATTGATTATGCGGCCGAGATCGACATCGGCATAATCACATTCTATTATCTCGGCCTGAGGCTGAAGAGTGCGTACAATCTCTTTTATACGACAGCCCTCCTCGGCGCTCACCTCCGATATCTTGTTGAGCAGAATTATATTGCAGAATTCTATCTGCTGTATTATAAGGTTTTCTATATCCTCATCGTCTATATTGTCAGCCGTAAGACTGTCACCGCACGAGAACTCGCTCTGCAATCGCAGAGCATCAACGACAGTCACCACACAGTCAAGACGACATGTGCCGAACTTGTTGACCGCCGGCGCCATAGCCGGTATCGAGCATATGGTCTGTGCTATAGGCTCCGGCTCACATATGCCGCTCGCTTCAATAACTATATAGTCGAAGCAGTCCATATGAAGCAGATCGACTATCTGATTCACAAGATCCATCTTCAGCGTACAGCATATGCAGCCGTTCTGGAGAGCCACCAGACTGTCATCTGACGTGCCTACCACGCCCCCTTTTTGTATAAGGTCGGCATCGATGTTCACCTCCCCAATGTCATTGACTATGACGGCAAACTTTATGCCGCGTTCGTTGGTCAGTATGTGATTAACCAATGTTGTCTTGCCGCTTCCCAGATATCCGGTAAGTAGAAGCACAGGTACATCTTTTCCTTTCATAACAATGTATATTTTTGCATCGCAAAAATAACAAATTCCTCGGCCATATCCTCGGTTTATCGATGAAAAAGACTAAATTTGCAGTAACTCAATAAACCGGCAAAATCCGTTTTTTAACCTCATAATCATTTTATCAGTCATGAAAAAATCAGTATTGGTCTTTATAGCCATCGCATTATACGGCGTTACGGTGCATGCCGCATCGCCCGGAGGTCTTGACAAAGCTACAGTCGACAAGATACGTTCGGCATATCGCGACACGCCCCATCAGCGCGCCATTCACAACGCCATAGCGGCAAATTCGATTGACAAACTCGCGGTCAATGCTGCGAATAAAAACAATTTCGACACCCACTTTTCACACAAAGTAAAAAGCAAAGGCATCACCGACCAGAAGTCGTCGGGCCGATGCTGGCTCTTCACCGGACTTAACGTACTGCGCTCACAGATGATGGCTCAGCACAATCTGCCGGAGCTGACGTTGTCGCAAAACTACAACTTCTTCTGGGACCAGCTCGAAAAGTCCAATCTGTTTCTTCAAAGCATCATCGACACCGCCGACCGGCCTATGGATGACAAGACCGTCGAATGGTTGTTTAAAAATCCGCTCAGCGACGGCGGCCAGTACACCGGTCTGTCTGACAACATATCGAAGTACGGCGTGGTGCCCTCGGAAGTGATGGTGGAGACTTTCAGCAGCTCAAACACATCGCGCATGCGCAATCTTATAGGCCTCAAGCTTAAGGAGTGGGGTCTTGAACTCCGCAAAAGCGCTGCCGCCGGCACCGGGGCCAAAGCCCTTTCCGACAGAAAGGCCGAAATGCTCGGCGAAGTATACATGATGCTTGCCCTGACCCTCGGAGAGCCGCCGACCGAATTCTCATGGTCGAGAAAGGACCGTGACGGCAACATAATCGACACATCGACCTACACTCCGCAGTCGTTTTACGCCACATATGCCGGCAATGACCTGAAAAATGACTACGTCATGCTCATGAACGACCCCACCAGAGAATACTACAAGTTATATGAGATAGACCTCGACCGCCACACTTACGACGGCCGCAACTGGACTTACATAAACCTGCCGGTAGAGGATATAAAGGAGATGGCCATAGCGTCGATCAAGGACAGCACCATGATGTACTTTTCATGCGACGTGGGCAAGTGCTTCGACCGTGAGCGCGGACTGCTCGATGTCAATCATTTCGACTACGGTTCGTTGTTTGACACCGAATTTCCGATGGACAAGGCCGACCGCATACGCACCTTTGCCAGCTCGTCGTCACATGCCATGACCCTGATGGCCGTAGACCTCGACAAAGACGGACGCCCCAAGAAGTGGATGGTCGAAAACAGCTGGGGACCCGGAGCCAACAACGGACATCTTATAATGACCGACCGATGGTTTGACGAATACATGTTCCGCCTCGTGGTCAACAAAAAGTATCTCACCGCCAAAGCCGCTTCAGTACTCGACACCAAACCCATACTCCTGCCGGCATGGGACCCCATGTTCGCCGAGGAACAGTAACCCGGACGCTCCTTTTTCTGTTAACGCACTGCCTCAGATTATCTTCATAGCTTTTGCGATGCGGCAAGCCTCCATCGAGTTCTTTACTTGCAGTTTAGCAAGTATTTCCTGTCGGTGGCGGCTTACCGTGTTTTTGCTTATGGATAAAATTTCGGCTATCTCGTAACTCCTTTTTCCTGAATCAATAAGTGTAAGTACCTGTTTTTCTCGGCGACTTAGGATTGACGCATCGGCTGACGAGGTCAATTCTTCCGAAACACCCGTGAGTGAATTGACCACTATGCTTTTCCCGGGGAAATCAAATGCGCTGCGTCCGTACAGGCATAATGCGTGGGTAATTGTCTCGGTATCATCGGCATAAATGTAATACATCCTGTGAATCACATCTATCAAGTCGCCTGTCGCCGTTTTCATCCGCAATTTTGACACAAGATAGTAATCGGAGCGTGTATGACGTGGCACATGACGCAGAAAATTGAAGAACCGCAGTTCAGCGAGATATTTTTCCTCTCGTTCCTCTTCTGACATCAGATTGAGAATGGCCTTTTCCCAAATCGAATCCTCTTCCGAATAGTTTACTACACCTAAAATAATGCCGAACTTGCCGGGGAATATCCGGCTGGTGCCACGCCTCAAATCGCTTACTACGGCAGTGACATTCTCTATCCGGGATATATTGTCCGCATAATCAAGCGATTGCGTAGCTTCTATGGAAGCAGCCTTAACGGACTGACTTTTCAGAAGTTGGTCGAGTTTAGTCAGATTACTCATGTCAAAAAATGGTTATTTATAGCCATTGCGCATTATTTTACAAGCGATTAACTTTGCAAAGTTAACTCCAATATATGGTTATTTGAAATGACAGAGAAAGAAAAGATGCTGGCCGGCATGATATATGATGCAAACAATGACCCCCTGCTTATCGCCGAGAGGCTTGAGTGCAAAGAATTGTGTCATGACTACAATAATCTCAGACCTAAGGAAAGTAGAATGCGGCGGGAGATTATTGTCAAGATATTAGGCTCTGTAAAGGGAGATTTCCTTATAGAGCAGCCGTTTCTATGCGATTATGGCTACAATATCCATATCGGCGATAAATTCTACGCCAATCATAATTTAGTCATACTTGACGGGGCGCCGGTAAGATTCGGCGACAACGTGTTTATCGCTCCTAATTGCGGATTTTACACGGCAGGGCATCCGATTGATGCCACCGAGAGAAACAAGGGACTCGAATACGCCCGTCCGATTACTGTCGGCAATGATGTGTGGATTGGCGCCAATGTATGTGTTCTGCCCGGCGTGACCATCGGCGATGATTGCGTAATCGGAGCCGGCAGTGTTGTGGTGAAAGACATTCCTCCTCATTCTGTAGCCGTAGGAAATCCTTGCAAAGTAATAAAAACGATAAAATGACAGACATGGTACAAAAAGTTTTATTCATGGCACTTACGCTGATGACAGGACTGTCGCTCTCAGCCCAGACCCTTGAAAAAATGAACTGGTTCAACGAACCGTCGCAGTGGAATATATCCAGCAACGAACTATCGATGTCGGTAACGCCCAAGAGTGATTACTGGCGCGTATCGCACTATGGCTCCACTGTTGATGACGCACCGTTCTACTATGCGGAATACGGCGGAGAGTTCGAGGCAAAGGTAAAGGTATCGGGCGATTACAAAGTGCGTTTCGACCAAGCCGGCATGATGATTCGTATCGACCATGAGAATTATATCAAGGCGGGTATAGAATACGTTGACGGCAAATACAACCTCAGCACGGTAGTAACCCATCACACATCCGACTGGAGTGTCATAGTTCTCGACAAGCCTGTCGATTTCATCTGGATAAAGGCAGTGCGCCGTAAGGATGCGATAGAGGTTTTCTATTCATTCGACGACAAGGAATACATCATGATGCGAAACGCATGGATGGAAGCCAACCGTCCGGTGAAAATCGGCATGATGGGTGCGTGTCCTGACGGAAACGGCTTCAATGTCACATTCTCCGACTTCTCGGTTCGTCACCTGCCTGACGCAGTCCGCACCGAATGGCTTGAGAACAACAAATAATATTGAACAATGAATATAAAAATAGACCATACGGCACTATATGTCCGTGACTTGGACGGGGCAAGAGACTTTTTCATACGGTATTTCAATGCCGAACCATCGGAACAATACCACAATCCGAAGACCGATTTCAAGTCATATTTCCTGAGTTTTGGCAGCGGCCCAAGGCTCGAAATAATGACCCGTCCCGGATTGGATGTGCAGAACGAGACGCAGATGCGAACCGGCTATATACATCTGTCATTCAGTGTCGGCGACAGAGATAACGTAGATAAGCTGACATCAATACTCAAAGACGGTGGGTATGAAGTCGTCAGTGGCCCCAGAGTTACCGGCGACGGCTACTATGAGAGCCAGATAATCGGAGTCGAAGGCAACGTAATCGAAATTACCGAATAATCAGAACATATCCACCCGCACAACAACGCTCTACTCATAGAAACGTAGCAATCGCCCATATCGAGTCTCAGACCAATATAAAAAAACGCAGTGAAGTCAGCATGCTTGTAGTGCGCGGTAGTGCGCCGCTCCGACCTTCCGACCCTATTTCAACATCGAAACGGATTCGTTATTTTGTGGCCGAGTGGCACGACCTCGACACGCTGCATGGTCGACGAGCCCCTTATGCGCCGGGCAAGGTCTATCTGTATGCGGGCCGTGTCGGCCTCGGGATATGTAAACCTTATCATACCCGACCGGGGAGCGGCGGCAAGCTCCGCTTTTATACCGTAGTCGTCGAGCATGACCGTATAGCGGTCTATGCGGGCCCACTCCCTGTCATGAGAAAACCGGCTGCGATAGCCGCGTTCCGGATTATCTTCAGTGCCTTTGAATGTTTTCAACGGCCCCACTGTCGGCATAACGAGGAAATTGCCCAGATCGCCATACCACCCCACTCCGCTCATATGGGTAAAACTGAATCCCGCTATGGTTTTGTGGTGCCATGAATAACCGGAGCCGTTATCGCCTCCGGTTTTTGTATCAGGACTCAGCTGGACAAGTCCGTAAGGAGTACATACTCCGGGAAATGTTTTCCCGAGGCCGTCGGTGGCACCGGCAAGCTCGTCGTAAGTCGTGGCTCCTATTATCGGATTCACATAGTCAACCGGCGACACGCGGTCAGCCGCCGTAACAGACGCAGCCACTGCCAGCGCAACGGCTGCAAGAACATGAACACGCATGGCGGAATGGTGTCAAAACTATGGATTAATGCCCCTTGTAAGGCGATAATGGTTTTCAGTAAGCCGATTGTAAATCTTGTCGCCGGCACCGTATTCTATCATTCCGGGGCCATACTCTGCACCGAAACCGCCCAGCGAAGCCGACCTTATGTCAGGCAGATACACAGGCCACGAGCCGCTGCCCCAAGTGTAACCGAACAGAAACGGCGTGCCCTCCGCAGCCATCTCGTTCTTCCAGTCAATCTGGAATTTTATAAACGGTTCGCCCGGCACGGCAGCTATCACTATGTCATTGTTTAGCACTATGTTGGAGAAGTGTACGTTATAGTCAAGCGACTTGTCCTGACGCCTCGTAAAGCGCAGCGAGTCGGTCATAATCTGTATGGAAGCCTCCTGACGCGGATCGGGATACAACGACTCGGCCAGCTTGACAGCCTCCATGCCGAGCAGTTTGCCCATGCGCTCGATAAGGTAATATTTGGCCGGACGCGGGTCATCGGCATCCTTACGGCCTCCGTCCTTAAACAACGGGGCCTGATTGCCGGCACCGCCCTGTATGAACAGACAGTTTACCGGAGTGTCGAAAGCCTCCTCTACATAACGGGCGGCATAACCTACGTAATCGGCCGACACTTCAAAGTTGTTCCACACCACATCGGGGTGACAGGCGAAATTCATAACCACAGCTTTGGGTGTGCCCGACACGGCATCCTCAACCTTTATGACGCCTACGGCCGGGTCTATCGGTCCATGCACTATACACTCCGGATTGGTATATCCGCCAAGGTCCAGCGACACAAAGCCGAGACGTACACTGTCGGCCTCAAGCACAAGAGCGCGTGCATATACCGGGTCATGCACCGGATAGTATGGTTTGACGGGAGTGATATTGGTTTTAGCGGTACCGCCACGCATAACCCGGGCAGCCGAAGAACAGACCGGTGACAAAAATACAGCCACCATAGCCAAAGCGAAAATTATCTTTCTCATAATGTTGCTTATTAATATGGTCATAATCCGTAATGCCGTATGGAACGGTATTACGTGAGGTTAACGACACAAAATTAACCCCGCCACATTAGCACAACTATTAAAAACAGATTAATCACCGATAAAATCATCAAAAAACTCGGTTCTTAAACGGCCAATGTCGGTAGTACGCCGATACCACGACGTCCGGCCGCGACCCGCATGGCCCTATGCCGACGTCGCCTCCGGATTCACCCTGATATTGGCCTTCCGGATTTGCGGGCGCCGGTAGTACGGCGCCCGCACCAAACTGCGGCATTTAGCACTTCATCCGGCTTTTTGTCTATTGAAACAAAAAGCGGCTGCCTGATCAGGCAGCCGCAGGTTAAGGGTCAGTATGGTATCGGATTATTTCTTGAAGAAGCGGTTGTAAAGGCCTTGGAAACCCTGACCGTGACGTGCTTCATCCTTAGCCATTTCATGAACGGTGTCATGGATAGCGTCGAGGTTAAGTTCCTTGGCGCGGCGTGCTATGCGCATTTTGTCTTCGTTGGCACCTGCCTCGGCAGCCATACGCTTCTCAAGGTTGGTCTTGGTATCCCAGACTACCTCACCGAGAAGTTCGGCAAACTTGGAAGCATGCTCAGCTTCTTCCCAAGCGTAGCGCTTGAAAGCCTCTGCGATTTCGGGATATCCCTCGCGGTCGGCCTGACGCGACATAGCGAGATACATGCCCACTTCGCCGCACTCACCGTTGAAGTGTGCGGTAAGGTCCTTGATCATCTCCTCGTCGCAGCCCTTTGCTACACCTATTTCGTGTTCGGTTACAAATGTAAGGGCGGCAGTCTCGTCAAGTTCTTTAAACTTGCTGCGGGGTGCGCCGCATACGGGGCACTTTTCGGGAGCTTCATCACCTTCATGAACGTAACCACACACTGTGCAAATAAATTTCTTTTTCATTGTCTTTTGGTTATTAAATAATTATACGAATATGGATTTTTACATTTTATCCTGACATTTGGAGCACAATCCCCTGTAGCACAGCTCCACACGCTCTACCTGAAAGCCTGCGCCGGGCGACAGGCAGGCAAACATCGCTCCGTCGAGCGGCATATCCGCAACCGCGCCACAGCATCGACAGTACATGTGGGCATGCGGTGTCTCCACAAAATCGAAGCGTGCATTACGCGGGTCGGAAGTAAGCATCTCGACTCCGCTCCCCGACGACACAAGACAATTCAATGTATTGTAAACCGTAGTCAACGATAACGACGGCATGTCAGGCACAAGAGCGGCATAAATGTTTTCAGCCGTAGGATGTACAGGATTCTCCATGAGATAACGCAGTATGGCAATACGCTGAGCCGAAGGGCGTACTCCCTTCGCTTTCAAATATTGGCTTACCTGCGCTGTCGTCATAAAAATTACTTTTATAATTATTATCAATTTGTAATCAATACAAAGTTATAAATAATTTATATATCTGCAAAATTTTCCACAATAAATTTTACTGTCACCGAATACTTTTTTATACAGAATTGAAATTTGTAAAAAAAACGGTTGCTAAACGGCAGCAATGTCGGTAAAGATGTCGGTATATACCGTTTAAGAACTACGGGAAACAAAAAACCGCCGGCAGCGTCATGGCTGTCGGCGGTTTATACGTTACGCGCGGCTGTATTACTTGATTATGCCGTGCTTCTTGAATACTTTCTGTATTTTTTCGAGAGCGGAGGTAACCTGATCTTTGGTGTGAGTAGCCATAAGACTGAAGCGGATGAGAGTGTCGTGGGGAGCCACAGCCGGCGAAACCACGGGATTGACAAACACACCCTCTTCAAGAAGATCGCGTGTCACCTCAAATGTCTTATAATTGTCGCGTATATAAAGCGGTATGATCGGTGTCGAAGTGTTGCCTATCTCACAGCCCATTTCACGGAAACCGTCGAGGGCATAGTTGGTTATCTCCCAAAGATGCTCCTGTATCTGCGGCTCGCTCTCCATTATGTCGAGAGCCGCCATGACTGCCGCAGTCGATGCCGGAGTTATGGATGCGGTAAATATATAGGAACGCGAGTGATGACGGAGGAAATTGGTTATCTCCTTGTCGCAGGCTATGAAGCCGCCGAGCGAAGCAAACGACTTGCTGAATGTGCCCATGATAAGGTCGACGTCATCAGCCACACCGAAGTGGTTGCAGACACCGCGACCGCCTTTGCCGAACACACCTATACCGTGAGCCTCGTCAACCATGACGCTTGCATCGTACTTCTTGGCAAGACGCACTATTTCGGGAAGGTTGGCCACATCGCCCTCCATCGAGAACACACCGTCGGTCACAATCAGTTTTACCTTCGACGGATCGCACTTCTTAAGCTGAGCTTCAAGCGACTCCATGTCGTTGTGCTTATATTTGAGAGCCGTCGAGAACGACAGACGGCGACCGTCGATAATCGATGCATGGTCCTGCTCGTCAAAAAGTATGTAGTCCTCACGTCCGGTAAGCGTCGATACGACACCGAGATTAACCTCAAAGCCGGTGGAATATATCATGGCGTCCTCCTTGCCCACGTAAGCGGCAAGACGCGCCTCCAGTTCTTTATGAATGTCGAGTGTTCCGTTCAGGAAAGGGGAGCCGGCGCAACCGGTACCATACTTTTTAATAGCCGCGATAGCAGCCTCTTTTACCTTTGGGTGATTGACCAGTCCGGTATAGCAATTGGATCCGAACATCATGACCTTGCGACCATTTATAATCACTTCAGGATCCTGCTCGCTTGATATCGCGCGAAAATAGGGATAGATACCCGCAGCCTTTGCTTTTTGGGGCTCTTGGTACTTGTCAAGTTTAGCCTGTAATAGCTTCATAATACTTCTTTAACGTAAGCGGTTTTATAGGTTGTTACCTTACCTGCCCGGCCAACTGCCGATTTTGCAGGCTGCAAAGATAACTAAAATCCGTGAATTAACGGCAATTTTCTTTAATTTTATGTAGTAATATTTTTATATGGCTCCTTTCGGCCGTTCACATATAGACAACCGTGCTACATTTTCGTTTCGAAAGTTGATTATATCAAATGAAAAGATTACATTTGCTCTCCGTAACCAACATTTATTATTTCGTATGGAAATCAGAAACCTTAAGAACACAGTGGCGCTTATGTCACTGGCCGTGACAACACCGGCCATAGCCCAAAAAGCGCCGGCGACACCTCCGAAACAAGCCCAGCCTAACGTACTCATCATTTATGCCGACGACCTCGGATACGGTGATCTTGAGTGCTACGGAGCCAAGAACGTAGCCACACCCAATGTGAACCGCATAGCACAAAACGGCATACGGTTTACAAACGCCTATGCAGTGGCGGCCACAAGTACACCGTCGCGCTACGCCATGCTCACCGGACACTACAGCTGGCGCCGCCCCGACACAGACATAGCCCCGGGCAATGCCGGCATGATCATAAGGCCGGAGCAATACACTATGGCCGACCTGTTTAAATCAGCCGGATACACGACATGCGCCATAGGCAAATGGCATCTCGGCCTCGGTGACGAAACGGGCAAACAGGACTGGAACGCACAGCTCCCCGCCTCACTCGGCGACCTCGGCTTCGACTACTCATATATAATGGCTGCCACAGCCGACAGAGTGCCGTGCGTATTTATCGAAAACGGGCATGTGGCCAACTATGACCCGTCGGCACCGATCGAGGTCGACTACAAGAAGAATTTCCCGGGTGAGCCTACAGGCAAGAAAAATCCGGAACTGCTATATAATCTGAAATCGACTTTCGGACACAACATGTCGATAGTCAACGGCATAGGCCGCATAGGTTACATGAAAGGCGGCGGCAAAGCCCTGTGGAAAGACGAGAATATAGCCGACTCCATAACCGCGCATGCCATCGAATTTATAAAAGACAACGCCGACAGACCGTTTTTCATGTACTTTGCCACCAACGACGTACACGTACCCCGATTCCCGCACGAACGGTTCAGAGGCAAGAACAAGATGGGACTTCGCGGCGATGCCATAGCACAGTTTGACTGGAGCGTAGGACAACTTCTGTCGACTCTCGAAGAGCTTGACATACTCGACAACACGCTCATCATCGTGTCGAGCGACAACGGCCCCATACTCAACGACGGCTACGACGACCATGCCGAAGAGCTGCTCAACGGACACTCACCCACAGGCCCGCTGCGCGGCAGCAAATACAGCCTTTATGAAGGCGGCACCCGTGTGCCCGTGATAGTATCATGGCCGGCAGCCAATCTGAAAAAAGGCGAAAACGGCACTCTGTTGTCGCAGATAGACCTCGTGGCATCATTTGCCGCAATGCTCGGACAGCGTATGCCGGCCGGCAGCGCCCCCGACAGCTTCAACCGCATGGACAACTGGCTTGGCCGCGACAACACCGACCGCCCGTGGATAATACAGCAGGGCTATGACCACACTCTGGCACTGCGTACACCGAAATGGAAATATGTCGAGGCAAGCTCTTATCCGGCCATGAAGCCCAAAGGAGCATGCGTAGAGACAGGATGCGCGCCTGTGCAGCAGCTGTTTGACATGTCGCAGATATATGAAGACAAGAACGTCGCCACCCAGCATCCCGACGAAGTGGGCCGTCTGCATCTGCTCCTCGAACTGATACGCAGTTCCGACTACAACGAGCTTCCTCCGGCCGACATGCCGTAAACAAATTATTCCAATCCTCTATATCCCCCACAGATAACGGTTTCAGCCCTACGGGTCTGCAATCGGTCTGTGGGGATTTTTTTGAATCAATATAAAAATACGGTTGTCAGGCAGTGTCTTCTGCAACCGCCGTGCCGTTTCATTTAACATTTCGACCCTTTCCGCATTAACTTACATTAAATGGCGTGCTAATCTGCACCTCGCCAACCGGTTATCTTAAAAACAGACTGTTAATGCCCGATTGTACATAAAAACGGTGTTCTGTCGTATTATCTTTGCGGAAAAACAATATTTAAACCAATATCACATACAATGAAACGTACACCCAAATTTGACAAGACATGGAGCGAATCCATAGCCATGCTTCCCGCAGAACTTCAGCAACCCCTCATCGACGCCATAAAGGAGTATCAGTTGACGGCTACCGAGCCGACAGGGCTTGCACCAATAGCTCAATGCGTGTTCAACCTATTAAAACCTGTCATTGACCGCCGCGCGAAGGCTGCATCCTATCAGCGCCGTCGCCGCGAGGCCGCCACCGAAGCATACAGCGCCACCGCCCCCATTGACGCCGGACGTCTTGTCAAGCAGGACCGCAAATACATACGCCTCATAGCCAAGCGCTATAACCTCATCCACCGCCACATCAAGTCGGAGATTGACCGCGTATCGGCCATGCTTGCCGCCCACGGCATAGACCGCATACCGATATTCCTTTACAAAGAATATCTCGAACAGCACCTTGCCGGCACCACAGCCCAAGCATGATGATTCCGGGTCAATGTAAAAAAGCGGTTGTTAAACGGCCAATGTTGGTGGGACGCCAGTACCACGGCGTCCGGCTGCGACCCGTATGGCATCTTGTATGGCCGTCCGGATTCGCGGGCGCCCCGACCAATCTGTTGACTTTTAACAGCTGAACCAGTTTTGAGGCTGATTGCACAAAAAAAGCATGGCCTCATGGAGCCATGCTTTATACGGTATAGTCCGTTGTCGGAGAAATAGACAGCGTCAATAGGTGATTGTGGGCGGTAATGCCGCAGCCTCGTCAATCATCTTCTGTACCTCCGCTACAGAGGGCACACGACGCGTAAGATGCTTCTCGGTATTGATCTCTTCCATTTTGGCCACAAGATTTTCCGCTTTACGATGACGTAACTCTTTTACTGTGTCAACGCCGGCAGCTTCAAGCAGTTCGGCAAACTGCGGACCGATGCCGTTTATACGGAACAAATCGGCATGATTGGCCCACTTCAGTATCAGCTTCGATGAAATGCCGGTGGCTTCGGCCAGATCCTTACGTCCTTTGGGAGTAACACAACGCTCAAGGAGTTCATCAACGGTTTTTATACCCGCCTCGTTCAACTTGACTGCATAGGCATCGCCTACACCTTCAATATCAATAACTTTGTAGGTCATAAATGTTAGGTATTAAATTGACATTATTTCATAAAGATAACACTTATCTGTTACGGTTGCAGATAAACGCTCTTTATTTTACATAATTTTAACATTTACAAACATCTACGTAACTACTCACCTATAGCAACGGCAC
>LUJO01000006.1 GCA_001689405.1 Candidatus Homeothermus arabinoxylanisolvens | reverse complement strand
CTATGACCCAATCGGATTATTAGCCATCTACGATGATATCGAATCAGAAAAAAGCGGAGGTCAGCAACTTATTACACCGGTTAAAATAAATCAATTCATATCGAACCTTTATATCTCGCTAAAACAAATGGCTCTTAACAGCACGAGTATTGTAGACAATTGGGACATATATCCGGGTAGTAATAATGATTGGTCACTTGATGAATGTCGCAATCGGCTGTTTAACGACTTTATTTATTCAAAGTGTATTGAAGACTATTTAATAGATAGTCATGACATAATCGGCATTAATAAAAACCCGTAAGTATGAAAAAGACAGGCGCCCCGGAAAGCAGGGCGCCCGATCAGGTTTATTTGTCGAGGATGACGGGCCAGCCGTCATCCCAGCGTATCTCGCGGAGGAAGAGCTTGCTCGCACCGTGGCGGCTCTTGTCGTAGGCGTGGGCGGCAATGTACCATTTGCCGTCGAATTCATAGACGCTGCAGTGCCCTACTCCACTGTATTTGTCGCTTTCGCCGACAAGCAACGTGCCGCCTGTAGCGGCCATGTCCTTCCCCTCCTTGTCAAGATAAGGGCCGGTAACGTTTTTACTTCGTCCGACAACAGTCTTGTAGTTGCTGCTTAACCCCTTGCAGCAGAAGTCGTGGCTGGCAAAAAGGTAATAGTAAACGTCATGATACGTGATAAAGGGCGCTTCGATGGCATTGTTGTTGGCCGTAGGCTGCAAGTGCGCCACCGATGCGGGATTGCGTCGGCGTGCTATAGTCTTGGGCTCTCCGACGGGAGTCTTCATGTCTTTTTTAAGCTGCACGAGCTGTATGCCGTCCCAGAAAGAGCCGAATGTGAGCCACGGACGGCCTTTTTTGTCTATGATGACGTTGGGATCGATGGCATTCCAGTCATTTACTCCGGGCTGCGACATGATGACCATGCCGAGATCCTCCCATCTGTAATCGGGCGAATCGGGATTGAGGGTGCTGTTGACGGCCACCCCTATAGCCGATATATTTTTGTAGAATGTGGAGCAGCTGTAATACAGGTACCACTTGTCGCCCACCTTAATTATATCGGGCGCCCATGTGTGACCTCCATAGGCCGGTACCGGCTTTTTAGGCCATTCGGGTATAGGGTCGAGCGGAGCTTTCTCCGGCTTCCACTCGATCATGTCGGGCGACGACATCATGCCCACGCCATATCCGGTAGTAAACATATAGTACTTACCGTCCTCATAAGCCATGACCGGGTCATGGACATCGGGGTACTTCGGGTCAAAGACATAGCGTCCACGCTCCCGGGGCTTGGCAAGCACGCGAGTAAGGAAATCGGCGATGCCTCCGCATGCCTGCTCATGATGCTCATACGAAGGGAAGCCGTGGGTGCCGTCTTTTACAGTCATCGTCTCGCAGTCGGCGTAGCGCGACTTGGCCTTATCCATAGTACCGCCTGCGGCTATCATGTCCTTGTCGCCGTAGACAATAAACACCTTTCCCTTGAACGCGCCTATCGTATCAAGCATGTCGAGGCCGTTGATCTTCTCATAGTATATGCGGCCGAGCTTCATGCCCATAACATCCTGCGGACGTCCGCCGTCGGCATCAAAGCGCTTGAGCATCATGGGAGCGGTGTCGGGGATTGTCAATGCCGGATAGACCAGCACAAGGGCTTTGAAAAGGTCGGGATTGGCAGCCGCCGTAAGTCCTGCCACAAGTCCGCCCTGACTGCATCCGAGCAGTGCCATGCGGGTAGTGTCGACAAAGTCCCAAGTCTTGGCCTGACGTGCTATGTCCTCGACATTTTCCTGCTCGGCAAACACCGTCATTTCGGTAGTCTTGCCATCGCTACGGCTATTATTGCCGCCACCGCAGAAATCAAAGACATAACTTGCCACTCCGCGCATGGCCAGAGTAGCTGCGTAGTCCTGCGGCTCATAATGGCTGCTGTTGTACCCGTGGGCCATTATCACCAACGGTTTTTTGGCCTCGGCTGTATTGGGAATATATGCCTTTCCCCATATGTTTTTACCGTCGCGGCTCTTGCAGCTTGTTTCCTTGACTGTAAACGGGTCGTTACTGTCAGGGAAATTCTTGGCCTTCATCGTATAGTCGGGGAAGTCATTGAGACGATTGCGCAGAAACACCTCTATATTAGCACGCTGATCTTTAAACTGCCAGCTCAGCCACGCCCTCAGCATGCGGGAGAATGAGCCGCCGTAAGGTTCATGGAATGTGCCTCCGTGTCCGGCACGGAGATGATTGGCAAACGCTACCGGCACATTGTCGATGCGCTCATAGTCGACCAACGCATTGCGGTAGGCTATATCGCTCTCCCCACCTATGAGATAGAGTATCGGGCAGTGAAGATTTTTCAGCGACCCGGCGCTTGCGCCGGCCATCTCCATGTCGCCCATGCCGGCATTGAACATAATACAGCTTTTCACCCGGCTGTCAGCACAGTTGGCAAGAGTCTGCGCACCTCCGCAACTATGACCGCCGAGTGCCACAAACTCCATGTCGATCTTACCGTAATACGGACTTTTTTTATCACCGTTCTGCGCTTCGGCCCAATCCATAGCCAACTTCATGTCCTCGGTAGGCGACTTACGGAGTTCCCGGTCATTTATACTGTCCTGCATCTCTCCGAGGGCTACCACCATGTATCCGTAGGACGCGAGGTCATTGAGCATACGCTCATATGGCAACGATGTGTCGTTGCACGCTCCGTTGGCAAATACAAAAAGCGGCAGAGGGCCTTCATGAGTCACAGCGGCAGACATGTCGTAAGGACGATATACGACAAAACCGGGCAGAGATGCCTCGGAAACAGCTTCGGCCTTGTAGGGGCCGCTGCCACCGTCGTCGATGACTTTTCTTGACGGCGCCGCCGACACTGTCACAGCCAACAGCATCAGCATAAATGTTACAAATAATCGATTCATATTGATTGGTTTATACAATTATCATTAAAGTGCCGTCGGCATACAACGGCCCAACTAATTTAGTCAATAAATCGCAATAATAGCCCGTTTGCCCGCTAAAAAAATATTCCGGTGGCAAAAACGCTCTTCCCTTAGCGTTAAATATTTAGGTATTCAACCCGAACCCGGCAAATAACAGGGCCGATATTTCAATCTGACAAAGAATATTTTGTATTTTTGCCATATATAAAACAATCAAAATTATGGCACACTGGAAAAAAGTATTATTACTTGTTGTAATTCTGCTTTCGGGATATCAGCCGGTCAAACCGGATTCCAAAAACATCATTTTGATGGAGTCAGATATACCTTACAGAAATCAGACATGGTTTTCATGCGGCGAGGGCAACGAATTGCAACAAGACCAGATACGGGAGAATTGGGACGACGACCTGTACATACACTCCGTGGCTTATGGAGCGTCAGGGTGGATTGTATCTATGGCAAAAGGCTTCGGATTCACCGCACAGTCCTACAGCTATGACAGAGCGTGGCCAAAGGACTGGATTTCACAAAAGGAGAACGCGGGATACGCAATAACATCAGCGGCAAACGGCAACGGCAAGTGGCTCATTGTAATGTCAAAAGGCTCCGGCATTACATCGCAGGTGTGGACCAGCGGCACAATATCGGAAGTAAAGTCAAAAATTACGGAGTGGTGGAACAAAGATTACTATATAACCGGAGCCACACATTACTCCAACGGCAAATGGCTTATAATTTCATCAAAAGGCACACCATACTCCACCCAGTCATGGGCAAGCCGATCAAATTATGACGACATCACTTCATGGATAAAACAAAAATGGAACGACGGCTATCATCTGCAGTTGCTTGAATATGGCAATGGCACATACTTCGCGGTAGCATGCAAATACACCGACGGCCGAGACCACAGCCAGAATTACAAAGTGCTGAGTTCTTCTCCCAAAGAATACATTAAAGAAAAATGGGACAAGGATATGCATATCGCCTATATAGGCGGAGGCCACAGCGAGTCCGCGTCATCATCAGGGAGCAGACGTTCCGGCACCGGGCGACTGCCTAATGAAGGAGAGAGCATATACATGCAGGCAAGCGGCGGAGGACTTTCATATGCATCGATAAGGTGTTTCCGCAGTCAGGAAGGCGAACTCCGTTACAACGTATACCCCGACCAGATGGCAACCGAAGGCATTTACGTATATAAGCACGACTATAACAGCAACGGCAACTATGTGTTACGCCGTTATCACCTGAAACTGACCGGCTCCATGTTTAACATGAGATGGGACGGAGGGCCCGACGGCACGGAAGTCCTTGTTTCACAAAGCACCGGCAGCATAACACTGCCTAACGGCACAGTCTATGACAAGCCTATAACCGTCGATCAGGCAAATGCGATATCAGCGAAGCAACAGCAGATAATGTCGGGAACCTACAGCGGAGGATATTATTCCGGTGGCGGATATACGGGCGGTGGCGGCACTACCTCCGGCTCATCGGGCGGTTCGGCCTACACTACATGCCGCATATGCAGCGGCAGCGGAGTATGCACGAGTTGTCACGGGTCGAAAGGGTCATGGCACGATACCGGCTACTATACTGGCAGCGGCTCCAAGAGCTGGATAGACTGTCCGTCATGCCACGGCACCGGACGTTGCTTCAATTGCCACGGCTCCGGACGCCAATAAAAGCTTGGCCGGTTAAAATCGGCTTAGACATCCTCGACAGCAAAATAATTTCATGGAATTTTATTCCATATAGCGGCTATATGGAATATTTTTTGTAACTTTGTGGGCAATTTTTCCGCACAGGCATGAAGAAGCAGCGGCCCGAGCCGCTCGCCTGACGGAGTTAACAAGTAACATTATCAAATAAAATGTACGCTATTGTAGAAATCCAAGGACAGCAGTTCAAGGCAGAAGCCGGCAAGTTCTTGTATGTTCACTTTCTCGGCGAGGACAAAAAAGCGGGCGACGCAGTAGAATTTGACCGCGTGCTCCTCCTTGATGCCGACGGTAACGTTAAAGTTGGCGCTCCTACCGTTGAAGGAGCCAAAGTAGTATGCGAAGTGGCCGAGCCGCTCGTAAAAGGTGACAAAGTAATCGTCTTCAAGAAGAAAAGACGTAAAGGCTATCGCCGCAAAAACGGCCATCGCCAGTACTTCACCAAGATAGTGATTAAAGATTTGGTAGCTTAACCCATTAAAATCTTAAAGAAATGGCACATAAGAAAGGTGTAGGTAGTTCGAAGAACGGACGTGAGTCGGAAAGCAAACGACTCGGAGTTAAGATTTTTGGTGGCCAGCACGCTAAAGCAGGCAACATCATCAAGCGCCAGCGCGGTACAGTGCACCATCCGGGTGAAAACGTAGGCATGGGCAAGGATCATACCATCTACGCTCTTGTTGACGGTGTAGTGCTCTTTACCGAAGGTAAAGGCGGCCGCCAGTACATCAACGTCACTCCCGACGCAAAGGCATAACCGCCCGAGCGCTCAACAACGACAATAAAAAGCAGTTTCCGGTACCCGGAAGCTGCTTTTTATTGTCTACACACAACGTCGGCCCCGCGAGCACACCCTGCTCGCACACCCGGATGAAGTGCCAAATGTAGAAGTTTGGCAGGGGCGCCGGTAGTACGGCGCCCGCAAATCCGGATGGCCCATGGCAGAGCAATTGTAAAAGGCCATACTGGTCGCAGCCGGACGCCGTGGTACCGGCGTCCCTACCAACGTTAGCTGTTTAACAACCGTGTTTTTACATTGATCCCTTTCACCGTGCGAGCCTGTAAAGGCTCGTGCTGTTTGTTAGCCGGGCACGAAGTGTCCGGTTCCAAAACGAGTACAGAGCTGGAGGGTGTTGCAGAACTCCCTCAAAAA
>LUJO01000005.1 GCA_001689405.1 Candidatus Homeothermus arabinoxylanisolvens | reverse complement strand
CATCAGTCTTGTATAGGTGAGTAGTTACACATCTACATATATTATTGAACATATGCGCCACATCACTTCGCGGTGAGTTTCAGCACGGCTTTAATCGGGAAGTGATCGGAAGGAGTGCGCGAAGTATAGCGTCGGAATTCAATTTCTTCCGGAGCGTCATCGGCTTTCATGGCCACCGTATCATTGGCGGTGCGGTATGTATCGGTCAGCACTCCGTACTTGGCCACCTCAAAATCAGGCGATACAAATATGTGGTCTATGCGGCTGTCGGTATAACCGTCGGTTCGGAAGCTGTTGAAAGTGCCGTTTGTAGCGTAACACAGTTCGGCCGCGCAATAGGAATCGAGCAGCATGCTGTCCGATACAAGAGCACGGTATGATGAATGGGTCTGGTCGACATTGAAGTCACCGGTCAGTATGACAGGAAGCCCCTTGCCGAGCTCTTTCATCTTTTGCCGTACAAGACCGGCGCTCTCCACCCTCGCCTGCTTGCCCACATGATCCATGTGCAGATTAAAGAACATGAACTCACGGCCTGAAGTCTTTTCACGGAAATGCCCCCAAGTGCATATACGCGGCAATACGGCGTCCCAGCCCACGCTCGGCTCCGAAGGAGTCTCCGACAGCCAGAAATCGCCATGGTCCACCACGTCAAACCTGTCGGTACGGTAAAATATGGCAGCATGCTCTCCGCCATCCTTACCGTCGTTGCGCCCCACACCTATATAATCGTATCCGGGCAACTGCGACACGAGGTCATCGAGCTGACGTTTATAGCCCTCCTGAGTGCCGAAAATGTCGAAATCATGAAAGAGTACAAGTTTTGCAAGCACTGGATAACGTGCGCTCCAGCCGTTGCCGGCCAACGAGTCGTCATCGTTGACATAACGCAGATTGTAAGAGGCGACATTCATTTCAGTTCCGGACGGAGTTCCGTGGCATCCGGCAAACAGGGCCGCCGCGACAACAGCAGCCACACACAGACTGTAAATTTTCATAAAGCGGTAAATGTTAAGATTAAAAAGACAAGCGGGACCGATGTCGAATGACGACACTGCCCCGCCTGTATGAGTCAAGCAAGAGTGATGATTATTTTTTCTTGCGGTTACCGTAACGGCTCATGAACTTATCAACGCGGCCGGCGGTATCGACAAGCTTCTGCTTACCGGTGAAGAACGGGTGAGAAGAACTGGTGATTTCAAGCTTCACCAAAGGATAAGTCACACCGTCAACTTCGATAGTTTCCTTGGCGGCAACTGTAGAACGGGTGATGAAAATCTCCTCGTTTGACATGTCTTTAAACACTACTTCGCGGTAGTCAGAAGGATGGATGCCTTGTTTCATCTTGTATAGTTTTAATTGTTTAATTCAAAGTGTTCAAAATCACGCTGGTAAGGCGTAAATTTGTAATGGCTTGCAAATTTACGCATTTCCGCGCAAGTGACAAAACTTTCAATCAACTTTTTAACTGTCTATTATTCAAATTCGATGAGAACGGCTTCCGTGCCTACGACGTCATCGGGTTTTACAAACACACGCTTCACTACCGCGTCCTTCTCGGCCTCGACTTCATTTTCCATCTTCATGGCCTCATAGACGAGCAGGAGCTGTCCGGCTTTAACCTTGTCGCCCGGCTTCACGCTGACCGACAGCACGCGTCCGCCCATAGGAGCCACGAGCACCTCGCCGGTTATGGGTTCTTCCGGTTCTTTTGCGGCAGCCTCCTCAACGGCCTCGGCCTTTGGCGCGGAAGCATTGGCTTTCTCCCACTCCTCGGCACGGCGGCGCTTCAGGAATGTATTGGCCACACTCGGCAGCAGTTCGAGAAGAAGATACTCCTCGTCATTTGACGCGAGTTTCACTCCGCCGAATTCAGGCAATTCCGGATTTTCAGGTTTCTTGTATTTTGACACGTCATAAGCCTTCTCCTGCGGGTCGCCGGTAATCTGTGCGCGGAATTGCGGGTCGACGGCTACGGGAGTATGGCCGTACTCGCCCTTGACGAGCGATATAAACTGATTGGACTTGTTGGAATAGTCGGGATTGCCTTTCTTACGGTCAAGGGCCAGACTCACAGCCTGACTGCCCACAATCTGGCTTGTCGGGGTCACAAGAGGCACAAGACCGGCATCGCGGCGCACCTTAGGTATGAGGCGCATGGCGTCGTCAAGCACATCCTCGGCCTGCAGCGCTTTGAGCTGGGCCACCATGTTGGAGTACATGCCTCCGGGCACTTCGGCCTCTTTCACAAGCAGATTAGGCTTGGGGAATCCGAAATAGTCCTCGATGGCATGGCATGCGTCGAGCAGTTCCTCCTCATTATCGGCCTTAGCCGCGGCGATAGCCTTGTCAAACAAAGCGTCGATCTCGGCCGGCAGAGTGTCGGTAAGAGGATCGAAGTCCATAGGCATATTCTTGACAAGGTCAAAATCATGAAGCTCCTCACGCACGGTACGCAACTCCTTGCGTATCTTGCTTACGGCCTCCATATTCACCTCGACCTCGATACCGAGCTTGCCGGCAAATACATAAATCAGCTCCAGAGCGGGAGCGGCCGAACCGCCGCCGAACCACCATATGTTAGTGTCAAGAATGTCGACGCCGTGTATCATGGCCATGAGCGACGACGCAAGGCCATAGCCGGGCGTACAGTGGGTGTGGAAGTCCACAGGCACACGGAGAGCGCTCTTCAGCTTGGGCATTATCGAAGCTATGCGGGAGGGGTTGACCAGTCCGGCCATATCCTTAAGAGTTATGATCTTGGCGCCGTAAGCCTCCATAGCCTTGGCCTTCTCGACAAAGTACTCGTCGGTAAATATTTTCTCAGGCTTTTTGCCGAAGAGTTTTCCGAAAAATCCTTTCGGTTCCTCTTCCTTGGGGTCTACCGTATAGCATACCGCTCCGTCGGGAATACCGCCGAGATCATTTATCATACGTATCGACTCCTTTACGTTGTCAAGGTCGTTGAGCGCATCAAATATACGCATCACGTTAAGACCGTTCTTGATAGCTTCGGCATAGAAACCTTCGAGCACGGTGTCGGGGTAAGGAACATATCCAAACAGATTACGTCCGCGAGACAGAGCCGACAGAAGCGAGTGTCCCTTCATCGCCTCGCTCACCTTGCGCAGTCGATTCCACGGCGACTCGTCAAGATATCGCATCACCGAGTCGGGCACCGCGCCGCCCCACACTTCCATGATATAGAAATCGGCATTTTCATACAGCGGCAACAGCCTGTCAATACTGGACTGAGGCATACGGGTAGCAAACAATGACTGCTGACCGTCACGCATAGTCAAGTCCCTGATTTTCAATTTTCGTTGTTCCATACCTTTAATCTGGTTATAGGGTTATTATACTTCTTGCGGCAAAGATAGCCCTTTAACCTTAATTACGGAAATAAATCCGTAATTATTTTCATGTATGCACAGCAGTTAGTCAAAAACGCCATCTATGCTCTCCTCGGCAGGATCGGCTTCATCGTAGTATTCGCCGTAGTATTCTTTATGACAGAGGTCGATATCGGCGGGGAACTTGAATGTAACGTCCTGACGGTACGGCAACGTCGGATCAGCATATACCTGCTTCATATACAGGCCGTAGATAGGCAGAGCCATCGACGCGCCCTGACCCATGGCCATGCCGTTGAAGTGGATGTAACGCTCCTCGCCGCCGACCCAGACGCCCGACACGAGCTGGGGTGTAAAGCCCATGAACCAACCGTCGGAATTCGAGTTGGTCGTACCGGTCTTGCCGCCCATCTGCGCCGTAAGCGCATACGGAGGCCGGCGGAGCCGGTTACCGGTACCGCCGTCGACCACATTCAGCAGTATGGACAATATCTTATAGTAAGCCTCGGTACTGATGACTTCGGTGTGATTGGGAGCGAACTCGGAGATGACATTGCCGTTGCCGTCGGCTATTGCGGTGACAAACATAGGGTCGACACGCATGCCGTTGTTGGCGAAGGCCGAATAAGCGGTCACCATCTCCTTGACCGACACGTCGCACGGTCCGAGACAAAGCGCTATCACAGGGTCAAGATGGTTGGTTATGCCGAAATTATGCATGTTACGCACAAGTGTGGCGGGCGACAGCTGGCTCATAAGCCGCGCCGATATCCAGTTGTTGGAGTTGGTAAGCGCCCATCTTATATCGACCATCTCACCTACACGCGCGCTGCCGGCGTTGCGCGGCGACCACGGACGTCCCGCCTCGTCATATATGGTAGGCTGCTCGTTAAGAAACTCGTCGCACGGCGTGTAACCCTCCTCCATAGCATATGTGTACAGGAAGGGCTTTATGGTCGATCCTATCTGACGGCGTCCGGTAGACACCATGTCGTACTGGAAGAATGTAAAATTAGGGCCGCCCACATAAGCCTTGACATGACCCGTGACAGGATCCATCGACATAAATCCGGAGCGCAGGAAGTGCTTGTTGTACAATATCGAGTCAAGAGGTGTCATCACCGTGTCGACCGGCCCGTCATACGAGAACACCTTCATATCCACCGGCGTCTTGAACGAAGCCATTATCTCCTCTTCGGAATGACCGGCTTTCTTCATCATAATATAGCGGTCGGTCTGCTTCACGGCCTTCTTGATAAGTCCGTCGAGCTGCGACGATGACAGCTCCTCGCGATTGGTCGTATAAGGCGCACCCTTGACACCGCGCTTTTCGCGGAAAAAGCTCGGCTGAAGCGTCTTGCCCAGATGCTCGGTCACGGCCTTTTCGGCATAACGCTGCATGCGTGAGTCTATCGTCGTGTATATCTTAAGTCCGTCGGTGTAGATGTCATATTTAGATCCGTCGGGTTTGGGGTTCTTCTCAATCCACCCGAAGAGCGGATTGGTGGCCCAAGCTATCGAGTCGTCGACAAACTTCTGCTTCTCCCATCCGCGATAGTCTGACCGCACGGGCTTCTTGGCCCTGAGTATACGGCGCAATTCCTCACGGAAATACGGGGCGAGTCCCTCTTTGTGGTCCACTTTGTGGAAGTCGAGTTTCAGCGGCAGCTCCTTCAACGAGTCAAGCTCGGCTCGTGTAAGCATGTCGATTTTATACATCTGCTCAAGCACCACGTTGCGTCGCTCGCGCGTGCGTTCGGGCTTTCTTACCGGATTGTAATACGACGGGTTCTTTACCATACCCACAAGCATAGCGGCCTCCTCCACGGTAAGTTCGTCGGGTTCTTTACCGAAATACACATAGGCCGCCGACTTTATGCCCACGGCATTGTACAGGAAGTCAAACTGGTTGAGATACATCTTTATTATCTCGTCCTTGGAGTAATAGCGTTCAAGCTTCACGGCTATCATCCACTCTATAGGCTTCTGCAAGGCACGCTCAAACAGCCCCTCGGATGTAGGCGAATACAGCTGCTTGGCAAGCTGCTGCGTTATGGTGGAGCCACCGCCGGCATTTTTCTGACCGAGCAGCAGTGTCTTGAAAGCCACGCGGCCGAGAGCCTTCAGGTCGATGCCCGAATGCTCCTCAAAGCGTGAGTCCTCCGTGGCTATAAGAGCATCGATGACATGCTGCGATATGTCGTCAAACTCCACATATACTCTGTTGCCTGTATTGGCGAAGAAGCGTCCGAGTTCAACTCCATCGGCCGAATAGACCACCGAGGCAAATCTGTCCTTCGGATTTTTAAGTTCCTCTACAGGAGGCATATAACCTATGACACCGTTATATACGAGAAAGAAGAAAAACAGCACGGCCACCACGCAAAGCGTAAACAAGGCCCACATGGTTATGATAATTGCCTTTATATTTTTCGGCGACTTCTTCGGGGAATTCTGTGCAGTATCGTTCATGCAATAATAGACTGAATTAATGTGCAAATTTACTATTTTCTAATTACAGGACCGATATTATCATCATAAATTTAGCTAAAAAGGGAGTATACACACTATCAAAAGCCCGTTTTACGTTATATAATAACACAATATAATACCCGACAGCATAATTTATGGCTATTTATTAATGAGGCATTGAATATTTTTATTATTTTTGCACATTAAATAAAAGAACATAAGTTGACGTCCGCGCTTCGGCCCGGTACCTGACATATACCAATCTATTTACACAGGCAATGAGGATACAAGCATTTGTCATCATCGCAATAACGACATGCGTCGCAATGGCCCAGAACAAAAAGGGCTTCGACATATTGGAGCAATTCGACCGACGGTTCGTACTGCTCGACTCCCTCATATTCAATAATGCCGACGAAAGCCGCTCGGCAGCCCTGACCGTAGGCGACGCCTCGCAATATGCCACGGGCAACAACCGCGAGGCTCTCAACCGCGCCATAGACCGGCGTGTCGACGCCGAAATAGGCGAAATAAAGAGTCAGACCGGACTGCGCCTGACGGGACAGACCTACTACAGGCTTGACGGGGACTTGGGCATTGACCCCGAAGAGGATGCTGTATCGCGCTACAATGCGAAGATACAGGCCGAAGTACGGTGGTACCCCTTCCAGAGCGCTATATTCAAGCGCAAGGGGCGCATCGAGGAGCGCAGGATACAGGGCCGCATCGACCGCATGGTCTATGACAAGGAGGACCTCGGCATGCTCGTAGAGCGACAGAAAGAGGCGTTCCGCCAGTACAGCGACAGCCTGCTCAGCGGAGTGCTGCTGCACCGCATAAAGAACCTCAACATGCTGAGCGGGGCCTACACCTATCTGCTCGAAAACGGCAACATAAGCAGCGACGACCTGCTGAACATACTGAACGAAAAAGCCGAGGCCGAACGCCGGCTCGCATCCATACCCGGCATGCACCTTCCGGCGCTTGACCTGTCGCGTCCGTCAGGCTACATAGTGGAGGTGGACACCGCCGAATTTCTTAAATATGTAAGACAGACACAGGCCGACCTGTCCACCCTGCAACTGCGCATGAAGCTTCTGCGACAGCGCGAAAAGAACACGAGCTACTGGACCGAGTTCAACGCTGCGCCGTTTGTAAGATACTCTTACTATACGCGTCCCGAGCTGGCCAACTCGTCAAACGTCGACGCGGGAGTGGTGTTTACCATACCGCTGTCGTTTGAATTCTGGAAAAAGAAACAGGCACTCAAAGCGCAGCAGGAGGTGCTCGCCACTGAAGAGAGCCATATCGCCGACCGCATTCTTGAGGCGGCCAACGCCATACTGCTCGACATCGAGCGCTACAACCGCGCCTCCGTAGGTGAATACCGCCGCATGGCCGAGTTGAAAAAGTACCTGTCGATGCGCGGCGAAGCCTACTCCAACCGTGTGGGAGAGTACAACCGTCTGGCCCGCATGAAAGAGTACAACAGCTACCTCATGTGCTGTGAGAAATTCATTGAATTTCAATACAGCAAGGACTGCTGCATAGCCGACCTGCAGAAATTTCTGACCGATGTGTCGATACTGCGTTTCTGCCGCGAGATACCCATTGACTCAACATTAATCGACAACACACCGCAACCGCTATGAAAAACTTTACATACCGCTCTCACGAAGAGAAAGAAAATATAGAGGAGATACTCCGACAGCGAAAGCGAAAGATCAACCGCCAGCAGATAGTGGCCGGCACCGTACTCGGTGTCATAATAGCGGTGATAGCCCTCTACATAGGCCGACAAGTGTATTACACCGACTTCGACGGATACATACATGTCGATGCCAACCAGATAAGGACACCGTTTGACATATTTCTCGACAGCCTTTATGTCGAGACGGGCGACGTGGTGCTTCCGGGCGACACCCTGTACTCCTACTACATGATGGACATGATGGTCGAGAACGCCAACTACAATACCGAACCGGCCATCGTGGCGCGCAACCGCGACCTCACTCTGCGGTACAACAACATACTCCAGCAGATCCAAGTGCTCAAAGTCAGGATAGCCGAGCTGCGCAAACAGATATCGCTCGAAGACCACAACATACAGTTCGGACTTAGCGACAACTCCCACAAGATGGACCTTGAGCGCATGTTAAGCGAAGCCTTGGCCCAGCTAAAGGCCATGCAGAACGAGCTCGCCATGCTCGGAGGCATGCGCCACGCCACCGACCCGGTAAGGCGCGGCATACACTCCTCGGGCACCCGCGAGGCCGGCTCGCAGATATATGACAACATCAAGTCCGACGCGCTCAAGGACACCCGCAACTTCCGGCTCGCCACCGACTCGGCCATAATAGTGAACATAGTGGCGCCCGACCGCATGATCTTCTTCGAGAAAGAGCTTCTGATGACCCTCCAGCACCTCAACCTGCTCGACAACAACGTACACGTGGTGGCCTACATACCTGTCGACCAGATAAACCGCATAACCTACAACTCCAACGTAGAGGTCATAGTAAACGAGAACATATCGTTTGAGGCCCATGTGTCGCTGCTCGGCGCACGCACCGAGGTCATACCCGAGCACCTGCGCAGCTACTTCACCAAAAAGAACACGGCCCTCATAGCCAATCTCGAACTGGACTACGACCAGACCATACCATTCTGGAGCGTTGCCTCAGGACTGCCTGTCACTGTCAGAGTACGCAATCTCGAGACGTGGCAGAGCGACTCGCCCAACAACTATCTGTGGGTGACCACCGGCGAAGGCGTGCACCACGAGTCGCTTGAGTCATTTATCAAACGGCGCCGCCACTACAACGTCACCGAACGGCGCCTTGAAGAGGCCCGCCAAGACTCCATAAAACGCGCCAAGGCCAAAGCGCTGCGCGACTCCATCGAGGCCGCCAAAGAGCGTGAAAAGGCTGAAGCCGAAGCAAAGACCCGGATACCCGACAGCCTGAAGGTATACCGTATAATGACCAATGTGTTCCGCAGCGAAGCCAATGCCGACAAGCGCGTAGAAGAACTGCGCAAATTCCATCTGTCGGGCAGCGGCAAGATGATGCGCAGCGGACGCTGGTATGTCTACGCCGGCGCATACGCCGACATGGACGAAGCCCGCAAGAACCTCAACAGGCTTACCAAGTCGTCACACGAATTCCGTGACGCATGGATACTCGACACACGTAAACCTGAAAGCAATGATTAGCAACACACCCGATAAGAACAGCTACACCATAGTCACCAATATCAACCGACGCAAGATACTGGTGATAAACGACGTGGTCGACATCGACCACACCCCCGAGATAGCGTTTGAAGACTTCGACGCCATCTTCATAAACGTCATAAACTCGCTTCATGACTACAATATGCTCGCCATAAGGCTGGCCTCGCCGCTGCTGTCAGAGAAGTGCCGCTTCAAGCCTTTCTTTGCAAGCAGCCGCCTCATGGGCTGGCTCGGCGAAGCCGACATAATCATCGACGGATACGCGCCTTCGCCCACCGACCGCAACATGGCCCAGAGCATAGACGAGATTTATGCCTCGATGCGCCGCCTAAACTTCCTGCTCGGCACCGAACCGGTGATAACCCACGCCGAAGAGATGTTCCGCCTTGTCCGCTACGCCATATCGCGCAACCGCTTCACGTTCAGCTCCGAGCCGATACGAGGCATGAGTTCCGGCTACATGGCCCTGTACAACTACTCCATGTGGCATACCGGGCAAGACCGCATAGCGGCCCTTGAACGAGAGTTTTTCCACAATGAGATGCTGCGTCTCGGCTACATACGCCACGGCCGCTTCCTCGACAAGATACACGAGTGTCCGCACTGCGGCAGCTCGCACCTGTTCTTCTTCGAGAGCTGCCCCAAGTGCAAGAGCTCCGACATACGGTTACAGTCGGTCATACACCACTTCCGCTGCGCCAACGTGTCGCCGGAGTCGACCTACATGTGGGACGGCGAGCTCCGCTGCCCCAAGTGCAACCTCATGCTGCGTCACATAGGCGTGGACTATGACAAGCCGTCGGCCATCTATACCTGCAACCAGTGCGAGGAGTCATTCATGTACCCCGACATGAGGGTGCTGTGCTCGTCGTGCAAACGCACCCTGTCGACCGACGACCTCGTGCCCCGCGACGTCATAGAGTACGAGTTCACCCCCGACGGCATACACGCTTTCGCCAACTACGACGTGATCCATACCCTCAGTCAGGCCGGATTCTACGGCTACACGTCGACCCGCAATTTCATGGACTACGTAAGGCTCTTCTCCGAGTCTGACAAGAGTCAGGGCGAGGTGCTTGTCGTGGTACGCTTCTACGTGTTCGACCCCGAAGCCGACGCCATGGCCGCTCTCGACGCCCGCCCGCCGGTGGTCAACGCCATGAGCCGCTTCTTCAACTATAAGAGTGCGCTGTGGGGCAACAACTATTACTTCATGAGCCGAGTAAGGGAGGGCGATGTAGCCCGCACGCAAGGGCGCATGGAGTATGAGCTGAAGGCCCAGCTCAACGACTACCGCGACCAGCACCGCGGATTTCAGTTCGAGCTGCTTGAGACATATCAGTATTACCCCAACACCGATCCCGAACAGTTTGTAAGACGACTTGAGGAACAGAGAAAACATTAACCGGATACATATATATAATATATGATAGAAACTTTCTTAAAAGGACTCTTCTCCGACATATTCCAGCTGCTCAACGGCATCATGGTATGTTTTTCCACCAATCTGTCGTGGGAAGTGGCCCTTACTACCTTCTGGTTTCTGTTTGTCATCGAATTTCCACGCTACTACATGCTCGACATAGCCGTAGCGTTTCAGCAGATATTTACGTGGAAGAGCCGCCGCAAGCGCGCCACTCTCGCCACACGCATGCTATACATAGAGAAGCCGCTGGTGTCAATAATCGTGCCGGGCAAAAACGAGGGCAAGCACATATATGACCTCGTCAAGTCGCTGCGCGAACAGACCTACCGCAACTATGAGATAATCATTGTCGACGACGGGTCAGACGACATGACCCCGCTCATATGCGAGGACCTGAAACGCGCCGGCTACATATCCAAATTCTTCCGCATGCGTCTCGGCGGAGGCAAGGCGAGTGCCGCCAACTTCGCCGCCCTCCATGCCTCGGGTAAATACATAATACACCTTGACGCCGACAGCTCGCTCGACCGCGACGCCATAGAGAAGATACTCATACCCTTCTACTTCGACCGCAAGATAAAGGGCGTGGGCGGCTGCATCAAAGTGCGCAACGCGCATGCCACGCTGTGCTCCTCGGTTCAGGCCCTCGAGTATCTGAAGACCATCATGGTAGGGCGCATGGGCACCAATATGCTCGGTATATACCACATCATATCGGGTGCGTTCGGCGCGTTCGAGGCCGAGGCCATACGTCAGGTAGGCTGCTGGGACATCGGCCCGGGACTTGACGGCGACATAACCCAGAAGCTGCGCAAGGCCGGCTACAAGGTGTGGTTTGCCAACGACGCCGTGTGCATGACCGATGTGCCCACCTCATGGGCCAAGCTCTTCAAGCAGCGTATGCGCTGGTCCAAGTCGCTCGTACGCTTCCGCATACGCAAGCATAAGGACATACTCTGGAGCGACCGCAACTTCTCGTTTCTCAACATGTTTTCCAACATGGAGAACATAGTATATGACTTCGCGTTCAACTACATATGGTTTTTCTACATAATCATGCTGTTCTTCATGAACGTCGACCGTCTGTGGGAAATCATAGTCATCGGCTATCTGATACGCATAGCTTTCGCATTGATAGCCTTCAGCATCATCATGCTTCTGACGGAGCGTCCGAGAGATGAATTCAAACTGTTTCCCTATGTGTTTGTACTCACGTTTTACCACGGCTACTTCCTGCGTGTGGCCCGTCTTATGGCCCACACCGCGGAGCTGTTCTTCTTCTCATCCTACCGCGATTCTTGGAATCCGAAGAAGACCTCATCCATAGCACGGGCCGAAGGCATATAACCAGAAACCAACGTATATATGACAATTACCCCATAATAATCATGAAGCATAAACTTGAAGACATAAATATAGGCATCGTAGGATTAGGCTATGTCGGATTGCCGCTGGCCTGTCTGTTTGCCGGCAAATACCGCGTGACGGGGACCGACATCAACCCCGCCCGCGTGGCCGAGATAAGCGGCGGCACAGACAGCACCGGTGAGCTGAGCGACGAAGAGCTTGCCCAAGCTCTCGCCGACGGGCTTACCGTAACGGCCGGCATAAGCGACATGGCCCGATGCAATGTGTATATCGTCACCGTACCTACTCCGGTCGACGCCGACAACATGCCCGACCTTACTCCGTTGCGTGAGGCGTCGCGTCATGTGGCATCGGTGCTTCGTCAAGGCGACATTGTCATATATGAGTCCACTGTCTATCCCGGAGCCACCGAGGACGAGTGTGTGCCCCTGCTCGAAGAGGGTTCGGGACTGCTGTATAACCGCGACTTTTTTGTAGGATACTCGCCCGAGCGCGTAAACCCCGGCGACAAAGACCACCGCATAGAGAACATCAGCAAGATCACTTCCGGCTCAACCGCCGAGGCCGCCGAGTTTGTCGACCGGCTGTACGCTTCAGTGCTCAAGGCCCCCACATGCCGCGCGGCATCGATAAAAACCGCGGAAGCGGCCAAAGTGCTCGAAAACACCCAGCGCGACATCAACATAGCTTTTATAAACGAAGCCGCCATGGTGTTCAACGCACTCGGCATCGACACCGCCGAAGTATTGGAGGCGGCATCGACAAAATGGAATTTCGTGCACATAAAGCCCGGACTTGTCGGTGGCCACTGCATAGGAGTCGACCCCTACTATCTCATATATAAAGCGCGCGAAAGCGGCACCGACCCGAGACTTATGTCGGAAGCCCGCCGGGTCAACAATTACATAGGCGAGTACGTGGCCTGCCGCGTGCGCCATCTTATGAAGGAGAAGAGCATACAGGTAAAGGACTCGAAGATACTGCTGCTCGGCTTCGCGTTTAAAGAGAACTGCACCGATGTACGCAATACGAAGGTGACCGACCTTTACAACGCGCTGTCCGACTTCACCCATGACATAGACATCTACGACCCGCATGTCGACCCCGCACGCGCAAAAGCCATAACCGGAATGACCGTGCTCAACGAACTTCCGCCCGAAGAAAAAAGACAATATGACGCAGTCATATATTGTGTGGACCACCGGGAATTTGCCAAGCTCGACATAAAGCGGATGTTGCGCCACAACGCGGTTGTATACGATGTAAAGAGCGCCCTTGACAAGGCGCTTGTGGACGAACGCCTGTGACGCCCTGCCGCAATAAAGAACAATAACCGCATATAATAGCTTACAATTTAATCAATTAGTGAACATTAAAATTTGTTTTTAGTAAAATATTTTCTTATATTTGCGCAATTCATTATCGCAACAAACAATTATATAATAATCACCAATCAAAGAACATCAGAATTACTATGAGTAAGAAGACTTTGTTTGATTTGCGTGCATCACGCAAATTCACCTTAAAAATCGGCGTTGTCGCGATGGCTCTTGTCGCAATGACAGGCTGTAAGGACGACGGAGTAGACCAAGGCAACCACGACGAACCGGACGCACCGGCCATCGAGGCTTCCAACGGTGTGAACGGTAATATCGTGACCGACCCGACTGCTCTCGGCGCAATGGTCAACAACTACCTTATCGGTACGGAGAACGGAAAAAGCGGCCGTGCACCCGAAACACGCGGCTTCAGCATGCCTACAGCACCCGCTATTCCCGCCGATGCCAAGGAGTTTGACCAGAACATGAACGGCGGCAGCTACAAACTTGACAAAGCCGGTGAATATTGGCTCAATATGAACAATAAATCGGAGCTTTACATCAATGGCAAGGGCATCAAAATCAACATCAGCACATCAAACGGCAAGCCCAACAAGATTTACATTCTTGAAGGCAGCGAGGTCACCATCAACAACGACGGGGGCATCAAGGGTGTGGAGATATTTGCCTATGCTCCCGTCACCTACACGAAGCCTAACGAGTTAAGCCTTATCGAGGAAGCTGCGCTTAACCTCAACTATGGCATTGACAACAAGAACCTTGCCGTAACACTTGACAACAACACCGCCCTCAACGTTGACGGCGACGTGAAAGCCAAGTCAATCAAGCTGACAAACGGCAATTTCGCTGCAAACTCGCTAACCGTAGCCAACGCAGAGATAGTGAACAACTTCACCATCAACGTGGCTCAGTTCATTAAAGTTACGGGCGAAAAGCTAAGCATCAACTCCAACGGCTCGGTATATGCGAAGTGCCTCGAAGTGCCTGCCGGACTTCTTGACATACAGAACTGCGGCGAGATGCTGATCGACAACTACATCACGGCAAAGGACATGAACGTGTTGGCGGGTGGCGCCAAGATACGCATGCAGGAGCAGTCGCTCGTTGACGTAAAAGGCACTCTCTACATGCCCAACAAGGGTACCGGATTCATCTTTGCAGGTAAAGAATCAAGCAAGGTAAAAGCCGGCACTTTCAAGGCTCAGGCTCAGCCAAACAACAATGTAAATCCCCCCGTAAGAACCATCGATGACCTTCCCGGCCTGTTCAATGGTAACGTAGGACTTAAATTCACAACCGTGGTTGACAACGGCGGCAACACAGTGCCCTTCGGTAAAGAGGTGACTTTCACTCAGGGCGGAACCACCATACTTGAAGGTGAAGAAGACATCTACATTCCGGCTGATAAGAACGGATGCCGTCCGTCTGACGGAGAAAACGGCAAGAAAGACGAAGAGCCCGAACCCGTAGAGGTTATCGGTTCTACAGACACCCACACTCACCCCATCTCGGCAACATGTGTTGACCTTGTCGGCAATCAGGCATTCGTGTCATGGCACAAGCGTGGCATAGGTGTCGGCAGCGGCACCAACCACGAGCATGACGGCATAGCCTACTGGGGATGTATCGAAGTTCTTGAGCTTAAAGACAATGCGCTCGACATAACATCCTACATGGAGTTTGATCCTGAGGAAACCAACGACCCGTTTGATTTCAACCATGTCATCTATGACGCCAAGACCAACTCGCTGCTCACTATGGGTGACAATGAAAACAAAGGCGCTATCATAGGCAAGATCGCTCTTGATGCCACACGCAACTTCGGCAAAGTAACTCCCGAAAGTTGGAACGGACACATGCTCGTGCGCGCACTCCTGCAGCCTGAAAAGGGTGATGGAAAGGCTCAGGGCATATCGGGCAACAGCGTGGTAATCCGCGAAAATGCCGGCAAGCGCACACTCTACATGACCACCGCAGGCGGCTACCAGACTATGGAGTATGACACTGACTCACTCCTGATAATCCCCACCGACACCAAGAAATACAAGGTGCCCAACGTAGGTCCCTACTCGCTGACCAAAGGCTCGGCCAAGCACATAACCATCAACGACCGCTACGCCGTGACTATCGAGTATACCCAGCGCCCGGGCGACATGAACGTGGAATATGACGAAGACGACTTCACAACCGCCCTGCCCGCAGCCATAACCGTATGGTCCATCGATAATTTCCCCAAAGAAGCTTACGACAAACGCTGGGATGTACCCGCATTCTCTCCCGTATACGGAAAGAACGTGATAGCCATCGACGGTGACCTCATCTACTCATGCCAAGGCCACAACGGAGTTGCAGTTTATGACATGCAAGGCAACGAAAAGGCTCGCTGGGACATACCCAAAGCCAAGAAGGGCGCTGCAGCCAACGGCCTGTGCATCAAGGGCGGCAACCTCTATGTAGCAGCAGGTGCGGCAGGCGTGTATGTACTTGACAAGACCACACTCACTGTCAAGAAGAACAACGAGGGACTTGAACTGAAGTACACCAAGCAGGGCAGCGCATCGGCCAACTACGTCAAGGTAGCTGACGACGGCACTGTATACGTGGCTTACGGTCGCGCCGGAGTCAAGGCTCTCCGCTTCATCGGCATGTAATCGTACCGACGATTCAACACCATAACCGGTCGGAAATCGCAGTGATTTCCGACCGGTCGTTTTTTAACACTTCTTTTTCGCTTTTTGAGCCGATAATATTGTATTATTAAATATAATTTCACTATTTTTGACGAGAAATTGCCTATTTATGGATTATTTGCATAGATAACCTTCTTTATTCATGAACAGATATAGTAGCATTTTGCGTGTAACCGCACTGATTTTAACAGCAATACTTATCGGGACAACCTCTGCCGCATCGGCCGCCAACGGCAATACGGGTCAGAAAAACATACTCGTACTGAACTCCTACAACGACGGCGCCGCATGGAACAACGAGCTGACCTCGCTCATACTCAACACCAGCGCCCACTCGTCGGACTTCACCGTCAATGTGGTGAACCTCAACTTCACCTACATAACCAACGACACCATCTACGAGCGTACTCTCAACGGCGTGATCAACCGCTTCCCGAAAGTTCCCGACGGTATGGTCATACTTGGTGAGCCGGGCTTTACGTTCTTGGAGAAACTGACCGCAAAATGGGGTAATATACCCACCATATTCATCGGCAACAGCGACCGCTTGGCTAACGAAAAATACTACTATACGGGAGCCTCGGCCGAGGATGACGGCACACAGGACGACCTCGTGCCCCTGTCGGAACTACGCGACATCTACGACTTCACCTTCATAGAGTCGCCGATAATGTACAAGGAGACCATCGACCTTATGGTGCGCATGAACCCTGAGCTCGGCAAGATAGTGTTTGCGGCCGACGAACTGTCGATAAACCGCCATCTGAACAACAGCATACGCTCCTACATAGCCGCCACATATCCCGAGATAGACTACGAATGGCTCGTGGGCAATGCGGAAAACGGCGGCAAGCTGCTCAACTACCTCACCGGTGGTGAAAACGGCACCGCCCTGCTCTTCTCGTCATGGTTTTATACGAAAACGAACGTCAACGGCTATCCGTCGCTCGTAACCGGCGACTATATAATGGTAAAACAGGCCCGACAGCCCATATATACACTGCGCGAGGCATATCTCGACAAAGGCATATTGGGCGGATACTACCCCGACTACAACAAGCTGCACTCCGTCATAGTGCGCTACCTTAAAGAGATGGTGGCCGGAACATCGATGTCGCAGCTGCCGTTTTTCTACCCCGAATACCCCGCCGATTTCCATTACGTGGTAAATTACCCGCAGATGAAACTGTGCGGATATACCGAAAGCGACTGCCCGAGCGACACAGTGTATGTCAACAAGCCCGAATCGGCATGGAAGGAGCTGTTCTGGTATCTGCTCGTCGGTGCCCTCATAATAGCGCTCGTAGTCATACTGCTCCTCATAAAGAACATAAAGACATCGACAAAACTCACCGCTTACCGCGAGCACGACGTGCTCGTGCGCAACATGCCCATAGCCTACGGACATGCCACCGTCCACACCGGAACCAACAACAAGGTCATGGCCATCGAACTGAAGTCAGACAACCAGTCGTTCGAGCAGATAACGTCCGACCCCAACACATTCCTCAACATGGACTATGTGAAACAGCTCGTGGAGACCGGTCTGGAGAACGGCCATTCGGTGAAATTCACCCACTACTTCAAGGACAACGACACATACTACAACTTCCTTATAACCCAAGGCGCGGAGCCCGGCACGATAGAGATATTCGGTATCGACAATACCAAGCAGAACAAAGCGGAGAACGAACTGCGCGAGTCGCGCAAGCAGCTCCAGATGACCCTCAGCGTGGCGCGTATCATACCGTGGCAGTGGGATCTTGAGACACAGCGCATATGCTGCGACTCGGGAGGCGTGTTCAGCCACATGAACTTCCAGAGCTACTACGACGAGAAACGCGGACAGAACATCGTGGACTCCAACGAGATATTCCAGCGTATACACAAGGAGGACCTGCCCCGCATAAGAAAAGCCTACCAGAATCTTGTAGACCGCTCGGTAAACAACATAAAAGAAGAATTCAGAGTGGTGACTCTCGTAAACGGAGAGGAGCAGATAGACTGGCTTGAGGTAAACGCCACAGTCGACAATGTGGACAACAATGACCGCCCGACGGCGCTCACCGGCTCGCTGCTGCTCATAACCGAGCGCAAGAAGCAGGAGCAGAACCTCATCCAAGCCAAAGAGCATGCCCGCGAGTCAGACAGGCTCAAGTCGGCATTCTTGGCCAACATGAGCCATGAGATACGTACGCCGCTCAACGCCATAGTGGGCTTCTCGAACCTGCTCGCCACCACCAACGAGCCGGAGAAAAAAGAGAAGTTCATCAGCATCATCGAGAACAACAACCAGCTGCTGCTGCAGCTCATAAGCGACATTCTCGACCTCGCCAAAGTAGAGGCCAACACGCTGGAGTTCATATACCAGCCTACCGACCTCAATGAACTCATACGCAACTTGGAGAACACCGTAAGACTGCGTCTGAAGCCCGGAGTGGTGCTCAACTTCACCCTCGGTGCCGCCGAGTGCGTCATCGAAGCCGAGCGCAACCGCCTGTCGCAGGTGCTCATAAACATGCTGACCAATGCATGTAAGTTTACCGAAAAGGGCAGCATAACCTTCGGCTACGAGCTGCGCGGCAAGGACATCTACTTCTTTGTACGCGACACCGGCATAGGCATAGACCGCGAAAAGCAGTCGAGCGTGTTCCAGCGCTTCACCAAGCTCAACGACTTCGTTCAGGGCACCGGCCTCGGATTGTCAATATGCCAGAGCATCATCGAAAAGATGGGCGGCACAATCGGCGTCGAGTCGCCCGGACTCGGCCTCGGTTCGACTTTCTGGTTCACCATACCGTTCAAAGAGGTCAAGAACACCGACATAAAGGCAGCGCCCGCCATAACGCAGCCTAAGGAGACTATCAAGAAAGACAAGCTGACGCTGCTTGTGGCCGAAGACAACGAGAGCAACTACCTGCTCTTTGACACCATCCTGTCAAACGACTACAACCTCATCCATGCATGGGACGGCGTAGAGGCCGTGGAACTCTTCAAGCTCCACCAGCCCAACATCATAATCATGGACATCAACATGCCCAACATGGACGGATACGAGGCCACGCGCGAGATAAGGAAGATATCCAAGACCGTGCCCATCATTGCGGTGACCGCCTACGCTTTCGCGTCAGACAAAGACCGCATCATGGAGAACGGCTTCAACGGATATGTGTCAAAACCGGTCAACGCCAACAAACTGAAATCAGAGCTTAGATCGACGGTCGACTCATCGTTTATAATCCTGTAACCATAGTAGTTTAATGAGAAATATCGCTGTCATACTTGCGGGAGGCTCGGGACAACGCATGGGCGACCACACACCCAAGCAATTCATGAAAATTGCCGGGAAAAAGGTGATCGAACATACAATCAACATGTTTCAGCTCAATGCCCGTATCGACGAGATATGCGTGGTCGTGAACAGCGACTACGAACGCGACATTGAAGAGATATGTCTGCACAACAGTTTCGGTAAGATAAGAAAGATACTCGGCGGAGGCAAGGAGCGCTATGAGTCAAGCCTCGCAGCCATCAACGCCTACATCCCCGAAGGCGAGTGCAACATCATATTTCACGACTCGGTAAGACCGCTCGTCAACGAGCGTATAATCAACGACGTCATCGATGCGCTTGACCGCTATGACGCCGTGGATGTGGCCGTGCCCACGACCGACACGATAATACAGGTCAACGATGACGACGAGATAGTGAAGATACCGTCGCGCCAGTTTCTGCGCAACGGACAGACACCCCAAGCCTTCAAGCTGTCAGTCATAAAGGAGGCATATGACCGGGCGTTGCTCGACCCGAAGTTCAAGACTACCGATGACTGCGGAGTGGTGTTGAAATACATGCCCGACGTGCCTATCTTCGTCGTAAAGGGCGAGCAGTTCAACATGAAGCTCACCTACAAGGAGGACATATTCCTGATCGACAAGCTGTTTCAGCTCAAGAGTCTGTCAGGCACATCGGCGCCCATAACCGCCGACGACAAAGCCGTACTGAAAGGCAAGACGGTAATCATATTCGGCGGCACCGAGGGCATAGGTTACGAGATAGCCCGCCTGTGCCGCGACATGGACATGCACGTACACGCCGTGAGCCGCCGCTCGGGGGTGGATGTCACCAAGCCCGAGTCGGTAAGAGCCGCACTTGCCGAGGCCGCGTCATCGACCGGCAGCGTTGACTACGTGGTGAACACCGCCGGACTTCTCGACCGCCAGCCGCTGAACGTCATGGACTATGACACGGTGCGCAACAGCGTCGACGTCAACTATCTCGGCTGCGTGAATGTGGCCAAAGAGTCGTATCCTTACCTGAAGGCATCGAAAGGAAGCGCCATTTTCTTCACGTCAAGCTCCTATACGCGCGGCCGCGCCATGTACTGCCTGTACTCGTCGCTGAAAGCCGCCATAGTCAATTTCGTGCAGGCGCTTAGCGAAGAGTGGTTTGACAGCGGCATAAGAATCAATTGCATAAACCCCGAGCGCACCAAGACCCCCATGCGCATAAAAAACTTCGGCAACGAGCCTGACGGCACGCTGCTCGACCCGCGCACCGTGGCGGCCGCTTCGGTCAAGACCCTCCTGTCGCCCATGACCGGCGAGGTCATAGATGTAAAACGCAGGTGACGCTATGATTGACGAGGCCACACAGTCAGAACTGCGCGAGCGCTTCAATCCCGACGGCAGCCCGCTGAGGGAGTTTCAGATGCGCCTTCTCGACATACTCGTGTTTATCGACGACGTATGCCGTCGCCACGGCATAAACTACTGGCTCAGCTCAGGCACATGCCTCGGCGCCATACGCCACGGAGGGTTCATACCGTGGGATGATGACATAGACGTGGAGATGCTCGATGCCGACTACAAACGCTTCATCGAAGTGATGAAGTCAGAGTCAAATGACCGCTATGTGCTGCAAACTCCCGAAAACGACCCCGGCTACCGCCTGACACACGCCAAAGTGCGCGACCTCGCCTCATTTGTGGAGGAGGGCTGCGGCGGCGACATCAACTACCGCTATCGCGGATGCTTCGTCGACATATTCCACATAGCGCCCTCCGGCTCGCTGCTGCTTTACCGTGCCGGCTCGCTGATTCAGCGGAAGTATGTTGAGTCGCATTTCAACATGCTGCAAGGCAAGGGAAGCCGCGCGGCATACCTTTTTTATAATGCGGTCCGCGGCATGACGCTGCCGGTGCTGAAAAGAGTGTCGGCCATCGGTGCCGGAAACATTCTACGTCACTCCATGGGCTATTTCTGCAAAAAAACAAGACACATGGAGGACCTCCTTCCGGTAACCGAAGCGGAGTTTGAAGGCCGCAAATTCCCCGTGCCGCACAACACCGACTCCTACCTGCGGCTCATTTACGGCGACTACATGGCACTGCCGCCTACCGACCGCATACGTGTGCATCTCGACCGCTACAAGCTCCTCGACAAGATAAAAAAATGAAAAAACGCGGCATGACCGTCGCTATGTGGAAATATTTGAGTAACTTGCACCATATTTTCACATACAATGAGAAATTTTACAAACGTACATGATATAGGCGACCTTGACGCAGCCGTCAAAGAAGCCTTCGAAGTCAAAGCCAACAAATTCGGCTACAAGCATTTGGGCGAGAACAAGACGTTGTTGATGATATTTTTCAACTCGTCGTTGCGCACCCGCCTCAGTACACAGAAAGCGGCCATGAACCTCGGCATGAACGTCATAGTACTTGACGTAAACCAAGGCGCATGGAAGCTCGAGACCGAGCGCGGCGTCATCATGGACGGCGACAAGCCCGAGCATCTGCTTGAAGCCATACCCGTAATGGGCTGCTACTGCGATGTCATAGGCGTACGCTCCTTTGCCCGCTTCGAGTCAAAGACCGATGACTACGAGGAGAAAATCATCAATCAGTTCATACGCTACTCCGGACGTCCGGTATTCTCGATGGAGGCGGCTACCCGTCACCCGCTGCAGTCATTCGCCGACCTCATAACGATCGAGGAGTACAAGCAGACGCCACGCCCCAAAGTAGTCATGACATGGGCCCCCCACCCCAAAGCGCTGCCGCAGGCCGTGCCCAACTCCTTCGCCGAATGGATGAACGCCACCGACTACGACTTCGTCATAACACATCCCCACGGTTACGAACTCGCGCCCGAATTTACCGGACGCGCGCGCATAGAGTATAATCAGGACAAGGCCCTTGAAGGAGCCGACTTCGTGTATGCCAAAAACTGGAGCGCCTACGCCGACCCCAACTACGGCAAGGTAATAAGCACCGACCGCTCATGGACAGTCACCGCCGAGAAGATGGCCCTCACCAACAACGCGTACTTCATGCACTGCCTGCCCGTAAGGCGCAACATGATTGTAAGCGACGACGTCATCGAGAGCCCGCGCTCGCTCGTGATTCCCGAAGCCGCCAACCGCGAGATTTCGGCCGAAGTGGTTCTGAAACGTATACTTGAAAGTCTGTAACCGCACGTAGCGATGGCAACAAAAACACCTGTAGAAGTAGCCGAAAGCGCCCTCATTGCAGGACAGAACAAACTACGGCTAAGTCAAGGCAACTACGGACGCTTTATCATACTTACCGTTCTCGCCGGCATCTACATAGCCTTCGGCGGCACACTGTCGCTCATCGTGGGCTACGGATTTCCCGAAGCCGCGGCGGCCAATCCGGCGCTGCAGAAAGTCATGAGCGGAGCCATGTTCCCCATAGGGCTTATACTCGTGGTGGTGCTCGGTGCCGAGCTGTTCACCGGCAACAACGCGCTTCTCATGCCCGCGTGGATGCTGCGCCGCTGCTCGATGAAGGATGTCATAGTCAACTGGACGCTCGTGTATCTGGGCAATTTCGTCGGCGCCATGCTTTTCGTATACTTCATGGTGTATCTCACCGGCCTTACCGCCCCCGAGCCTTACCACAGCGCCATAATAAAGATAGCCGAGGCAAAAGTGTCAATGCCGTGGCTCACCGTATTTCTAAAAGGCATAGGCGCCAACTGGTGTGTATGTCTTGCCATATGGCTCGCACTGTCGGCCAAGAGCAGCGGAGCCAAGATGTTTGGCTGCTGGCTTCCGGTCATGGCTTTTGTGGCCCTCGGATACGAGCACTCGATAGCCAACATGTTCTTCATACCGTGCGGCATGCTCGAAGGTGCCGAAGTGGCCCCGATGCAGATGATCACCGCCAACCTCATACCCGCCACCTTGGGCAACATCGCAGGAGGCGCACTGCTTGTGGGCTGTGTACACACATATCTACATCTTAAAAAACAAAAATAATTAAAACAACCGTAATTTAAAATATGAGCAACTGGTTTGAAACAAAAGTCCGTTATGACAAAATGATGGAAAACGGAATGCAGAAGAAAGTCAACGAACCCTATATGGTCGACGCGCTGAGCTTCACCGAAGCCGAAGCACGCACTATCGAGGAGCTTACCCCGTTTATATCGGGCGACTTCTCCATATCGGCCGTAAAACGCACCAACATATCGGAGATATTCTGGGATGACTCGGCCGACAAGTGGTATCACGTCAAAGTCAACTTCATAACCCTCGACGAGAAGACTGCCGTAGAGAAGAAAACCACAACCCACATACTTGTAGCCGCCAACGACTTCCGGGGAGCTCTCGACAACTTCATGGAGGGCATGAAAGGCACAATGGCCGACTTCGAGATAGCGTCCATAGCCGAGACTAACATCATGGATGTATACAAGGCCAAACTCGCCAAGACCGAAGCCGCTCCGGAGGCATAAGAGCATCATCGTTCATGGACGGAACAGGACAACGCATATCGGCGGTAAAGGCGTCGCTCCCCGAGGGAGTGACGCTTGTGGCCGTATCAAAATTTCATCCCGCTGAAGCCATAATGGAGGCGTACGGCGCAGGACAGCGCATATTCGGCGAAAGCCGGGCCACCGAGCTTGTCAGCAAGGCCAAGGAGCTGCCCGACGATATCGAATGGCACTTCATAGGCCACCTGCAGACCAACAAGGTACGCGCCGTCATGCCCTACGTGACGTGCATACACAGCATCGACTCGGAGCGCCTGCTGCGGCTTGTCAATACCGAAGCCGCCCGCATAGGCCGCAAGGTCGATGTGCTGCTTCAGGTACATGTAGCCCGTGAGGAGACCAAGTTCGGATTCACCGCCGAAGAGTTCGACAGTCTGATATCGGGCGGCATACTCAACGACGTGCCCTCGGTGAGAATAAGGGGCGTCATGGGCATGGCAAGCAACGTCGATGACGACGAGCGCATAGCCGCCGACTTCCGGGCCATAAAATGCATGTATGACCGGCTGGCGGAGGCTTTGGCCACATCCGACGGGGCAAGCTGCGACACATTGAGCATGGGCATGAGCCATGACTACCGGCTCGCCATAGAGTGCGGCAGCAACATGGTGCGCATCGGCACCACCATTTTCGGAGAGCGCGAATACTGAAATCGCGCACCGCAATATGTTTTAGAACATAACGATTTTCAACAGTGAAAAAAAATAACTAATTTTACAAAATTAACCTAAACTACAATAACCAATCATTAAAATAGTCATGGAAACAAAAAACAATTCCAACGGACGACTGATAGCGATCATTGCAATGTTCTTCCTGTTTGCGATGATCTCTTTTGTCACCAACTTGGCCGCCCCCATCGGCACAATATGGGGAAATGAGTTTGAAGGAAACAGCGTATTAGGCATGATGGGCAATATGATGAACTTCCTTGCCTATCTGTTCATGGGTATACCTGCCGGCAACCTTCTGGTCAAGATCGGTTACAAAAAGACCGCTCTCTGGGCCATGGCCATCGGTGTTATCGGTCTTTTCGTACAGTACCTGTCGAGCATCGTAGGCACTGAGTCGCCCGTATTCTCGATGCAGTCCACAATCGACGAAAACGGCGTGGCCGTCGTTCGCGAATTTACAGTCCGCTGGAACTTTATAATATATCTTCTCGGTGCATTCATATGCGGTTTCTGCGTGTGCATGCTCAACACCGTGGTCAACCCCATGCTCAACCTCCTCGGCGGCGGCGGCAACAAGGGCAACCAGCTTCTGCAGACCGGCGGCGCGCTCAACTCCCTCTCCGGTACTTTGACTCCGTTCTTTGTAGGCGCACTCATCGGCCAGCTCACCAAGTCGACCACCATGCAGGCTGTTACTCCCCTGCTGTTTATAGCTATGGGCGTGTTTGTAGCCGCATTTATCGTAATATCGTTCGTAGCCATACCCGAGCCCAACCTGTCAAAGGGTGGACAGAAGCGCGTAAAGTACAGCCACAGCCCGTGGAACTTCCGTCATACCGTGCTCGGCGTTATCGGTATATTTATCTATGTGGGTATTGAGATCGGTATCCCCGGAACCCTCAACTTCTATCTTGCCGACCAGAAAGGCACCGGAGCCGGAGTCATCGGCGACGCGTCGACCATAGCCGGAGCCATCGTGGCCATCTACTGGCTTCTCATGCTTGTAGGCCGCAGCCTCAGCGGCGCCATCAGCGGCAAGGTATCGACCCGCGCCCAGCTCATCACCGTATCGGCAGTGGCCATAGGTCTTGTCATCGGCGCCATCTTCATACCGAAGACAGTCACCGTAAGCGTACCGGCATTTGTATACAGCGGCATCAACGGCGAGATCGCCACAGTACCCGTAAGCGCATATCTGCTCATACTCTGCGGTCTGTGCACATCGGTAATGTGGGGAGGCATCTTCAACCTTGCGGTAGAAGGTCTCGGCAAGTACACCGCACAGGCTTCGGGCATCTTCATGATGATGGTTGTAGGCGGCGGCGTTCTGCCCCTCATCCAGCAGTTCATAGCCAAAGAGGCCGGCTACATGACCAGCTACTGGCTTATCGTGGCATGTCTCGGCTATCTCCTCTTCTACGGTCTTGTAGGCAGCAAGAATGTCAACACCGACATACCCGTGACCGAGGACGAGCAACTTTATCTGTAAAAACCAAACTATCCAACTATTTTATCTCATAACAGTAATTCATGAATAAAGATCTGATGAACCGCGCCGCCGACAATATAAGAGTGTTGGCCGCGTCTATGGTAGAAAAAGCGAAATCGGGACACCCCGGAGGCGCTATGGGAGGCGCTGATTTTGTAAATGTTCTTTACTCGTCGTTCTTAGTGACCGATCCTGACAATCCCACATGGATCGCACGCGACCGCTTCTTCCTCGATCCCGGTCACATGTCGTCGATGCTCTATGCCGTACTCGCACTTACCGGCAAGTACACGATTGACGAACTCAAGGAGTTCCGTCAGTGGGGCAGCGTGACTCCGGGACACCCCGAAGTACATCCTGAACGCGGCGTCGAGAACACCTCAGGCCCGCTCGGACAAGGTCATGTCATGGCAGTAGGATGCGCCATAGCCGAACGCTTCCTTCAGGCCCGTTTCGGCGACTGGATCGCCCACAAGACCTACGCATTCATCTCCGACGGAGGCATTCAGGAAGAGATATCGCAGGGCGCAGGCCGCTTGGCCGGATACCTCGGTCTCAGCAACCTCATCATGTTCTATGACAGCAACGACATACAGCTCTCTACCGAGACCAATGCGGTGACAACCGAAGACACCGCCGCCAAGTATCGTGCATGGCACTGGAACGTAATCGAAGTCGACGGCACCGACCCGCTTGCCATGGCAGGTGCTATCGAAGCAGCCATAGAGGAAAAGAAGCGTCCTACTCTTATCATCGGCAAGACCGTGATGGGACGCGGAGCTGTCACCGCCGACGGTGCTTCATTCGAAGGCAAATGCTCGACCCACGGCAATCCGCTCAGCAAGTCGGGAGCCTCATACGAAAAGACAATGGAGAATCTCGGCGCAGACCCCGCCGATCCTTGGCACATATGGGACGACGTCAAGAAGCTCTATGCCGACCGTGCAGCCCTCCTCCGCGAAGAGGTAAAGGCCCGTCACGAAGCCGAAGCGGCTTGGCGCGCGGCCAACCCCGAGCAGGCAGCCGTGCTTGACGGATATCTGGCCGGCAAACTTCCCGACATCGACTGGAAAGCCATAGCCCACAAGCCCAATATCGCCACCCGTCAGGCATCGGCCGACGTACTCGCCGAACTCGCCAAGAAGGTAGGCAATATGATTGTAGCATCAGCTGACCTCGCCAACTCCGACAAGACCGACGCATTCCTCAAAAACACTACTCCCCTTACCCACGGCGACTTCACCGGCGCATTCCTTCACTGCGGCGTGGCCGAGCTTACAATGGCCGCCCTCATGAACGGTATAGCACTCCACGGCGGAATGATCGGCGCATGCGGCACATTCTTCGTATTCTCCGACTACATGAAACCGGCAGTGCGTATGGCCGCCCTCATGGAGCTTCCCGTAAAATACATCTGGACTCACGACGCATTCCGCGTAGGCGAAGACGGTCCTACACACGAACCCGTTGAGCAGGAAGCACAGATACGCCTTATGGAGGAACTCCGCAACTTCAAGGGCGAGCCGAGCATGCTCGTGCTACGTCCCGGCGACGCAGCCGAGACATCGGTATGCTGGAAGATGGCCATGGAGAACGACAAGACTCCTACCGCCCTCATACTCAGCCGTCAGGACATTCCCGACCTGCCCGCAAGCAGCGGCGACCGCTATCAGGAAGCCCTCGGCGCCGAAAAGGGTGGCTATGTGGTAGTTGACGCAGCCAACCCCGCTGTGACGCTCGTGGCCAACGGTTCGGAAGTATCGTTGCTCGTGGAGGTAGCCAACCGGCTTGCTGCCGAAGGCGTTGCCGCCCGCGTTGTATCGGTACCCTCAATCGGATTGTTTGAATGTCAGCCCGAAGCTTACCGCAACAGCGTGATACCCGCCGACGGCAAGGTATTCGGACTCACCGCAGGTCTTCCCTCCACTCTTCGCGGTGTGGTAGGACGCAACGGCGAAGTATTCGGACTCGACCACTTCGGCGCATCAGCACCCTACAAAGTACTTGACGAAAAGTTCGGCTTCACCGCTCCCGCAGTGCTCGACCTCGTCAAGGCCTACATCAAAAAATAAGCTGCCCAGCTTTCCATAACGAAGGACCGGCCATCTGCGACCGGTCCTTTTTTATGATCTCCACATGGAATTCATATGAAATTTATGTCAGGCATTTTTCTAAATGAACCTTTTTGCTTAAAATAATTGCGCCGTCTATTAACCATAGAGCATACCTTAGTTTTTACTTGTTCTGCGGTTAATTCATCATTACAAAATTCCAAACGACTTTGTTCCGCCCACTCTTTGAAAGGGCTTTCCAATTCAAGGCTATTAAGTTTCTCTATCAATCTTCTTCCCCTATTCAGTTCTCCTGATAAAAACTTAATCATTGCCGCATTATAATAATCGAATATCGGGCCATTCCATTTTCCGAGCATTTCTTTCAGCCATTTTTGGAAAATCAATTTTGACATACAGCGATTAGCATATTTAAGCGATTTAAATCTCATTAGATCTTTCGCATATTTAAGGGCGTATTGAGCTAATTGAAATATTTGTTTTTCAAATATTTCATCATCATTGTTATATTCTACAAACTGGGTATTGTTTATCGTTATTCGCTTACATCCATAATCAAACCCAAGAGTTTCATTTAAGCCTCCAAAATATTCAAATAGGAAAGCTATTCCGACATTGCAAAATGAGCCACGAGAATATGCAGATGGCTGAAATTCGACCTGAACAAAGCAATAGCCACAATCATATAACCAAGTCCGAGATTTTCCTTTTTGGAAAAATCCCATAGGCGAAAATACATTATTCGCCACTTGTATAATAATCTTGTTGTGACTATCCATACAACAATTATTTCAATAGTTTTCTATCGTTTTCATTGCTTCCCAACACACTCATCTGATGAATGGCTATTTGATTCAGCTTTACAAGCCGCTCGCTCTGCGTCATGCCCTGCTCAATGAAAACCGCATTGAGGTTTTCCATATTAGACAGGCAGATAAGTTCATTGATTGTAGCATAGTCGCGTATGTTCCCTTTGAGGTCGGGATTGGTTTCGCGCCATTGCTTTGCCGTTACTCCGAACATCGCCACGTTTAGCACGTCGGCTTCGTTGGCGTAAATCATACTCGCTTGTGCCGGAGTAACTTCCGCCGGGATAAGGTTCTGCTTTATCGCGTCGGTGTGTATGCGATAGTTGATTTTCGACAGCTCTCGCTTTGCCGACCAACCTAACAACCGCTGTTCCTCCGTCTTCAACCGCTGAAATTCCTTGACGATGTAGAGTTCAAACTCAACAGAAATCCAGCTTGCGAACTTCAATGCAATATCTTTATGCGCATAAGTTCCACCATAACGCCCTGATTTAGCGATTATACCAATAGCATTTGTCGCATCAATCCATTTCTTTGGCGAGAGCGTAAATGCGTTCAGCCCGGCCTGTCGTCTAAACCCCTCGAATTCGGCGGGTTTAAAATTCGGATTGTAAAGTTGTTCCCAAATGCCTAAATACTCTATTGTGTTACGATTTCGCAACCAATTTGCTATCACAGCGTTAGGTTCATCGCTTTTATGTCGTGCCAAATCGGTCAACGAAATATAATCATCCCCATTGACGGCGATAATTGTTATATTGGTATTTTGAACTATAATCTTTGCCATTGTTTCTGATATGGTGTATATGCCAATACGCAAAGCTATACATTTTCGCTGACATACAGCGTATTCAATTGAAATTTCTTGTCTCTTTGGCTTTTAATTCTAAATCATAAAAACATCTATTAACTGTTAATATTTAGTCAAATCTTTCGTCTAAAACAAACGCCTTTTCTATTTCACTCCCTCAAAGCAACTTTTTATTCCCTCTTTTCCCTAACGGATAATTATACCGCCATTTTTTCTTATATGGTTTATTTTCAAAGACCAAAGTCCTTTTTTTATGAACTCGGGCCGGCATCAAAGCAACCTTATCGCCCTCTACCAACGGTGCGAGCCTGTAAAGGCTCACGCCATTCGTTAGCCGGGCACGAAGTGTCCGGACCGGGAAATTTGGTCTCAAACATGTTCGAGTCTGCAAAGACTCGTGCTTGTTCCTGTCGGCATGAGTCTTTGCAGACTCATAAATTGTGGGGTGCTGTATACCGGAGACTGCGCCGTCCGAAGGCCGGCTTGTCCCCGACTAACGGTGGGCAGCAGCCTTTGCAGGCTCTCGCTATCTCGGTGATTTTCAAGGTCAGCCGTAAAACCAGATTGAAGGGCGGGTAGGGGCGCCAGTACCACGGCGCCCGCATATCCGGAGGCCATACGGGATGCGGTTGTGGGGGGATATCCCGGGTTGTGGAGGGCCATACGGGTTGTGCTTGGGGGTGGGTATTTGGGTTATGGACGGCCATACGGGTAGGTGTCTATTGATGACCACGCGGGTCGCAGCCGGACGCCGTACTACCGGACTTATCGCCTTTTAACAAACACTTTTTTACATTGATCCAAAATTCCTATCATATAAAAATGCGTTCAACGGCAATCAGAATAATCAGCCGCCGCATCATACAATAGCAATTAAAGCATTATCTTTGCACAACATCACAACAAAACAGAATAATAAACCGCTCTTTTGATGAAACGTATAGTCTTTTTGGATTTTATCAGAGTATTTGCATGCTTTCTTGTAATTCTCGTACATGCAAGCGAAAATTTCTACGGGGCTCCCGGAGCTACCGACATGGCAGGGCCACAATCGTTTTTGGCTACTGAAGCCGACCGGCTATGGGTTTCGATATACGACGGCTTCTCCCGCATGGCCGTGCCGCTATTCATCATCGTTTCATCCTACCTTCTCGTACCCATGAAAGATGACATGACGGCCACGCAGTTCTACAGCAAACGCTTCGCGCGCATACTCCCCCCGTTTTTCATTTTCATGATACTATACAGCACCTTGCCGCTTCTATGGGGCCAGATATCCGCCGATACCGCCATGACCGACCTGTCACGGATATTTTTAAACTTCCCTACCCTCGCAGGCCATCTGTGGTTCATGTATCCTCTGATCAGCCTCTATCTTTTCATTCCCGTAATATCGCCATGGCTGAAAAAAGCCACGGCAAAAGAAGAACGCTTCTTTATCCTGCTTTTCGTCATATCCACCTGCATGCCCTATCTTAACAGATGGTGCGGAGAACTGTGGGGGCAATGCTTCTGGAATGAATACCATATGCTCTGGTACTTTTCGGGCTACTTGGGCTATCTTGTCTTGGCCCACTATATAAAAGTACATCTTGACTGGAACCGCAGGAAGCGGCTTACCGTAGGCTCGGCGGCAATGTTGATCGGAGCCGCACTCACAATCTACTCATTTTACACGCAAGCCACACCCGGACAAATCCACCCCACCCCGCAGCTGGAGATAGGATGGTCGTTCTGCACTGTCAACTGCGTGCTGCTCACCGCAGGCACATTTTTAATGTTCACCTGCATCAATATCCCAAAAGCGCCGGCTGTAATAACCGAAATGTCGGAACTAAGCTACACCATATACCTCATGCACATATTCTGGCTCGGCCTGTGGGTCAATATTCTCAAAGACACCTTGTCATTGCCCACCGTAGCCGCTATTCCGGCCATAGCCGTATGCACATTCCTATGCTGCTACATAACCGCAAAGATATTGGCCCCGATACCCTACAGCAAATGGATATTCGGCACTGACGTCACACAGAAGTCCCCCGCCGAGAAAGCCCTATGCTAAGCGGTTCGGCACGCCGCACCTCTCCTTTCACCCGCAGCGCCAAAATTGGCTACGGCTTAGCTACTCTCACTTGGCAGAGAGGCGTTATGTTAATTTTTAAAATATTATTTTGCTCATACACTTGCATTAAGCCGGAAAAAGTCGTAACTTTGCCGTCGCTTTTTAAAAACTTATATTAAACAACGTAATTAGTATGAACCACTACGAAACCGTTTTCATTTTAACTCCCGTTTTGTCTGATGCACAGATGAAGGAAGCGGTAGACAAGTTCAAAGGCGTTATTACCGAAAGCGCCGGAACAATTGTCAATGAAGAAAACTGGGGACTGCGCAAACTCGCTTACCCCATCCAGAAGAAGTCGACCGGCTTCTACACTCTTGTAGAGTTTGATGCAAATCCTGATGTCATCAAGAAGCTTGAGACTCAGTTCCGTCGCGACGAGCGCGTATTGCGTTTCTTGACTTTCCGTCTTGACAAGTACGCTCACGAGTATGCAATCAAACGCCGCACACTTAAAGGTGCAAAACAGAATTCACCCGTAGAAGAAAAGGAGGACTAAATCATGGCACAGGCTCAATCAGAAATTCGCTATCTCACTCCGCTTTCAGTGGACGTAAAGAAGAAAAAATATTGTCGTTTTAAGAGAAGCGGCATCAAGTATATCGACTACAAAGACCCCGAATTCCTCAAGAAGTTCCTCAACGAGCAGGGCAAATTGCTTCCCCGCCGTATCACCGGTACTTCGCTTAAATTCCAGCGTCGTGTGGCACAGGCTGTAAAGCGCGCCCGTCACTTGGCTCTGCTTCCCTACGTAACCGACTTGATGAAATAATCTTAACAACAGACGATAATTATGAAAATTATATTGAAAGAAGACATCACCGGTTTAGGCTACAAGGACGATGTCGTTGAAGTAAAAAACGGCTACGGCCGTAACTACCTCATCCCTCAGGGCAAGGCAGTGATAGCTACTGAATCGGCTCTTAAAGTGCTCGCTGAAAACCAGCGCCAGCGTGCCCACAAGCTCGCAAAGATCAAGGCCGACGCAGAGGCTCAGGCAGCAGAACTCGAAAAAGTGGCTCTGACCATTACAGCCAAGACCAGCGAGGCCGGCACTATATTCGGCTCAGTAAACGCAGCCACTATAGCCGAAGCGCTTGAGAAACTCGGACAGAACGTTGACCGCAAGCTCATTGCCATCAAAGGTTCAATCAAAGAGCCCGGCAAATACACCTGCACCGTCAACCTTCACAAGGAAGTCGCAGTTGAGCTTCCGTTCGAGGTTGTCGCAGAAGAATAATCAATTCCAAAATACTATTCATAACGTACGGGAAAACGTCGCGATGACGTTTTCCCGTTTTTTATACGTATCCCCCGTCCATTTAACACGGGCTTTTTACCGCTACTCTTTTTTGATTGATTTCTTTTTACTATCTTAGCGCCTGTTATCATCACAATTTCCTGTCAAAATGGCGTGGTACTACATAGTATTGTTGGCAGCATACATAGGCACGATAATAAGCCTTATCGCCGTTGTGCTGTCGGAAAACCGCAATCCGGTCAAGTCGCTGGCTTGGATTACGGTGCTGCTCATGGTGCCCGTATTTGGCGCGGTGCTCTACATATTCTTTGGAAGAAGCCTTAAAAACACACGCATGATAACAAGGCGCAACCGTCGGCGGCTGCGCAAGCGCGAGTCGTTCAAAAGCATCGACATAGCGTCGCTGCCGCTTACGCAGGCGAGCAAGCAACAGATAAAAATGGCCCGCACGCTTAACGGCTCCATCTACTATCCCGACAACAAGATAGACATATTCACCTCGGGGCGCGACAAGTTTGACGCGCTGATAGCCGACCTGCAGAGCGCCCGGTCCTACATACACCTTGAGTATTACATATTTAAAGATGACAAGATAGGCAACACCATAGCCGACATACTTATAAAAAAAGCCGGCGAAGGGGTAAAAGTGAGAATCATATACGACCACATAGGCTCGCTGTCGACCAAAACAAAATTCTTCAAGCGCATGGCCGATGCCGGAATTGACGTATACCCCTTCTTCAGGGTCACATTCCCGGTATTTGCCACCAGAATAAACTGGCGCAACCACCGCAAGATCGTCATAATCGACGGCGAGACAGGCTACATAGGCGGCATGAACATAGCCGACCGATATATAGAGGGCGTGTCATACGGGGTATGGCGCGACACCCATGTGCGCATAAAGGGTCCGGCCGTAGGCGGACTCCAATACGCGTTTGCCGTAGACTGGAGCTTCATGGGGCAATCGCTGCTTGACGAGAGCGCCAACACCTCGCGGAGAAACAAACCCCGCTTCAACTCCGGCATACAGATGATGACAAGCGGCCCCACAAGCCAGTGGAGCAACATAGCCATGGTATTCCAGAAAGCCATAGCCAACGCACGAAAACGAGTGTTCATACAGACCCCATACTTTCTTCCAACCGAAAGCCTGCTGCGTACGCTCCAGACCGTAGCCCTCGCCAAAGTGGACGTAAGGCTGATGCTACCGGCCAAAAGCGACTCCAAAATACTGACCTACGCCTCCTACTCCTACATTATGGAGTGCATGCTTGCGGGAATAAAAGTATACCTCTACGACGCCGGCATGCTGCATGCCAAGACAGTGATAGTCGATGACGAGTTCTCCTCGGTAGGCTCGGCAAACATTGATTTCCGCAGCTTCGAGCACAACTTCGAAAGCAACATCTTCATATATTCACGAGAAGTCAACTCTGAATTAAGCGACATATTCTTTGAAGACCTCGACAACTGCACACGCCTTAGTCCGTCGATGTGGCGCAAGCGTCCGGCATGGCAAAAAGCCAAGGAATCAATGTTCCGACTTCTCAGCCCTGTACTGTGACAGCTCCGGCCCGACGCACATGACGATAAATTTTAAGACAAAACTATTGTATTATAAGATATTTGTATTACTTTTGTAAAAATTTGGTATAAATGGCGAGCGATTTACAGCAGACACTGCAACGTATCAGCCGTAAAACGGAGTTTCTGACCGAGCGCTACAACGAAGTGCTCCGAGGGAAAACAAGCGCTGAAGCCCGCGTCAAAGAGTTGGAGCAGACGGTGACACGCCTTAATGAAGAGATACAGCAGCTGAAAAGCCGCATTGAGTATCTGACCGTTGTCACAGTAGCACACCCCGACCGTCGCGACGTAGAATTTAGCAGGGCCAAGTTAACCAAATTAGTGCGGGAAATCGACAAATGCATCTCGGAATTAAGCGAATGATGCAATGAAAGATAAACTGAATATAACCATAAAGGTAGCCGACCTCGCCCATATAGGCATGCAGGTTACCCGAAAAGACGAAGAAGCCGTAAGACTTGCCGAGTACTACGTAAACCGTGTATGGAGCAAGTGGATGGGCGACAAGCCGCAGGACAAGACGTCAAAGGACGTATTAGGAATGGTGGCCGTGCACTTTGCCAAACTCTATGTGCTCGAACAGCGCAAAAACGAGAATATCGACGAAGTGTTGCGTAAATTCGAGGAAGAACTCGACCGGATATTGCTGAAGGTCGACTGATTCCGCCAGATATTCGGTAGAGCATATTTTTTAACGTTTAACCGCACTTTCAATCGGCCGGCAGGCAGGATTGTCAGTGCATTTTTTATTTATTGTGACTAATCATTAATTCACATATCATGTACAACATTTTTATATACATTGCAGTAGCGGTAATAACAGCTATTCTGGCTGTGGTAATCACCGTCATAATTCAAAAAAAATCGGCGCGCACCCAAGCCAAGATAATAGTCGACGAAGCCCGTCAGGAAGCCGAAATGCTCAAGCAGAAAAAAATGCTTGAAGTGCGTGAGGAAGAGCTCCAGATTAAGGCGGAAGCGGAGAAACAAGCCAACTCGCGCCTGTCAAAAATACAGCAGTCCGAAGCCCGCATAAAGCAACGCGAGCTCCAGCTCAATCAGCAGCAAGGCGAACTTGCACGCCGGCGCAACGAGATAGACGCGGCAAAAGCCGGTCTTGACGCTCAGGCAGTGGCTCTTGACGACAAAAAGGCAGAGCTCGACAAGCTGACACGCAGCGCGCAGGAAGCCCTTGAGCACATATCGGGGCTGTCGGCCGACGAAGCCAAAGAAAGGCTTATCGAGTCATTGCGCGACGAAGCCAAGACAGCGGCGGCCGGCTACATAAACGACATCATGGACGAGGCCAAACTGACAGCTAACAAGGAGGCCAAGCGCATAGTGGTGCAGTCGATACAACGTGTTGCCACTGAGACAGCCATTGAGAATTCAGTCACGGTATTTCACATAGACTCCGACGACATAAAAGGCCGCATAATCGGTCGTGAAGGCCGCAACATCCGCGCCCTCGAAGCCGCCACCGGCATCGAGATAATTGTCGATGACACCCCCGACGCCATCGTGCTTTCAGGCTTCGACCCCGTACGCCGCGAGATAGCCCGTCTAGCCCTGCATCAGCTTGTGGCCGACGGACGCATACACCCCGCACGCATCGAGGAAGTCGTGGCAAAAGTACGCAAACAGATCGAGGAAGAGATTGTGGAGACAGGAAAGCGCACCACCATCGACCTCGGAATACACGGCCTGCACCCCGACCTCATACGACTTGTAGGTAAGATGAAGTATCGTTCAAGCTACGGACAGAACCTGCTCCAACATTCGCGCGAGACAGCAAACCTGTGTGCCATAATGGCATCCGAGCTCGGTCTCAATCCCAAGAAAGCACGCCGTGCCGGACTGCTTCATGACATAGGCAAAGTTCCCGACGAAGAACCCGAACTGCCCCACGCACTACTCGGCATGAAACTTGCGGAAAAATACAAGGAGAAGCCCGAAATATGCAATGCCATAGGTGCCCACCACGACGAAATCGAGCAGACCACACTGCTTGCTCCCATAGTACAGGTATGCGACGCCATTTCAGGAGCACGCCCCGGAGCACGCCGCGAGATAGTCGAAGCCTACCTCAAACGCCTCAACGACCTTGAGCGCCTTGCCCTCTCCTACCCCGGAGTTGTCAAGACCTATGCCCTGCAGGCCGGACGCGAGCTGCGTGTCATAGTCGGTGCCGACAAGATCGACGATGCCGAAACCGAACGTCTGTCAGCTGAAATAGCCAAGCGCATTCAGGACGAGATGACTTATCCCGGACAGGTGAAGATAACCGTGATTCGCGAGACTCGCGCCGTAAGCGTAGCTAAATAACCAAACAGCAATTCACCGTTATGGGAAAAGAAGATAAAGACAACTGCAACCACTGCCGCGATATACCGCCGCGCGGAAAGTTGCATTGTTACAACTGGCTCGACGACATTCCCGGCGGTTATGCCGACTTTGACATGGTCGAAGTCCAGTTCAAGAACACCCGCAAAGGTTTTTATAAAAACAGTGCAAACCTTGATCTCGCCATAGGCGATATGGTAGCGGTCGAGGCCTCTCCGGGCCATGACATAGGTCAGGTGACTCTGACCGGCCAACTCGTGGCCCTGCAGATGAAAAAAGCCAATGTAAAACCCGATGCGGAGATACGTCGTATATTTCGCAAAGCAAAACCCGCCGATCTTGAAAAATACGAGGAGGCCAAGGCCAAAGAGAACGACACGATGATACGTTCACGGAAAATAGCCGAAAGCCTGAAGCTCAACATGAAGATAGGCGACGTCGAGTATCAGGGCGACGGCAACAAGGCCATATTCTACTACATAGCCGACGAGCGCGTCGACTTCAGGCAGCTCATAAAAGTCCTTGCCGAGACATTCAAGGTGCGCATCGAGATGAAGCAGATAGGAGCACGTCAGGAGGCCGGACGCATAGGCGGCATAGGACCGTGCGGACGCCAGTTGTGCTGCGCAAGCTGGATGACCAACTTCGTGTCGGTAGCCACAAGCGCCGCACGCTACCAAGACATATCGCTTAATCCGCAGAAACTCGCCGGACAGTGCGCCAAGCTCAAGTGCTGCCTCAATTTTGAGGTCGACACCTATGTCGAGAGCATAAAGCGCATGCCCTCGCGGGAAATAGCCCTTGAGACCGCCGATGCCACTTACTACCACTTCAAGACCGACATATTCAAGCGCGAGATGACATACTCCACCGACAAGTCGGTGCCGGCCAATCTGGTGACCATCAGCGCCGACAGAGTATTTGACATCATCAACATGAACAAGCGCGGAGAGAAGCCCGAAAAGCTCAGCGCCGAAGGCTCCGAAAAGCAGAAAGAGCGCACAGAGTTTGTCGACCTTGTCGGACAAGACAGCGTGACCCGCTTTGACAAAGCCAAGAAGAAAAAGAAGAAAGGGGCTCCCGCACAACAACGCGGCAATCGCCAGCAGGGACAGCGCGACGGCAACAACGGCAACAGACCGCCGAAAAACGAACGCCCGCCCCGAGGTGACAACAATAACCGGAGGCAAAACCAAGGCGCGCCCCGCAACGCAGAAAACGGCGCACAGAATAAAGAGAACAAGAACCCCTCTTCACCGAAAGCCGATGAATAAGCTCCTCGGAGTGTATATGATACTGCTGTTTTCAATCGGTCTGGGAGCATGCTCTTCCCGACAGAATGACTACAGCGAATTTTGCAATCTGCCGCCGGCCGGATGGGTTTATGACGATACCCTCCGCTTCATCACCGACATTGCCGATTCGGTAGCGTCAGGCACTCTTACCGTAGCCGTACGCCACAACAACAACTATCCGTACAGCAATCTGTGGCTTGAGCTTACCCGACGGAGCGGAGTCGACAAGATAAGCCGTGACACAGTCAATCTGCAGCTGGCCGACATATACGGACGCTGGTACGGCAACGGCTTCGGCGCCTCGTACCAGTTCAGCGACACGGTCCGCGGCATAACCCGATTGTTCAGAGGCGACACAATCACGGTAAGGCACATCATGCGACTCGATACATTGCCCGACGTTGAACAATTGGGCATTACATTCGTTTCGACAGAAAGTAATTAATTCAGCATTAACCAAAATGAGACTACACGCTCTTACCCCGACAGAAGAGATTGACCGCAGGATAGCGAAGTTGCAGGAAGCCATGCGGGCCCACGGCATGGACGCCATGCTTATCTCTGACAATGCCGACATATATTATACATCAGGACGAGTATTCAGCGGATACGTATACATACCGACTAACGGCGAGGCCACATACTTTATACGCCGGCCCGAAGGCATCACCGACGACAGAGTAAAATATATACGCAAGCCGGAGCAGATCGCAGAACTGCTGTCGGCTGCCGGCGCCGTAATGCCCGCCGTAATGGGATACGAGTTAAGCTCGCTTGACGTAATCAGCTACCGGCGTCTTGTAAACGCGTTTCCCGGCGTCACTCCCGCCGATGCGTCGCCGTTAATAAAATCGGTAAGATCGGTAAAGACCGATTTCGAGCTGGAGCAGTTGCGGCAGTCGGGCATCAAGCACCAACGCGTTTACGACCTCATACCCCGCCTGTACAAGGAGGGCATGACCGACATAGAGCTGCAGATAGAGATTGAGCGCGCATCACGGCTTGAAGGATGTCTGGGCATATTCCGCATTGCCGGCGACTCGATGGAGTTTTTCATGTCCAACATATTAGCCGGCGAAAATGCCGACTCTCCCACACCCTACGATTTCGCCATGGGCGGAGCGGGCCTCGACCCCTCGTTGCCTGTAGGCGCCGACGGCACAGTCATAAGACCCGGCATGTCGGTAATGGTTGACTCCAACGGCAACTTCACAGGCTACATGACCGACATGACCCGTGTGTTTGCCTGCGGACAGCTCGATGACAAAGCCATGCAGGCCCATGAATGTTCGATAGAGATATGCCGTACTCTGGAAAAGGCAGGAAAGCCCGGCACTCCGGCGGCCGAACTCTACGAGACTGCAATGTCGATAGTACGCAGTCATGACCTCGAACGCTACTTCATGGGGCATAGACAGAAAGCGGGCTTCATAGGCCACGGCGTAGGCATAGAAATCAACGAACTGCCCGTCATAGCTCCGCGGAGCCGCGACATACTCACCAAGAACAACGTCATAGCACTGGAGCCGAAATTCGTCATACCCGAAGTGGGAGCGGTAGGCGTCGAAAACACCTACATCGTCACTGACAACGGTCTTGAACGCATAACAAACGCTCCGGAACGTATAATCAATCTCATGTAACCGGTCTGCGCCATGCTGATTGCCGACAAAATAGACTCACCCGTGTTTCACACAGTGGCCTCGGTGGCCGACAGCATGTCGCGCCCCTGCTACGTAGTGGGCGGATATGTGCGCGACCTGTTTCTTCAACGTCACTCCAAGGATGTCGACTTCGTTACGGTAGGCAGCGGCATAGAGGTAGCCGAAGCCGTGGCACGCAAACTCGGCAAAGGCACCCACTGCAGCGTATTTAAAAACTTCGGCACGGCCCAAGTAAAGCACGGAGGCATAGAGCTTGAGTTTGTGGGAGCACGACGGGAGTCATACAGCCACGACAGCCGCAAGCCGGTAGTGGAGGACGGGACACTTGACGATGACCTCGCCCGGCGCGACTTCACCATAAACGCCATGGCCGTATGTGTCAATGCCGACAACTTCGGACACCTTGTCGACCCCTACGACGGCATAGGCGATCTGGACCGTCAGCTCATACGCACACCGCTCGACCCCGACATAACATTCAGCGACGACCCGCTGCGCATGATGAGAGCCATCCGTTTTGCCACACAGCTCGGCTTCACCATATACGGCGAGACATTTGACGCTATCGCGCGAAATGCATCGCGCATCAACATCATATCGCGCGAGCGCATTGCCGACGAGCTGATGAAAATCATGGCGTCACCCATGCCCTCCATAGGCTGGGAGCTGCTTGAACTGTGCGGACTGTTGTCGTACATCATGCCCGAACTGCACGCCATGAAAGGCGTGGAGACTGTAAACGGCCGCGGACACAAAGACAATTTCCAGCATACGCTCACGGTAGTCGACAACGTGGCGCGCAAAAGCGACAATGTGTGGCTGCGGTGGGCCGCCCTGCTTCACGACATAGCGAAACCCGTGACAAAACGCTGGGACCATAAAACCGGCTGGACATTTCACAACCACAACTTCATAGGAGCCAAAATGGTGCCCCGCATATTCCGCGCCATGAGGCTTCCGCTCAACGAGAAGATGAAGTATGTGCAGAAGCTGGTCGAACTGCACATGCGCCCCATAGCCCTTGTAGAGGACGAGGTGACCGACTCCGCCGTACGCCGGCTGCTATTCGATGCCGGCGACGACATCGAGGACCTCATGACACTGTGCGAGGCCGACATCACCTCCAAGAATCAAGAAAAGGTGCGGCGCTTCCTCGACAACTTCGTACTCGTACGGAAAAAGATGGAGGAGCTTGAAGAAAAAGACCGCATACGCAACTTCCAGCCGCCGGTATCGGGCGAGGAGATTATGGCTACGTTCAATCTGGGGCCGTCGCGCGAAGTAGGCATGATAAAGGAGCGCATCAAAAACGCCATACTTGACGGGAGCATACCCAACGAACGCGAGGCGGCAATGGCCTACATGCACGAAGTGGCCTCGGAGCTCGGTCTATCAGCCGACTAAAGGCATCAGCCTCCAAATACGGACGCAGACCGCCGCCGCATCCACCGAGAGTCCAAGCACACAAATGTTGTCAATCAACGGCATGTATGTTGCATCTTCGGTATTGTGTCGAGGCATACGGTTTTAAGGCGCGTCAGGTCATTGACCGGGCGTCGGCACTGTATGCGGCGGTTTACAAGCTTGAACACCGCCTCTGTGGCCTGATTGCGTGTCAGGCCCGACTCGTTGCACAGACGCAGCATAAAGACGTTGTCCTGCATGAGGCTGCGCACGATGTCGTGCAGGGGAGTCGATGGTGAGCCCTCCTGAAAAAATCGGGTCACGCCGACCGGGGCATACCGCGGAGCCGGCGGCACGGCGTTTTCAGCCGGCAGACTTACAGCGGTGGCCGGGGTTTCGTCAGGGGCGGACTGAACAGACAGAGGTGCGTTCTGTGCACGGCGCAGGGCGCGACGCTCGCGGGCGCGCATGTTGGCACGTTTGCGTCGGTCTATTACGGTTTTCGCCATAAGGAATCCCATCATCGATGCCGGGTCGAGATTGTCGGGCATTTTGTCGCATGACTGATACTCCTTTATGGCCTCGGTAAGTAATTGTTGTTGCTCTTCGGGAAGCAGCGATATGGCGATTGACCATTCGCTGTCAAACTTGAATGTCTTTTTCATGTAGCGTATAGGTTAAGATTGATTTCGTCACAAAGATAATATCCCGGAAACGCGATGTCAAGTATTTCCCCACAATTTTTTCACCCCCGCCATTTGCAATCGGACATCGCCGAGATGTCACAAGGGGATATGAAAAAGGCGTTGAAAGCAGCACGGACAGCTGTATTTCAACGCCTTTATTGTGGTCGGGGTGAAAGGATTCGAACCTTCGACCCCCTGCTCCCAAAGCAGGTGCGCTAGCCGGACTGCGCTACGCCCCGATTGCCCTCAGGCGACTGCAAAGTTAGCAAATTTATTTAATACCCGCAACACCTGATTGTCAATATTCATTCCACGGCTTTATCTCGATATCGTCGATCGACATGGTTGTGAAAGCGTGGATGAATGTCGAAGCGAGGCGGGCATTGGTAAGAAGCGGTATATTCAGGTCTATCGCCGCACGGCGTATGCGATAGCCGTTGGTCAGCTCCGTTTCCGACAGGTTCTTGGGAATGTTCACCACAAGGTCTACCTCCTTGTCATGGAGCAGCGACAGAGCCTGCGGCTGCATATCGGGCTGGCTGGGCCAATACACTTTTACGGCAGGTATGCCGTTGTCGGTAAGGAACTGATGAGTTCCCCCGGTAGCGTAGAGGCTGTAGCCGCTATTATGCAAAGCATGGGCCGCGTCAAGCATGGCCGCCTTCTGCTTGGCGGTACCCGTCGACAGCAACACACCCTTGCCTTTCGACGGCACACGCACACCTACCGACAGCATGGACTTCAGTATAGCCTCGTCAGTGTCGGCTCCGATGCATCCTACCTCGCCTGTAGAGGACATGTCCACACCGAGCACGGGGTCAGCGCCCTGAAGACGCGAGAATGAGAATTGCGATGCCTTTATGCCCACATAGTCGAGGTCAAAGGCGTTTTTATGGGGCTTCTCGACCTCAAGTCCGAGCATTACCCGTGTAGCGATATCGATAAAATTGAGCTTAAGCACCTTGCTGACAAAGGGGAATGACCTCGAAGCACGCAGATTGCACTCAATTACTTTTATGTCATTGTTCTTGGCGAGAAACTGGATGTTGAACGGGCCGGAAATATCAAGCGCCTTGGCTATCTTCTGACTTACTTTCTTGATACGCCGTATGGTCTCCACATACAGTTTCTGCGGAGGGAACTGGATTGTGGCGTCGCCGGAATGTACGCCGGCAAACTCAATGTGCTCCGATATGGCATAAACCTTTATCTCGCCGTTCTGCGCCACCGCATCCATCTCTATCTCCTTGGCGTCCTGAATAAACTCGGTAACGACAACCGGATGCTGTTTTGACACATTGGCGGCAAGGCGGAGGAAGCGTTCAAGCTCCTCGTTGTTGCTGCACACATTCATCGCGGCGCCTGACAATACGTAGCTCGGACGCACGAGCACGGGGAAGCCGACCTCATCAATGAACCGGTGTATGTCGTCAAACGAAGTCAACTCGCGCCAGCGCGGCTGGTCGACTCCTATACGGTCAAGCATCGCCGAGAATTTATGACGGTCCTCGGCATTGTCAATCGAAGAGGCCGAAGTGCCGAGAATAGGCACCGCGGCGGCATCAAGACGAGTGGCAAGATTGTTGGGTATCTGCCCGCCCACCGACAGTATGACACCGTGGGGCTGCTCAAGGTCAAGTATGTCCATGACACGCTCGTAAGTCAGCTCGTCAAAATACAGACGGTCGCACATGTCATAGTCGGTAGACACTGTCTCGGGATTGTAATTGATCATCACCGAACGCCAGCCCTCGCGCTTTACCGTCATTAGAGCGTTTACCGAACACCAGTCAAACTCGACCGAGCTTCCTATACGGTAAGCACCGGACCCGAGCACCACGATAGATTTATGGTCATGCAGATAAGTGACATCGTTCTCAGAGCCGTTATATGTCAGATACAGATAGTTGGTCATAGCTGGATACTCGGCGCCGAGAGTGTCGATCTGCTTCACCACAGGCACTATGCCGAGCGACTTGCGCATAGCCCTCACGGCCGACACCTCGGCATCGACATCGTAGGGTGTGGCCTTGAACACCGCACGCGCTATCTGGAAGTCACTGAAGCCCTGTTCCTTGGCCTGACGCAAAAGCGCTTCGGGTATGGATTTAAGCTCATCACAGGTCTCCAGCTCATCGGCCGTCATGACAATGTTGTACAGCTTGTACAGAAACCAGCGGTCAATCTTGGTGAGTTCATGTATGCGTTCCACGCTGTACCCCTGCCTCATGGCCTTCGAGATAACGAATATGCGCTTGTCGGTAGGTTCCTTAAGAGCATGGTCTATGTCGGGTATTTTCAACTCCTTGTTCTCAACAAATCCGTGCATCCCCTGCCCTATCATACGCAGACCTTTCTGGATGGCCTCCTCGAAAGTACGCCCGATGGCCATGACCTCGCCCACAGACTTCATGGATGATCCTATCTCGCGCTTGACTCCGTGGAACTTACCGAGGTCCCAGCGCGGTATCTTCACCACAATGTAGTCAAGAGCCGGCTCAAAGAAGGCCGAAGTCACCTTCGTAACCGAGTTTTTCAGCTCGAAAAGCCCGTAACCGAGTCCGAGTTTGGCGGCAACAAAAGCCAACGGGTAACCGGTAGCCTTGGAGGCCAGCGCCGACGAGCGCGACAGACGTGCATTGACCTCGATGACCCTGTAATCCATCGATGCGGGGTCAAAGGCATACTGTACGTTGCACTCGCCCACAATACCGATGTGGCGTATTATCTTGATGGCAAGTTTACGCAGGTAGTGGTAGTCCTCGTTGGAAAGGGTCTGCGAAGGGGCCACGACGATAGACTCGCCGGTATGAATGCCCAGCGGGTCGAAGTTTTCCATATTGCACACCGTTATACAGTTGTCATAACGGTCACGCACGACTTCATATTCGACCTCTTTCCATCCTTTGAGCGACTTCTCCACCAGCACCTGCGGAGAGAAAGCCAACGCCTTCTCCACAAGCGCCACAAGCTGCCGCTCGTCATCGCAGAAGCCGCTGCCCAGACCGCCCAGCGCATAAGCCGCGCGCACGATTACCGGGTAGCCCAGCTGATTGGCCGCGCTTATGGCGTCGGCAATAGTGTTGACAGCCTCACTCTTTATGGTCTTGACATTTATTTCATCAAGTTTACGGATAAACAGCTCACGGTCCTCAGTATCCATTATGGCCCTTACGGGGGTACCCATAACCTCCACGCCGTACTTTTCGAGCACACCGCTCTCATACAGGGCCACACCGCAGTTAAGCGCCGTCTGACCGCCGAAAGCGAGCATAATGCCGTCGGGGCGCTCTTTCTCGATAACCTTCTCGACGAAATAAGGTGTGACCGGAAGGAAATATATCTTGTCGGCAAACCCTTCGGAGGTCTGCACCGTAGCGATATTAGGATTTATCAACACGGTATCGATACCCTCCTCCTTCATGGCCTTCAACGCCTGCGAACCGGAATAATCAAACTCACCGGCCTCGCCGATTTTCAAAGCCCCGCTTCCGAGGAGCAACACTTTTTTCATCTTACGTTCAATCATAACAGCAATTGACTTTGATTATAGCATGTTGATAAATTCATCGAAAAGAAATTCCGTATCCTTAGGACCGGACGATGCCTCGGGGTGAAACTGCGCGGAGAAAAACGGCTTTGTCTTATGACGGATGCCCTCGTTTGTACCGTCGTTCATGTTAATGAACAGAGGCTCCCACTCTTGCGACAGAGTAGTGTCATCGACGGCGAAACCGTGGTTCTGCGAAGTTATATAGCACTTGTCGGTACCGACACGGCGTACGGGCTGATTATGGCTGCGGTGGCCGTAACGCAGTTTGTAGGTCTTGGCGCCGGCAGCCTTAGACAACAGCTGATTGCCCATGCATATACCGCATATGGGGCGCCCTATGGCTATGGCTTTCTTAATATTCTCCACGGTTTTTCCGACCATGTCGGGATTGCCGGGACCGTTTGATATAAACAAGCCGTCGTAAGGTATGGCGGTAAAGTCATAGTCCCACGGCACACGTATGACCTTGACCCCTCTACGGGTAAGACACCTTATTATATTATGTTTGACACCACAGTCGACAAGCACGACTGTTTTCTGCCCCTCGCCGTGCACCTCGACATTGCGGCAACTTACTTTCGCCACCAGATTCTCGGTATTGGGGTCATAATAAGGCACATCGGCCGTGCCTTCGACCAGTATCTTGCCGAGCATCGAGCCGTGTTCGCGCAGATGCTTTGTAAGCGCACGTGTATCGACTCCGTATATGCCGGGAATCTTCTCCTCTTTCAGCCAGTCGGCAAGACTTCGGTCGGCCTGCCAGTGGCTGTGGTCCCACGAATAATCCTGCGCCACAATAGCCTTGCAGTGTATATGCTCGCTCTCGTAGTATTCGCTGACATCATTTTTCTCTCTACGCGGGGGCACTCCGTAATTACCGAGTATGGGATAGGTCGTAACCAGTATCTGACCTTCATAAGATGGGTCGGTCAGACTTTCGGGATAACCGGTCATAGCCGTATTGAAAACGACCTCACCGGCAACCGACGCTTCGTAGCCAAAAGACTTTCCTTCAAAAACAGTTCCGTCTTCAAGTACGAGGACGGCCTTTCTTGTTTGTCGCATACGATAGAAATAAATACTTTATAATATAACTTTGACAAAACTCAGGCTTTCTACCGCGAAAACCATGCAAAGTTAGTATTTTTTCTTCAATTGCTATCGCGTTGCTACATTTTTTTGAAAATTATTGACATTTTTCAAGACAGCGACGTCATACGGGGAACGTGAAATACACCTTGCAGCCCGAGGTATATTCGGGATCGATAACGACATCGCCGCCGATAAAGCGAGCGGCCTCACGGCATATGGCCAGTCCGAGTCCGGCGCCCTGCTTGAAGCTGTCAAGCTTGGTAAAGCGTTCAAACACCACTTCCTGTTTGTCGCGCGGTATACCGGGTCCGGTATCACTGACGGTAATACGTACCGTGCTATTGTCAGGCATCATGTCGCACCTCAACATCACCATGCCCTCATCGGTGAACTTGAACGCATTGTGAAGCAGATTGGCCACGACAACCACGATGACATTCTTATATGCCATTACGAGATGCTCGTTTTCCCACGGAACAAACCGATACTCCACGTCGGAATTGCGCTTGTACTCGCTCTGCAGGTATGCCTGCTCGCACAAAGCATTGACCGACACCTCCCTTTTCTTGAGCTTAAGACAGGAATCATAATTGGCCAACTGCATGACGTCATCTATGATTTTCAACAGGTCGTAGCTGTTGGCGGTTATTATCTCGGAATACTTGTTGAATGCGGGGTCCTCGGAACGGGCCACAATCTGAGCAAATCCCACGATAGCGTTAAGCGGAGTACGCACTTCATGGTTTATGTTCTGTATAAACAACGACTTCATACGGCTCGCGTCCTCGGCCTGCTCCTTGGCGAGTTGCAACTTCTCACGCTGCGCAAGCAACACGTCTTTCAGCTTCTTGATGCGATACATATAACGCAACGTCAGGACAAAAGCAAGTATAATGACAAGCAGTATGAAAACCGAAACCATGACCTGATACTTGTACTGCGACCAGAACGATACGGGGCGGTTGATAAGTTCGGAGCCGGCAGGAAGTTCGTCGAGAGCTATGCCGCGGTCAATCACCCGCTCATAATCAAATACGTAGTGCGACGGTATAATCTTTATCTTACTCTCATAGCCGGCAACGGAGTCGAGATAGTCAAAGCAGGCTCCGGCAAGATCGCCACCGACCACCTTGTATTCAGGCACATAGCCGCCGAAAGCCCAGTGGCCCAGTCCAATGGTGGACAAGGAGATGACCGGAATATCGGGATTGGCCTCACGCAGCACGTAAGTCGTGCTTCCAAGCGCATAGTCGTTGGTCTTGTCGACACGCCACGTACCGCAGAATATGGCCGAATGACGCGACAACATGCCCACACGCTTGTTGGCGTCGAAGAATGTCTGCACACGACCGTCCATATACTCGAAGTTGTAGTCGGGATAATATCGGGCGTTGGCCTTTATCCATGCGAGCATGTTAAGGCCTCCGAACGAGTTGTCGGTAAGAAACATTATCCAGTCCACCTCGGGGAAATAACGGCGCACAAGCCCTACATTGTTGTCGAGGTCATATTCATACACGTAACCGCCCACAATATTAAAATCGGGGAAGTCGGTCATGACATCTTTCGACACCGGACGCCACTTGTCGATCTTCACGGTATCGGAAGGGAGTGTTATTATATTGCGGCTCACCATACCGCACATGGCCGGCAGACGCTTTATAGTCTCATCATCCTGCGACAGGAAAGCGCTCCACGCCTCCTGCCCGAGAAGCACGACCAGATCGGGAGTGATGTCGCCCGAATACTTTGCAAGTATATCGCTCATGCGGGTCTTCCACTTCGGGGCCTCATCGAGGTGCAGACTGTTGATACTCTCCACCGCAATGTAAGCCGACGGGTCGCGGTCGCGGCTGACGCTTATGAAATCGGCGAGATTGTTCGATGTCGAGCGGGTGTCGGGATTGTATGACGTAACAACAAGTATACGGCGGCCGGTCTGCGCCCGGCCGGTTTGCGGAAAAGCAACAAAACATGTCATCAAAGCCACAACCGTGGCACATAGCTTTATAACAGTATTCACGTGAAGAATTAGAAAATTACGGTAATGACGTTATTACTTAACACAAAGTATGTATATCAATAGCAAAGTTACTCATAAAATATCGTACAAGAAAAAAATTCCGCATGAAGAAACGGTTACAATCTTCATGCGGAACAAACAATCTTTAGAATCTTATGCTTTATACGGCTATCGCCTTACGTCAAATCCTCTGCGGCGCAATGCGTCGAGCGTGTTGTAAGACATGGCCTCACGGTAATAGTCAATTATATGCGACGCCCAGTCATTGTCAGACTTCGTGCCGGCCCTGACGGCGTTATACTCGGTAATGGTCTTGTCATAATCGAGCAGGTCATTGACAAGACTGCCCTCACGATAATGGTTTTTAAATATGACCAGCTCACGGGGCTGTTTAGGCTTCTTGTCAGGCATCTCGCGAGGCACTCCGATAGCAAGGCCGCAGACCACGAAGACCAGCTCGGGCAATTTCATAAGACGCGCGAGCGCCTCGGGCGCGGCTGTACGGGCATATCCGATGGGGCACGTACCGAGACCCGAAGCCTCGGCCGCCGTAAGGGCGCTCATCATGGCAAGCGTGGCGTCGACCACACCCACTATGACTCCGTCGGCTGTCTGAGGAAAATCAGGAAAATCGATGCTCTTGGCGTCGGCTATGGTCTTGATCTTGTTGTAATCTATACAGAACAGCAGAAATCGGCGGCAGGTCTTGATCTGCTTCTGTCCGGTAAGCTCATATATCTTCTCCTTTGTCGGCTGATCGTCGATATCTATCACGGAAAACTGCTGTCCGTTATAACTTGTAGGAGTATTACGGATAGCTTCATATATGAAGTCCATTGTCTCTTGGGGAATCTCTTCCCTCTCATAACGCCTTATGCTGCGTCGTTCAAGCAATGTGGTCTTGACATCTTTCATAATCGGATAATGTGATCTTTTACATAATTGGGTAACGTCTCGGCAAAAGAACACACCTGACGCCAGTTTTGTTCACCACGGCGGCACTTTTTCCGATTCAGCCCACCACGACATTCATAAAGTCCTGTTCAAACGTGTCTTTTGATATGGCTTTGGCCCTGACCTTGGCCTTATAAGCATATATGGTGTTGATTGAGTAGCACAAAAAGTCGGCTATATAGTTGCAGTCATCTATTCCGAGCTTGAAAAAAGCGAATATGCGCAACTCGGTGGGGAGTTTGCCGTCAACCGCTTCGGGATAGCGCTCATCCTCGCGGAGCAGCCTGTTGAGACTCTCTATAAATTCAGGATACAGCCCGAGAAACGCTTTGTCAAATATAGCAAGCACCTCCCTGCGCTGCTCCTCAATTATACGGCCAGAGCGGGTGTAATCGTACAGCTGGTCGACCTGATTGGCCGAAATCTTGCGTCCGACAAGCCGACACAGGCTGTTAAGGCGACGTGAGGTAGACACACATAATTCAAGGAAGTTTTTCACATAAGCCAGACGCGCCCTGTCGGCCCCCTCGGTCTTATGGCGTTCGGCCTTCAGGCGTCGCAATCCGTCGCGATAGCGGAACAGCTCAACACATATGACCCCCATGAGCACGAGCGATATGCCCGCTATAATCCACATAAGCCGCTCATTGTAACGAATTTTCTCCTTGTAACTCCGATCCATGAGCGACATCGATTTCACCATGACTGGAGCGTCGACGCGCGTCACACCGACCGTGGCATTCTCAAGCGCGGCCGACATGTAGCCGTGCGCCCGGTCTATGTCGCCCGACTCATAAAGCGAGTGGCCCACGCGCTGAAGAGCCGTGCCCTGCGGCATGACACACTTGATCTGCGATATAGCCGCCCGTATGAGATAATAAAGATGCTCGCGGTCGCGCCCTTTCCGGCGATAAGCCTCGGCCACGACAACGGAAAGCGAGGCAAAATCGGGGTCTGTCTCCTCTATATGCCCGAGAGCGTCAACGCCGGCGGTATAGGCGGCCACGTAATTTCCGTGGTCAAAATAATTCTTGGCCTCCGCAATGTCATACTGGCGGTCGCCCTCCTTAAAATACATCATATATTTACGGCGCGCCTCGACTGCAAGTCGCTTATATCTGTCGGAAATCTCCGGCACCTCAAGATAACGGCGCGCTATCTGCGCATACATATCCTGACTCGCGTCGAGGTATTCACCCCGCATTGTCGCCGGCACATCCTCCACATCATAACGGGCCAAGGCCTCGACAGCCTCCTTTATGAATCCGCGCGACGGCAACAGCGTGATAAACTCGAAAAAGAGCCGGCACACGGCAGTATCGGACAGTTCTATAGTGTCGCCTATAGCCTTGCGTGCGTACAGCAGTGCGGAATCAGGATAAAGATAACGACAAAGCCGGCTCATCTCCGCATAATCCCTAAGGTCGGCGGAATCGCGCGAGGCCATGACACGGCGCATGCTGTCGACCCGCGCTATACCGGCACGGCACCGACGCCCGAAGTCGTCGACTTCGTCATCAAGCCGGTCAAGCTGTTCATTTATATGTCTGTCATCAACGACCAGCGGCAGCGCCACAACCGAAGCCCGGGCGACGGGCACCGCTGTCAATATGCACCAAAGGCATATACCGATTTTCAAAAATACGTTCACAGGATAAGATTTTTATTGTCATAATCAGGCTATATGCCCGATCATCATTACGTTTCTTTCAAAATTATCGCGGTCCAGCGCCCTGTTTTTAAGGCGGTTGCGATAAGCATATATAGTATGTACCGAATAGTTCAGCACCTGTGCTATGCGCGTACTCTCCTCGACGCCGAGCCGCATGAACGCAAGTATGCGCAGGTCGGTATTCAGCATCTCGCCCTCTTTCAGCTCTATACGGGCATCGGGGCGCATAAGGGCGTTTACCTCATCGACAAACGTAGGATATATATGAAGAAAAGCACGGTCAAATGTGTCGTAGAGCTCCTGACTCTGTTCTTCGACAAACTTTCCCGACTTCGTCATCTTGTACAACTCGTCGGTGTGTCCGGTAGATATTTTCCTCGCGGCGATCTTGCAGAACTGATTGAGCTTGTTCATGTATATGGTACACAGATTAAGGAACTGGCTCATATACATCTCCTTTATATGGTTGGCTCCGGCAAGTACATGCTGAAGCTCCTTCATCATCCTCATCTCGGCCCGCAGCTTGAACAGCGCCGCCACGAGAGCTATCATGAGCAGGGCCATGAAACCGATAGCCATATACAGCCACCGCCGGTTTTCGGCAAGCACCTCGCGGTGAGCGTCGGCTATCACCGGCAGAGCCTCGGATGTCTGCAACATTCTCATCAAGGCGTTGCAGTCGACAGCATAGTGCATGGCCACATCCAAGTACTCGTACGCTTTTGTTATATCGTGTCTGTCATACAGAGCTATGCCCAGCTCCTGCAACGACACTACCTCTCTTGTAGCCGATTTTATATCGGACACAGCCGAGCGGGCAAGATAATACAGCTGCTCGTCGGCATCGCCCCTCGACTCCGCTATGCGCCCCAATATGCTTGAAGCACGGGCCGCCACATTAGTATCGGGCGATATCCTGTCGAGAAGCTCAAGCAATACGGCTTTAGCCTCTGAAGGATGTCCGGTGAGAAAAAAGTATTCTCCCTGATTCAAAAGATACCTGTCGGAACTGTCGGGAAGTATCTCCAGCAGCCTGCGCTGCTGCTCGACCGACTTGTCGAGCCAATATTTGTATTCGTCAGGATAATCTACAAAAAACGACGACTGATAACTGTACATCTGCCGTCCGGCTTCAAGGGCCGCCATGCGCAGAGCCGGCTCAAGGCTGTCTACCGGTATGGCCTCATATTCTTTTACGGCTTTGGCGCCAAGTCCTACCAGCGGCAGCCCGGCAATACGCTTCAGTCTGAACTTCATGGCCATGTCGCGGTCGCCGAATTCGCGGGCAAGCGCCTCGCCGCGCTTATAGTTCACGAGCGCCGAGTCGGTAAGATAGCCGTTGTACAGGTCGCCCAGCTCCATTATATACGACAGGGTCATAGGGTCAACACGGTCACGGCACGAACCGACAATCGAGGTAAGCGAGTCAATGCACGCCTCGCGCCGCGACAGGTACACCCCGCGCCGCGCCATCTCGACATCAAGAGTGTCAAGCATCATCGATGCGGTACGGGCATCTATTTTCACATTGCCCGACGCATCAGGCGCGACAAACGCCGTCAACATGACCGATATAAAAAACAGAGCTATGATTTTTCGCATGCAAGAAAAGTTATCAGTCTGTAAATATAGCAATTAATGCCGAATTATTCGGCAATTTAAGTATTATTTACATTAATTTCACGCATAACCAGTTAACGGGCAGCAATATTGTCGATGTCCAACAACCGTATAAGAGAATAAAGAGTCGTAACAAAAAGCACAGAATCTGTTCCGGTTTTCTTATCTTTGCAGAGCAAAAAGCAAAAACATGGATGACATGGACGAAGACAAATCAACAAACCGGGCCGCACTCGGCGCATATATAGACCACATAGCGGTGTTTGACCGGCTTGAAGAAATCAAGCCGCTGTCGCTACCTGTAAAGGTTGACTTCATACTGTCGATATTGTGCGAGCGCGGCACACTCACCATTGACTACGACTCGACCTCATGCCGTCTTACAGAGCGCTCGCTTATGGTGATGCGTCCGGGCCACACGCTCCGGTCCTACTCGGCATCGCCCGACTTCAAAGGCCACATGATAGTGGTGAGCACCCGACTGCTCGGCAATACCATACCGGCGCTTTCAAAGGTCATACCTTGCCTTGTACAGTTCAAAGACAATCCGGCCATAAAGCTTACTCCCGAAGAGGTAGCCGGACAGACCGGCCTGAGAGCGCTTCTGCGCAACAAGACATCGGTCAAGGACCACCCTTACTGCGACGACGTGGTGCGTTCGCTTCTTGAGGCCCTGTTTTACGAGACACTCGGCCTGTACTCCACCTACACTCCCTCGCTGAGCAATCCGATATCGATGAAACGCCGCGACGAACTTCTGTACCGCTTCATACAGGAGGTCGAGACACACTACACCACCGAGCGTTCGGTAGCATTTTACGCCGACCTGCTGTGTGTGACGCCCAAGCACCTGTCGGCCACGATAAAAGAGACGAGCGGACGCACGGCCGGCGAATGGATAGACTCATACGTCATAATCGAGGCCAAGACACTGCTGCGCAATACCGGGCTTACTATACAGGAAGTAAGCGCCAAACTCAATTTCAGCAACCAGTCGTTTTTCGGCAAATACTTCAAGCACATCACGGGCATATCGCCTCGACGCTACCGCAGCTCGCTGGAGCCGTAAACGCTTGCGTGAATTATATAATTATTGTAACTTTGTGAGCTGAAAATCAATAAATGCGATGCTAAAAATAAAGCGGCTATATCTGTTTATGCTGCAGAGCTTTCTGCCTCTGTTTCTTATGACATTCTTCATATGTCTGTTCATAGTGCTGATGCAGTTTCTGTGGCGTTACATCGACGACCTCGTAGGCAAGGGGCTGGAAATGAGCGTAATCGGCGAACTGTTCTTTTATGCCGCCCTTACCATGGTGCCCATGGCCCTGCCGCTGGCCGTGCTGCTTGCATCGCTCATGACTTTCGGCAATCTCGGCGAGCAGTTTGAGCTTACCGCCATGAAAGCCTCGGGAGTGTCGCTCATAAAGTCCATGCGCCCGCTCATCGTACTTATGGTATTCGTGGCCATAGGAGCGTTTTTCTTCCAGAACAATGTACTGCCCATAGCGCAGACCAAGATGTGGACCCTGCTATACTCCATGCGCCAGAAATCGCCGGAGCTCGACATACCCGAAGGGGTGTTTTACGACCAGATACCCGGCTTCAACCTCTTTGTGAAAGAGAAAGACAAGGAGACGGGAGTGCTGCGCGACCTGCTTATTTATAATGTAAGCCGCGGATCGGACAACGCCACCATCATCTATGCCGACTCGGGCAAGATGAGCATGACCGACGACAAGAGCCATCTGTTTCTGAAACTGTGGAACGGCGAGCAGTTTGAAAACCTGCGCGAACAGACCGGAATATCGACCTCCAACGTACCGTACCGACGCGAATCGTTTGACAACAAAGAGGTGCTCATAAAATTCGACGCCAACTTCAACCGCATGGACGAAAGCGGCATGCGCAACCAGTATGTAGGCAAAAACATCGACGAGCTTCAGGCTACGATCGACTCGGTCAACATACGCGTCGACAGCATAGGCGACGTATACGGCAAGGCCATAAAGGAGATGCCCTACTTCGGCATACAGTATTACACCTCGGAGTATACCGACAGCGGACGCGTAACCGTAAAACAGCCCGAGATAGCCCTCGCCACTCCCGTCAATGTCGACTCGATATTCCGCGGCAGCAATCCGTCGCTGACAAAATCGTATCTGAACCAAGCCTTGACCAAAGCCCGGCGCATACATCAGGACTACGAGTTCAAATCGCTCGCCATGAACGACGACCGGCGCACCATAAGGCGCCACTCGATCGAACTTGTGAAGAAGTTCACGCTGTCGGTGGCATGTCTTGTATTTTTCTTCATCGGCGCACCGCTTGGCGCCATAATACGCAAGGGAGGCCTCGGCATGCCGCTCGTCATTTCGGTGTTCCTGTTCATCATATATTATATAATAGACAACTCGGGCTATAAAATGGCCCGCGAGGGACATATCGAGGTATGGGAAGGCATGTGGCTCTCCACATTCGTGCTGCTGCCGCTCGGCATATTCTTCACCTACAAGGCAGTCAACGACTCGGCCGTGTTCAACAAAGACGCCTATGTCAACTTCTTCCGCCGCATATTCGGCAAGAGCGAGACACGGCATCTCGAAGTCAAGGAGGTGGTCATGAACGAGGTAGAGCTGCCGGTGGCATTTGAACGCATCGACGTACTGACCGAAAAGTGCAAGAGCTTCTTGGAGCGGTACAAAACGCCGTTGTCATACATAAAATACTGGACAGAAGGATATGACCGTACCGAGATAAGAGACCTTATAAGCCGGCTTGAGCAGACGGTCGACTACATGTCAAACTCGCGCAACCGCATAATAATATTGAAACTCATGGAGCTGCCTGTGCTCAGAAGCCTCTGGCTGTATCACCCCACAGGCTCGCGTGCGGTAGCATGGACATTCATTATAATTTTCCCCGTAGGCCTGCCGCTATATCTGACAGGTCGCAGATGTCAGCGTAAATTCAAGGAAGAGCTCGAACACATCGTCACCACCGACAATGAACTTATAGCGCTCCTGAAGGTTAACACTGATGACATAAACGAATAAGACAAACACCTGACTTATGGAAGAAATAAAACTTGACTCGATCAATGATGCAATAAACGACTTCAAAGAAGGAAAATTTGTAATCGTGGTAGATGACGAAAACCGCGAGAACGAGGGCGATCTTATAGTGGCGGCTGAAAAGATAACCCCGGAGCAAGTCAATTTCATGCTTAAAAATGCACGGGGGGTATTGTGTGTGCCGCTGACCATATCGCGATGCAAAGAGCTGCAACTGCCCCATCAGGTCGACAACAACACCTCGATGCTCGGCACTCCGTTTACGGTGACCGTCGACAAGCTCGAAGGGTGCACTACCGGCGTAAGCATCGAAGACCGTGCGGCCACGATAAGAGCTCTCGCCGACCCGGCATCGGTAGCGGAGACATTCGGCCGCCCCGGACACATAAATCCGCTATATGCGCAGGACAAGGGCGTACTTAAACGCGCCGGTCACACCGAGGCCGCCGTCGACCTTGCACGGCTCGCCGGTCTGCAGCCGGCCGCGGCCCTCATGGAGATCATGAGCGAAGACGGCTCTATGGCCCGTCTGCCCGAGCTTCGCCGTCTGGCCGACGAATGGGGACTGAAACTAATATCGATAAAAGACCTCATATCCTACCGTCTGGCAATGGAGTCGCTCGTCGAGCAGGGAGTGGAAGTCGACATGCCGACAAAATACGGCCACTTCCGCCTCATACCATTCCGTCAGACGAGCAACGGACTTGAACATATAGCCATAATAAAAGGCGACATAAAGGGCTCCGACGCGCCGGCACTCGTCAGAGTACACTCATCATGCGCCACAGGCGACATATTCGGCTCGCAACGCTGCGACTGCGGCGACCAGCTCCACAAAGCCCTCGAAATGATAGAGAAAGAGGGGCGCGGAGCCGTCATATACCTGAATCAGGAGGGCCGCGGCATAGGACTGATGGAAAAAATGAGAGCATACAAACTTCAGGAGGGCGGCATGGACACCGTCGACGCCAACATATGCCTCGGACATCTTGCCGATGAGCGCGACTACGGTGTGGGAGCACAGATACTCCGGGCCATAGGCATAAAGAAGATGCGGCTCATGACCAACAACCCCGTGAAGCGCGTGGGTCTTGAAGCCTACGGACTTGAGATAACTGAAAACGTGCCCATCGAAGTAAAGCCCAACGAGTACAATCTGCGTTATATGCGCACCAAGAAAGAGCGCATGGGCCACAACCTACATATGTAGTGCTTATTTAACCTTTTACAACACTTTTCGGTGTGCAAATAATTTTTTGCCCGAAAAACTTGCATATTTGCTTAAATTTACTTAATTTTGCAAAACATTAATCAACCTAAGTGATATTTAGACATGAAAAAGTTATTTGTTTTAGCAGTAATCGCCGTCATGGCGCTTGGTGCATCAGCACAGAATTGGTTTATTGGTGGAGCTTTCGGTTATGCTCACTCTACAGTAGAAACTGAAGATGAAAAAGTAAAATCTGACGTATTCACAATCGCCCCCGAAGTCGGCTACAACATCGACGAGACATGGGCAATCGGAGCCACTCTTAACTACACTTGGGAAAAAGACATGTACAACCGCTTCGCTATAAGCCCGTATGCACGTTACACCTTCTTCCGCACCGACAACAACCTCGTAAGCCTCTTCGTTGACGGCGGCTTCGGCATCGGTTACCTCAAACCCGACGAAGGCGACTCAAAATGCACTTGGGAAATCGGCTTCAAGCCCGGTCTCGCAGTGAACCTCACCGAAAAATTCAGCCTCGTGGCTCATGTAGGTTTCTTGGGTTATCAGGACCTCAAGGAAGCCGGCAAGACTTACGGCGTCAATCTTGACGGACGTAACATCACTTTCGGTTTCTATTACAATTTCTAAAAATAACCGATTTAGAGATTTAAGTTTGTTAAATACCGCAAGGGCGTCATAAACCGATGACGCCCTTGTCTGTTATATATTCTATAGTGTACGCGAAAAAAAGTGACAAATTGTCAACTGACATGTCATCTAATCGCTTTGGCACAGTATATGCTATATTAAACACACGGATACATGACAGACATAATCCAAAATTATATAACTAACAATATTAAATAACAATCACTATGACTATCAAACCATTAGCTGACAGAGTGTTGATCAAGCCCACTCCCGCTGAGGAAAAGACCCTTTCGGGCATCATCATCCCGGACTCCGCAAAAGAAAAACCCTTGCGCGGCACAGTACTCGCCGTAGGCAACGGCACCAAGGACGAAGAGATGGTTGTCAAGGAAAACGACATCGTGATGTTTGGCAAATATGCCGGAACCGAAATAGAGCTTGACGGAGAGAAACTTCTCATCATGCGTCAATCTGACATTCTGGCTGTTGTAAACGAATAAAAAATAAAAGCTTCATATATAACTATGGCAAAAGAAATTAAATTTGACATCAAGGCTCGCGAAGAGCTTAAAAAAGGCGTTGACGCACTTGCCGACGCTGTCAAAGTGACACTCGGCCCCAAAGGTCGCAACGTGATTATCGAGAAAAAATTCGGCGCACCCCACATCACTAAGGACGGTGTATCGGTAGCCCGCGAAGTAGAGCTCGAAGACTCATTCCAGAACATGGGCGCACAGCTCGTCAAGGAAGTGGCATCAAAGACCGGTGACGACGCCGGCGACGGAACAACCACCGCCACCGTACTCGCACAGGCCATAATAAACGTAGGTCTCAAGAATGTGGCCGCAGGCGCCAACCCCATGGACATCAAGCGGGGCATCGACAAAGCCGTGGCAGCTGTGGTGGCCCACATCAAGAGTCAGGCTGAAGAAGTAGGCGACGACCTGAAGAAGATCGAGGATGTTGCCCGTGTATCGGCCAACAACGACGCGGAGATAGGCAAGCTCATCGCCGAGGCGATGCGCAAGGTGAAGAAAGAAGGCGTCATCACAGTCGATGAAGCCAAAGGCACCGAGACCACAGTCGACATCGTCGAGGGTATGCAGTTTGACCGCGGATACATCTCACCCTACTTCGTCACCAATACCGAGAAGATGGAGTGCGAGATGGATCACCCCTACGTGCTCATCTACGACAAGAAAATATCGTCGCTCAAAGAGATGCTCCCCATCCTTGAGGCCACTGCACAGAGCGGACGTCCGTTGCTCATAATAGCCGAGGACGTAGATCAGGAAGCTCTCGCCACCCTCGTAGTAAACCGTCTGCGCGGCTCATTGAAGATATGTGCCGTAAAAGCACCCGGATTCGGCGACCGCCGCAAGGAGATGCTTGAGGATATCGCCGTTCTTACCGGCGGCGTGGTCATCTCGCAGGAAAAGGGCATGACCCTCGAAGGCGCATCGATCGATATGCTCGGACAGGCCGAGACCATCACCGTAAACAAGGAAAATACGACAATCGTCAACGGTGCCGGAGCCAAAGAAGCCATAGCACAGCGTGTGGCCCAGATCAAGGCTCAGATCGAGACTACGACAAGCGACTACGACAAGGAGAAACTTCAGGAGCGTCTGGCCAAGCTCGCCGGCGGTGTTGCCGTACTCCACATAGGCGCACCCTCCGAAGTAGAGATGAAAGAAAAGAAAGACCGCGTGGACGACGCGCTCAGCGCTACCCGCGCCGCAATAGCCGAAGGTATAGTACCGGGCGGTGGCGTGGCTTACATACGCGCTATCGAGAGCCTTGACGGCATATGCGGCGACAACGACGACGAATGTACCGGCGTGGCCATAATCAAACGCGCCATCGAAGAGCCGCTTCGTCAGATCGTGGCCAATGCAGGACTCGAAGGTGCCGTTGTCATACAGAAAATCAAAGAAGGCACAGGCGACTTCGGCTACAACGCCCGCACAGGCGAGTATGAGCACCTGTTTGCAACCGGTGTCATAGACCCGGCCAAAGTTACCCGCGTAGCCCTCGAAAACGCAGCCTCCATAGCCGGCATGTTCCTCACCACAGAGTGTGTCATCGCCGACAAGAAAGAGGACAATCCCGCTCCGGCCATGCCTGCCGGCGGCATGGGAGGTATGGGCGGCATGATGTAAATAAAAACCACACATACTCCATACAGGACAGGGTACGACACAAGTCGCGCCCTGTTTTTTCTTTATACTTTTCTTTACACGACCTTGATAAATGTTGCGCCGATTGATTATCTTTGTAATCTAAAATAAAGCCCTATGGACTCTGCAAGACAACGCATTCTTTATCTGCGGGATGAACTTAACCGCCACAACCATAATTATTATGTGCTGAACGCTCCCGAAATATCGGACATGGACTTCGACATGATGATGAAGGAGCTTGAACAGCTTGAGAAAGAACACCCCGAGCTTGACGACCCGTACTCGCCGACCCACAGGGTAGGAAGCGACATAAACAAGGCATTCACCCAGATAGCCCACAAACGGCCTATGCTATCACTGGGCAACACTTACTCGATAGAAGAGGTGAACGACTTCGTCAGACGTGCCAAAGAGGGACTCATGGGCGAAGACTTCAAGATAGTGGGCGAGATGAAGTATGACGGCACATCAATATCGCTTACCTACGAGCACGGACGGCTGGTAAGAGCCGTTACGCGCGGCGACGGACAGCAGGGCGACGTGGTCACCGACAATGTGATGACCATAAAAAGCATACCGCTTCAGCTTCAGGGCAGCGGATGGCCCGACGAATTCGAGATACGAGGCGAGATATTGCTGCCGTGGAAAGAGTTTGACCGGTTGAACGCCGAGCGGGAGTTTAACGAAGAGCCGCTCTTCGCCAATCCGCGCAATGCGGCGTCGGGAACTCTCAAAATGCAGAACTCGGCCGAAGTGGCAAAGCGCGGACTCGACGCCATACTCTATTTCATGCTTGGCGACAATCTGCCCTACGACAACCACTACGACAACATGAAAGCCGCCGCGTCATGGGGCTTCAAGGTATCGCCCGAAATGACCCTGCTCGACGACATGGACGCGGTGGACCGCTATATAGAGCACTGGGACACAGCCCGAAAGGAGCTCCCCGTAGCCACCGACGGTCTTGTATTCAAAATAAACAGCCTCCGGCAGCAGCTCAACCTCGGCTTCACAGCCAAATCGCCGCGGTGGGCCATAGCCTACAAGTTCAAAGCCGAGCGTGCACTGACAAAACTACGGTTTGTATCGTTTGAGGTAGGACGCACGGGCGTGGTGACTCCGGTGGCCAATCTTGAGCCGGTACTTCTGTCAGGCACCATAGTAAAACGCGCCTCGCTGCACAACGAAGACATAATACGCACCCTCGACATACATGACCATGACATGCTGTACGTTGAAAAGGGCGGTGAAATAATACCCAAAATAACAGGCGTGGACAAAAACTCGCGTACTCCCGGCTCGGAGCCGATAGAGTTTGTGAAAAACTGTCCGGTGTGCGGCACCCCGCTGACAAGAGTCGAAGGCGAAGCGGCTTGGATATGTCCGAATAAATCGGGATGCCCGCCGCAGATATGCGGACGCATAGAGCACTATGTGGGACGACGCATGATGAACATCGACGGCATAGGCGAGGAGATGGTCGTGGACCTGTATAACAACGGATGGGTAAAAAATCCGGCCGACCTGTATACCCTCGGGGTACATGCCGAGGCCATGAAAATGCTGCCCGGCATAGGCCCGCGCACCGTAAGCCGTATTCTCGAAGGAGTGGAGGCCTCAAAGCAGGTGCCTTTTGACCGCGTTCTGTATGCGCTGTCAATACCGTACGTGGGCGAAACCGGCGCTAAAAAGCTGGCGAAAGCCATGAAGTCGATCGACCGGATAATGCAGGCGAGCGCCGAAGAGCTTACCGCCATAGAGGACATAGGACCGCGCATAGCCGAGAGCATACAGTCATATTTCAGCGATCCGGAGAACCGCGATATCGTAAGGCGCCTGAAGGATGCGGGCGTAAACATGTCGTTCCCCGAAAACGCGGATGCCGACAGCTCCGACCTGCTTGCGGGCAAGACGATAGTGATCAGCGGCACATTCAGCAAACACTCGCGCGACGAATACAAAGAACTGATAGAGAACAACGGCGGTAAAAACAGCGGCTCAATATCGAAAAAGACCGATTACGTGCTCGCCGGAGAGAACATGGGTCCGGCCAAGCTCGAAAAAGCGAAGTCGCTCGGCATACCCATAATAGACGAAGACACATTTTTAAAAATGATAGAAAAATAATCAGCATATGACACCTGACGAGAAACTGAACATAGAAGAGCGTGCGGTAACACTGCTCAAAACCGTATTTGACCCGGAGATACCGGTCGACATTTACAGTCTGGGGCTTATATACCGCATAGAGGTGGACGATGACGCCAACCTCAATATCGACATGACATTGACGGCTCCCAACTGCCCGGCGGCCGACTTCCTCGTTGAAGACGCGCGCATAAAGCTCGAAAGCATAGAAGGCATAAAAAACGTAAACATAAACATAGTCTTTGAACCCGAATGGAACAAGGACATGATGAGCGAAGAAGCCAAACTCGACCTCGGTTTCCTGTAAAACGACACCGGCAATGAACCGAAAATATACATACTTCATATCAGACATGCACCTCGGTGCCACCTATCTTAAAAATCCGCTCGAATACGAAAAGAGAGTGGTAGAGTGGCTGATGACAGTCAAGGATGAAGCAAAAGCCATATATATGCTCGGCGACGTGCTCGACTACTGGTATGAGTATCGCACGGTCGTGCCGCGGGGATTCGTAAGATTTTTCGGAGCGCTGGCCACTCTTGCCGACGAAGGCGTAAAGATATACTGGTTCATAGGCAATCATGACATATGGCTGTTTGACTATCTGCGCGACGAGATAGGGCTTACGGTCATAGACGGCTACAGCGAAGTCACGATAGAAGGAAAAAAATTCTTCCTGTCGCACGGCGACGGCGTAGGACGCCTCAAACCAGCGTTCAAAATGATGCGTGCCATTTTCCGCAATAAGATCTGCCAGAAACTCTACTCCGCGATCCACCCGCGCTGGACAATACCGTTTGCCCTCAACTGGTCATCGCACAGCCGCAATTTCAGCGAAGAGACGCCCCGCTTTGAAGGGCCCGAAAACGAGGCGCTGATAACATTTGCCAAGGAGTACCACGCCGCCCACCCCGACATCGATTATTTTATATTCGGCCACAGGCATGTACTGGTCGATTACAACATTTCCGACGACTGTCATGTGATAATACTCGGCGACTGGATACATCATTTTTCTTATGCCTGCTATGACGGCAACTCCGTAAAAATCGGCAAATTTGTATCATAAAAATACAACAGAGTATCATTCTAACTATTTTTCACAATTAACGCATTTCGAAACGAAACAAGATACAACACTATCGGTCAACACATTATCAACACAAGTGTTTCATTTACACCCATAAAACATGTTTTGTAACATGTTTTTTCCTTTGGTTGATCAATAAAAAAGGTTGACCTTTGTGGCACAAACCTAAAACAATCTTTTTTACCTTAGAAATTGTACCTATTGGAAACCCATAAAAAGGAGCTTAGAGATAAGCTCCTTTTTATTTTATTAAATGGAGCATAATCGTTATTTTTGCATGGATGAAGGATAAAAACATATACAACATAATCGTGGCGGCAGGAAGCGGCAGACGCTTCGGGTCAGACTGTCCAAAACAGTTTCAGCCTCTCGCCGGACGCCCCGTGCTCATGCACACCATAGACCGGATGCGCCATGCCCTGCCCGACTCTGACATACTGCTTGTACTCAGCAAGGAGCACCTGAAGCTGTGGGAGGGCCTGTGCGGTAAATACGGCTTCCACTCTCCGACAATAATAATAGGCGGCTCCACCCGCTGGCAATCGGTAAAGAACGCCGTCGACACAATAAAATTAGCTCCCGACGAAGAAGGCATAATAACCGTACACGACGGCGCACGCCCGCTTATCGACACGGCTTTGATAAAAAGGATTATCGACGGACTTATACATGCATCCGGCTCGATACCGGCCATACCGGTGACCGACTCGCTGAGAATGATTGAAGACAACGGCGCCTCGCATCCTATAGACCGCAGCAGCATAAGGGCCGTACAAACACCGCAGGCCTTCGACGCGCACAAGCTGATCAAGGCATATGACCTGCCGTATGACAGCAGCTTCACTGACGACGCATCGGTAATGGCCGCCGCCGGCTATACCGACATAGCGCTGGTTGAAGGCGGCATATTCAACATCAAGATAACCATGCCGGCCGACATTGACGTAGCAACGATATACATGGCACATGAGACGCCTACGCTCGCTTGACATAAAATTTCTTCATGGCGTGGGGCCAAAGCGTGCCGAGCTGCTCAACAAAGAGCTTGGCATAAGCTCCTACCGTGACCTGCTGTACCACTTCCCCACCCGATATGTCGACCGGTCCAAGTTCTACAGCATATCGACATTCACAGGCGACATGCCGTCGGTTCAGGTCAAAGGGCGGTTTCTGGCCATGTCTATACAGGGAGAGGGCGCAAAGACCAGACTTGTGGGCGTATTTACCGACGGCACCACCACGATGGAGGTCGTGTGGTTCAGGCGCATAAAACAGCTGCGCGACAGCTACCATACAGGCAACGAGTACATCGTGTTCGGAAAACCGGAAGAATTCAACGGTCGCTGGAGCATGGTACACCCCGAGATAGACACTCCTTCAGCTCCGGGTGCCATGCAGGGACTGCGCGGCGTATACCCGCTCACCGACAAGCTGCGGAATCAAGGCATAGGGTCACGGCAAATATTCACTTGGATACAGACCGCACTGGCGGCATCGCCCGCCATCAGCGAGACCTTGCCCCGCGAGGTAATAGAAAGCATGAGGCTCATGCCCCTGCGCGACGCCCTTGTCAACATACACAACCCGCAATCGCTGGAAGCCCTCAACAATGCAAAGTTCAGGCTCAAACTGGAGGAGCTGCTGTATCTGCAGCTGAATATATTGCGGTACGCCCGCAAGCGCAACGCATCGCTCGCCGGCTTCCGCTTCCCGCGCATAGGCGATTATTTCAACCGTTTCTACCACGAACAGATGCCCTTCGAGCTTACAAATGCCCAGAAAAGAGTCATAAAGGAGATCAGGGCCGACATGACCACGGGCCGGCAGATGAACCGGCTGCTGCAGGGCGATGTGGGCAGCGGAAAGACTCTCGTAGGACTATTGTGCATGCTCATAGCACTCGACAACGGCACACAGGCATGCATGATGGCGCCGACCGAAATACTCGCCACCCAACACTTCGAGACACTCTACAAACTTGCCGCCCCCATAGGAATAAACATAAAACTGCTTACAGGCTCGACCTCAAAGAAAAACCGAGAAATAATACACCGACAGCTTGCCGACGGCTCGCTGCACATACTCGTGGGCACACACGCAGTGATAGAAGACAATGTGAAATTCAAAAATCTCGGCTTCGTCGTAATAGACGAGCAACACCGTTTCGGAGTGGCCCAGCGCGCACGTATGTGGAAAAAGAACTCAATCGCGCCCCATGTGCTCGTAATGACGGCGACCCCCATACCGCGCACATTGGCCATGACCGTCTACGGCGACCTGAGCGTATCGGTCATCGACGAACTGCCGCCGGGCCGCAAGCCCATAACGACACTGCTGCGCTACGACGACAACCGCCGTCCGGTATACCAAGCCATAGGACGGCAGCTGAAGGAGGGACGGCAGATATATATCGTATATCCGCTGATAAAAGAGAACGAGAAACTCGATCTGAAGAGCCTCGAAGACGGCTATGAATATATTCAGGAGCTATTCCCGCAATATCGCGTGTGTCATGTGCACGGAAAGATGAAGCCGGCCGAAAAGGATTTCCAGATGCAGCTGTTTGCATCCGGACAGGCACATATCATGGTAGCCACGACCGTCATTGAAGTAGGAGTAAATGTGCCCAACGCCTCGGTAATGCTGATTGAAAACGCCGAGCGCTTCGGACTGTCGCAACTGCACCAGCTAAGGGGCCGGGTCGGGCGCGGAGCCGACCAAAGCTACTGCATACTCATGACCCACCATAAGATAACCAAAGATACACGCCGGCGGCTTGAGATCATGACTTCGACCACCGACGGCTTCGTCGTGGCGGAGGCCGACCTTAAAATGAGAGGTCCGGGCGATATAGAGGGCACGATGCAGAGCGGAATACCCTTCGAGCTTCATATAGCCGACCTGTCGACCGACGGCAAGATAGTAAGCCTCGCTCGTGATAAGGCGAATGAAATCCTTGACGAAGACCCGGAATTAGCAAAGCCGGAGAACGCCATTATCAAGAACGAGCTTGCGCTGCTCGACAACAAGCTCGTCGACTGGTCGCGCATAAGCTGACTGCGGTTTAGTTAAATAAGACGCCTCGCAAAATACATATTTTAACAAATATTTATTCCGCACAACAATACAAAACTGCGCGTTGTTCAAAATATGCTTTAAAACATGTTTTACATAACGCCCTATTATAAAGATAGTTACGCAACACATTTAATTCCGGACAATTATTTTTCACACTTTTTGTTTTGAATTTCTATTAATGGTTCAAATGGTTTTTGTATATTTGAGGTACAGACGAGAATAAAGTTAAAATCATTAAAATTGCGAAATGGAGCAAACCTTAGTTATAATCAAACCATCTGCAGTACATCGTGGTCTTATTGGCGACATCATCAGCCGCTTTCAGAAGAAAGGTCTTGTAATAACCGGACTTAAAATGATGCAGCTTGATGAGCAGATTTTGCGTGAGCATTACGCTCATCTGACAGAAAAGCCGTTTTTCCCCTCCTTGCTGGAGTCGATGATGGCTACCCCTGTCATAGTCATGTGCCTCGAAGGTAAAGATGCGGTTGAAGTAGTAAGGTTGATGACCGGCGCCACCAACGGACGCAAGGCTCTCCCCGGCACTATACGCGGTGACTTCTCCATGAGCGGACAGGAAAACATAATACACGCTTCCGACAGTGTTGAGAACGGGCAAATCGAACTTGCACGCTTCTTCAAACCGGGAGAGATATTCCCCTACCGTCCCACAAATTTAAGATTTTACTATGCTCCCGACGAAATCTAATTAATTTGACAAAGACAAAACCGATGCAATTTAATATCAAAAAATTAACCACTGTAGCCGCATTAACCTTAGTAACGACATTTTCAGCACTTGCTCAAACGACTTACGACCGGCGTCCGGCTCAGCATAATGCAGAGCATAAAGATCTGCTTGCTTACCAGACAAACGTCAACGAACAGATAAAGCTAAAAGAGACCCTCGACTACATGGACAACATCTTCAGCGAAGAAGAAGAGCCTGAAGAAGATATATATGTAGAAGGTTGGGACAGCCAAGCGGTAAACTGCTATACAAACGCCGTGGTACCCGACACAAAGGTCATTGACGTAAGCAACTTCTGTATGCCGACAATGGGTTATGTGACATCGCCTTACGGCTATCGCCGCCGCTTCCGCCGCATGCACAAAGGCATCGACCTGAAAGTACAGATCGGCGACACCATACGCGCTGCATTTGACGGCAAAGTAAGACTGACACGCAATCAGGGACGCAGAAAAGGCTACGGGCTGTACGTGATAGTACGCCACCCCAACGGCCTTGAAACCGTATACGGACACCTGTCGAAATTTCTCGTAACTCCCGACCAGTATGTAAAAGCCGGTGATCCCATAGCACTCGGAGGCAATACAGGCCGTTCTACCGGACCTCACCTCCATTTCGAAACCCGCTATATGGGCTATGCCATCAATCCGGCAGCCATCTTCGACTTCGAGAACAAGACAACCCATACCGACGAGTTTACATTCAACAAGAGCAGCTATCAAGATGCCCGCGACTACTCTCCGGCAAAAAGGCGTAAAACTTCAAGCAAGGCACTCGCTTCGTCATCTTCAAGATCGAAGTCAAAAGCCGCGACGGTCAAGATCAGGAAGGGTGACAGCCTGTCAAAGATAGCGAAAGCCAACGGCACCACTGTCGACAAGCTATGCCGGCTGAACGGCATAAGCCGCAACTCCACCCTGTCGGTAGGAAAATCACTGAAAGTAAAATAAAACGTTTTTGCTTCACAAATAAAATCATACAGTAAGAATAGGGTCGCCTTTCAGCGACCCTATTCTTTTACGCCAACCCCAAAACCCTGTTGAAGCATTAAAATACAGCAGATCGGCATTTAACAACCGTCTTCTTACATTGATTCATAAATTAAGTGTACCTTTGCAAAAATAGAATATGATTACTTCAGCCGAAATAGAAAATATCTTGGAAGGAAAGGGCATAAAACCCACGACCAACCGTATACTTGTATTAAGAGAACTGATGAAAGCGACCCACCCTGTGAGCCTTGCGGATTTTGAGGCTCTGTTGGGTTTTTCCATGGACAAAGCAAGTATTTTCAGGGTACTTGAACTATTCTCCGATAAAGAGGTCGTCCACGTGATAGAAGACGGAAGCCGCTCTTTAAAATATGAGTTGTGTCACAGCGGAAGACACCATACAATATCAGACCAGCATGTTCATTTCCATTGTGTGAAGTGCAAGGAAACGTATTGTTTCGAGAGTGTAAGTGTGCCTTTGGTGAAGATACCCAAAGGATTTTCACCATCTTCTATCAATTATATGATAAAGGGCATCTGTCCCAAATGCCTGAAATAATCACTCGGCTCCATCTTTCCACCCCAACGCGGCAGCGTCAAAATCGAGTTTTACCGGGCAGCGCTTTTTACATTGCTTCCAAAATACAGCACAGGCACGTTGTCTGACAACCGATGTTGATATCGGCCCATTCTTTTTAACATCGATGTTGATAAATAAAACGTCGTTAACTTTTGAAATATGACCATAAGTTTTTAACTTTGTAATGTGAATTCGGTAAACAAGCATATAGAATATCTTATACTTCGTCACGATTGTGTGGTAATACCGGGCATAGGAGCATTAATAGCCTGCAATGCCCCGGCATACATAGACAAGGAACTTGGATGCATATTCCCGCCCAAGAGGAACATCACGTTCAATCCCAACATCAATCATAATGACGGACTGCTTGCCACATCCATGGCCCGTCGCGGCTGTCTGACATATGACAACGCCGTGACACTCATGAATGAGGAAATCGACTTAATGCGTCATCAGATCGAGGCCCACGGGGAATACGCCATAGGACGTCTCGGTTCGCTGCACCGCAACACCGAAGGCACCCTGATTTTTGAACCGTTCGCATCGACCCTCATATCGCCGCGCCTATGCGGTATGCGTCCGGTCAAAGCCCGGCCAATCACAATCGAGAATGTCGAGGAGATTCCGGCCGAAAGCGTGATATTACCGTTAGAAAGCAGCCGGCTGTCATTCAGAGGCATATTAAAGATAGCGGCATCAATAATATTGCTCATAGGTCTCGGTATTACGATATCGACCCCGATAATCGAAAACACGCCCGACTTCGCCGGGATTGCCGTGGCCCATACCGCTACAGCCCCCAAAGCGGAGCCTCTGTTTGTCAACGACATAAATCCGGACATACAACTGACAATAGCGCTTCCCGATCCGGCGACAGCGACTGCAATTGTAGAAGAAAAGAAGGCGATACAGCAAGAAAAAGCCGGCTTACACCGCAGCCCGGCAGACACATACTTCCTTATCATAGCATCATTGCCTACGAGAGAGAAAGCGGCAGAATTTATAGCGCTCAACAAAAACGGGAGCGACATGGATATATTGGAATCGGGAGGACGCTACCGTATATATATATCCTCGGGAAAGACCTATGCCGAAGCTCAAGCGCCTCTTGCCGTAGCGGAATATGCCGGCGCCTACCCTGATGCATGGGTTTGCCGCCGTGACTAATTCGACAACATAACGCCCCAAGAGGGTTTAACACAAACCATAGACTATGACCGATTTTCATGATCTTATTGTGAATCGCCGCAGCATACGCAAGTATACCGCCGACGAAATTTCAGCCGAAGACGTAAAGACACTGATGGAAGCCGCGCTCATGGCTCCGACATCAAAAAGCAGCCGTCCGTGGCAGTTTGTTCTTGTAGAAGACTCCGCAAAACTCGAAGCGCTCAGCAAATGCAAGGAACATGGGGCCGGTCCGATAGCGGGATGCGCCCTTGCCATAATCGTAGCGGCCGATGTCGAAAAGTCAGATCCGTGGATAGAAGACGCATCGATAGCCGCCACCTACATACAGTTACAGGCCGCCGATCTCGGCCTCGGCTCATGCTGGATACAAGTCAGAGGACGATACACAGCCAACGACCTTGAGTCGGAGACATATGTGCAAAATCTACTTGAGATGCCCGACACAATCGTACCGGTTTGTATCATAACAATAGGCCACAAGGCAGAGGAACGCAAACCGCAGGCTGTAGACAAACTGCAATGGGAGAAAGTACACATCGGCACATGGACCGAACGCTGAACCCGACACCACAACAAAACCCGGCGAAAGCCGTAATACTCGGAGCAGGCAACGTAGCCACACATCTGGCCAAGGCCTTAAGCCGCCATATGACTGTAGAACAGATATACAACCGTCATATAGGCGCAGCACAGGAGCTTGCCGATGCCACAGGAGCCTGCGCCACCGATGACCTGTCGGAACTTGCAGACGACGCCGACATATATATAATATCGGTAAAAGATGACGCCATAACACCGTTGGCGACAGCGCTCGGAAAGCGCGGCGGACTTTGGGTACACACATCAGGCTCGGTACCGATGAGCGCATTGCAACCAGTAACGGAAACCTACGGCGTACTCTATCCGATGCAGACATTTTCGAAATCAGTGCCGGTAGACATGAGCAAAGTGCCGGTATTCATCGAAGGCAACACGGAAAGTACGCAACAGCGCATAGCCGGCATAGCCATGCTGATATCATCACATATATATCCGGCCACGAGCGAACAGCGTGCACTCCTTCATGTGGCGGCGGTATTTGCATGCAATTTCACCAACTATCTGTGGGGACACTGCTCCGAGATATTGAAAAGTTCTGGTCTCGGCCTCGACATAATGAAACCGCTCATAGAAGCCACCCTTGAAAAAGCGCTGACCGCCGGCCCGCACGACGGACAGACCGGCCCCGCACGGCGCAACGACACCGCAGTCATAGAAAAACATCTGTCAATGCTTCAAGGCGAAGCAAAAGATATATATGCGCAATTGTCAAAATACATAATTGACAAATACAACAAACAATGAGCAAGATAAACTACGATCTCACCAAGATAAAAGGCATAGCCTTCGACGTGGACGGAGTGCTTTCACCCTCCACGATACCGCTGGACATATCGGGAAAACCGTCACGCATGGTAAACATAAAGGACGGCTACGCCCTGCAACTCGCCGTAAAACACGGCTACAAAATAGCCATAATATCGGGGGGCGACTGCGACGCGGTAAGAGTACGCTTTGCCGCTCTCGGCATAAAGGACATATTCATGAAATGCGACATAAAAATAAACTTTATGCGCGAGTGGATGGAGATGCACGGACTGAAAAGCGAAGAGGTGGCCTTTGTAGGCGATGACATACCTGACTTCGAGCCGATGAAATACGCCGGTCTATCGGTAGCGCCAAAAGACGCCGCACCGGAAATAAAAGAGACGGCCACCTATATATCGCCTGTCGACGGCGGCTACGGAGTGGCGCGCGACCTGCTTGAGGAGATCATGAAAGCTCAAGGCGACTGGATGAGTTCGGCAAAAGCATTCGGATGGTAACAACTGATATGATGACTGCAAATCCGCTAAACAACTTAAACAGATACAGCATACTGCTTGCAAGCCATTCGCCGCGACGCCGCGAACTGCTTCAGATGCTCGGCGTCGACTTTGACATAGCCGCAGACATAGAAGTTGACGAAAGCTATCCCGAAGATATGCCGGCGCACGACGTGGCCGCATATCTTTCCGAGAAAAAAGCGGAGGCCCACCGCGCCGTGATGAAGCCCGACCAGCTGATAATAACCGCCGACACAGTAGTCATAAACAACGGCACAGTACTCGGCAAGCCACATTCCGAAGAAAACGCACGTCAAATGCTAAGCCGGCTTTCGGGGCACACTCATGAGGTAGTCACCGGCGTAACGATATCAACCGATACAAAACATGTGACCTTCAGTGCCTGCACAAAGGTAGAATTTGCCCGACTGACTCCCGACGAGATAGATTTTTACGTGTCGCGCTACAAACCGCTTGACAAAGCCGGAGCATACGGCATACAGGAATGGATAGGAGCCGTAGGGATAAAAGGCATCGAGGGAAGCTATTATAACGTAATGGGGCTGCCCGTACACCGCCTTTACACCGAGCTACTGAAGTTCTGACAACGACGGACGCGCCTCAACGGTAAAAAAGAAGCCTCCGGGGGCAGAAGGCGTCAGAGACAACACGCCCGATTTCAACCGCCCGGCTTCAACTACAGGAGCCTCCCCTATATGCTCCGCTGCCGAAACACGAAATATGCCGGTCGAGGCCTCGTGAAGGTAACGCTCACGCCATATCATAGCCACGACGCCCATAGTCATACGCAGGTTCAGCTCAACGCACGGCGCTATCATGCCGCTGTCAGTCACGAGCATGTCCACCCCGAAGTACCCTTCATAGCAATCGGCGACAAGCGCGCCGAGTATACGTTCGAGAGCGGCAGCCACCGCATGCAGTCCACTCCGCGACGCTCCGGCGGCCACTATCATATCCTCAAGCTCCGACCTGTCAGCCATTATATTGCCGCCATAAGTATCGCCCGAAGAGTTGAAGAACACGGAGTAACCGCACATTGTCACCCTACCTTTTTCCGAGTAAAACAACATTGCGAAATCGCGCTTTTTATTCAAAGCCTTTTCAACCATCACAGAGCCCTGCCTTCGCAAAATGCCCGATATGCGTCGTTCGACCGACGGAGTCATACTATCGACAAGAAATACACCCCGGCCGCTACTGGACCACGGGGCCTTTACATACACGGCGCCCCACTCATGCATACACTCCAGCACGCCCGCGACAGAGGCTATCTCTTCAGGCACCGGAGGCAGCTCCATGTCAAGCAGACCGGAAAGCCTCGACATAATTTCCGCAGAAATTCGCCTATGGCTTAGCATACGCAGCCGCTCCACCCGATCGTCATCAATGACCGATGCTCCGGCTGAACGAAGCGTCCGACAGGCGTCATACGACCAGCCCCACGGAGCACCAACCGCCCCGCGGCAACTATCGACGGGGGTAACGTCTAACGCAAAAAGACTTAGCATGCGATCGACCCACTCACGGTCGGCCAACGGCGCATAGACCAAATCACCGGCGCCGGCATACCACAAGGGCAACAGAGCGCCGTCATCATGCAACCGGCGTACAAGCGGCGACATAGTAACATGACAACGTCCGTAAGCAAGCGAGACGTCATTTTCCGGATTAAAAAGATGTATTCTCATCAAGCACAAATTTAACAAAAAACGCCCAATCCGGCATCCTATTCATTGGCAATAGGCCGCTTTTTGATTATCTTTACGCAAAACTTAGAAATGAAAGTACTGCTAATCGACTTTGAATATTCACAGCTATGCGCAAGCATAAGAAACCGGCTGATAACCGAAGGGCATGAATGTCTGACAGCGTTAGCCATACCCACATCAGCCATACCCGCAATAAAAACGGGCAACAGCATCGACCGCGCCATCCACCGGCTATTAGCCAATATAAGCGACAGCAGACACTTACATTCGGCCCGCAGCACGTACAACCTGCTTTCAAGTATGGTAACAAAAGCCCCCGACGTAGTGCACATACTTAACACGGATGAATGTTATCTGAACATGCCTCTTCTTTCGGAGATATTGAATCGCTTCCGCATACCCACGGTAATGACCGTAATCACCCCCGAGTCGTTATATATAAACCGCCACGCCCTGATAAAACGCGAGAAGCACAACCTACAGACTATGGAGGCAATACTGTACGCATGGGAAACCTTAAATATCGTCGTTGAAAACCGCGCAAGATCAGAGCACCCGCTGTTTGTCGACAAGCCGGTGTACATAATAGAGAGCACGTCGCCCGACGCTCCGGCGCAATATCTGTCATTATACGACAATCTGTCATAAAACATCAAAGGTCACTCTCACGAGTGACCCCTATTCATTCTTGGCATAACCGCCAAGTTTAATTAACCTAAAACAACATTTAATCAAAAAAACACTTCAATCATCATTAAAACCAACTATCCTAAAACTAAAAAATACTAACCCTTAATTCTTTAATATCTATTTTTAGACTGAATAATTATTTTACACATTGCAAAGATACATGAGTTTTGAATCAATTGTATGTAAATAGAAATGTAATATAAAATAATAATCGGCCATTTAAAATTTAAATCACTGATTATATGAGCAATATCCTTTTATAGAGTATACATTAATACAAGCCTTTTTACAAGCAAAGAGACGCATTTTTTGTAGGGACGCCAGTACCACGGCGTCCGGTTGCGACATGCATGGTATCTTGCGTGGCCATCCGGATATGCGGCATTTTAATTGTTCAACCGGGTTTTGGGGCTGCACATTTTATGGGGGGGAGGGGTATGAAAAAGGAGTTCCTCGCGGAGCTCCTTGTTTCATTACCTGACACGCGTTCAGGCATTCTACTTTACTAACTACCTAAAACAAATTACCTATTATACCTATTGACTTAAGCTAATCATTACATGTATATACTAAATAGTAGCTATATTTCAACATGAATCTCACCGCAAAGATAATCAGGTCATAAACTTCCGACAAGACAATAAACACCGTATATAAAACAAATGTAGTCTCAACAAACAGGACAAGGCTAATATACAGCGCATTATCCGCGAAATAATATATCTAAGATATAAACCGGAAGCGGATATTATTCAATTATACGTTCCGATATTCATAATATCGTTTTCAAAAGTAGCGCGGTTCTTTGCCCGGCTCTTCATACGATTACGATAAGTATACACCGTATTCAATGAAAGCCCGAGGAAGCGTGCTATCTGAGCGCTATCATCAAGCCCGAACCGCATGAATGCGAGTATGCGCAGTTCCTGGGTCAATTTTATCGGTTCGGAAAGTTGCTCAAGTCCCTTATCAGGCTCCAACAGAGCATTCACCTCATCAATGAACGTAGGGAACATGTGCACAAACGAATTATCAAAAATCTCATAGAACATCTTACTCTGATCATCGAGAAACTTACCCGACTTAACCAGCTTATACAGGTCATCAATCTGCCCCGCAGCAATCTTACGGCCTACCAGCTTGTTATAGTCATCGAGTTTTTCCATATATATCGAGCACAACGAAAGGATGCGCCCCAGATGAGAATCCTTAACGAGATTGGCATTTACCAGCTCCGTCTTCAACTGCTTCAAACGCTTGACGTCATTATAACGCATATAAATGATAATACCAGCCAGAGCCGCTATCACAAAAAGGCTTCCGATAAGAAAATAGAGCAACATCTCTCTGCGGCGCTGCATGTCGCGATAGTCCGATATAAGACGCGGATACAGCGGCGCCACATTAACGCTTCTTATATAGGCGCTACTTCTATCCACATCCTCCTGCGCCACAGACATATACCCATAGGCCCGGTCAACATTGCCCGACTGGTACAACGCTCCGCTCAATTGCCTCAGACAGTCATTGTCAAGTATGCCCACACGCGCATCGACAGCAGCGGCGAGTATGATATAATACATCCACAAATCCTTGCGCGAACGCTCGAAATAGGCGGTGGCCAACATAGACAACGCATTGACACGGTCACGATTATACTCCTTATTATTCTCAAGATAATCGTTCAGAGCCGCGATAGCAAGCGATATCTGCCCATTTGTAAGATAATGCGATCCGGCCAGCAGCCGATAACGCGGCGAAGCCACATCGGTCCTCGCCATCAAAGAATCATTGTATTCGCCATACTTGCTGAAATAACCGCGATGCACCTTGTGGGGCGAATATAGCGACGTGGTACACAGGGCAGCCCAACGCGCCGCTTCAAAAAATACCATCTTCTCATCCTCGTCAAGACTATTGACATCCACACTGTCAATGCGCAGAAAAGCCTCTCTGATCTCTCCCCTGACAGGCATATGTCCAATCTCATCAAGCCAAAGACGACGTGCAACCACAGAATCGCCATGAAGCGACGACAGCGATATGGCTTCTCTATAATACACCTTCAGGGAATCCACATCAAAGTGCTTGTACTCATCTATTAATGTTGTAAGCACCGACAACCGGGCTTCATAATCATCGGCTTTTTCAAGTTGCGATTTAAGCGAATCGATCTTAGACTCCTTGGCATCCAATATCACCTGCCTATGCACCAACGCCTCATCAAGTTCGGAAAGCGCCTCATCAAACGTATAGGACGACAAGCCGTCAACCCCATACACATATAAGGGATACAGACATAGGTAAAAAAAGCAGACTATCAAGGTTTTATACATGATGGGCTTAAGGTTGTTCGTTAAGTCAATGGATTTTGAGTGCAAAAATACAAAATTATATTTATTATACAACAATATAGGCCGTTTCTCACGAAACGGCCTATATTGTTGCCTTTACATAAAGGCTTCCAAACCTAACATAAAACACATTTACTATTATGCACTATTTACATTCGTCACATTTATATCTTAGATACCGCATCCATAAAAAACGCGGTTGGTTTCTTTCGTTTATGCAAATTTAATAAATTATATTCCGCACTAACAATAGAGCATGTGAAACATCAAATATTTTTAGGATTAAATACAAACTTATCTATATGATTTTCAACAAAAGTTCACCTAAAAATACAAACTGCAAATCAAAGAAACGAACACTCATATAAATATGTTTACAGTGTAACACATTCATCATGCAGCCGTTTTTTATGGCGGAGTGACATACATTAGCACGTATTCAACCACAAAGATATGCATAAGAAATCATTCCAACACAAAAATTCATTAATTTTAATAAAAAACATTAACTTTGCGCCATGAATAATATAAGACAGCGAATAAAGCCGTGGATACTGCCGTTTGCCATGATAGTCGGCGTGCTCTTCCATGATTATATAGGCAAGGTAGCTTTTTTATCGCCTTACCTTATATTTATCATGCTTCTTATAACGTATTGCCGCATATCGCCCGACAGCTTCAGGATACCCCGCTACATATGGCTGCTGTTAGCTGTGCAGATATTAGGCTCGCTGGCCGTATTTATGGCTATAAGACCGTTTGGCATCGACCTCGCACAGGGAGCGTTTATATGCATTTTCTGCCCTACCGCCACAGCCGCGCCGGTTGTCACCGGCATGCTCGGAGGCTCTGTAACTGCCATAGCGGTATATTCGCTTATAAGCAATGTGACAGTGGCACTGCTTGCACCCACCTTTTTCTCCTTCATAGCTCCCGGAGCCGACATACAGTTTCTTGACTCGGTACTTGCCATCAGCGCCAAAGTGCTGCCACTCATACTTGCTCCGCTGGCCCTCGCGCTTCTGTTTGAAGTATTCGCGCCACGAGTACATGACGCCATCGCCAACCGACAGTCACTGTCATTTTACATATGGGCCTGCGCGCTGATAATCGTAGTGGGCAACGCCGTCAGCTTCATCATGGCCGAGCCTTACGAGAAGATACCAGAAATGCTTCTTCTCGCTTTCTTATCACTGCTCACATGCTGCGGACAGTTCTTAATCGGACGAAAAATAGGAGCGCGGTACGGCGAAAAAATATCGGGGGCGCAAGGCCTCGGACAAAAAAACACGGTGCTTGCCATATGGATGGCACTGACATTCCTCAACCCCATAGCCTCCGTGGGTCCGGCAGCCTATGTGGCATGGCAGAACACCATCAATTCGCTGCAACTGTTCTACAAGACCAAACAGTCTTCAAAAAGTTAAATAATCAGAACATTTACAGCTAAATGACGTTAATATTATAAATATAGTACGATTATGAACAGCATGTACGAAATTCTCATGGGACTGCCTCTTTTCAAAGGCGTTAGCCGATACAAGATATCGGAGGTCGTAGGCATGACCAAATTTCACTTTCTTAAATATCTGGAAGGAGAGACCGTAGTTACGGCAGGAGATCCGTGCACTCACATAATCTTCATAATCTCCGGCAAACTGCGGGTGACGATAGCCAATTCCAACAACCGCTTCAAGGTATCGCAGACTCTTGAGGCGCCCAACGTACTTGCCCCTGAGTTTCTGTTCGGCCGCGCACCGTTCTATCCATGCACAGCCGTAGCCCTCGAGCCGGTAAGCATATTGCAGATATCAAAAACGGACTATACCAAGATTCTTAATTCCGACGAGATTTTCCTCTTTAACTTCCTGAACATTCTGTCGAGAAACGCACAGAAAGCTGTCGACGGCATACTTGCCATAACAACAGGAAGCCTTGAAGAACGCATAGCGTTCTGGATCATATCGCTGACACAGCCGGGCGGCACGGACATAGCCCTCACCTGCCGTCAGCGCGATCTGTACTCGCTTTTCGGAGTGCAACGCACATCATTCATATCCACGCTTGACAGCCTGAAGGAACGCGGCATAATCGAGTACGACACCAACGAGATACGCATCAACTCCCGCCAGTCGCTGCTCGAGATACTCAACACATCGGCAGAGTAATCCCACCGGACACTAACAAGGGAATACTGAGCCCGCCACAAAGGCCTGCAAACCTGCCAGATACAGCAGACGCGCAGGGGCACCAGTAGTACGGCGCCCGCATATCCGAATGGTCATACAGGTTGCATTTGCATGGGGCCATGCGGGTTGCAGCCGGACGCCGTGGTACCGGCGTCTCTACCAACATTGGCGCCGTTCAACAACCGTATTTTTACATTGGCTGTAGATGCGCGGTCAGACTCTCTCGCAGATCAAAGTAGCCGAAGAAGAGCTGACGACCTTGACCAGCACCTTGTCGCCCACGCGTGCATCACCGCGCGGAAACACGCACGTCTTGTTCTGGGGAGTGCGTCCAACCATCTGCTCCTTTGACCGCTTGGATACACCCTCCACAAGAGCTTCAAAAACCTTACCCTCGTCGCGACGGTTGGACTCGGCCGAGAGTTCGTTCTGCAAGGCTATCATGCGGTTAAGCCGCTCAATCTTCACGTCCTCCGGCACATTGTCGGGCATAGTGCGCGAAGCGAGTGTTCCCGGGCGCTCCGAGTACTTGAACATAAACGACGAGTCAAAGCCCACTTTCCTCATAAGATCAAGTGTCATAAGGAAATCCTCCTCCGTCTCACCGTGAAATCCGGTAAACAGGTCGGTGGATATACCGCAGTCAGGTATAGCCCGGCGTATAGCCTCAATACGTCCGAGATACCAGTCACGCGTATACTTGCGGTTCATGGCCTTGAGCACCGTATCGGAGCCGGACTGGACAGGAAGATGCACGTGGTTGCATATATTGTCGTGCGAAGCGATGGCAGCGATGATGTCATCGCTCATATCCTTCGGATGGCTTGTCGTAAACCTTATTCTCATCTCGGGCACAGCCTCGGCCACGAGCGCGAGAAGAGCTGCAAAGTCCACCGTACTGCCGTCGGCCCGTTTATAATTGTATGAATTCACATTCTGTCCGAGCAGTGTCACCTCCTTAAAACCACGGTCGCGCAAGTCAAGGACCTCGCGGAGTATGCTCTCCGCCTCACGGCTGCGCTCGCGGCCTCGCGTGTACGGCACTATGCAGTACGAGCAGAAGTTGTTGCATCCGCGCATTATGCTGACAAATCCCGACACACGGTTGCCGGTAATCTTCATCGGTATTATGTCGCGATACGTCTCGGTTGTCGACAGCTCGACGTTTATAGCCTTCTCTCCCGCCTCGACCGCGGCAAACAGCGCCGGCAGATCCATGTAAGCGTCAGGGCCGGCCACAAGATCCACACCGCAATCGGCTATCAGCCCCTCTTTCACCCTCTCGGCCATACACCCTATGACTCCTATTATGAACAGCCCGCGATGGCGCCGCTTCAGCGAAGCCAAGTACTGGAGGCGTGAATATATTTTCTGCTCGGCATTATCGCGTATGGAGCATGTATTAAGCAGCACGGCGTCGGCATCCTCTATATCATCGGTCATCTCGTATCCGACGGTAGCCATCACTGCCGCCACCACTTCGCTGTCGGCCACATTCATCTGGCACCCGTAGGTCTCTATGAAAAGTTTTTTCACACCCGTTGCCATGTTGTCTATATTGTCCTTATTCATTGTATATATCGTCATCACTGTCCAATGTAGCAGACAAAGGACTTATTAAAATTTTGATTGTCGAATAGTTTTATTTATTTTTGCGCAAAATTAAGCATTTTATACCTTATAATAAACATAAAAACAATTATTATCAGATTATGGCTTTCCCCATCCTTACAGCTCAAGAAGCTGCTGAAGTCATCAAAAACGGTGACAACTTAGGTCTGTCGGGCTTTACAGCCGCCGGTACACCCAAAGCTGTCACAGAAGCTTTAGCCAAAAAGGCTGAAAAAGAACACGCTGAAGGGCGCCCCTTCAAAGTCAACATCTTCACGGGAGCATCGACCAACGACCATGTCGACGGAGCTCTCGCACGCGCCAATGCCATCGACAAGCGCACTCCCTATCAGAGTTCGGCCGACCTGCGCAAGCGCATCAACTCACATGACACCAACTATTTTGACCTGCACCTGTCAGAACTCGCACAGAAACTCCGCTACGGCACATTCGGCGACATCGATGTAGCCATCATAGAAGCCGCCCATGTAAGCGACAACGGCGAGATACTTCTCGGCACCGGCGTGGGCATGGCTCCCACCGTAGCCAAGCTGGCAAAAAAAATCATCATTGAGCTTAACGAGGCAATACCCACCTCGGTAGAGGGCCTTCACGACATATACATGCCTCTCGACCCGCCCTACCGCCGCGAGATACCCATCTACAAGCCCAACGACCGCATAGGCTCCACCCTGCTTAAGGTTGACCCGTCGAAGATAGTAGGCATCGTAAAGACCAATATCACCGACGGCGTACACGGCTTCTCGCCGCTTGACGACGTTACAAAGCAGATCGGCGCCAACGTATGCGACTTCCTTATCGGCGAACTCCGCCGCGGAGCCATACCGGCATCGTTCCTGCCCCTGCAGAGCGGTGTGGGCAATATAGCCAACGCCGTGCTCTTCGGCCTCGGAGAATCCAAGGAGGTGCCGGCATTTGACATGTACACCGAAGTCATTCAGGACGCAGTGGTCGACCTTATGGAGAAAGGTAAATGCCGCTTCGCCTCCACCTGCTCGATGACATTCTCCGACGCCAAGATGACCGAGATATTCAGCAACATCGACTTCTTCCGCGACAAGATACTCATGCGTCCCGGCGAAATATCCAACAGCCCCGAGATTGTGCGCCGATTAGGTGTAATCACAATGAATACCGCCCTTGAAGCCGACATATTCGGCAACATAAACTCCACCCATGTGGTAGGCACCAAGATGATGAACGGTATCGGAGGCTCTGGCGACTTCACCCGCAACGCCTACATATCCATATTCAGCTGCCCGTCGACAGCCAAAGGCGGACTCATATCGACCATCGTGCCCATGGTATCGCACCTTGACCACAGCGAGCACTCCGTCGACGTACTCATAACCGACCAAGGCATAGCCGACCTGCGCGGCAAGTCGCCTATACAACGCGCCGAGACCATAATCGACAACTGCGTGAACCCCGAGTACAAGCAGCTTCTCCGCGACTATCTGAAGCTGTCGCAGGCAGGCGGCCACACTCCCCACGCGCTCAATGCGGCCCTCGGCTTCCACACCACCTTTATCACAGAAGGCGACATGCGCAAAACCGACTGGTCTAAATTCGCATAACCGACTAATCTACTTATACATAGCGCCGGACACGGATGTCCGGCGCTATTTTTTTGTGTCAAACTCTTGACAACGGGGCTTTTATGTTGTAAATTTGCACCTTATTAGGTCTGTTACGGCCTTATCCGAAAGTATGGAAAAGAAGCATCGCAAAGGAATATCGACATTCTCGGCCCAGATAACCGCGACGATAAGTGTGGCACTCGTGCTGATGTTGCTGGGAATAATATCGCTGCTCGGCATAGCGGCCCACTCTATAACTTCTGAAATAAAAGAAAACATGGGCTTCAGCATCGTGTTTTCCGACACGGCCACCGACAATCAGATAAACTACCTCAAACAACGCATCACCACGGCTCCTTACGTGTCAAGCCTGCGATATTTTTCAGCGGCCGACGCCATGAACAAATGGAAAGAGGACACGGGAGAAGACCTCATGCAGGTGCTCGGCGTAAACCCGTTCAGCCCGGAGCTTGAAGTCAAGGTAAAAGCCGACTACGCCGATGTCGACTCCATCGGCGCCATAGTGGCTCCCATAGCATCGCTCCCCTACATATCAGACATAAACGTACATACCGAAATGGTCGATGCGGTAAACGCCAACATAAAATCGATAACAATCATACTCACCGTCATAGCGGCGGTGCTGCTTTTTATATCATTCGCACTCATAAACAACACCATAAGGCTGTCGGTATACTCGCGGCGCTTCACTATCCACACGATGAAACTCGTGGGAGCTACGGGCGCCTTCATACGCAAACCGTTTCTTACCGGCAACCTCGTCAGCGGGCTTGTGGCCGGAGTGGTGGCCGACGCCATACTTGCGGGCGCGCTGGCCTATTTCCACACGCTTGACAAGACCATCCGCGAGGCGGTTACGTGGCCGGCCGCGCTATGCGTATTCGCCGGCGTCATAGTGTTAGGCATGCTCATATGCCTAACAGCGGCCGTTTTCGCGACAAACAAGTATCTGCGTTCATCTTACGATGACATGTTTAAATAAACACTGACATTACATCAATATATGGTAAAGCAAAACAACATCACCCCCGTTCAGGATGACGGCATAGACAAAGAGCCGAGAAGCAACTTTCCCCTGACAAAAATCAACTTCATCATGATGGCCGTATCGGGGCTTATAATTCTCGCAGGATTTCTGCTTATGCTCGGCGGCAGCACCACCACCGAGGCATTCAACCCCGACATTTTCTCTACGCGCCGCATAGTCGTAGGCCCCACCATGGCCTTTATCGGATTCATATTCATGGGTGTAGCCGTTGTCTACCGTCCCAAGAACAAAGACAAGGCATAACCTGTTTTTTATTATTAATTTTATCTGCTTTTACGATGGATTGGCTTGACGCCCTCATTTTAGGTATTATACAAGGTCTGTCTGAATACCTGCCGATAAGCAGTAGCGGACACCTTGAAATATTCAAACAGATACTGAATGTGCATCTTGATCCTGATGCCTCGCTCGAATTCAGCATCATGCTCCACGTGGCTACTGTATTAAGTACAATCGTAATTCTATGGCGAGAGTTTTATCCTTTGATGGTTTCTTTTTTCACTGTCAGGCGCGACAAGAATTTCACTATGGTATGCAAAATATTGATTTCGTGTATACCGGTAGGAATAGTGGGAGTCTTTTTCCAGAAAGATGTGGAAGAATTCTTCAAAGGCAATCTTACCGTGGTCGGCGTATGCCTGATAGTGACTGCGGCGCTTCTGTGCTTCGCGTATTTTACACGTACACGACAGGCTATAATGCACCCCGGCAGATCACAAGGCCGCGACATATCATGGCTTGACGCTTTCATAATAGGGTGCGCACAAGCTGTAGCCGTACTTCCCGGACTTTCACGCTCCGGCAGTACAATAGCTACCGGCATATTGCTTGGCGACAACCGCGAACGTGTGGCACAATTCTCTTTCCTCATGGTGATTATACCTATTCTCGGCAAAGGGCTACTTGATCTTAAAGACATGATTTTGGTTCAAGATACCGCAGCGACCACTGCATCTACGGGAATGCTTCCTATAGCCGTAGGCTTTCTCGCCTCGTTTATCGTAGGATGCTTGGCATGCAAATGGATGCTGGATATTGTAAAGAAAGGCAAACTCGTGTGGTTTGCAGTATATTGTGTCATAGCCGGAGTGCTCTGTCTAATCTGGTAAACATAAATATGAATTTTTTAGACGGAGAGATATTATACATCGACAAGCCCTACGGCTGGACCTCGTTTGATGCGGTAAAGCGCATACGGGGCGCCCTGCTGCGCCGGCTAAAAGTAAAAAAGCTGAAAGTAGGACATGCCGGCACCCTCGACCCGCTCGCGACCGGAGTGATGATGGTGTGTACCGGCAAAGCCACCAAGCTCATAGACGAGTTGCAGGCCCGTACCAAAGAGTACGTAGCCACGATAGCTCTCGGCGCCACCACCCCGTCGTTTGACCTTGAGACAGAGATAGACGCCACCTATCCCATAGCCCACATAACACGTGAGCTGGTCGAGGAGACACTTAAACGCTTCGTTGGGCCGATATCGCAGATACCGCCGGCGTTTTCAGCATGCAAAATCAACGGTGAGCGCGCTTACAAACGCGCGCGCAGGGGCGACGAAGTCACCATAAAGCCGAAACTTCTGGTAATCGACTCAATCGAGCTGCTCGAATTCTCGCCCGAAAGCATAACTGTAAAGGTCGTGTGCAGCAAAGGCACATACATCCGTGCGCTTGCCCGCGACATAGGCGAGGCCCTCGGCTCGGGAGGACATCTGACCGCCCTGCGCCGTACAAGAGTCGGCGAAGTGGCCGTAGACCGCTGCATGACGGTAGACAGTGCGGTGACCCTTATAAAGGAGACACCGATAGAGATGCCCGAAGATAATGACAAAGCATAAACAACAAGAAATTTTTAATATATGAAACTTTCTCAATTCAAATTCAAGCTCCCCGAAGACCTCATAGCATCTCATCCCTGTGAGGTACGCGATGAAGCACGCATGATGGTCGTACATCGCGACACCGGCGAGATAGAACACCTCCGGTTCAAGGATATAATCAACTTTTTCGGCGACGGTGACGTGTTTGTATTCAACGACACCAAAGTATTTCCCGCATTGCTCTATGGCAACAAGGAGAAGACCGGAGCGAGAATCGAAGTATTTCTCTTACGTGAATTGAATGAAGAAAACAAGCTTTGGGATGTGCTTGTTGAGCCGGCGCGCAAGATAAGGATCGGCAACAAGCTGTATTTCGGCGAAGACGAGTCGATGGTGGCTGAAGTCATCGACAACACGACATCGCGAGGCCGCACGCTGCGCTTCCTCTATGACGGAAGCCATGAAGAGTTCAAGGATGCCCTGTACAAATTGGGCCAGACTCCCCTTCCTCCGTACATCAAACGTGCACCCGAACCCGAGGACGCAGAGCGCTATCAGTGCATATTCGCCCGCAACGAGGGTGCGGTGGTAGCTCCTTCGGCCGGCCTTCACTTCAGCCGCGAGCTCATGAAACGCCTTGAGATAAAAGGCGTGGAAGCCGGCTATCTTACTGTACATTCAGGTCTCGGCAACTACCGTGAGATAGATGTGGAGGACCTGACAAAACATCGCATGGACTCGGAAGAGATGGAAGTCACTCCGCAACTTGTCGACCTCGTAAACAACGCCAAGGATAACGGCAAGCAGGTATGTGCCGTAGGCACTTCGGTGCTCCGCGGCATAGAAAGCGCCGTAAGCATGGGCGGCCACATGAAGACATTCACAGGCTGGACCAACAAATTCATCTTCCCGCCCTACGACTTCACCGTGGCGTCAGCCATGGTAAGCGGCTTCCACATGCCCTACTCAACAATGCTGATGATGGTTGCCGCATTTGGCGGATACGACCTCGTCATGCATGCCTACGAAGTGGCTGTAAAGGAAAAATACCGCTTCGGAGCATACGGCGACGCCATGCTGATACTCTGACACGGCCTGCCGTCAAATATGTAAACTGACACCCGATATATCGGATAAACGCGCCGACAGTGCATCAGCATAGTCGGCGCGTATCGTTACAGTCATCTCGCAGGAGTTGTCAAAATTCTGGCTTACGATTCTGACCTCAGGATCTTTTACCGCACGCATCACGTCGTTCATGACCATGTATGGAAACGTAAACGTTATCGTGCTTTGCTCGTGGCACTCTATAATACGGCCGGCCGATATAGCCTCTCTCGCGGCCTCGCGATAAGCCACTATAAGACCGCCCGTACCGAGTTTTATGCCGCCGAAATAACGTACCACGACAATAACGACGTTTGTAAGATTGAACGAGTTTATCTGACCGAGAATCGGCTTGCCGGCGGTACCCGACGGCTCGCCGTTGTCGCTGCACTGAAAGTCGAGGCGCGATGCCCCGGTCATATAAGCCCAGCACACATGGCGCGCGTCATGATACTTTTTCTGATATGAGGCGATAACCTCCTTGGCCTCCGCCGCATCCGACACCGGCACGGCAAAAGCGAGAAACTTGCTCATCTTCTCCTTATAACATCCTTCCGATGTCGACTCAAGAGTATGGAAAGTATCGCCCATGATGCTGTCAGGAGTAAGTATCAATAAGAGTGGTCGTCGCCCTCAAGTTCACCGGGAGTGAGCTTGCCGCTGTCCATCTTATGCCATACGTAGGCTATATATGCCACGACAACCGGCACAAGTATCGACACAAAGCTCATGACCTTAAGCGTGAAATAGGTCGAGGAGCTGTTCTGTATGGTAAGCGAACTCGACGGATCGGTAAGCGACGGATAGTAGGGAGTGTTGTTGTAACCCGCTACCCAGAACAATGTCAGCACGACAAGCACCGTGCCGATGCCCGACCACCATATGCCTTTGGTGTAATGCTTGGCAAACGACGACTTAAGCACGGCATACAGCACCATGACCACGCCGACAAGGAAGAGCACGAGGCACCACCACATATGCACATAGTTCAGGAAATATTTGTGAGGAGTCACATCAAAGCTGTGCAGCCCTGTCGTAGTATATCCGTCGGCCAGCCAAAGCATCACGACAAATGTCACGAAGAAAAGCACAAATATCACACCGTTGACAAGCACACGGCGCTTGTTAAGGTTAAAGAAGCGGTCATCGCCACCTATATTGTTCATGAAGTAAAGTGCGCCCTGTGTGCGTGCAAGAAACAGCACGGCAAGACCGAGTATCCAGTTTTTCCAATAGAAAATAGCCTCAAATCCGTGGGTCGGCGCCCAACGCGAAATCACCGGAGCACCGGGGTCAAGAATGTTGCCCATGGTCACCGAAAATTCCGATCCGAAGAAGAACATCGACACCGCCACTCCGAGCAGGAAGCAGCCGAGGCAGCCGTTAAGCAGCAGCAGCCAGTCATAGAAACCGGTACCATAGATATTTCCGGCCTTGCGGCGATACTGGAAGCTGACGGCCTGACCGATAAAAGTAAACAGAATCAGCATCCACAGCCAATACGCACCGCCGAAGCTCGTGCTGTAAAAGAGCGGGAAAGAAGCGAAAAACGCACCGCCGAATACGACAAGCGTAGTAAACGTGAGTTCCCACTTGCGCCCTATGGAGTTTATCATCAGATTGCGGTCCACGGCGTTGCGTGTGCACGGGAGCATGGACTGGCCGCCCTGCACAAAAAGCAAAAACACGAGAAGTGCGCCCAACACCGATATGAGCAGCCACCAATATATCTGTAAATGTTCAAGTGCCATGATAATTATTCATTTGAGATTGTAGAAATATCTTCCTTGGAATGTTTGTTGATCTGCGTGAGCATAATACTGATCTCCGCAACAAGAAGTATGGTAAATACGGCGGCAAACATGAAGAATGTCACGATTACCGATGATGAAGCTATATCGCTTATGGCGGCCTTGGTCGGCATTATGTTCTGTATAACCCACGGCTGACGGCCGACTTCGGCAGTGATCCAGCCGCTCTCGGAGCATACCCACACAACGGCGATAGACAGGATGCCTATCCAGTTCACGACACGGTTCTGCAACCACTTCGGACGATAGTAGACGGCAAAGAGAGCCAACGCAAAGAACAGCAGCAGATAGCCGCCGGCCATGACCATTATCCTGAACGCATAGAACGTAAGCGCAACCGGAGGCACAGCCTCTTCGGGCGAGTCAAGATAGCCGTAGCCGAAATAATCGTAATTGGCCTTTATATCTTCGGCGGCGGCCTCCATGGCTGCCTTGTCGCCGACGGTCATGGCTGCGTCATACTTGCGGAGCGCCTCGTGAGCCTCTTTACCCGCCTTTATACGGTCGGCATAGCTCACCGCATCCAGAGTGTCGCCGTTTTCCGTCAGTCTTATGCCGTTGATCAGGTCATTGATGCCGGGCACAAAAGCGTGCGGGTTGTGAGTGGCAAGGAACGACAGTCCGTAAGGTATGCTTATGTCAAACAGATAGGGATCCTCGTCATTGTTTATGGTCTTGTCGGGGTTCAGGATGCCGAATGCCACGATCTCCTGACCGCACTTACCGTCATAAAGGCCCTCCATGGCTGCAAGCTTCATGGGCTGATGCCGGGCTACGCTTACGGCCGACATATCACCGGTGGCAAGCGTTATAAGTATACCTGCACCGCCTACCCAGCCGGCAACCTTGATTGACGACATGGCCATATCCACGTTGCGGCGTTTGAGCAAGAACCAGCAGCTTACACCGATAACAAACACTCCGGCCAGAACCCATGCGCTCGCCACGGTGTGGGTGACTTTGGCCCGGGCTGTTTCAGAGAACACCAGCGCCCAGAAGTCATCCATCACATTTCGCATCTGCGACGGGTCAAACTCCATGCCGACCGGCTCCTGCATCCATGAGTTGGCGACAAGTATCCACAGTGCCGACAAGGCGGTACCGGCAGCGGTAAGCCATGTGGCTGCAAGGTGAAACTTCGGGCTGAATTTTTTCCAGCCGAAAAACATCACCGCGATGAAAGTCGACTCCATAAAGAAAGCCACAATGCCCTCGATAGCGAGCGGAGCGCCGAATATGTCGCCTACAAACCAGCTATAGTTTGACCAGTTGGTACCGAACTCAAATTCAAGTATAATGCCGGTGGCCACGCCTATGGCAAAATTTATACCGAACAGCAGCATCCAGAACTTGGTCATAGCGAGCCACTTGACCGACTTGGTTTTTACATATACACTCTCCATGATAGCCACAATAAGTGCCAGACCTATGGTGAGCGGAACAAAGAGCCAGTGATACATGGCCGTCAGTGCAAATTGCCACCTTGACCAGTCGACTACGGTAATTAAGTCATCCATAATTAATTAGGGTGTTAGTAATGTATTTTCTTGATTTCGGTTATAGTCGGTCATAGAGTGCCGCACCGCCCGCGCCCTGTCGACATCGTTGTCATAATCGCGCTGCAGCAGATCGGGAAAGAAAAACAGTTTGAAAATAAAAAACAGTATGAACAATTTTATTATAATCAGGGCCCACAGATAACGCCCGACGGTCATAGAACGGAAACCGTCGCGATAGAAACGGATAATGCGCACCGGCAGATTGCCGCGTCGGGGAGCTTGGTTACGGTCCATATTATTGTTTTTAACAAAAATAATCTTTTATTTTCATAAAACAAAAAATAATTGCCCGAGGTTCCCGGATTCGCATTTATCGCGCGATTTTCACATCACGGCTTATTCGCTCCGGCATAGCGCGTAGGCGGCATTCCGAACATCTCTTTGAACGCTACGGTAAAATGCGACGGGTTGGAGAATCCGGTGGCATAGGCGACTTCGGCTACACTGAGCTTCTGCTCCCTGAGCAGACGGGCCGCCTGTTTAAGGCGCAGGTTCTTGATAAAGTCACGAGCCGACATATTGGTAAGCTCTTTCAGTTTACGATGCAGATGCACACGGCTGAGGCCCACCTCCTCGGCAAGACGCTCCACGCTCAGGTCAGGCGATGACAGGTTATCGTTAATCACGGCCATGATACGGTTAAGCAGCACCTCGTCCTGCGACTTCATCGTTATTTTTCTTACAGAATCCTCCTGATCCTGTATGCCGCTGAACTTTGCCCGCAACAGCTTGCGATTGGCTATCATGCCCGCTATGGTGCTCATAAGCACCTCCATGCTCACCGGCTTTGACATGTACGAGTCGGCTCCGGCCTGAAGTCCGGTCATACGGTCTTCATTCTCCACCTTAGCCGACAGGAGTATCACCGGTATATGGTTGATGTTGGGATTTTGCTTAATTTTACGACAAAGCGACAACCCGTCGAGGCCCGGCATCATCACGTCGCTTATCACTATCTCCGGAGCATCGGCAATAATATTTTCAAGAGCTTCATTGCCGTTGGCAAACGTGATGACATTATACTTCTCCGACAACTCATGACGCAGATATTCCCTTACATCCACGTCATCCTCGACAACAGCCACGGTTATGTCGGAGCGATTTTTCGACACGTTTTTATCGGACAGAGGGGTCACGGGCACCTCATATCCGGGGGCCATACGCGCCGTCACCGCCTGAAGCTCCTCAGCAGTGAGATGATCGGCACCGGCCGGAAGCCGTATTATAAACTCACATCCGGTGGCGCCCACATGATTGCGCGCCGATATAGTGCCATGATGCAGAGTCACCAGTGTGCGACACAGATGCAGGCCTATGCCCGCTCCGGCCACAGCTCCGGTAATCTCGTTCTCAATACGGTAGAACCGGTCAAATATCTTCTCTATCTTGTCGGGGTCAATGCCGATACCGCTGTCTGACACGGCAATCTCGACGTAACGGTCGAGCGGTGGCAAAGCACCGGCATCCTCTCCTTCGGTAAGCGTTATGTCGATGTGCCCTCCGCGCGGCGTGTACTTAAACGCATTGGACAGGATATTGATAAGCACCTTGTCGAAATTGTTCACGTCAATCCATGCTGGCAGACTCGATGCCGAATGATGAAAGGTAAACGCCACGTCATTTTCATAAGCCATGTACTCAAACGAGCGCATGGCCTCCTCGATGTAAGGCACCATGTCAGTCTCGGAGAAGTGCAGCTGCATCTGACCTTTCTCTATCTTACGCATGTCCATAAGCTGGTTGACAAGACGCAATATACGCTGGGCATTGCGGAATATCATCATATACGTTTCCCTCAGGACGCTATCGGTACAGTTTGCTATCAGTTTCTCCAACGGGCTCATAATCAGCGTCATCGGAGTACGTATCTCATGCGATATGTTGGTAAAGAACTGCAACTTGGCCTCAAGAAGCTGCTCGGACTGGCGGCGTTCGAGCTGACGGCGGCGCTCGTCGGCCTTGTCGCGTAAAAAATGGATCACGCATACGCTGACAAACACGGCCACGCCCAGATATATCAATATGGCCCACCATGAACGGTACCACGGCGGCGACACAGTGATATCAAGCTCGCGCAGGGCGTCGGGCTCGGTATTTCCGGCCACACGCACCTGAAAGCGGTAGTCGCCGGGCGCCATGTTGTTAAATGTCACCCTACTCTGTCCCGGCGGTGTGGTAAGCCAGTCTTTGCCCAGCTCCCTGACGCGGTATTCATAGACAAGTTTGTCGGGATTATCATAGGAAAAGGTAGAAAAGGATATGCTGAACGTGTTGTCGTCGTAAGCCAGACGTACATTACGCGCTTCGGAAATGCCGGTGTCAATGACGCGCCTGCCTCCCGACAAAGTCGAAGCCGTGACCGGTGTAGAGAAAATGTCAAAACCGGTTATGACAGGCGTATAGATGCGCTGGCCGTCATTTATGTCAAGCGGGTGAAAGGAGGTAACGCCGTCAGTGCCGCCGAAATATACTATGCCTTTACCGTCGTTGCAGTAAGCGCCGTGAGTAAACTCGTTGCCCTGCAGACCGTCGCCCGCATCGAAATTCACGAAACGCCGCTCCCCGACTATGAACTTGGACACACCGTGGTAGGTGCTGACCCATACATTGTGGCTCTCGTCCTCACACAAGCCGCATATGACGTCATTGGGCAGACCGTCGGACGATGAATAATGGGCGACCTCGCCCGATACCGCATCGTACACGTATATGCCGTAAGAAGTTCCGCACCATATATTACCCTTATGGTCCTCCATCAATGAATAGGCTATGACCCCATCGACAAGATTCTCATTGTCGCCAAATCTGACGTAACGTCCGGAGCGTGTATCATAACAGCTTATACCCTGATAATGGGCTATCCACAGAAGTCCCGTAGGCGTATACAACATATTGTTTATCCAGTCGTTTCCGATTGAAGTCTCCTCCTTTTTCATGACTTTGAACGACAACTCTCTCGAAGTATCGTCATCAGGATTGTAACGGATAAGACCGTTGCCGAACGTACCGAGATAAAACACGCCTTCACCGGCCTCGACAATGCTGCATATCTTCTTCTCGGCAAATCGCGGCATCTCATTAAGCGATCCGTTATCGCCCACGCGGTAAAGGCCGGAGTTAAACGAACCGATCCACATACGCGACCGCGAATCCTCAAGTATGCACATGACCGTGGTGGGCGTCGGATAATAGGCGACCCGCCGCCCTCCCGGATCAAGACGGTACACTCCGTCATTGTCGCAGCTCACCCACAGATTATGATTGCTGTCGACATACACCGCCATGACACATCCGTCGCCTATGGGATTTTCATGGACCGACCTGCCGTAATAGCCGAAGGCATGACGAAGTTTAGGCACCAAAGCTATGCCCTTCTGAAACATGCCTATCCACACATTGCCGTCGCGGTCCTCAAGCATCCGGTGGACTTTGGAACGGTTAAACTCGACAAGCGGCGAACTTGAGGGTACATCAAGCAGCACATCGCCCGCCACGAGTTTGGCGCCATGCCCTTCCGTGCCGGCGTAGAGCGCGCCCCCGCACAAGGCAAGCGTCTTTACCGAAAGTACACCGCCGCCATACACGACCGGAGTAAAATCGTCGGCCCCCGGGCACAATCTGCTGACTCCGGCATCGAGAGAGCTCACATATATGTCGCCACCCGACGACCCTATCACGGCCGACACATTATTGCCCACTGAAGAGCATCCGAGATTATAGGACCTCGAATGGTCGCCCGCGGGATAATAGCGACACACGCCATTGTCCTCGGTAGCTATCCATATGGCATGAGTGGCATCTTCATATATGTCGCTCACGAGAAGGCTCCCGGCCGCACGCGCAAGATGATGCATACAACGGGCGGTACCCGACAAAGAATCATAGATAAACACTCCGTAGCCGGCCGTGCCTATCCAGATATCGCCGTTGGACAGCCGTGTTATGACCGACACATGGGCCGACACCGGCTTTTCATCATATATAAGAGGTATGTCCTTGAACTCTTCGGTGGCACGGTCAAACTCCATCAGCCCCGTAATACACCCGACAAGCAACCGCCCCCTGACATCTTCCTGAACGGTACGCACATAATTGTCACGAAGCGAACGGTCATCGCCCGACGTATGCTTGAATGTGGTAAAGCGAGTGCCGTCGAAGCGGTTGAGCCCGTACTCCGTGGCAATCCATACGTATCCTTTACAATCCTGATATACATCATTTATAAGGCAGCTCGAAAGCATGCCGTTGGAAGTATATAGTTTTGTACGTTGTGCGGGCGACCCAATAGCTATAAGCATCAAAGTGACCGTAATAAAGAAATGTTTAATTTTCATGATATGTGCCGGGTTACATATTTTACGCAAAAATAGGCATTTTGATACATTGAGAAAAGTGACATTTTATGTTTTATAGCATAATTGTTACATTTACGATAAAATATGACACATACAACAAAATCATATTACAAAATCCAATAATTTTGTTACGCGTAACATAAGTGAATAATTTGATAACCTCTAAATTTGCATCGTAATCAATCGTTAACAACAATACACAAAAAACAAAACCAATTGCCCATGCTTAAACAGTAAAACGACAACAAATTATATTCCCGCATCAGAACGATACGGGCAACAGAGAATTTAAACCAATCGAGAACTTACAATTAATCCCAAAACCAATAACATTATTTTCATGAAATGCACAGATTTTAATCTGCGGTTCATAGCGGTATTATTAATAGGACTTATGTCACCGCTATGGGCATTTTCCCAGACCATCACTGTCTCGGGAACAGTAATCGACGAATTGGGAGAGCCACTGATCGGAGCTACCGTTCAGCAAAAAGGCACGTCCAACGGTACTTCAACCGACATTGACGGCAAGTACACGCTGACAATCTCTCCCAAAGGTACAATCACAGTATCCTATGTGGGTTATAACACACAGGACATCGCCGTAGACGGGCGCACCGTCATCAACGTAACCATGAAAGAAAACGCGGCTGTGCTCGAAGAAGTAGTCGTGGTAGGTTACGGTCAGATGAAACGAAGCGACCTTACGGGCTCCGTGGTATCGGTAGGCGAGGACGCCGTGAAGAAGTCGATATCGACAAGTATCGACCAAGTGCTTCAGGGACGCGCCGCCGGTGTACAGATACAGGCCAACTCCGGAACACCCGGTGCGTCGACCTCAATCCGTATACGCGGTATCAACTCGCTCAACGCCACCAACCAGCCTATCTTCGTCATCGACGGTGTAGTTATCGACTCAGCCACCGACTCGGAGTCGTCCAACCCGCTTTCGTCGATCAACCCGTCAGACATTGTATCGATGGACATTCTGAAAGATGCCTCTGCGACCGCTATATATGGTTCGCGCGCGAGCAACGGTGTGATCATGATCACCACCAAACGCGGTAAAGCGGGCGAAGCCACCGTCACCTACGACGCATATCTCGGATGGCAGGAGATGCCCAAACAGTATGACATGCTCAACCTTCAGGAGTACGCCGAACATCACAACTACCGCGCCATCGAGCGCAACCTGCTCATCCCGAGCAGCGCGTTTGTGCGTCCCGACCTTCTCGGCAAAGGTACCAACTGGCAGGACGAGCTCTTCCGCAAAGCCTTTATGATGAACCACAGCATATCAGTATCAGGCGGAAACGACCGTACTACTTGGGCTTTCTCCGGCGGTTATCTCGATCAGGACGGTATTGCCGTAGGTTCAAGCTTCAAGCGCTACTCACTGCGCTCGAATGTCGACACACAGATAAAAGACTGGCTTAGAGGGGGAGTAAATTTCTCATTTTCAGAATCTAAGCAAGCTGTCGGCACCGACAACAACACCATCATGAGCGCATTGCTGCAGCAGCCCACCGTCGCCGTCACATCGCCCGACGGCTCCTATGACGGTCCCGAAGACCAGTGGATGCCTGAAAACCCGCTCGGCCTCGCCGAACTCATCACCAACAACAACAAGAAAGTCAATCTACGCTTCAACGTGTATCTTGAAGCCGCCCTTTACAAAGGTCTGACCCTGCGTACAGAACTGTCGGGCGACTACAACTTCAACAAGTTCTACTTCTACGAGCCTGACTACAAGTTCGGTATAAAGACACAGGACCACCGCACCTCGCGCTGGACCAAGACCGACACCAAGTACTGGTCATGGCGTAACATCCTTACCTACAACAACACATTTGCAGAAAAACATAACATCAACGTGATGCTCGGACAGGAAATGTCAAAGAGCCACTGGGAAACACAGATGGGTCAGGCCACAGGCTTCCTCACCAACACCACTCCCGACCTCAGCGCCGGCGACATCTCCAAATCAAGCACCACCGGTATGCGCAACGTGAACACAATGGCCTCATTCTTCGGCCGCGTATTCTACTCGTTTGACGACCGCTACCTGCTCACCGCCACCCTGCGTCGCGACGGTTCCTCGAAGTTTGCCGAGGGACAGAAGTGGGGCTGGTTCCCCGCAGTCGCTCTCGCATGGCGCGTCTCACAGGAAGAGTTCATGAAGGGCATCGAAGAGATCAATTCACTGAAACTGCGTCTCGGCTGGGGTAAAACCGGTAACCAGAACGTGGCCGACTATGCATACATGTCCATGCTGTCATCAAAGACCACTCCGTGGGGTGTAGGTGTACTCGCAGGCAATACCGCCAATCCCAACCTGACATGGGAAACGACTTCGTCCTACAACATCGGTCTTGACTTCGGTCTGCTTCAGAACCGCATCGAGTTCATAGCCGACGTATACTACAAGAAGACGGAAAATCTGCTTCTTCAGGTACAGCTCCCCGCGTTTCTCGGTTCTGAAGGCTACGGCGGCGCAAGCAACCCGTGGATGAACGTCGGTTCTATCGAAAACAAAGGTATCGAGCTGACCCTTAACACCACCAACATCGCCAACCGCGAATTCACATGGACCTCCAACCTTGTATTCTCGCTCAACCGCAACCGCGTAAAGTCACTTGACACCGCATCGGCTTCTGTAGAAAAAGACTTCAGCATCGGCTCCACCCCCTACATCGTCACCAAGACCGTCGTAGGCCAGCCTATCGGACAGTTCTACGGCTACAAAGTCATAGGACGTTTCGACAAGGCCGAGGACTTCTACTATCATGACGCCAACGGCAATCTCTGCGAGGTAGCCCGTCCCGAAGGCAAAGGCATCGACCCCAACCAGACATGGATCGGCGACTACATCTTCGAGGACCTCAACAAGGACGGCGTCATCAACGACAAGGACCGCACGTTTATCGGCAATCCCGAGCCCAAATTCACTTGGGGCTTCGGCAATACGTTCAACTACAAAGGCTTCGACCTCAATATCATGTTCTCCGGTTCTTACGGCAACAAAGCCCTCAACATGAACCGAATACGTATCGAAGACCCGCGTCAGAACTCCAACATACTCCGTTCATCGCTCAACTTCGCCAAGTTTGCGCTCATCGACCCGTCACTACCGGCCACCGACTACCGCAACATCTACATCGCCAACGCATCGTCCACCACACTGCCGGCCGTACAGAACAGCGACGCCAACGGCAACTACCGTCTCAGCGACCTCATGGTGGAGGACGCATCCTACATCCGTCTCCAGAACATCTCGCTCGGCTACACCCTGCCGCGCAACATCGTCCGCAAGCTATACCTCGACAACGTCCGCGTATACTTCAGCGCCCAGAATGTTCACACATGGAGCAAATACAAAGGTCTTGACCCCGAAGTCGGCGCCATGTACGGCGACGCCCTCATGACCGGCGTGGACTACGGTCGTTATCCTTCGCCCCGCATCTACACTTTCGGTCTTAACGTATCATTCTAACTAATATCAAAATCCGAAACTAATGAAAACAAAAATAGCTATATTAATGGCCGCCGGATGTCTTGCACTGACTTCATGCGATGACTTCCTGACTACCCAGAGCACATCGTCACCGAGCGACCAGACATTTCTTGACAACGACGCAGCGGTAAGCGCCACCACTTATCCGCTCTACAACTACGCATGGTGGGGCTTCAACGAGAAGTTCTACTACTCCGTAGGCGACGGACGCGCCAACAACATCAACGCTCCGTGGTCAGACTACATATATCCCTACACCAAGCTCACCGAACAGGCAAGCTCGCCCGGTCTTCATGACGCATGGAAATCGTTCTACTCGGTAGTGGCACAGTCCAACAACACCATCAACCGTATAAAGGACTTCTCCGGACCGGCCGTTACCGCCGGCGCCAAGACCCAAGGCATAGCCGAAGCTCGCTTCATGCGCGGCATCGCCTACTGGTACATCGGCTCAATCTGGAACCGTGCCGTACTTTACGAAAACACCTCGGCCATGGTAGGCAACTATGTAGTGCCCCCTCACCGTGTAACCGACGTAATCGAGTTTGCCATCCGCGACCTTGAGTACGCAGCCGCCTATCTGCCCAAATCGCAGTCCAACGAAGGCCGCGTCACCTGCTACAGCGCTTACGGCCTCCTGTCGCGCATCTACCTGTCCATGGCCGGACTCACCACCGACGGAGCCTATGACGGAAGCAACATAGCCACCGACTTCAACCGCGGAACCCGCAACACGTACTATCTTGATCTCGCCAAGAAAGCCGCCCTCAAGTGCATGGAAGGCCCTTACAGCCTCATGAACAGCTACGGTGAGCTCTTCGACATCAAGACTTGGAACAACAACAGCGAGTCCGTATTCCAGCTGCAGTGGATAGCCGGTCCTAACGGAAGCGGCGCCGACGGCTGCCACAATCCTATCTCGGCATTCTTCGGCTGGTCATCGATGGTCGATGATGCAGGCTGGGGCAACGCCACCTATGCGTCATATGACATAATCCGCACCTACGACCCGGCAGAGACCGACCGCCGTCATTACACAGTCACCACTTACGGCGAATTCTATCCCGAGTTCAACAAGAAAAACGGCGGCTACACCGTCGGTGTCACCGAAGTCGATGACAACGCCTACAAAAAACGCTGCCACGTCAAGAAGCACGTACTCGGCAAGTATGACGACAACGGCGTAAGCTACAAGCAGTCCAACGGCGTCAACACCTACATGATGCGTCTTGCGGAAGTGTATCTCAACCTCGCCGAAGCCATACTCGGCAACGCCGCATCGACATCCGACGCCGTGGCCCTCGAGTATTTCAACAAAGTACGCACCCGCGCCGGCATGCCTACCAAAAACAAGATAGACTACGACGACATCCACTACGAGCGCCGCATAGAGCTGGCATTTGAAGGCCAGTACTGGTACGACCTGCTCCGCCGCGCCTACTACCAGCAGGCCGAAGTGGTCAACTACCTCAACCATCAGGACCGCCACGCCGGTTACGAATATGACGAAAGCGAGCCTTGCAAATACGCCAAGACCTCCGACGCCACCGACGTGTCCACCGCTACAATAGCAAGCCTTCAGTTCCCGCTCTCCGACGTCGACCTCGGCCGTAACCCGCGCCTGAGCGAGACTCCCGTCGCCTATGAGTTCGGTGAACGCGAAGTCACCCCCGCCGATTTGTTTAACTAATTTTACTTACAGACACAGATATGAAAAATCTAAAATATATATGGCTCTCCGTGATAGCGCTTCTGTCGGTGGGATTCGTGTCATGCAACGATGACGACGAGTATTTCGACGGCAAGTATCAGGACCGTCCTATCGTGGTTAACAAGGTCTATCTCGAGAACTACGAGTCATCTGTACCCGACCGCGAAGTCGAGTTTGCCCGCCTCGGACAGCTCATACGCCTCGAAGGATCAGGCTTCATGGGCATGAAGAAAGTGTTTGTCAACGGATTTGACACATACTTCAACCGCGCTTACGTGAGCGACAACTCCATGCTCATCCAGCTCAACAGCAAGACCCCCATCACCGACGCCGAAGATGACGTGCGCAACACCATACGCCTCGTCAAAGACGGCACCCAGACAGTGCACAACTTCACCATACGCGCCGCATCGCCCAGCATCAAGGGCCTGCAGAACGCACTCCCCGCAGCGGGTGAACTGGTCGTAGTACACGGCGAAGGCCTTCAGGAGATAACAAAGGTGACTCTGCCCGGCGGCGTGGAAATAACCGACGGCATAACCTCTGACAAAGACGGCGAGTGGTACTCGTTCACCATGCCCTCCGGACTCACCGCAGGAGGTGCCATCGTAGCCGAAGGTGCCAACGGCATCTCGCAGACTCCCGCCTACTTCAACGAGCGCCGCGGCATGCTCCTCGACTTCGACACCGAAGGTCAGCAGGGCGCGTGGGGCTGGAAAGAAGCCGGCTCAATGATAGGCTTCGAGGACCGCACCGACGATGACGGCAACGTCACCATGAAGAACGACCTCGTTCAGGATCCTCTCGGCACCAACGGACAGGTATGCCAGATAGTACCCGACCGTCTTCTTACCGACGGAGGCATAGTATCGGGCAAGCCCCGTGTGACAGAGTGCTGGACCGTAGGCGACGGCAATCTCGACTACGAGAACTGGGCACGCATGAGCGCCCTCATCCCGGCCGACACCCCGCTTGACGAAGTGGCATTCCAGTTCGAGATCTACGTACCCAATCCGTGGGGAGCCACCGGTCAGCTCCAGATATGCCTCGTCAACAACTACCAGTACAAGGGCATCGACTCCGACGAATACGGCTCGGGCAAACTGACCGCCTTCTTCATACCGTGGGTTGTCGACGGCAAGAACGTGCCTTTCTCCACCGAGGGCTGGACTACAGTCACCATACCTCTGTCGGAATTCGGCAAATACAAGGCTCTCCTTGAGGACAAAGAAGCCGTAGCGCCCACATTCCAGACCGTCATCGACGACCGTCTTGCGGCCACCTACCCCAACTTCGGCATGGGCTTTGTCAACACCGACTACAAGCTCGGCGACGCAGCCTTCCCGTCAGACCTGTTCAACACCAAGATCTATGTCGACAACTGGCGTATAGTTCCCTGCAAGAACGTCGTTATTTCCGATTATCCCGAAGACGATGAAGAGGAATAATATTAACCGTTAAAAACACAGAACGACACAATTATGAAATTCAACAAGATAATACTACCGTCAATCGCGCTTGCCACAATAATGGCAAGCTGCGATGACCAGATAATGGAGTGGCAGGACAAGGACGGCAGCGTCGATGCCTCGGAACTCCCCCTGAAGGACAGTGAGAAGCTGTTGCTCTACAAGCCCATCAAGGAGTATGTGGCCCAGTACCATCCCAACCTCAACCTCGCCCTCGGCGTAGGCGCCGACCTGTATCTCAACGACCCCGAGGCCAAGTCCATAATAGACGCCAACTTCACCGGCATCACCCTCGGCAACGCCATGAAGATGGGCGTCATAATGAACGCCAGCGGCAACATCGACTTCACTACGGTCGACAATGTGCTGGCAGCAATGCCCGCCGGCAAGAAGCTCTACGGCCATAACCTTCTGTGGCACACCCAGCAGCCGCAGACCTATCTCAAGTCGCTCATCGCGCCCAAAATGGAGGTAGTGGTTGACCAGCAGGATGTATGTATAAATATCATCTCAAACTCTGATTTTGAAGACGGTACCGATAAAGGATGGACCGGTTTCTGGGGTCAATACGACCGTGAAATAGTATCGCCCGGACATGATAGTCAGTATGCGCTCAAGATGACCAACAAGAGCAGCGCCACCGACATGTGGAGCAGCCAGCTGTTCTGGGAAAGCGTCATGGAAAAAGGCAAAACCTATGCCTACTCGTTCTGGGCCAAATCAGACGCAGGCGTGACCGTACAGTTTATCGGTTCACAAGCCAGCGGAGATTATAAAGGCATTTATAAAGACCAGTTTGAACTTGGCAGCGACTGGGTATATTGCACGGGTGAATTTGAATATACGGATGCTGACCCCGACGATATTACCCGATGGGGTATACAGTTCGGCGGTGTCCCGGGCGGAAGCGTCTATATCGATGACTTCAAATTCGGTCTGAAAAACGATGCGCCCGCCAATCCCGACGAAGGACGTCTGAACTACATCGCCAACGGCACGTTTGACGAAAACATCGACGGATGCCAGAAGTGGAACGGTGCGGACGGATGCAACACATGGAACTCTGAAGAAGGCAACTTCGGCAAAGGATGTCTACAGGTCGTAAACGCCACCGCCAATCCCGGCAACCAGTGGAAGACACAGATTCACCTGAATCTCTCGCAGCCCATAGCCGTCGGAAACACAGCTTACATCTCCTATTATATAAGGACACTTGAAGGCTCAGGTTCGGCACGTGTGTCGACTACCGGCGATGTACATTATCAGGGCGACCAGAATGTGCCCAACGCATGGGTAAGGGTTGAATGGTCGTTTGACGTGGCCGGCAATCCTCTTGAAGGCATCAACTTCGACCTCGGCGAGGCTGCCGCGACTTATCTGATCGACGACATATATGTATCGACCGATCCGTTCAAGGCAGAGGCAAAGGCTACACCCAAAGCAGGCGGCATAACCTTCGTGCCCAAGACAGCCGAAGAGAAGAAGACCATACTTCTCGACGCTATGGAGCAGTGGATCAAGTCCATAATGGAGCATGTAGGCGACCGTGTTGACGCATGGGATGTAATCAACGAGCCTATAGCCGACGGCAGCAACGGATGGCGCGGTATCGACGGCGTGTTCGGCAGCAACAACAATGACGGCGTGGCCGACTCCGAGCCGGTAGAGACAGAGACCGACGGCCTCACCCTCAACTGGGCTTCAGAAGCAGGCAACCAGCACTGGTACTGGGGCTACTACCTCGGCAAGGACTATGCCGTAAAAGCATTTGAATTCGCACGCAAGTATGCACCCAACGCCAAACTCTTTGTAAACGAATACAACCTTGAGACAAGCCCGTCGAAACTTGATGCTCTCATCGGCTTTGTCAACTACATCGACCAGAACGGCGGTCAAGTCGACGGTATCGGCACCCAGATGCACGTCAACTACAAGATAAGCAAAGATCAGGTTGACGCCATGTTCAAGAAACTGGCACAGACCGGCAAGTTCATACGCATAACCGAGCTCGACGTGGCATTCGGCGTGGAGGAGGGCAAGACCATAACTCCCTCGGAAGCACAGTTAAGCGAGCAGGCCGCCACATATCAGATGATTCTCACTTCATACTTCGAGAATATACCCGAGGCACAGCAGTCGGCCATAACCATCTGGGGCTTCTCTGACAACAAGAAGGAGCATGAATACTGGCTGAAGGGCGACGCTCCCAACCTGTTTGACTCCGAATACAAGCGCAAGATAGCCTACAAGGGAGTATGCGATGCCATAGCCGGATATGACGTATCGATCGACTTCAAGGGTGAAGACTGGAAAGACCTCCATGAAGGCGAAAAGGAGAATTCCGACAAATAACCGTTAACCCCGGTTTCACATATTACGAGGGGAGGACATATATTCCCTCCCCTCGTATTTTTTTTAACAAACTTACAGCATATGCACAGATTATTTTTGATGACATTCATTCTGCTGACGGCAATGGCGGCATATGGCGCCGAAGTGCGACTTACGACACAAGGCACTGCCACACAGCTTACTGTCGACGGCAAGCCGTTTATCATCATCGGCGGAGAGCTCGGCAACAGCTCGGCGTCATCCGAAGCCGACATAAAGCGTATATTTCCCAAACTGAAGCGCATGAACCTCAACACGGTGCTCGTGCCGGCATATTGGGACATGGTGGAGCCTTCGGAAGGTCAGTATGACTTCTCGCTCGTTGACACGGCAATAGATGAAGCGCGCAAAAATGATCTGAAAATAGTATTTCTTTGGTTCGGGGCATGGAAAAATTCCATGAGCTGCTATGCGCCCGAATGGTTCAAAGGCGATTACCGCAAATATCCCCGCGCACGCACTGCTAAAGGAAAACCGCTCGAGATAGCGAGTGCATTTTCCGAAAACGTATATAAAGCCGACAGTCGTGCGTTCACACAATGGCTAAGGCATGTGGCCGACCGCGATAACGACGGCACCGTGCTCATGATACAGATAGAAAACGAAATAGGCATGCTCGAGGACGCGCGCGACTATTCTCCCGCGGCACAGACCGCTTACGAAAAGGGAGTTCCGGCGGCGCTGATCGACCATCTGAAAAAACACAAGACATCACTTCATCCCCTGCTGTCGGCCCGCTGGCACGACAACGGCATGAAGACTTCGGGCAGCTGGCGCGAGGTATTCGGCGACGACATTTACAGCGACGAATACTTTATGGCGTGGAACTATGCCCTTTACGTAGAGCGGCTTGCACAATGCGCGCGGGCCGTCATCGACCGACCTTTATATGTCAATGCGGCCATGAACAGCCGCGGACGCAAACCCGGCGAGTATCCCTCGGCCGGTCCTCTCGCACATCTTAAAGACATATGGCATGCCGCCGCACCGTCGGTCGACATGCTTTCGCCCGACCTGTACGACAAAGGCTTCACCGACTGGGTGGCACAATACCACACTGTCGACAATCCGCTTTTTATACCCGAAATACGCCGCTTTGACGGCAACGCGGCACAGGCATTCTACGTGATAGGCGAACACGACGCCATCGGGCTCAGTCCGTTCTCGATCGAAAACGGAAGCGACTCGCCCGACGCCCCCTCCGTAAAAGGCTACGCAAAGCTGCGCGAGATGATGCCCCTGCTTGCCAAATATCAGGGACTGGGCGTCATGAACGGGCTGTACTTTGACAACGACTCGACGGAGCGCGTCATTACACGCGACGGCATGAAAATCACGGCAAGCCACTACTTCACCCTGCCGTGGGACCCGCGCGCCACCGACGGCTCGACATGGCCCGCAACAGGCGGCGTCATCATAAGGATTGCCCCGCGCGAGTATATCGTAGCAGGAAGCGGCATTGTGGTGAAGTTTGAAAACATCGGTGAAAGCTCCGTCAGACAGACACTCGGCGAAGACGGATTCCTTAACGCCGGCGACGACCGCAAGGCCGCGGGAGGTTGGAGCGGAAGCGCCCGCATAGGGCTCGGCACGGTCGACGAGGTCGCTGTAAATCCCGACGGCACACTGAAGCGCGTGCGCCGCTATTGCGGCGACGAAACCCATCAGGGCCGGCATGTGCGCATCGGTGTCGATGACTTTCAGGTGCTTCATGTGACACTTTATGACTACAAATAGGCATGATGTTACACAGCCGTAGATTTGTGATACATAATTGTAGCCCTCGGCCCTCGGCTATTGAGTAATTTTGCTCATGTTAACTTAACCGTAATCCAACTTAATAATACCGCATTATGAAACATAGTGTAAAATATATCGCTTTGCTCCTTGCAATGCTGTGCATGGGCACCGTAAAAAGCGACGCCAAGGTGACACTTCCGCGCCTGCTGTCGCCGGGCATGGTGGTACAGCGCGAGCACCCCGTAGTGTTGTGGGGCAAAGCCGACCCCGGTGAGACAGTGACCGTCAAGGTCACCGACAGCCGCAACAAACCCGTAGGCCCGCGCAAGGGCATATCGGTCACCGCCGGCGATGACGGCCAATGGCGCACCGAGTACTCCGAGCTAAAAGCCGGAGGCCCCTACACCATAACAATCAATGACGTGACTATCGACAACGTGCTGTCGGGCGACGTATACCTCTTCTCGGGACAGTCCAACATAGACCTGACGGTAAGCCGCGTCACCGACATGTTTGCCGACGAGATAGCAGCATACAACAATGACCTGATACGTCATTTCAACGTACCCAACGCATATGAGTTTCACCAGCCGCTCGACGACGTGCGTGAATGTTCGTGGCAGCCTACTTCCGGCGAGCAGCTGATGGCCTTTTCCGCACTTGCCTACTTCTTCTCAAAAGAGATGAACGAGCGCACCGGAGTGCCGGTGGGCATAATAAGGTCAAGCTGGGGAGGCACACCCATCGAATCATGGATAAAGGAGGAGCGTCTCGCCGAATTTCCCGGTCTGATAAATAAAAAACGCATCTACGAGGACGACGCCTACCGCAACCGCATAAACCAGCTTGCCGGCGAAAGCTCCAACCGCCGTTCATCGGTGCTCTACGCCACCGATCCCGGCCTTCACGGCGCCGTAAAATGGTATGAGCCCTCATTCAACGACTCCGACTGGCCCACGGTTGAAATACCCTCCGGTACTGTCACCGACGGCACCATAACGGGCGATGACATACATTGCGGCTGGAAAGCCTCGGACGGATGGGCCGGCGACGGTCTGAATCCGGTCAACGGCACACACTGGTTCCGCAAGACCGTATCATTGCCCTCATCCATGGCCGGGAAACCCGGAATGTTACGTCTCGGATGCATCGTAGACGCCGACTCGGTGTATGTCAACGGCACATTTGTCGGTACGGTGTCATACCAGTATCCGCCCCGTAAGTACCCCATATCCGCAGGTCTGCTTAAAGAGGGCGACAACCAGATAACCATACGTCTGTTCAGCAACGGAGGCAGAGCGCATTTCGTGCCTGAAAAGCCCTACAAGATCATAGTCGGCGACGAGGAGACAAGCCTCGAAGGAGCTTGGAAATATCACCGCGGAGCCAACGTGCCCCCCGTGCAGGGAGGAGTATCGTTCAACAACATGCCCGCAGTACTTTACAATGCCATGATACATCCGCTGCTCAACTATCCGGTAAACGGAGTGGTATGGTATCAGGGCGAGAGCAATGTCGACACCCGCAATTCATACACATACATGCTCAAGACTCTGATGGACTCATGGCGCAGCGACTTCAACGACCCCGACATGCCGTTCTACATCGTTGAGCTTGCCGACTTCCTGCATAAAAACGACCGTGGCGGCCGCGCCGCATGGGCTGAAATGCGCCGCAATCAGGCCGAAGCCGCCAACTCCACCCACGACGCCTATCTCGTGCCCAACAGCGACCTTGGCGAATGGAACGACATACATCCGCTCGACAAGAAAACCGTAGGCCACCGCGTGGTCGAGGCCGTGATGAAACATCACGATATGAAGAAATAATTTAATCCACCTTATAAACATGGAATCACAGATAGCTATGAATGTAAATAACGCCGAAGCGCAGAGCAAAGGCTTCTACAAACTGAGCTGGATGCAACGCATCGGCTTCGGATCGGGCGACCTCGCCCAAAACCTCATCTACCAGACGATCAGCATGTACCTGCTGTTCTTCTATACCAATGTGTATGGTCTCGACCCCGGTGTAGCGGCCATAATGTTTCTAATCGTCAGAATAGTCGATGTCATATGGGACCCCCTTGTCGGCACCTTTGTAGACAAGCATGACCCCAGACTCGGCAAGTACCGCGCCTACCTCGTGCTCGGAGGCATACCGCTGACAGGCTTCGCCATACTATGCTTCTGGAACGGCTTCTCCGGTTCGCTTCTGTACGCATACATAACCTATGTAGGCCTGTCGATGTGCTACACGCTGGTCAATGTGCCCTACGGAGCACTCAACGCGTCGCTGACCCGCGACACCGACGAAATCACCATTCTTACCTCCGTGAGAATGTTCATGGCCAACGTGGGCGGACTTGCGGTAGGCATGGGTATACCTATCATCCTGAAAATTTTTGACCCGTCGGAGAACTCCGACCTTTCGTCGAGCGACTCCGCTTGGTTCATAACCATGTCGATATACGGCATCACAGGACTGGCTCTGCTCTTCTTCTGCTTCTCACAGTGCCGCGAGCGTGTGGTCATGGACAAAAAAGAGACCGAGAATGTCAAGGTTTCCGACCTGTGGCTTGAATTTGTACGCAACAAGCCCCTGCGCATACTCGCGTTCTTCTTTATAACCGCATTCGCCATGATGGCCATAGGCAACTCGGCCGGAGCATACTACATCAATTACAACCTCCACGGCACGGCCGAAGAGCTGTCGATATTCATGGGCCTCGGTTCTATACCCGCATTCATATTCATGCCCATGATACCCTCCATCAAGCGCATGGTAGGCAAAAAAGGCATGTTCTACATATTCCTTGCCACGGCTATCGTAGGTATGGGACTGCTCTACCTCATCTCCATAGTCGATGCCCTTAAAGAGCACATGTGGCTGGTATATGTGGCCCAGTTCATAAAATCCACCGGTGTCATCGTGGCTACGGGCTACATGTGGGCGCTCGTGCCTGAAGTCATATCTTACGGCGAATACACCCACGGACGCCGCATATCGGGCATTGTCAACGCACTCACGGGTATTTTCTACAAGGCCGGCATGGCGCTTGGCGGCGTGGTTCCGGGACTTGTGCTCGCGTTTGTCGACTTCAACGCCACCGACACCGTACAGTCGCCTCTTGCCGAACAGGGCATACTGTGGCTCGTATCGGTCATCCCCGCCATACTGCTCGTCGTGGCCATACTCATAATATCGAAGTATGATCTTGACGACAACCGCATCGATGCCATAAACAAAGAGATTGAAAACCGTCATAAATCAGACAATTAAATAAAATCATGAAGAAAATCACAAAATTCATCCTTTTATCGGGCGTAGTGGCCCTGTCATCGACCTTTTACATGTGCGCCGAGAAAACGGCGGCCGAGCCCGTGCTTAAAGACAGCTTCAAAGACTGTTTTCTCATGGGTACGGCGCTGAATGTACATCAGGTCTCGGGCCGCGACTCACTCGGACAGGCTACAGCCCTCAAGCACTTCAACTCCATCGTGGCAGAGAATGCCATGAAATGCGAAAAGATACATCCGCAGGAAAACGAGTATTTCTGGGATGACGCCGATGCGTTCGTCAAGTTAGGCGAAGACAACGGCATGTTCATCATAGGTCACTGCCTCGTATGGCACTCACAGTGCGCACCGTGGTTTCTTGTCGATGAAAACGGCAACGATGTCGACGCCGAGACCCTGAAAGCCCGCCTGCGCGACCATATACATACCGTAGTGGGCCGCTACAAAGGCCGCGTCAACGGTTGGGATGTGGTAAACGAAGCCATCATGGAGGACGGAAGCTACCGCAACAGCGGCTTCTACCGTATACTCGGCGAGGAATTCATACCTCTGGCATTCCAGTACGCCCACGAAGCCGACCCCGATGCCGAGCTCTACTACAACGACTACGGCATGAACGTACCGGGACGCCGCAATACCGTCGTAAAACTGGTCAATGACCTGAAAGAACGCGGACTCCGCATCGACGCCATAGGCATGCAGTCACACATGGGCATGGACTACCCCGACCTGAACGAGTTTGAGGAGTCGCTGGAGGCTTTTGCAGGCACCGGCTGCAACGTCATGATAACCGAGTGGGACATGAGCGCCCTTCCTACCGTCAACAGAGGCGCAAACGTATCTGACACTACCGCTTATAAAAAGCAGCTGAACCCCTACCCCGACGGACTTCCTGAAGATGTCGACGCGCAGTGGAACAACCGTATGGCCGATGTGATGCGTCTGTTCCTTAAACACTCCGACGTGATAACCCGCGTGACCGCATGGGGTGTAAGCGACGGCGACTCATGGAAAAACGACTGGCCCGTACGCGGACGCAAGGAGTATCCCCTGCTGTTTGACCGCGACTACAAAATTAAACCGTTTATTAACACAATTGTTGCCGAGGCTGAATGCGGCGACAAATAAAAACATATTACAGCTATGAAAAAAGAAAGATATCTTGTGCCGCAGGACTACATGGCCGATCCCGCAGTGCACGTATTTAACGGACGCGTATATATATATCCTTCACATGACTGGGACAGCGGTGCCGGCGAAAACGACAACGGCGACCACTTCGAAATGAAGGACTACCATGTATTCTCGACCGATGACATAATGGAAGGCGAGGTCATAGACCACGGCAAAGTACTCGATGTAGCCGACATACCGTGGGCTGGACGCCAGCTATGGGACTGCGATGTGGCCGAAAAAGACGGCAAGTACTATATGTATTTTCCGCTGAAGGACAAAAACGACGTGTTCCATATAGGTGTCGCCGTGGCCGACAGACCTGAAGGACCGTTCATACCCCTGCCCGACCCCATCCGCGGCAGCTACTCGATTGACCCGGCCGTATTCCGCGAAGGCGACGACTACTATATGTACTTCGGCGGTCTTTGGGGTGGTCAGTTGCAGCGTTACCGCGACAACAAGGCTCTCGAAGACCCGCATCTCGAGCCTGATGAAAATCCGGCCATACCCTCGCGTGTAGTAAAACTGACAAAGGACATGCTTCAGTTTGCCGAAGAACCGCGTCCTATCGTGATACTCGACCCCGAAACAGGCGAGCCGCTTAAAGCCGGCGACAACGAGCGCCGCTTCTTCGAGGCGTCTTGGATGCACAAGTACAACGGCAAGTACTACTTCTCCTACTCTACCGGCGACACTCATCGTCTGTGCTATGCCGTGGGCGACAACCCTTACGGCCCCTTCACATATCAGGGCTGCATAATGACCCCTGTGGTAGGATGGACCACACACCACGCTATCGTGGAGCATAAGGGCAAGTGGTATATATTCCACCATGATTGTGTGCCTTCGGGCGGCAAGACGTGGCTCCGCAGCCTGAAAGTGACTCCGTTGGAGTATGACGCCGACGGCCGTATAATAACAATCGATGGCGGCGGTACGGGTGATGAATAAATCGGTTATACTTTATATTATTGGTGCTTTCGTCTTCATGCTTACGGGCATGTCGGCGAAAGCCGCTGTTTATGACGGTTCACGGTTGTGGCTGCCGCAACCCGCCGAGGGCAACCCGGCGGTTGTAAAAACGCCTAAATCGTCGTCGCCGACAGTCGGTGTGGCCGCAGAAGAATTGCGCGGCTCATGGACAGGAGCGCCAGTAGAGATGAAGCTCGTAAAAGACAAGAGTCTGGGCTGTGACGGATTCCGTATCACACCGGCGAAGGACAGAGTGATTCTGACGGCAAACGACGCCCGGGGACTTCTGTACGGAGCATACCGTATGATAGCCATGCAGAGTGCCGGCAAAAATCTGTCGGAAGAAATAACGGAAGTACCCGCCTATGGATTGCGCATACTTAATCACTGGGACAATCTTGACGGCACCATCGAACGAGGCTATGCCGGTCACAGCATATGGAGGTGGGATGAGCTTCCCGACGTCATATCGCCACGCTACAAGGAGTATGCCCGGGCCAATGCCGCCGTGGGCATAAACGGAGTGGTACTTAACAACGTCAACGCCTCATCACGCATCTTGTCGGCGGAGTATCTTCAAAAGGTCAAGGCTATAGCCGACATATTCCGTCCTTACGGCATAAAAGTGTATCTGTCGGCCAACTTTGCCGCGCCCATGCAGCTTGACAGCCTACCTACCGCCGACCCGCTTGACGGGCAAGTCATAAAGTGGTGGAACGACAAAGCGCGTGAGATATACCGCCTCATACCCGACTTCGGAGGGTTTCTCGTCAAGGCCAATTCCGAAGGACAGCCCGGCCCGTGCGACTTCAACCGCACCCATGCCGAGGGAGCCAATATGATGGCTCGGGCGCTGAAGCCCCATGGCGGCATAGTCATGTGGAGGGCATTTGTATACTCCCCGGCCGATGCTGACCGCGCAAAGCAGGCATACATCGAGTTTCAGCCTCTTGACGGCCGGTTTGACGACAATGTCATCGTACAGATAAAGAACGGACCTGTCGACTTTCAGCCCCGCGAGCCTTACAGCCCTCTGTTCGGCGCCATGCCCTCTACCGACTGCATGGTAGAGTTTCAGGTCACGCAGGAGTATCTCGGCCACAGCAATCATCTGGCATATCTCGCTCCCATGTGGAAGGAGTTTTTCTCATACGTGGACCCGCAGTCATTAAAAGCCGTAGCCGGAGTAGCCAATGTGGGCGACGCGGCCAACTGGACCGCCCACCCCTTTGCTCAGGCCAACTGGTATGCCTTCGGACGCCTTGCATGGAATCCCGCTCTCACCGGCGAGGACATAGCCGCGGAATGGCTTGCCCGGACCGTATTTGACGGCAACAGCGTGCCGAAAGAAATATCGGACAAGGTCGTCGACATAATGATGCGTAGCCGTGAAGCGGTCGTGGACTACATGATGCCTATGGGACTGCACCATCTGTTTGCATTCGGCCATCATTACGGTCCGGAACCGTGGTGCGACATAGAAGGAGCGCGCCCCGACTGGATGCCGTCATACTATCATCGGGCCGACAGCACCGGCATAGGCTTCGGCCGCAGTTCAAAAGGCAGCAACGCTGTCGGCCAGTATCATGACGGACTGGCTGAACGTCTCGACAATCCGGCGACATGTCCCGAGGAATTCATACTATGGTTCCACCATCTGCCATGGGACTACCGCCTGAATGACGGCGCGACGCTGTGGGAGAGCCTCTGCCGCCACTACCAACGTGGAGTCGATGAGGCAAGAGACTTCCAGCGGCAGTGGGAGCATGTAAAGCCATATGTAGACCCCGCGCTGTTTGACGACGTACAGCGGCGTCTTAAAACTCAGGTACGCGATGCCATATGGTGGAAAGACGGATGTCTGCTATACTTCCAACAATTCTCCGGAATGCCTTTCCCCGATGACATTACCCCTCCCGTACACAACCTTGACGATCTGGAAAAAGTCAACCTCGGAATAAGCAATTTCGAATGTCCGTCAGCTGACTTGCTTAACAGACAAAGATAAAAACTCAGCGTAAAAATGACAGACGCCGTTCTGAATACGAAAGTAACTGAACGGCGTCTGTTATTTTTATATGCTGTGGTGCATATTGCGTCATGCACCCTTAAACGGCTCTATATGAATATTTATGACCGTATCGCGTCCATATGAGTCACGCAGCTTGGCCTCGACCGCCGAAGCTATGTCATGGCCCTCTGTCACTGTTATGTACGGGTCTACCTTGACATGACAATCGATCATGACGGAGTGGCCGTTTCGGCGTGTGCGCAGATTGTGCAGACCTTTCACTCCTTTTACCGACTTGATAATATCGTTTATCCGCATCACTTCATCGTCCGGCAGCGAGCGCTCAAGCAGTTCATTTATGGCCGGTTGCCCTATCTGAATGGCGGAAATGACGATAAATACGGCAATCAGCAGCGAAGCCACCGGGTCAAGAATACGCCATTGCTCACCGAGAAAATACGATGCCGATACTCCGACAAGAGTGGCTATCGACGATATGGCATCGCTGCGGTGATGCCATGCGTTGGCTATAAGCGAACTTGAGTTTATGCGTCGCCCCACCTTTACCGTGTACCTGAACAGATATTCTTTGGCAAGTATCGACACTATGGCCACTATAAGCGTCCATATGTCGGGGCGCGGCAGCACACTTCCGTCGATAAAGGCCATTATGGTCCTTATACCGCCTATGCCGAGCCCGACAGCCACCACAAGCAGGGCCACTGCGATAAGCAGAGTGGCAAACGTCTCGTACTTTCCGTGACCGTAAGGATGAGAGTCATCGGCATGTTTATAGGCCAGCCCTACAAACACGAGTACGATAAGGTCTGTGGCAAAGTCGCTTAACGAGTGTACACCGTCGGCTACAAGGGCGTCGCTATGGCCGTACCATCCAAAAAATATCTTCAGGATCATGAGTACGGCATTGACCCAGAAACCGATCCATGTCACCCGCTTTATTACCGAGACTACCGATAGGTCGGCATTATTACTTTCTGACGTAGTCATATTAATCATATAGAATTATTCAACGCTTGAAGTTACTATATTTATCGGTATTTATAATAATAAAAATAGCGCCATATATTATTTTTCTTATTTCAATTGTATAAATTCAATATTTTAATTACTTTTGCTCACAATCATCATCACCTGTTTACTAAAGCCTGTAACCTTGAAAACAATCCTGTCTGTCGCATGCCTTATGGCTCTGGCCATATATCTGTGCACGCCCCGCAACAACAAAATTGTAGTTGCCAATACATCGCGACACAACCTCACCGACGGCTACGCCTCAATATCCGAAGAGTATATACGCGACGTCATAGTCGGCGAGTTTATCATCACTGATCCGGAGGGAAAGGAGATACCTTACACCATCACCGCCAACAGGTTAGTGGTATTTCCGGTGACAATATCGGCAGGCTCGAAGCTGTGTTACATTTTAAAAGAGGGCGCGCCTACTGTCATGTTGAGAATCGACAGGAGCTACGACGTCATCGGCTCAAAAAACGACAAGGCTATCGCCGTCACGGTCATATGACATAGTACGATACACGCCAAGCAACCGTGCCTAACGGCCTCACAGACGGCTTTTAATTGTAAAATTGCGTATTAAAGCTATTTTCAGTAATTTTGCAGGGAAGTAGCATAACAATGACCTATTACAGCGATATACTCAAGAATATTCAGGCACAGGGAAATTTCAGGACCATACCCACCGGAGGCTCGACGGGATATGTCGACTTTTCCACCAACGACTACATGGGACTTGGCGAACGCGAAGACCTGCGTTCCGAATTTTTTTCTGACAGGCACAACCGGCTTATCCCCATGACCTCGTCAGCATCACGCCTTCTGGCCTCGCGTCAGGAGGAGCATTTCCGGCTTGAGGAGATGATGTCGCGACTATATGGCCGCGACATATTGTTATTTAACAGCGGATATCATGCCAATACCGGTATAATTTCCGCAATAGCCGGGCAAGGCACATTCATAATAGCCGACAGACTGTGTCACGCAAGTATAATTGACGGTATCATCCTGTCGCGCGCGCCCTTCACGCGGTTCAGACATAACGACTACAACCACCTTGAGTCATTGATAAGACAGAACGCAGGACGCTACGAACGATTGCTCGTCATAACAGAGTCAATATTCAGCATGGACGGCGACAGCTGCAACATTGACGTGCTCGCCGCCTTAAAACAAAAATACCCTTCGGTGCAACTGTATGTCGACGAAGCGCATGCATTCGGCGTATGCGGTCCGCAAGGACTCGGACTTGCCAAAGCGTCGGCTGACTACGATGCCATCGACATAATAGTAGGCACTTTCGGCAAGGCAGCCGCTTCGTGTGGTGCTTTCACTGCCGTTTCACCGGTGATTAAATCATTTCTCATAAACAAATCACGAAGTTTCATATTCTCAACAGCCTTGCCGCCGCTAAATTCGGCATGGACACGTTTCATTGTAGAAAAACTGACAGCGATGGACTCCGAAAGGGCCAAGGTAGTCAGACTGTCACGCCTGCTCGCGGAAGCTCTCGGTTCTTCCCGACAGCCGTCGCACATAACTCCGCTCATAACGGGTGATGCAGTCAAAGCCGTAAAACTGTCGGAAAATCTGCTGGCTTTGGGATACAAAGCCCTGCCCATACGCACACCCACCGTACCTGCGGGTACCGAGAGACTGCGCTTCAGCATAAGCGCGGCCATGGACGACAGCGACATAACAGGACTAAAAAAAGCATTGTCGGCATTATGAAGCAGGAGTTTACATCATATGAAAACAACCATAGCCTCATAATCATATTTGCCGGATGGGGCATGTCGGCCGAGCCTTTCCGTGAGCTGCATGTGGAGGGCTGCGACATAATGACGGTATGGGGGTATACCGATGATGACTTTGACCCCGCGCCTCTTGCAGCATATGATGACTTGTACGTGTTTGCATGGTCATTCGGGGTTTTCATGGCCCAGTTTGTCCTAAGAAAACATGACATAAAACCCACCCTGAAAATAGCGATAAACGGCTCACTGCACCCGATAGATGACCTGCGCGGCATACCCAAAGAGATATTCCGCGGCACGCTTGACAGGCTCGACCGTAGAAATCTCGAGAAATTTTACCATCGCATGTGTGACTCCCGCGAAACCTACGAGACATTCATGAGCCGTATGCCGCAACGCGATATCGAAAATCTGCGCGACGAGCTGTCATCGATAAGAGATTTCTATCTTTCAGCAGACGCCACTCCCGACCACTCGACATGGGACCGCGTTATAATAGCCGAAAACGACAGGATATTTCCACCCGAAAACCTACACCGCGAATGGCAGGGGCATAACCGCATACGCTCCATAGCCTCGGGGCACTTGCCCGACTGGCAGGTACTCATAGAGCAGGAGATTATCGACAAACGCCTTGTTGGTGAAAAGTTCCGAAAGAGCGCCTCACTGTATGACGACAACGCTCCGGTGCAACGGGTCATAGCACGCCACCTCCATGATATGTGGCTGGCTAACACCGCCGAAGCACCATCGTCAATACTTGAGATAGGCTATGGCACAGGTTTTCTGACCACGCTATACACGTCGTCATGGCCGGATGCCGACCTGTCATTGTGGGATCTTGCTCCGCAGCCCGTAGAAGGTGTTCCGGCAAACACAACAATAACAGCCGGCGACGGAGAAAAGCTGATTGCCGGCATACCGGCCGACACGTTCGACGTTATCGCCACGGCCTCATGCGTGCAGTGGTTCCAGTCCATACCCAAGTTTTTACGCCGGGCCGCCCGCGCTGTAAAGCCGGGAGGGCTAATTGTAGTCTCCACTTTCGGACCCGGAAACATAGCAGAGGTGGCGGAAGTCACACACTTCCCGCTACGTTACTACTCTGCCGACGAACTTCGAGCCATGACTCCCGAGGGTTGTGACGTCATAGCACTTGAAGAAAACGAGATAAAGCTCAACTTCCCTTCGCCGCGGCATGTAATGTCGCACCTGCGCAACACCGGAGTAAACGCACTCCGACACGCCGCCATGACCGTGACAGACTTCACACGGCTGTATCCGGTGACACCGGCCGGGGCACCTCTAACCTACCGTCCAATCTACTTCATCATAAAAAAGCACTGCAATGAGTGAAATCATATTTGTTTCGGGCATAGACACCGACGCCGGCAAAACCTATGCCACAGGCATCATAGCCCGCCGCCTTATGGCAGAGGGCAAGTCAGTGATTACGCAAAAATTCATACAGACCGGCAATACCGACATGTCGGAGGACATACTGAAACATCGCGAGATAACAGGAACCGGATTATTGCCCGAGGACAAGGCCCGCCTCACCGCACCGGTCATATTCACCTACCCCGCATCGGCCCAGCTCGCGGCAAAACTCGACGGCAAGACGATTGACCTCGATCTTATCGACCGCTGTTCCCGGCAACTGAGCGAGCGATACGACACAGTGCTTGTCGAAGGTGCCGGCGGTCTTATGGTACCGATTACCGACGATTTCTTCACCATAGACTATGTGAGTTCACGCCGGCTGCCGCTCATACTTGTCACTAACGGAGTACTCGGATCGATCAACCACACCCTGCTGTCGCTTGAGGCCATAAAGTCGCGCGGCATCCAATTGCGTGAGGTTGTCTACAACACTTTTTTCGACAAAGACAAGGTCATAGCCGCCGACACGACATCGTTCATAAAGAGGTATCTTGAACGCAATTTTATTGGTGTCAAATTTACAACTATTTGACACACTGCATCCACCGAAAAGCACTATGAATCTGTTTAAATGTTAAAAATACACCGATTCCGGGTATAAAAGTAGGTTTATTTCACTATAATTTACTAACTTTACACCAAGCGTTAACGCCGTTCAAGAGAAATCTACTTTTTTATTATGAATGTCAATACATTAGTACTGTCTATCACAAAGGAGCAACTCTCCGCTCTACCGACCGTCACTTATCCCGGACATATCATAGTGATAAACACGGTTGAGCAGGCCAAGAGTGCGCTTGAAACAATCGGGCGTTTCCCCGTAGTGGGATTTGACACCGAGACAAAACCGTCATTCAGAAAAGGGCGCACCAATCAGGTGGCGCTGATGCAGTTTGCCACAGAAGACTGTTGCTACCTTTTCCGCATCAACAAATTCGGCTTTCCCGATGAATTGCGCGACCTTATTGAAAATCCGCAGATTACAAAGGTCGGGCTATCGCTGAAAGACGACTTTCATGTCATGCACAAACTGCATGACTTCCAGCCCGCCGGCTTCGTCGACTTGCAGGATCTCGTCAAGGAATTCAACATCCTCGACTGCAGTCTGCAAAAAATCTACGGCATAATATTCGGCGAACGCATATCAAAAAGTCAGCGGCTCTCCAACTGGGAGGCCTCGACTCTAACGACCCCTCAGCAGACCTACGCATCAATCGATGCATGGGCTTGCCTGAAAATCTACTCTCACCTTACCTCGGGCCGTTTCGACCCTTGCCGGTCGCCTTATATAAAGCCTGTCGACGACAGCAGTGACCCCAACCGTTAAAAAATCACTGATGATACCTGTGAAAAAATCTACATTTATACCGCTCATACTTCTCGTTTATCTCGGAGTCATGAGCTACATCGGCCGCGGCGAGTTTTTTGCCGGAAATTACGTCTATTATTTCAGCATAATAGGCGTCACCTTGTTGTGCATAGTGCTATTGCACTTCTTCCTGAAAAAACGCGAGCGGCTGCGCAAAGAGCGCGAAGACGATCTTAACAAAAAAAGATGACATCTGCGCACTGCACAGTGTCATACTCTGTCACGTGACTTTCCCGGTAACGACCGGCACCATGTAGATGTGGCAGATGCCACTCTACATGTCCATCAGGCAGACTGAATATGCCTGTGTCGTCATTCTTGTGCGGGATCGGCGCCGGGAGGCACCACGGCATCGCGCTTGCCGAGCGGCAATGTATAGCTTACTGAAAACGAGGCGTTAAACAACGAGGACTTGGCTCCGTAACCGGGCACATACCACGGCTCGCCGTATTCACCCTTGCCGCCATGCGCTATACGGTGTACTTTCAGCTCCCATCCGAGCGATACTTGTCCGAGTATCTTGACCCTTATGCCCACCATAGCCTCAAAATAGCCGACAGTGGCACGTTGCGACGGCACGTTAAAAGACACATTTTCGTCCCAATAGCCTTGATTCATCGTTACATCGGTAATCTCATAACTAAAGTTGCTGATGCCGTAACGCAATCCGGCATAAACGGAGTAATCAGGGTTGGAATTATACAGGAAGTTATAATTCAATCCGATCTTGAAATATGGAGCCATCGATGACTTGTATGTGTAATTGCCGTCATCGGGGGTATAGTCGGCCGATCCCAATCCGATCTCGACCATCGGCTTTATCCAGTTATGCAGACTAAGTTCACCCCAAAATCCGATGATTCCGTACTTTTGACCGAAGCAACGCATCAACGGATCCCATATATTGACACCTACCGTAACGGCGTCAAACCGCGGATATATGAGCTTAGGAGCTGTAGTAAGTATAGTGTCGCGATACTCCTCGCCCGAAATAGTATCGACGAGAACCGTATGTCCGGCCAAATCGGTAGTCTCGACAACACTTGCAGGTCGTCCGGCCACGGTATCGACGGCAACCGGCACAACCGGTACGCCACGCTTTTTATCGGGATTGTCCACCGGAGTGATGCGTCTTTGCCCCGCCGCTGACAGGGCCAAAGCGCCGATCAATAAAACTATGCAGAAATGTTTCATTCGTCAGGAGTTTCGGGTTGGCCGGGGTTATCTCCGGGATTATCAGGATTTTCCGGATTATCGCCGGGATCATCAGGGTTATCGGGATTGTCGTCGGGATTATCCGGGTTGTCGGGGTTGTCAGGATCATCGGGATCATCAGGACTGTCAGTGCGGAAATAAATATGTATTTTTTCCACATCCTCATTGGTGATAAGGCTGTCAACAAGACCGATTGAGTCTATCAGATGATTCGTATAATACATCTCGTTGATTTTGTAGCGGAACATAGCACCGCACTCCTCTGAAGCGAAATAAGGTATCGAAGTGTAGTTGAATGTTATTACATCATACAGAGTACCTCCGCCAAGCTTCTCCGACTCATATCTTATAAAATAGCTTGTCTCCTCGGCCGTAGACCTGAACGGCAGATATATCTTACCGGCCGACTCGTTGTTCAGCAACAATGAGTCGTTCGGAGCATCCACACCGCCGATAGAAATCTCGTTTACCGTAATAGCCGCCAATGTCTCGTAGGAATAAAATCCTGCAAGCGGTATAGAGCTTTTGTTTTCAGTGCAGCCCGATGTGTTGCAGGCCGTGTGCAATACGGCAAGTACACATACGAGTACAGTCAGTCTCAGAATTTTCCCCATTTCACAATATCGTCTAATGCCTTACGCTTCTTTTCAGGTACTGCTTCGCCATCTACGGGATATCCTATCGGAATTATGGCTATAGGCTCGGCATTGTCAGGCAAGTTTAACCCTTCTTTTACTATGGCGGGGTCGAAGTTGCATACCCAGCAGGTCCCGAGGCCTACGGATGTGGCGGCAAGACACAGGTGCTCGACAGCGATAGCCACATCGACAGCAGTGTGGTCTTTACCGTCAAAGCCGCGGTGCCAAGCTTCATCATGCATGCCTATAGCTACAATATACAGCGGAGCATTGTCAAACCATTCCCGCGAGTAACTCTTACGGAGCACCTCGCTCTGTACGGCGTCATCTATGACAAGAAAACGCCACGGCTGCCTGTTGCATGCAGAAGGGGCAAGACGTACTATATCAAGTATGGCGACAAGCAAATCCTCGGGGACTTTTCTGTCGCTGTAATTACGGCATGAGTAACGACGTGTGACGAGGTCGTAAAATTGTGGATAAGCGTTCATTTCCAATTATATATTAACAAGATGTCGTTATTTCTTCTTCTATCTCATATTCATTGCGGCGGTCGGAATTGCGCACTATAAGCTCGCCGATAAAACCGGTCAGAAACAGTTGCGCGCCCAGCAGCATAGCGGTCAGCGCCAAGTAAAAATAGGGAGAATCGGTGACAAGGATATAATGATTGCCGTGGTGCATGTCATACAACTTCGTGAAGCCGACAACAGCTACGGCAATAAGTCCCAAGAAAAACATAAGGCTTCCGAGCAATCCGAAGAAGTGCATGGGCTTGACTCCGAAACGAGAGGTAAACCATAGAGTCCCGAGGTCAAGATATCCGTTTACAAAGCGGTCGAGACCGAACTTCGTAGTACCGTACTTCCGGGCCTGATGATGCACTACCTTCTCGCCTATGCGGTTAAATCCGGCATTTTTGGCCAGATAAGGAATATATCTGTGCATGTCACCGTAAACCTCGATGCGCTTCACCACTTTGTTGCGGTAGGCTTTAAGGCCGCAATTGAAGTCATGCAGATTGCGTATGCCGCTCACTCTGCGCGCGGTAGCGTTAAATAGCTTCGTAGGTATGGTCTTTGACAGCGGGTCGTAACGTTTTTGCTTCCAGCCCGATACGAGGTCATACCGGTCTTCGGTAATCATTCGGTAAAGCTCAGGTATTTCATCGGGGCTATCCTGCAAATCGGCGTCCATAGTTATGACGACATCGCCTTGTGCTCTCTGAAAGCCGGTATTCAGCGCCGGCGATTTACCATAGTTGCGTCGGAAGCTCACTCCCTTCACGTTGGGGTTCTGCTGCTGGAGCCTCTTAATCACTTCCCAAGAATCATCGGTAGAACCGTCATTAATGAAAAGTATCTCATACGTGAAGTTATTCTCATTCATGACACGGGCAATCCATGCCTCAAGCTCGGGCAAAGACTCCGCTTCATTATACAAAGGAACGACTACAGAAATATCCATCGTCAAAATTTATTTATGTTTTTTATTATAACCGCGTGCCTGCACAAGCAAGGACATGAGCATCGACAATATAGAGCCGGAAAATACAATAAGCCACAACATATTGATAGCAAACTCTATCGGACGCGGTATCAACCGTGCCTCACGCGCACGTGACACAACGTCGGCCAACTCTTTTCCCCGCTCCCAGTCAGTCTGATTATACACAGATATCATTGTATCTATCTGCGCATCGATAAATCCTGGATTGATATAGCGCATATAAATCACTGAGACGAATGCCGATATCACTCCGCCGAAAAAAAACGTAGCGATACCCTCCATCCACAATGACGAGAATATAGTCTTACCCATATCGGCTATGTAGGACCGACGTAAAGAGATGTAGATAAATACGGGTACACCGGCAATAAGAACCAATGACACCAAACTCAAGATGGAATACGTCATGGAGTAAGCTGTGGCAAAAAATATGACACAGAGATACACTCCCAAAATCAGGCCTGCATCAGCACCCCGACGATAAGGAGACTGTCCTGTTGATTTTCCATCGTTCATACGGTTGCAAAGGTATAAAATAAAACTGACATTTCAGCCAATTTTTCAGTTACTTTGCGGCGCATCACTGTATACATACGCACCGAGGTCGGGTGTGGCACCACGCCGCAATCCGTAAAAATCAACAGAACTTTCAGGCAACGACAGCGAGGCATCGCCGGCTGCGATGGCAGGCGAACCGGATGTCAGCCGATAATCGAAACGATACTCTTCGGTCGATACATCAAATCGCGGATCGACGCCCCACAATATTTCCGAAAAATTGGTGCCATCAGAGCCGCCCGACTTAAGCAAACAATGCTTAAACGACACAGACCGTCCGGCAATGTCGGCAGGAGCGAGCAAAGGTCCAAGACCGTACATAATCGAATTGGAAACCGTCACCTCGGTATCAGCCGACTTAACAGTCAACAGCGCCCCCTGCACGGGAGAAAATATATAATCATTGGCGATTGTACAATGATTGAATATATGCCTGCCGCCGTCAAGGACAACGACACCCGAGGGTGCGCCGGAGAACTCACATCCTACGGCGGTAACATCGGTATCAGTAGTTAACAAAACTGACAAGGAGGAGTTACGCAACCTACAATTCAACAAACTAAGCCGGGGTGTGCCATCAGTCATAATCCCTACTTTTGTATTGTCAACCGTCGCGTAACTCATAACGCAGTCACTTGACGGGCCTGACAGTTCAATACCCCACCACTGGCCCGGTACGACATCATACGGGATAGGATATACAATATTGCCGAACCGATCGCCACGCATCTGTACGGGAGCATCACAAGTTCCTTCAACGACAAGATGTCCAAAAACATACAGACCCGCACCATAATAAAAATAGAGCCGTGTGCCACTTGCAATCTTCAGTGTAGAGCCTTCCGGCACAATAACATTACCGCGTATATTATATGGATATCGGGAGTCCCATTCCGTAACACCTTCAAGATTCTCTGAACCTACATATACGACATCCTGAGCGGTCGCCTCTATAAGAACCGTTGACCGAACGCCGTTAGTCTTGAAATCAAGCGGAGTTGAAATGCGTACAGGTTCCGGCGTCCCGACAGAAGGAAGTACAGCTTCGACAAATACATATATGGAATCCTCTCCACGAATCTCGACATTCTCAAAATCAGTACCCGGCACACCATCTACATTAAGTATGAATTTGTCGGACATAGCCTCGTCGCGAAAAGCTATCGAACTGATTACTATCCCGTTCTTATCGCGGTTATATACTAAAAAACCATACACCCGCGATGACGATTCGGTAAACACAGTACCCATATCCAACACCTCGCATGAGAACCGGGGTTGCACTGCCGCATCATCAGTAACATCGTCATTAATACATGACAGCAGTATAACTGAAAGCCACAATATCGACAAGTGCAAAATGATTTTTCCTTGCATTTACATTAATATTATAATATGTAGTATAACGGGATTTATCTGTTGCTTATTGCAATATGACATGTAAGGGTATAAAAAAAGGGTGCAAGCGTTGTGCTTGCACCCGAAGGGGGCGGTTACCTACTCTCCCACTTTCGCAGTACCATCGGCGTGATGAGGTTTAACTTCTCTGTTCGGAATGGGAAGAGGTGAAGCCCTCACGCTATGGCCACCTTAGTATCGTCCGGTACTTATGCACCGTTATATCTTGGAAAAGCG
>LUJO01000004.1 GCA_001689405.1 Candidatus Homeothermus arabinoxylanisolvens | reverse complement strand
TATGATTTTTTAGTGGACACTAATGACCCGCACTCTTAAAAGAAGTGTTGACTCGCTTGCATCCGCCGCAAAACGCTCAATAGACAGGTGCATATCAGAGTTCTTTGCAGATTCCGAAGATATTCTAATGCGCTATCTTCCAGATTTTGACTCACGCAGCTTCATAAAGAAGATTCAGAGCCAGATTGATGTTAAGGTGACTGAGAATGACCTGTTCACTATTTCTAATGAAGAAGATGAAGAGTCATATGGAGTTATGGACTTCATTGGTAATTTTCTTAATGGAGCAACATTCGGTGTACTTGGTGTCGTCGGAAGGGCATTCAGTCATGATTCAGCCAAAGCGCAAATCCTAAATCACATCAACTCCATCAGTTCTGACTTCGATCCGACCCCATATCTGGATGCCGTGATGAGCAGAAAGGATATGATAGTCGATACAGTACGCTCTGCATTCATCGGTCAGCTTATTGAGCCGTTACAGACTCAGTTGGAAGAAATTGCATCCAAACAGCAAGACAAGGCTACCCGTCTGACTCAAGCTCAAGAACGTCTCGCCAAGCTGAAAGAAGAACAAAAGCTCCTATCCTCTCAGATGGAAGAGATTGCAGCTCTGAAGTCGACTCTCCTTGAAGCCTAAGTTCAGTTTGGGGCGGGTACTATATACTAACTATCGTAAAGATTCCACTCAGAAGAAAGGAGCTCTATGCTTTTTTCTTCCGGGTGGGGTCTATTTTTCTTGAGAATTCGCAATAGAGGTGAGCTTAATACCTTGACCCGTCCTGAAAAATGTTGACTGGGATTTGTACTGTTAATTGTTAATATGTGTTCAAAGTCCTAAGCGGATTTGAGAACATGCAGGTATGATCCGGAATTTCCCGGAGGAGTTTGGGGTGCAGCCGCCGGGACTCGATGCCCTCGGTGGCTACTATGAGACTTGCAGTGCAATCACCATCAGTCCCATCGGAGTTTGGGGTATGCAAAAGTACTGAATTATCTTGACTCACGCACTATCTTTGAGATAATATTTCTTCTAGAGTTTCCTTCCGGGCATTTCGCCGTTATGTACTTGTTCAGGAGTCAGCATTCCCAGCGACAGGTGTGGACGCCTTGTATGGTATATTCCTATTATGCGCTGCAGGGTTTCTTTGATATTGTCTGCATTCACATTCTCATACTTCAGGAACTCCTTGTTATCTCTGATGTAAAGACCGTGATTCTGGATGATTTGTTGACTCCCATGCAGAGCCAACTTAATGAAATCATCAACAATGTTGCTGACAAAGAAAAAGCTCTCAAAGAAGCCATTGCAAAAGAAAAGGAACTTGAATGTCATCTATCTGATTTCAATACTCAATACTCAAAAGTTTATCAAAGCTAAAGTATTTTGAGTTCTGCTGCCTGCTAATTATTGATGGAATTTGCAGGCAGTAAAAACACTTATTATCTATTTAACTATATTTTGTCCATAGCACATAGACGTAGTCCTATATGCTATGGCGGATATTATTTAAGGTATCTACTCCGGGGTTCTTAGGCGAACCATTTGAAATCCTCTCTCTGCCATTGCGGGGAGAGGATTTCTGCATCGGGGCCGAGTGCGAGGATGGCTCGTTGAGACTTATTTTAGAGCGTAGCCTCTGTCTCCCATAATCGGCGTTGTGGCTTATAAATCGCTGCGACATATGGATTGCAGCCATTCCATTTCCCATGAATCTTCTTTCGCGAAAGTTGTAGTAGGTCTATCTCGCCTGATTGTCGGATGTCATTAAACTTTTGTCTGCGCCATAACGTGATGCAAAAAGATTATCAAGCTGTTTTTGGTTGCACTCGATAAGCTTTTCAAGGTTGTCACGTTCCTTTTTCTGGGTTTGGCTTAAATCAATCGCAGAATATTTCTCAATTATAATGGCGTTCAAATTGTCAATACGTTCACCTAAACGTTTTATCTCTTCTTGAAAGATGGGCATAGTGGATGCAATTATCTGCGATTCCTTTTCCAGCATGGCAGTTTGAAGTCTACCCTCATTCTCCGCTTTTATTTTTGCCAGTGCAGTTTCAGCATTTATCTTAGCACACATGATTTCGGATTGACCGAGGGCATTTCTGCGCGGTCGTTGTCGTAGATATACAATTTCTTTTTTCTTCTGTGTCATAGCCGTGAACTTTGTTGCGCGTGTTGCGCAAATTTGTGCGCGCAACAAATGCGCACCGCAAATATAGCATATATACGCACTATTCCATAATAAAAATAGCACCGCTATAATTCTAACATGCTGTGGTAGTGTGCATTTGTGCCGCATTTGTATGCTGTGCGCGTGCGTATTCGTGAAAGCCTGAATAAGCGTCAGAATTCGCTGGTGAAGTGGAAGCGAATCTTGGGGAAATCGGCTTGCGCCATCTGCAGGACGTAGTTGGAGTCGGCAAGAAATACGTCGCGGCCTTCGCGGTCGGTGGCCATGAATTGGTGTTTGCGTTTCTTGAACGCTTCGAGTGCTGCCTGATCGTCACTTTCAATCCAGCAGGCCTTGTAAAGCGAAATCGGCTCCCAACGTACGGTGGCCCCATATTCATGTAGCAGACGGTACTGTATGACTTCAAACTGCAACTGCCCGACAGTGCCGATGATTTTTCGCCCGTTGAACTGGTTGGTGAACAGCTGTGCCACACCTTCGTCCATGAGCTGCTGAATGCCTTTGTCAAGTTGCTTGGCTTTCATCGGGTCAGTGTTTTCGATATATTTGAACATCTCGGGCGAGAAGCTCGGCAGCCCCTTGTAGTGCAGGTTCTCGCCTTCGGTCAGGGTGTCGCCGATTTTGAAGTTGCCCGTGTCGGGTATGCCTACTATGTCGCCGGGATATGCCTCGTCGACAATGCTCTTTTTCTGTGCCATGAACGCGGTAGGTGCGGCAAAGCGCATCATCTTGCCTGAACGCATATGCTTGTAGTTGGCATTGCGTTCAAACTTTCCCGAACATACTTTTACAAACGCTATGCATGAACGGTGATTGGGGTCCATGTTGGCATGAATCTTAAATACGAAGCCGGAGAACGCGTTTTCATCGGGTGACACATTCCTCTCTTCGGCTGTGACAGGACGGGGCGACGGGGCTATCTTGACAAAGCAGTCAAGAAGCTCTTTGACGCCGAATGTGTTGAGCGCCGAACCGAAAAATACTGGAGCTACCTTGCCTTCAAGATAACGGTCAACATCGAGCGGGGGATACACACCTTCTATCAGCTCAAGGTCTTCGCGCAGTTTTGCGGCATCTTTTTCGCCGACGGCCTCGTCTATGCGGGGATCATCGACCGAGTCTATCTCAACGCGCTCGGTGACTTGGGTTTTGCTCGGAGTGAAGAGGTCGAGCGAGTGCTCGTATATGTTGTAGACACCCTTGAACTTCGCGCCTATGTTGATAGGCCACGACAGGGGACGTACCGATATTTTAAGCTCCGCCTCAAGCTCGTCGAGTATTTCAAAGGGGTCGCGACCCTCGCGGTCGAGCTTGTTTACAAATATTATTACAGGAGTGTTGCGCATGCGGCACACCTCCATCAGCTTGCGTGTCTGTTGCTCCACGCCTTTGGCTACGTCGACGACTATGATTACACTGTCAACGGCCGTAAGCGTACGGTATGTGTCCTCGGCAAAGTCTTGGTGACCCGGAGTGTCAAGTATGTTTATCTTGTAGTCGCCGTAGTTGAAACCCATTACTGACGTGGCCACCGATATTCCGCGCTGCTTCTCGATCTCCATCCAGTCAGATGTAGCTGTCTTTTTTATCTTGTTTGACTTTACTGCTCCGGCCACATGTATGGCTCCACCGAAAAGAAGGAGCTTTTCTGTAAGGGTGGTTTTACCTGCGTCAGGGTGAGAGATTATAGCGAATGTACGCCTGCGGTTGATTTCGTCAGTAAGTGTTGCCACGTTTTTTCTGTTAATAAATGAATTCCGGCTGCAAAGGTAGCAATTTTTATTGGTTGTCCCAAAGTTTGTCCTCTTGGTCGAGCTTGTAATACTTTGCAAGCAGAGCGATGAATTTCGATATCTGTGCAATGGCTTTCTCCGTATCTTCTGACACTTTCTTACCCTGAAGTTTAAGCATAAGCACTCCGTACAGGGCGGCAAAGCATGTCTCTATCTCATCCAGTTTTTTGTCGCCTTGGCGTGAGCGCAGCTCGACTATATAGGGTAGGGTCTTATAGAATTCCGCGGCATAATCTTGAAATTTCGGATCGCGGAGTAGCGCAAGGTGCAGGTCGTTGAGCTGTATCAGCGTGTTTTTATTAAGCTGCAGGTGTCCCGACTGTTCTATGTTTTCGCGGCGCATCATGTCGATGAGCGATTCATACCATTCGGTCAGTTCGCGCTTCTGTACTTCGTTAAGATTAAACCGGTCAATGATGTTGCTCTTTATTTTGTCGATGTCAAGACCGTTTGCGCGTATCATATCCTCGATCTGCCACATGTAGAGGAGGTATTCCGCTATATTTTCTTTCCTTTTAGCCGATGCGATATACATAGTTTTGTCTGTTTTATAGATTAACACCAAAGTTACAAAAAATAACTGTTACGATAGCTCAAAAAATGTTATGTCCGATATTGCCGGTAAAAACATTTGTATTTCAGTCACATAAACAGTCGCGACCACTTGACGTGAAGCATCGCCGAACTGAATGTTGATAATTTTATGAAAAATATGGGCCGTAAAATTTGGTAGATACAATAAAACTCTCTAACTTTGCCCTCGCAAAACAGAAATTGCCTTGTGGTGTAATGGTAGCACGTCGGATTCTGGTTCCGCCTGTGAGGGTTCGAATCCTTCCAAGGCAACACAAAAAGAGCTTGGTCACCTTGACCAAGCTCTTTTTGATAATCTGCTGAAAAACATAAAACGGGGTCAGCAGCAAAAACGGGGTCAGCAGCAAAAACCGGTTGAACTGTTAAAATATAACGGATTGGTAGGGGCGCCAGTAGTACGGCGCCCGCATATCCGGATGGCCTACGGCAAAGCAATTGTAAAAGACCATACGGGTCGTAGCCGGACGCCGTGGTACCGGCGTCCCTTCTATGTTGTGGTGCAATAG
>LUJO01000003.1 GCA_001689405.1 Candidatus Homeothermus arabinoxylanisolvens | reverse complement strand
TTCTACATAATGGGAGGAGATTGGGGAGGTGCGATTGCTCCTGTAATGGATGAATTGCCGCTCAAAGGTGACACTGTCATAGGCAATGATGTCTGGATCGGGCAGAACGTGACAATCATGCCCGGCGTACATATAGGCGACGGAGCCATAATCGGCACAAATGCAACAGTAGCCTCCGACATTCCGCCTTTTTCGATAGCCGTGGGCAATCCGGCAAAAGTCATACGCTGCAGATTTGACTCTGAAATGATAGACTTGCTGGAGCGTCTACAATGGTGGAACCGTCCCATTGAAGAGATTGATAAATTGATTCCTATCCTCTCAAATCCTGATATCGACGAGGCAAAAATTGAAATAAGAAAATATCTGCAAAGTCAATAATAGACACCTCATCTGCGTAAACTGCGAATTCCAGGCCACTTAAGTCATTTTTTGAGGGAAACGCCTGAATTTGTTTTCAACGGATGTCATGAGAGTTGTCAAGGAATTATTTTTCACCGCTATAAAACAGGGTTTTGGACGCATGGAGAAACAATGACGGTACAAAAAGAGGGAAAATGAGCTTTGAAACGCTGATTTCGCCTGTCAGAGATAGCTTTATACGGGATTCTCACTACCTTTGTATTCTCATACGGTGTATAAATATTTTAATTTTATAACATGACATATGAAATGTTTTGCAATCGCATCGCTCCTGTTATGTGCAGTGGCGATTCCTTTTCAATCAATTGTGGCTAAAGGAATCAAGCCATTATCACAAAGTGATAAGCAACGGTTGATAGTAACTACCGATCTCGGAGGTACCGATCCAGATGACACACAGTCGATGATCCATCTGCTCGTATGTTCTGACAGAATTGATATTGAGGGCATCATAAGCTCTCAGGTGTGGATGGATGACCCTGACAAGTCCGATAAGATACGGGAAGTGTTATCCTGGTATGAAGATGTCAGACCAAATCTGGCTTGTCACTCAGCCGGATTCCCAGACGCAGATTATCTTAAATCAGTCACGGTGACCGGACAAAAGCACTCCAACATGTCGGGGGTTGGTGACTATATGGATTCTCCGGGGTCTGAGCTAATTATTTCCACCGTTGACAACGAAGAAGACGGTCGTCCGGTCTGGATTGCGGCATGGGGCGGAATGAACACCGTGGCTCAGGCATTGTACAAGGTTAAGAACACGCGAAGCGAAGAAGAATTAAGTAGGTTTATAAATAAAATACGAATCTACGATGTTCTGGGACAGGACGATGCAGGTGCATGGATTGCAAAGAATTTCCCGAACCTTAAATACATCAGAAATGTGGAAGTGTACGGATGGGGACCCTCTGACGAGTGGACTAGAGAAAACGTCCAAAACAGAGGAAGTCTCGGTTCTCATTATCCAAATAGGATATGGGCTACCGAGGGGGATTCTCCATCATTCTTCTATGTATATGCAAACGGGCTTAATGTTCCTGAACATGTCGATTATGGAGGTTGGGGAGGACGTTTCGACGTTAAAAAACAGAGAAATATACGAGGAATGTCATTTATCGAAAAGAGCGGAAAGAATGAAAAACAGTATGATGATTACTACATGACAGGAAGCTCTCCCGAAGGTTGCAATGCCATAAACCGATGGCGTGGTCATATATGGAACAATTTTGCAGCACGAATGCTATGGTCTACCACTGCTGACTTTTCAACCGTCAATCACCATCCTGTAGCAGTGGTAAACGGAGATAAATCTCTAAAATGTATGTATAGAACAGTAAAAGCAGGTGATGACGTAAAACTTGATGCGCAGAAATCGGAAGACCCCGATGGAGATTCAATCTCATATAAATGGTCGATATATTCTGAGCCCGGGACTTATCGTGGTAATGTGACAATACATGGAGAAACACAACCTGTATGCAAGATTGAAGTGCCTCGGGATGCTTCAGGAAAGAACTTCCATGTCATACTCGAAGTCAATGATAACGGAATACCTGCACTGACTGCTTATCGAAGAATTTTGTTTGAGGTGGAGTGATGTAAATATGATTCGCTAAACGAAATCTATAAAATTATTAGAAACGTCAGTCAAAAGGCACGAATGCTGGCAGCCGTCTCGTTAGTCAGATTGTTTTAATAATAATTTATGTCATATCATATTGATATTCCTAGCCCTCTCTCACTCTTCCAGTCATACCGACCTTCTGCGACATCGCCAACCTCGTTGAGTGTGTGGCGATGTCTTATTTTATCAATGGGCTGTCGTGGTTATGCATACTCACAAATAATCTTCCGTTGGTTGAGCCTTAAAAGCGCCATAGAGTATCTCGGAGAATGGGAAATGCTCTATAATCCCGATTTTAGAGCCGGCTCTTAATTGTACTGAATTCGGTACAATTAAAAATGCCGCAGGAAGCAACAACTTTGTACTATCGGTAAAAACGTGGCTTGAACGGACAAATGCCATAAGCATACGTTCAAAAGCCGGTCGCTATGGAGGCACATACGCCCACAAAGATATAGCTTACCATTTCGGTCAAGGATTTATTTTGTCAGCAGTATGTATTGACTTGGAGTGGAGGTGCATAAGCGAAGAGTATGCCAAAAGAGCCTTCTATTAATTGAGCGTGACATAATTTATTACATTCTTTACTGTTACGATACAAATGTATAACAAAATTCCCACATAATCAGCTTAGCCGGAGTGAATCGCCATCATGTGCGACATTTGCTATTATGTTTAGCCGAATATTTTGTATATTTGTGTTTCATAACCTTTAATTCATCACGACAATGAAGAAAATCATTCATTACATCAACCGAATAGCATGCACACTGTCGGGAATTTCATTGGCGACACAGCTCAACACTGCTAATGGAGCCAACCCTTATCTGCCGCTGTGGGAGTACATCCCCGACGGGGAACCTTACGTATTTGAGGATCCCGACAATCCGGGAAAATACCGCGTCTACGTGTACGGCTCCCATGACTCACTGATAAAGGAGTACTGCGGCCGCGAGCAGGTAGTGTGGTCGGCACCGATTGACAATCTCAACGAATGGCGATATGACGGCATCATATTCGAGTCGAAAACCGACGCCAACGGGAAACCGCTCAATGCCGAGGGAATAGGCGACATCCTTTACGCCCCCGACATAGCCGAGGTAGTCGACAAGGAGGGCAACAAGACCTACTATTTTTATCCCAACAACCAAAGCGAAGGTCGCAAGGGCATGATAGCCAAGGCATCGCGTCCCGACGGCCCGTTTGTAGTGTGCAACTGGAGCAAGGAGTCGCCCAAGCTGACCGACGGTGATCTGCGATTTGACCCGGCTGTGCTTGTCGACGACGACGGCAAGGTCTACGGCTACTGGGGCTTCGAGGAGTCGCTCGGCGCCGAATTTGACCCCGTAACCATGGCTACGGTCAAGAAGGGCACCAAGCCGGTCAAGGACATGATTTCACACTACAAGCAGGATGGTGTGTTCCGATTCTTCGAGGCATCGTCGATACGCAAAATCAAGGACAAATACGTATTTATTTACAGCCGCAAGTCAGACAACGGCGAGTGGGGCCTTCCCACCTCCAACTACACGCTTGCCTACGCCTACAGCGACAATCCGCTCGGCCCGTTCACCTACGGCGGCACGATAATCGACGGCCGAGGACGCGACACCGACCTTCAGGGCAATCCCATAGCCACGGCTACGCCCAACGGCAACACCCACGGCAGCATAGCCGAGATAAATGGACAGTGGTATGTGTTCTACCACCGCCAGAACGGTACCACCGAATATGCACGCCAGGCAATGGTTGAGCCTATCGAAGTAAAAGTTACCGAAGGCCCCGGCGGCAAAGTCGAGATAAGCGAGGCCGAATACACCTCACAGGGTTTTGAAACCTCAGGGCTTGACCCCTACCACCGCTACTCGGCCGGAATAGCCTGCTACTACACAGGCCCGCGCAAGGCCATCTCGGCATGGCCCAACTTCACCTTCTCGGGCTCATACGTGCAGCCCACCTACGGCGATGAGAAGAATTTTGAAACTCCCTACGACCTGCGCGTCAACAGCAATCCGGTGGTCAACAACACCGACGGCTCGACCGTAGGCTACAAATACTACAACTTCGACCTGCTCGACACCACAAAGGACAACGAGCTGGTGCTCAACATCAAGCCTCTCGGAACCGAAGGCCGAATCGACATCATGGTCGACAGCCCGTGGAGCGAGCGTGGAGGGCGCAAGATAGGAAGCCTCACTCTAAGCCCCAACGCCAAGCAGGAGCGCACCGACATGGCCGTGAAGCTGTCGGGCCTAAAGGGCATGAAAGGGAAGCACGCCATATACCTGCTGTTTACCTCGCCCACAAAGGACAAGTCGATGTGTGAGCTGCACGAGCTTACATTCAGGAAAGCGAAATAACCCCCATTCAGCAAAATGTCGAAGACACAGCTCAAGAAATTCCTGAACACGCTGAATCACGATCAAATAACCGAGATGGTCCTTGAACTCTATGCCGCACGCAAGGAGGCCAAGGACTATCTTGACTATTTCATGAATCCCGACGAGGAGAAAATGCAGGAAAAATATCGCGCAATCATAACCAAGGAGTTTCTCCCCGGTCCCGGCAGAGTCAAGGGGCGCACATCGCGATGCCGCAAAGCCATCAAGGAGTTTGCCACACTGCATCCCCACCCCTCACGCATAGCCGACCTCATGCTCACCACCGTCGAAAGCATCATGGTCTACGACCGCCGCGTGCGATGGGTCAAGGAGTCGCAGGAGAATGCCGCCGCGAACACCTTGCGCGAGGCTCTCGATACAATATGGAGCAACGACATGATGCCTCAATTTGAGCGCCGCCTATCCATAATAAAGGAGAAGAGCAGCGGGCTCCGACACAGCTTGCGGAGCCGTATCAACGACACATTCAACGATTGGCACGATACAATAAAATGAGGCCTCAAAACGGAGCCAAAGTGCTGAAAGTGTTTCATTTGTTAATATATTAAGTTAAAATGATTATATTAGCCTAAAATTGCTAAAGCGTTTACGTTTTTTAAACACTTTTAGGGCATAAATCTCTCAAAAACGGCTTCCACAAACGGTTTTCAATTGTTATAGTCAATGAAACAGTGATATTACCCGCTTTTTCACATCCCTCGTCCTCTTTATCGGGTAGTGATACCGGGCATTGAGGTTCTCATAAATAAATAGTTGAAACGTGAGGTGGGGAATCGGCTTAACGGTCCGGTTCCCCATTTCTTTTTATGAAGCTGTGGTGTTAGGTTTGCTCCGAAAATATTTGTAAATTTGCACCATATTATAATATAAAAACGATAACAATTATGGCAAAGAAAGCATTATTGATGATCCTCGACGGCTGGGGCATCGGCAATCATGGTAAAGGCGACGTGATATATTCTACTCCCACCCCTTACTGGGACTATCTGTTGGCTACATATCCTCACTCGCAGTTGCAGGCAAGTGGCGAGAATGTCGGTCTGCCTGACGGACAAATGGGCAACTCTGAAGTAGGTCACCTCAATATCGGCGCCGGTCGTGTGGTATATCAGGATCTTGTCAAGATCAACAAGGCATGCAAGGACGGGTCGATACTGAAGAATCCCGAGATTGTAAATGCATTCAGCTATGCCCGTGACAACGGCAAGGCCATACATTTCATGGGCCTGACCTCCAACGGTGGCGTACACTCCTCGCTCGACCATCTGTTTGCGCTCTGCGACATAGCCAAGGAATACGGTCTTGAAAAAGTATATATACACTGCTTCATGGACGGTCGCGACACCGACCCGCGCAGCGGCAAGGGCTTTATCGAAGAACTTGAGGCCCATTGCGCCAAATCGGCCGGTAAGGTAGCTTCTATTATAGGCCGTTATTATGCTATGGACCGTGACAAGCGCTGGGAGCGTGTTAAAATCGCTTATGACCTGCTTGTAAACGGTGAGGGCAAGAAGGCCGACGATATGGTAAAGGCCATGCAGGAGTCTTATGACGAGGATGTTACCGACGAGTTCATCAAACCTATCGTCAATGCCGGAGTAGACGGTACAATCAAGGATGGCGACGCGGTCATATTCTTCAATTACCGCAACGACCGTGCAAAGGAGCTTACCATGGTGTTGACCCAGCACGATATGCCTGAGGCCGGTATGCATACTATTCCCGGCATACAGTACTACTGTATGACTCCTTATGACGCTTCGTTCACCGGTGTGCACATCCTCTTTGACAAGGAGAATGTCAACAACACGCTTGGCGAGTACCTGTCTTCGCTTGACAAAAAGCAGCTCCACATAGCCGAGACCGAGAAGTATGCTCACGTTACATTCTTCTTTAACGGAGGCCGTGAGGCTCCGTATGAAGGCGAGGAGCGCATACTTGTGGCTTCGCCCAAAGTGGCTACCTATGACCTGAAGCCTGAAATGAGCGCCTATGAGGTAAAGGACAAGCTTGTCGAGGCTATAAAGAGTCAGGAGTACGACTTCATCGTGGTAAACTATGCCAACGGCGACATGGTGGGCCATACCGGTATATATGAGGCTATCGAAAAGGCTGTGAAAGCTGTCGATGACTGTGTGAAAGACACTGTCGAGGCTGCCAAGGACGCTGACTACGAAGTCATAATAATCGCTGACCACGGCAATGCCGACAATGCTATCAATGCTGACGGCACTCCCAATACCGCGCACTCGCTCAATCCGGTGCCGTGTGTTTATGTGACTGCACGCAAGGATGCCAAAGTCGAGGACGGCAAGCTCGCCGACGTGGCTCCTACCATACTCAAGATAATGGGTTTGCAGCAGCCGGCCGAAATGACGGGTCATGCTCTTATTGACTGATAGAATTTAAACAATTGTTTACGTATAAGCGGGGCAGTGTATCGGTTGCCGGTTCTCCGGATAGTACAATCGACACATTGCTCCGCTTCATATAATCGCTATAAATTTGCTTTTGCGCTCGGCTTATTCGTATTTTTGTGTAAAGAAACTATAGACAAGTGATGCAGCCATTATTGAAATGGGCGGGCGGTAAGGAGAAAGAACTTAAATACATCCTTCCGGCCATCCCTGAGTTTAGACGGTATTTCGAGCCTTTTGTGGGCGGCGGCGCTGTGTACGCTGCCGTAGACGCTGCTGAATATTATATAAATGACTTATCGACGGAGCTTATAAACTTTTACCGCTATCTGGCGGGTGAAGAGGGTAGCGATATGTTTTTCCGCTATGTCGACGATATAAATGCGGCATGGAACGGAGCACGTGACCTTTTTGTACGTCATGGAGAGTTGTTGCGCATGTATGCCGGGTTCCGTGACGAACAGCTGACAAAAGAGATGCTCGACATGGAGGTGTCATATTTTTGCCGTGATTTTCGTGATGAGATACTTGGTCTTACAGGCGACAGGCTTAATGATGATCCTGACGCTTTCATAAGAGAGATAAGGCGTACGTTCATTGACAAGATGTCGCGAATGAAAAAACTTGAGCTCACGAAAAGCCGTCTGTCGGAGAAGGATCTGTCAGACAATATCGAGACAGCCGTCAAGGGTGCGCTCTACATGTATTTCCGGCATCTGTACAATAATGATGTCCTTGAGGTGCTCGATCCGGCGAAACATTGTGCGCTGTTTCTGTTTATACGCAATTATTGCTACAGCGGTATGTTCCGCTATAACAGTGACGGTAAGTTTAATGTGCCTTACGGCGGTATTGCATATAACGGTAAGAATTTTGACAAAAAGATGGAGTATTACAGGTCGAGGGAGTTGTCCGACAAGCTTGCCGCCACACATATATGCAATCTTGATTTCGAGAGGTTCCTCCTTGAACATAGACCTGATGAGGATGACTTCATATTTCTCGATCCGCCTTATGACAGCGAGTTCAGCACTTATGCGAAAAATGAGTTTACCCGCGATGACCAGAAGAGGCTTGCCGACTATCTTATCGGCAAGTGTGCGGCCAAATGGATGATGGTAATAAAACATACCGATTATATATACAGCCTGTATAATCGTCCGGGCATAAATATCCTTACATTTGACAAGAGCTACCTTGTAAGTTTTATGAACCGTAATGACAGAAAGGTAAAACATCTATTGATAACTAATTATTAAGAACATGAGTATCCGACGTATTTCAGAAAGAGAGCTTATACTGCCGAGCCTTTATCTGGCTGTGTACAACGGTGGCAGAATCACGACTTCCGAACTTATAAAACGCCTTACCGATATTATGAAGCCGTCGGGTATGGACGCGGAGATTCTGGCAGGAAGAAGTGACACATACTTCTCTCAGAAAGTACGCAATCTCCGCAGCCATGACACTCTTGTGGCTCCGGGCTATGCCATGTATTCCGACAAGGGCTATGTCATAACGAAGCTTGGACGCGATTTTGTCGAGGAACGCAAGGACAGCCTTGATTACCTGTTGTCATCCGGTTTTGGCTACGAGGATATCAGAGACCGTCTGAATGATGTTACAGATGGCAAAGTAGTGCCTTATGATGAACTCGTGGATGAGGGTGAACGGACTACTGTGACGACTGCCTTGCGCAAGCGCTCGCGCAGACTGCATGATGCGGCCATAAAACATTATACTGACGAGTCCGGAGTGTTGAAGTGCGATTGCTGTGAGTTCGAGTTCAGAAGTTCCTATGGCGACAAGTACGGAAGCCCGTGTATAGAGATACACCATATAAAGCCCATATTCATGTATGAGGGACAAAGCGAGCAGCAGACTATAGAGGAGGCGTTGAAAAATCTGATGCCTGTATGTCCTAACTGTCACCGGGTCATACACCGCAATCATATAATGCGCGATGAGTTGCCTGATTTCAAGGCTGCAATCAAGGCATTGCGCAAACTATAGCCGGGCGGAAAGACGGTCGTATACGGCGGCGGAAATTGATGCCATGATGCTTTCGGCTTCTTCCGCCTTTCCGTTATAATCCTTTATGAATACGGCTATGGAGTAGCCTTTGCCTGACGGCAGTCTTACATATCCGCCGTCATTTATGGCTACTATAAGGTTTTCGGGGGTTACGTAGCCTGTGCCCGTTCGGTGGGCGAAACTGACCCCTTCTTTGCCGTTAAGCGGGGCGGCCAGACGTGTAAGGCCGGTATTGCAATTCAGCATGGCCTGCCTGATTACGGCTTGCTTGTCAGCACTTGCTACACTGTCGGTAAAAACTTTGTTTACCAATATGGCATAGGACAGGGGAGAGCATCTGTTTTCATACGCAAGGTCGTTTTTCTCTTTCATCTGACGTTCCGTATACATCAGCCTGACCTCTTTGTCAGGTAAAAGTAAGCCGGTTATGCTGTCGGTTTCGGCTACCGATACGATATTGTCAAAAAGTATGTTGCTGGCATTGTTGTCGCTGTGTATGAGTATGTAATCGATAAGCTCTTTTACCGACAAGCTGAATTCAGGCGACGTATGGTCAGCCAACATAGGGCTCCAAGTGTCATGGTCGAGTGTCGCTCTTTTGATGCATATGGTCGAGTCAATGCTTGTCATTGACTCGTCGAGGGTCCGGCATACGGCTACCGCTTCCTGTAGCTTGAACATGCTCATGAGCGGATAGTCGTCTGAATTATTGACTTTAACCGTATCGCTGTTGTCGATTATCACAGCTATGCCGATCTGTCCGGGCTTGTCCTTTATTATGTCTTTCAGAGCTTTTGTCAGTCCGTCAATACCGTTATCCTCCTTATGCCGGGTCTGTGAGCACGATGCCGGCAAGAGTATGGTTAATAATACCGATATTACGGCACTGTATTTTAATAAGCGGTTGTTGTACATGTGGCGGTTAGTACTGGAGATAAATGAATGGTACAATATCGCTCTGGCGCACTTGTATGATGACAAGAAGCAGTATGGCGAATATGATGGATTGGAGCAACAGCGGCAGGCGGCCGTAACGGTTTTCGAGCGACGTGCTCCAGTTTTTGGGGGCGAAGTGCATAAGGTAGCCTGCGGCCATTGCAAGAACAATCATAAGATAGCCGCTGAAAAACTGCGGAGCTACCGCGAAGTGGAAGTTGTGCAGCATCTGGTCGACCATGTCATGTACGTGCGCCATGGAGCGCGCCCTGAAAAACATGAAGCCGAAAGCCATGAGATTGAATGTCAGAAACACATTTGCGGTGACTCTCCACCAAGCGTTTCGTCTTTTTTCGCTTACGCGGGGAAATATGCGCCGGAGAGACTTGTGTATTATAAGCAAAAGACCGTTCCATCCACCCCATATGATATACATCCATGATGCGCCGTGCCATAGTCCGCCGAGGAGCATCGTGTTGAACAGGTTGACGTGAGTGCGGGTTTTGCTGCAACGGCTTCCACCCATAGGTATATACAGATAGTCGCGCAGCCATGTCGATAGCGATATGTGCCAGCGTCGCCACCATTCCGATGGATTCTGCGATTTGAACGGGGCGTCGAAATTGGCTTTAAAGCGATAGCCCAGCAGTAGAGCTATGCCTATGGCCATGTCGGAGTAGCCCGAAAAATCGCAATACAGCTGAAGGGTGAAGCCGTACACTGCCATGAGGTTTTCAAACCCTGAGAACATAGACGGGTTGTCAAATACGCGGTCTATGAAATTGCCGCTGATATAGTCGGCGACAATAACCTTTTTGACAAGGCCGGCCATGATGAGAAACAGACCGGACCCTACCATGGCCCGCGATGCCACCGGATGCGCTTCGATCTGTCCCATCAGATCTTTGGCTCTTACGACAGGTCCGGCCAGCAGGGGCGGGAAAAAGGTGAGGAAAAATGTATAGTGCAGAAAGTTGCGTGTAGGCTTTATCTCGCCACGATATATGTCGACAATGTAGCTGATGGAGCGGAATGTAAAGAATGATATTCCGGCCGGAAGTATTATGTCGAGTGCATCGAATTTCGATGACGAGAAGTCGGCTATGGTTGTGAGTATGAGGTTGAGGTATTTGAAATATACGAGCATGCCCAGATTCACAAGGACGTTGAGCGTCACTATGCCTCTTCTTACGATGCGTGATTTTGCACTACCGAGCCATAGCCCCAGAAGATAGTCGCTTACACATACGCCGAGCAGTATGAAGCAGTATTCCGCACTTGATTTGTAATAGAAATAAAGCGAAAAGAGTATGACGAAAACTGTCTTTAACGTATGATGACGGCTCAATATGCGGTATATGAGCAAAAATGCCGTGAACAGGACTAAAAATAATCCGGTATTGAACAGCAGCGGGTTGGCGCTGTCATAAAGCAGAGTCGCTTTCAGACGTTCGGCATCGATAAATTCCACTATGTTATCCCAAAGTTGATTCATTGCGTAAGTGCTTTGTTTAATGCTTCATAGAACAGTTGCCCGTTCAGCAGATATCCTTTATGGGAATGATGTATGCGGTCTTTGGCCATCAGCCCTTCTCCGACCCATTTGCTTGATATGCCTTTGCCTCCGGCTACCGAATACCAGTCATACGTAGCTATATTTTTATCGCGTCCGTACCGAAGTATCGCCTCACGCATTACAGCTATCTTGTCATTTACGACAAAGCCGCGCGCACGCCGGTTTTTACGTGTGCGTGTGCTTTTCTGACATTCCATAGGGGTCACAAGAAGTATCTCTGACAGCGGATTGGCTTCCATGATGCCGTTGACTACGGCGTCAATGGCCCGATATATATCTTCCGACCCGGTTTTGCCGAACGCTTCATTGGCTCCGAGACTTATTATCACAAGGTCGGGATTGAGAACCGACAGCCTGTCGGCAAAATTGTTTACATAGCTGTATGAGGCATATGTGGCGCCGTTGTTGCCTATGGCATGATAGAGAACCCCCGACTGTCCCGACAACCGCAGGTCAGCGCCATATATTACCGTGGCGTCGGCTGACGAGAGCGACAGTTTAAGCTCCGATACCGCTCGGGCGAGCATGACGGTGCATGCTCCGGGCGAAGAGAGCACTTCGTAATCCAACGGCTTTCCCTCGGATGTAATCGAGTCTATGACCGGAGTGCCGTCGCAATATAAGGTTACGTCATTGAACAATTCCTTGTTGCCGGTGCGCGAAAGTGTGGATATGACGAGGTCGGTGCTCCGTGATGAAGGAGCCACTGCCACACCGGTAAATCCTACCGGAAGGTCGGGCGACTGCTTCATGAGTTTGGAGCCTTTCCATGTATCTGAACTTTTTATCAGATAATCACGCGGCTCGTTTGTCCCTGTCATGCGGAACGGGATAATAAGCCCTCTGCCCGGATTGCCATAATTTTTTTGAAACAGACGTCTTGTATGTCCTGTAGCGAAGTCGGCTTGAATATGCGAGTCGCCGATATGTACTATCGACAGCGGTACGGTTATTGTCGACGCGGCTTTATGCCGCAATGCGTTCCAGTCGGCTCCGTTGCTCTCGATGACATTGGCGTCAAGATTGATGAACGGGGGTATGGATATTATGTCATCGTCCGCGTCGGCATTCATATCCGGGTTGAGCCTTATGACTTCGTCGCAGCCCTCATCCTGTGCCTGAACGACGCATATTGATGATAGAATTAGGAATGTGGTTATTATATGCTTAGTTATCAAGTGCATGCAATAATGATTTTACAAATTGTTCGGCCAGCACGGCGCCTCCCTTGTGGGTGAGGTGTATGTAATCCTTGTTGGCTCGTGACGGATTTGAGTTGGCCCAGTCGACAATCGAGTTCTCGCCGCCCATAGCTTCGCGCGTATCCCAGAATATGCAGTGCGAGTTGCGGGCTATGTCGCGTTGTGCCGAAGTCATGGCGGGTGCCACTCTCATGGATTTTATTTCGGAGCCCGATTTCTGTCCGCGGTCACCGATACCCATGATTATGAAGTCGGACTCGGGATAGCATTCCCTCAGGTGCGCTACGGTCTTGGTCATTAAACGGGTATAGGAGGAGTAGTCGGATTGAGCCGCCGACATGGCATTTATGCCGAATTCCAATACAATGAGGTCGTAGTCGATATAGCTTCGCATCGAACGGCTTAACCCTGCATTTACCTTCGACAGTGTCACTCCGGAGTATCCGCGCGACGACATACAGTCTACCGATATGCCCGTGGCGTCATCAAGCCACACTCCAATTGCGGCGAGCGAAGTGCAGTCGGTCGATACTGAAAATGAAGAGGTAGGGGAGTCAAGCTCGATACATTGCACATCGGAAGAGCCCGATACGGAGTGCGACTCCGCCTCGCCGTCACTGACTTTTGTGGTTATCACGGCGTTGTCAGGGCTTACAAACAGGAAGCGCGACACCTGCCACGAGTCCGCGTTGCGAAACTTGTCGACACCTTTGTATACGGCCTTTGCCTTTCCGTCGGGTACGGAGTATTGTTCGGTCAGTGACAGATAGGCATTGTTGGCATGTCCTTTACCCATATTGAATACTTTCCAGCCGCTGCCCGACTGTCTTACCGAGCGTCTGAAACCGGGAAATTCGGAATACATGTTAACATAACCCACACCGGCGCCTCCGAAATGTTGCTGAAGGCTCTCGCGTACGTTCTGTGTGAAGATGTCGCCTTCTATGTATGAGTCACCGATAAATGCCACCCTGACCACCCGTTTGTCTTTGTCAGATAACGCGGCCTTGAACCGGTCGAGGCCTGAACCGTTGCCGGTGTAATCCTCCATCACCACTATATCGCCCTGACGCGACGTTATCGGGTCAGGCAATACCGATACCGTGTCGACAGCCTGTATATTGTCATCTTTCGGCTCCGTCAGAGTATCATGGCGGGTGACTGCTTCTTGCTCCTCCTCGGCCTGCGCTTCAATCAGGGCTTTGTCTACGGGAGCCGATGCGTCGGACTGCGGCACTATGACTGTCGAGTCGTCGGTTGTCTTTACAATGTCGGCCAACAGATTGAAGTCACGCAACCGTCCGCCGGTAAGTTGCGATAAAGGCAACATAGATACTGCGCACAGCATCAAAACTGCTATGGTTATCACCAGAAACGGTTTTCCATGTCTGTTATCGTCCATTGTCTACGCTCGATAAGATAATGTCGTTGAGTTTCTGCACTTTGTTGCGGGTTTCGGCCCACTCGTCGTCAGGATTGGAGTCGGAAGTTATGCCGCCTCCCGCATATATACAAAAACGCTCGGACGAGAAATGTACACTCCGCAGATTGACATACGCATGTTCGCCTTCTCGGTCAGTGACGCCTACGTATCCGCCGTAGCACCGGCGCGGATGAGGCTCGTGGCGTGCGATATGCTCAAGTGCGTCGGCAAGAGGCACTCCCGCAAGTGCAGGAGTAGGGCTAAGAGCATTGACTGCGGTGAAGAAGTCGCCGTCGTATTCTCCCGATATACGGTTGCACAAATGCTTTACCATGCCGAACGATACATCTTCATCGGGCGCTATCTCGGCTTTTATGCCCAATCGGTTGAATATGTCGGTTATATATTTTGTGACAAAGTCATGCTCCTTGATGTTCTTCTCATCCCAACCGGAGTTTGTCCCGATACTTAGGGTTCCGGCAAGCGACATGGTGCGCACCCGGCTTTCGCCCGATTTACGCTCAAGGAGTATTTCCGGGGAGGCGCCGAGCCATGCGCCCGTGCAGGGTGTATAGTAGATAAACCGGAATGTGTCAGGAAATGCCGTGAAATAACTGTCGGCTACCTCCGCCCAGTCTATGCCCGATGCGTCGCCGCAGAGTGTGCGTGAGAATACAGTCTTGCCTCCGGTCATTTTCAGGTCGTCGACTATGGACAGGAGATGACGTTTGTAATCGTCATATTCTGTCGAGCTGCAATATGGCTCCGGGGACTCGCACTCGTCGGGAAAGGGTGACCGCCCGCTTATGACAAGCGGCTTGCCGAATGTATTGTTAAAGTTGTTTATAAAGAAATCGCCTCCTGAAGACAGGGTACGGTCACCTGCCACAGTACATGCCGGAGCATGGCCGGGCAGAGCATATACGGCAAATGCACGCTTGCCTTCAAGGCAGGAGTTTATCAGCGATTTTAACGCACGCGACAGCATAATCGGTAATCACACTAATTCGGCAATAAGGTCGTAGAACTGAGTGTCCACGACTCTTACGTCGTAAAATTCGCCTTTTTTTACAGGCTTGCTCTTTTTTATCAGGACTTCCGGGTCGACTTCGGGCGAGTCCCACTGCGTACGCCCGACGAAATACTCGTCTTCCTCCCGGTCTATAATGACTTTTACCGTGGTGCCTATCTTTGCTTCGTTTATTTCCTGAGCAATTTCGGCCTGAATATCCATAAGCTGTGACAGGCGCCGCTGTTTCTCTTCGTCAGGTATGTCGTCATTGAAGTTCAATGCTCCGTAGGTATCCTCTTCCTCGCAGTAGGCAAATGCGCCCATGCGTTCAAAGCGCTGTTCTCTGACAAACTCCTTCAGCTCGCAAAACTCTTTCTCGCCCTCGCCGGGGAAGCCGACCATGAGTGTGGTGCGTATGTGTATGCCGGGAACACGCTTCCTTATCTCGTCAAGCAGGCGGCGCGTCTCTTCGCCGGTTATATGTCGGCGCATGTTGGACAATACATTGTCGCTTATATGCTGCAACGCTATGTCAAGATACTTGCATACGTTGTCGTGCTTGGCCATTACGTCAAGAATCTCCATCGGGAATTGTGCGGGATAGGCGTAATGAAGTCTTATCCACCGTACACCGTCTACCGAGGCCATCTCGTCTATAAGACGCGCAAGCTCCTGATGTCCGTAAAGGTCGCTCCCGTAGGCCGACAGATCCTGTGCTATGACGTTGAACTCTTTTACTCCACGGCCGACAAGTGTCTTTACTTCGCCGATAATCTCCTCGACAGGCCGCGACTTGAAGCGCCCGGTGATAAGCGGTATGGCGCAGAATGAGCAGAAGCGGTTACACCCCTCCGCTATTTTTATATATGCGTGATGCTTCGGGGTGGTTATGACCCTGTCGTAGGTTGAGGTAGCCGGATGTTTTGACGATAGCACGGTCACGAGTTCCGGCCAGTCAAACTTACCGTACCAGCCGTCGACCTCGGGCATCTCGGCTTTGAGTTCGTCAAGATAGCGCTGTGACAGGCATCCCATTACGTAGAGCGATTTTATGCGGCCTTCGTTCTTGGCCTGTATCAACTCAAGTATCATATTGATTGACTCCTCTTTGGCATCGCCGATAAAACCGCATGTGTTTACCACGGCTATGTCTCCGCGCACTTTTTCGGGTTCATGCACGGCATCGAATCCGCTTTCAGCAAACATGCTCATGAGCCGTTCGCTGTCAACAAGATTTTTGGAGCAACCGAGAGTTATGACATCAACCTTCTTGCGTGGCATTTTATTTAGACTCTCCGAAAAGCGATTGTACAAATTCTTTTTTGTGGAATACCTGCAGATCGTCTATGCCTTCTCCGAGACCTATATATTTTACGGGAATTTTGAACTGATCGCTTATTCCGATGACCACTCCGCCTTTGGCCGTGCCGTCAAGCTTGGTTATGGCGAGTTCGTTTACCTTTGTGGCGGCTACGAATTGCTTGGCTTGTTCAAAAGCATTCTGTCCTGTGGAGCCGTCAAGTACAAGCAGTACCTCATGGGGAGCGTCAGGCACTACTTTCTGCATGACGTTCTTTATTTTGGTCAACTCGTCCATAAGGCCTTTTTTATTGTGAAGTCGTCCTGCGGTGTCGATGATCACCACATCGATGTCGTTGGCCTTTGCCGACTGAAGTGTATCATAGGCTACGGAAGCCGGATCGGCTCCGAGTTTCTGTTTGATGACAGGAACTCCGGCACGTTCTCCCCATACATCGAGCTGCTCCACGGCAGCCGCGCGGAAAGTGTCGGCGGCCCCCAGCATGACTTTGTTTCCCGCTTTTTTGAACTGATATGCGAGTTTGCCTATAGTGGTGGTCTTACCCACACCGTTGACTCCCACCACCATTATTACATGCGGTTTGTGGCCTTCCGGCACAGTGAAGTCTTCGAGAGTGGAGTCATTGTTGTTTTCAGCGAGAAGTGCGGTAATCTCTTCACAGAGCAGACCGTTAAGCTCCGACAGGTTTACATACTTGTCTCTGGCCACACGCTTCTCTATGCGGTCTATTATTTTTAGAGTCGTTTCTACTCCGACATCCGAGGTTATGAATACTTCTTCAAGATTGTCGAGGATTTCATCGTCAATTTTCGATTTGCCGGCAATGGCGCGTGTCAATTTGGAAAACACGCCCTGTTTTGTGCGTTCAAGACCCTTGTCGAGTGTCTCCTTTTTTTCTTTGGAGAAGAAACTGAATATTCCCATTATGAATTATTTTAATGTGCAAATTTACTAATAAATAATCATAACGGGAATATTAAGTCGTAGCATTTTGCTGTAAAAATTATTGCGGGGCGTTATCGTAGACCGATTGCAGCGTATAGGCCGGGTCATCGGATGTAACTGCCTTGACCATTGTCGCTACTATGTCTTGGCCGTTGTTGAGGTATTCACCCGTGGTGCGGTTGAACAGTCCCGACTGTTCACGGCCTGTCCCTCCATAACCGTTGTCCCAGAATATCGGAGCCATATGGTGGTCGCGGGCTGACTTGCATACATATTCGAGATAATGGCGGCGAAATTTTTCGGCACGCGGGTCTTCGCGGCGTACACAGCCCATCTCTCCTATGTAAACGGGGATGTTCTTGTCGATAAATGTAGTCTTTAATTTGCCGAATGTATCGGAAAGATACTTTTCGTCGCCCCATACATCCACATCTTTACCTGTGTGGCCCCATTCCTTGAATTTGTCATTGAGCGAGTAGTCTACGGGAGCATAATAATGCACTGCCACAATTATACGGTTGTCGGCAGAGTCGGCAGGCATTTTGAAGCTGCCGTCGACCGCGTAGTCGGGATTGGTGCAGTAGCTCGGCACCGCGAGGTAACGGTCGGCGTTTTTGCCTCCGGTAGCGCGCACGGCGTCAACAAACACTTGGTTCCATTCGTTGAGCGTGCGGTATTGCTTGCCTCCGTCAGTACGGTTGGCGCCCCAGCCCCAGCCGCCGTCGTGGATTTCATTGAGCGACTCGAAAATAAGAAATGAGCCTTTGTCCTTGAATCGTTCCGCTATCTGGCTCCACATGGCTTTAAGCTGAGCTATTACCGCTGCATTGGTCTCGGGATTTTCCGCTGCGCCTTTTATGTCGAGCCAATGGCGGCTGTCGGCTCCGTCATGGTGTATGTTGATGATTGCGTTAAGACCGGCTTTTTCCGCATATCCTACTATCTGTTCCACGCGGTCGAGCCACGCTTTGTCAATGGTGTAATCAGGTGCGCTTCCTATATGTCCGAGCCAAGTTACCGGTATGCGTACCGTGCTTATGCCGGCTTGTGCAAGTTTGTCAAACAATACCTGCGATACTACAGGATTGCCCCATGCGGTTTCCGATGCCATGCCGTCTTTCTGTGCGTCCATCTGATTGCCGAGATTCCAGCCCATTCCAAGCCATTGCGCTACCTCGACGGCTCCCTGTGGAGTGTCGTCGGCTTTTTCTGTCTCGGTTTTCTTCTCGGAGGAGCACGCATGCATTGCCGCCATTGATATCAGTAGCGATAACACTGCGGTACCTGTACGGGAGAATAATGATTTAAAGGTCATAGTCGTGAATAATGATTTAATTGAACAATAGTGCAAAATTAAATTGAATTGCAGACGTAGACGGTATCGGTATGTTATTGAAGAGGGACGCATATGTAAAAACATGAAAAAAGCGCGGTGCCTGAAGGCGACCGCGCATGGTTATGAGGGTTGATGATGTTGTCAGTCAACTTGGATTACAAGATAGTTGGACAGGCTCCAGAAGCGCTCCGGATTGGTGACCTTGATGACTTTTATACCGCCTTCATCCTCGATGACGTATGAATCTGACGGCATGTTGGTCAATATCTTTGCCTTCTTGGATTGGGTAGGTATTACGGTAAGCGTACGCTTGTCGGCTTTTGTGAAATAGCTCTGCTGGAAGTCAGCCTGCAGCAGTTTGGTCTTTCTCAGGAAGCCTGTCTCGATTATTTTGGCCTCCTTCAGCTCTTTCTTGGTGCCGATTGCGTAGTAGCATGTATTGAGCTCGTTGGTCACATTTTGAGTTTCCTCCTGTGCCTTTACTTTCTCTTCGGTGACAGAAGCCACTGTCGTGCTGAGCGAGTCCACTTTTGTACCGAGGTCGGCAATCTGTATCTTGGCCGATGCCAAGTCATTGCGCAGCGTCGATATGGTCGTTTCCTGAGTGGCTATTTCAGCCTTAAGATTGTCGATGGTCTTCTGGAGAGTGGCATTATATCCCTGAGAGCTCTTTAACTTCTTCTCAAGCTCGGCAAGGCGTTCGCGGCGTTCCTGAAGAGCCTGCTGTATGGAGTACATGTCGTTGCGTATCTGGTCTTTGCGCGACTGTGACTCGGCCGTGAGGTCGTTAGTGTTGCCAAGTATCTTTTCCAGATCTTTGATCTGGTTCATGCCGTCTGTGATGTCGTTCAACAATACCAACAGACTGTCTTGGTTGGCAAGAGCTACCCGAAGTGAGTCGTCAAGCTGTACGTTCTCGCTTTCTACTTGCTTTAGCTTCCCTCCGTCGCATGCAGTCAGAAATAATAATCCGACGGCAAAAATTGAAACGATTTTTCTCATTTTGTTATATAATTATGTTAGTTGTTGTCATTTTCCTCGTTGTCGATATCTTTATATTTGTTGCGATGAACGCGTTTCTCGGCTGTATTTCTATAGCCGCTTACAACAATAACGATTTCTCCTTTAGGAATGTTCAGCGTGAAGTGTTTTACCAGTTCATCGAGAGTTCCCGTCACGGTAGAGTCGTGGAGTTTTGATATTTCGCGCGATACGGAGGCTTCGCGGTCGCCGCCGCATGCTTCAGCAAGTTGTTGAAGCGTTTTGACCAGTCGCAGGGGCGATTCATATATAATAAATGTGCGCGGCTCCTTTGACAATTCTTCGAGGCGTGAGGCTCTGCCTTTTTTCTGCGGGAGAAAACCCTCGAATGTGAAGCGGTCGCAAGGCAACCCTGAATTTATAAGTGCCGGTATAAGTGCGGTGGGCCCCGGAAGAGTCTCGACATCTATGCCGTGACGCCGACATTCGCGCACGAGCATGAAGCCGGGATCTGACACGCCGGGAGTCCCGGCATCGCTTATAAGCGATATCGTCGCCCCGTTCTCAAGTTTTTCGACCACCGGCAATGTGGCGTTATGTTCATTGAATTTATGATGGCTCGCTGTAGGTACATTTATTCCGAAATGACGCAGCAGCACGGCGCTTGTGCGGGTGTCCTCGCAAAGAATAAGGTCGCTTGACTTGAGTGTCTCCACGGCTCTCGGAGTCATGTCGCCGAGATTGCCTACAGGGGTGGGGACTATGTAAAGTTTTCCGCTCATTTATTGGAAAAATGTTTTTCGATTATAGCCATGAAGTCAATCACTTCCTGATTATCGCGATCCCACTGCAGGTCATGATAGAAATAATCGTATGCTTCGTCACGATTAATCATTGCCTCGACAAGATTCAGAGTGTCGTTCATTTCAGCGTCGCTATTGCCGAATAATTCGCGACGGAAGCGGAAGCGGTCATTCAGTGAAAAAGCCTTGCGAAGGTCTTTGGAATACTGTCGGGCAAGTTTTTCGTCCAGTCTGATGGGCTCGTTCTCGACAGTGGCTTCTTCAATTACCACCGATGTATCCTCATCATCATTTTCTGTTATATCATCCGTGTCTGTCGATACAATTTCCTCTTCCTCTTGTTCCTGCACTATCACAGGCGTGTCGGCAATAGCGGCATCAGTCTCTGTCTCAATGTCCGTTTCCATGACCGGCGCCTCCGGTTCGGTCTCGATCACAGTCTCTTCTGCGGCCTCCGGTTCGGTCTCTTCCTCTGTTTCTGCCGGTATGTCAGGCTCTTCTACGACAGCTTCGGTAGAAGGCTCTTCAGATTCAATTACCGGTTCATCTGATATTTTGTCTATATCATCGGTTGCCGGACTCAGAGTTGTCTCTTCCTGCTCGTCGGGCATTTTAACGCCTTCACGCAAGGCATCGATTTTGTCGGATATCATTGCCCATACTTGTACCGGAGTGTCTTCGCCACGATGCAGGGCGAGATAAAGCAGTCCTTCCAACTCGTAATTTATTGTGATGAGTTCCTCGATGTTGACGTTCATATTTAATATCATTTATATTTAATGAATGGCAAAGATACGAATAAGTCGATAGCAAAAGCAAATAAAAATTGATTTTGCCGAGCGGAAGTATCTAAGAACGATAATTATCGTCTATAACGGCTGCAACCGGTCCGTTGCCGATTATCAAAATCGACAACGGTGCAGACCGACTCACAGCTTTTCGGCAAGATAACGTCCGGTATAACTTTCTTTGCATGCGGCCACTTCCTCCGGTGTACCGGCAATTACGATATTTCCGCCGGCGCTTCCGCCTTCGGGGCCTATGTCAATTATGTGGTCGGCACATTTTATGACGTCCATGTTATGCTCTATTATCACTACCGTATGTCCGAGAGCTATGAGCCGGTTGAATGAGTCCATGAGAGTGTTTATGTCATGGAAATGCAATCCGGTGGTAGGCTCGTCGAAAATAAACATTGTGGGCGACGGCTTTTCAAGCGACAGAAAGTATGCGAGTTTAACGCGCTGGTTCTCACCGCCTGACAATGTCGATGACGACTGGCCGAGCTTGATGTATCCGAGGCCTACGTCCTGAAGGGGTTTAAGCCGCTTTACTATTTTCTTTGGCAACGACTCCGACGACTCCCCGAAAAACTCGATGGCCTGATTGACGGTCATGTTGAGCACGTCGTTTATATTTTTGTCTCTATACCTGATTTCGAGCACGTCGGCGTTGTAGCGCTGTCCGTGGCATGACTCACAGGGTATGACTATGTCGGCCATGAACTGCATCTCTATGGTTATGGTGCCTTCGCCTTTGCACTCCTCACATCGGCCGCCTTCGGAATTGAACGAAAAATATCCGGGTGAGAAGCCCATCTGTTTGGCGCCCTGCTGTTCGGCAAATAGGCGACGTATCTCGTCAAAGGCTTTCAGATATGTGGCGGCATTGCTTCGCGATGACTTGCCTATCGGATTCTGGTCTACAAATTCGACCGCCGATATGCGCTGAAGGTCGCCGCGCAGCGACTTATGCAGCCCCGGTGCATCGCCCGGTTCTCCGAGATGCCGCAGCAGAGCGCGATACAATATGTCGCGGACAAGTGTCGATTTACCCGATCCGCTGACTCCCGTCACTACAGTCATGACCTCAAGCGGAAACTTTACGTCGATATTTTTAAGATTATGCTGCCGTGCTCCGGTCACCTCAATGTAATTGCGCCATTTACGCCGCTTTGACGGTACCGGTATCGACAGCTCTCCGTTAAGATACCTTACGGTGTAGGATGCGGTGGCATGCCGCAGGTTGTCGACATCGCCCTGATATATTATCTCTCCTCCGTGGCGTCCGGCCTCGGGACCTACATCTATTATATAGTCCGATGCTCTCATTATCTCTTCATCGTGCTCGACGACCACCACCGTATTGCCCAGCTGCTGCAGTTTGCGTAGTACGCCTATAAGCTGTTGTGTGTCGCGTGAATGTAGTCCTATGCTCGGCTCATCGAGTATGTAAAGCGAGCCCACAAGACTGCTGCCGAGCGAAGTGGCAAGGTTTATGCGCTGGCTTTCGCCTCCGGAAAGCGATGATGACAGTCGGTCGAGAGTCAGATAACCGAGCCCTACGTCGCAAAGGAAGCCTATGCGGTTGTTTATTTCCACAAGGAGCCGCGACGCCACTTTTGCGTCAGTCTCGTCAAGGCTCAGTGACTCAAACCATTTGCGCAGTTCGGTTATAGGCATTCTTACAAGATCGGATATACCTGCTCCTCCTACTTTTACATATGATGCGTCACGGTTCAGACGGCTTCCGTGGCAGTCGGGACAGGTCGTCTTGCCTCTGTAGCGGGCCAGCATGACGCGGTATTGTATTTTGTACTGGTTTTCCTCTACCATTTTGAAGAACCCGTCTATGCCCTTGAAGCGTCCGTTGCCGTGCCAAAGCAGATCAAGCTCCTTCTCGTTCAGGTCGCAATAAGGACGGTGTATCGGAAAACCGACGTGCGGCGCTATGTGTATGAGCTCTTTCTTCCATTCACTCATTTTCTCGCCGCGCCAGCATACAACGGCGTCTTCGTATACCGACAGTGAGCGGTCGGGTATTATAAGGTCGGGGTCGAGGCCTATTATGCGTCCGAACCCTTCGCAGCGGGGGCATGCGCCGTACGGGTTGTTGAAGTTGAACATGGCTTCCGACGGTTCGCGAAATGTAATGCCGTCGGCCTCGAACCGTTTTGAAAAGTCATGACGGTGAACGCCTCCGTCGCTCCACACGAGCAGACTCATCATGTCGCGCCCTTCAAAAAATGCAGTCTCGGCGGAGTCGGCAAGCCGGCTTGCCTCATCGCCTTGATAGCTGACGGTCAGTCGGTCGACGAGCAGGTCATAACCGTCGGCCGTGGCAGGGCATGACGATGCGTTTATCAGATCTTCTATGAGTATGAATTCTCCGTCTTTGACCACGCGTGAATATCCGCCTTTCAGCAAAATCTCCAGCTGGTCTTTGAATTTCCGGTTTTCGGACAATGTTATGGGGCTTGTGACGGCTATGCGTGTACCTTCAGGATAACTTGCCGCCGTAGCGAGCACATCCTCGACAGTATGTTTTTTTACCTGTTGGCCCGATACCGGCGAATATGTGCGCCCGATGCGTCCGAAAAGCAGACGCAGATAATCATAGATTTCTGTTGAAGTGCCTACAGTCGAGCGTGGATTGCGTGTGTTTACTTTTTGTTCTATGGCTATGGCCGGAGGCAGCCCTTTGATGAAGTCAGCTTCAGGTTTTGACATTTTGCCGAGAAACTGTCGGGCATAGGCCGAAAGGCTCTCTACGTATCTGCGCTGGCCTTCGGCATATAGGGTGTCAAAGGCAAGCGATGATTTTCCCGAGCCTGACAGTCCGGTTATGACAACGAGCCTGTTACGCGGTATTTCGACATCTACGTTTTTAAGATTGTTTACGCGTGCTCCTTTTATAATTATGTTTCTTTCTGCCATTAATGTCGCGTTAGTATTAACTTACAAAGTTACTAATTTATTCGTGGTGCAGTCGTTTTATGCGATTTAAACTATGTAAAAGCGGCAATAAATTTCGCCATTTCACATCGATGAGCTATCTTTGTAAGCGTAATAAGATAGCTGTATGTCGACAGAGCAGGATTTACAACAGGCATGTGAAGCGATTAAGGAAGGAAAAGTCATACTTTATCCTACCGATACCGTATGGGGTATAGGATGTGACGCTACCGACCGCAGCGCGGTGCGGCGTGTCTATGAGATAAAACGACGGGTTGACACCAAAGCCATGCTTGTACTGACCCATTCACCGGAAGTGGCAAAGCGGATAGCATCTGTCTCTCCCGAAGCCGAGCGTCTGCTTCTGGCCTCGGGACGGCCTACTACCGTGGTGCTGCCCGATGCACGCTCGATAGCCCCCGAACTGGTGGCCGATGACGGAAGTGTCGGTGTCAGGATTACTTCCGAGCCGTTTTCCTATGAGCTGTGCCGCATGTGCGCGGTGCCATTGGTGTCGACGTCGGCCAACATCAGCGGGGCGCCTTCTGCGGCCTCGTTTGATGACATCGACGATATAATAAAGGATAGCGTCGACTATATATGCTTCACACGACGTGATGACAAGGGGGGCGCATTGCCTTCGAGAGTGGTGAAAGTAGATGCCAATAACTCCATAAAAATACTGAGAGATTGAGGGTAGAGTGTGCACAGACAGCGTTGGGTATGCCGGCTTCGGGAAAGCGTTCTTTATATGGACCGGCAAAACGTATCGCGGATATAGTTTTTGCGACGGCGGCCATCGTCATGCTTCTTCCGGTCATGCTCGTGATGTGTGTTGTCATAAAATGCGATTCTGACGGCCCGGCTATTTTCCGTCAGGAGCGCTTGGGGCGCGGCAATCGCAAGTTCATAATGTATAAACTGCGCACTATGTTTAACGATGCCGAACAGAACGGCCCTTTGCTTGCCGTAGCTGATGACCGGCGCATAACACGGGTGGGGCGGTTTTTACGCCGCTATCATCTTGATGAGCTGCCGCAGTTGTGGAACGTAATAAAAGGCGACATGTCAGTTGTAGGACCCCGCCCCGAACGCGAATACTTTGCCCGGCTCATATCGGATTATGCTCCGGAGTATGGCCGCATCAGTTCAGTACGTCCCGGACTTACTTCATGGGGCAATGTCATGTACGGATATGCTTCCGATATTCACGGCATGGTGGCGCGTTTGCGTTATGACCTTGACTACCTTGACAATATGTCGCCATACAACGATATAAAAGTCATTATTTATACCATCAAGATTTTAATAACAGGAAAAGGACTTTAAATGTTATCATTTGACTGCATATCAGACCGGGCCAACCAATGGTTTTTCTCGCTTCTTCAGTGGCGTGAAAAGCATATAAAAGAGCGCGATTTCGTAGTGGTGCTTGCGTTCATAATAGGCATACTCTGCGGTTTTGCCGCTCTGGTGTTTAAGTGGCTTATCCATTTTATATCAAGCTCGCTTCTGTTGAATATAGATGTTACCGGAGGCAACTATCTTTACCTGTTGTATCCGCTTGTAGGCATAATCATAGCTTCATGTTACGTAAGGTATGTGGTGAAAGACAACATATCGCACGGTGTGACCAAAGTGCTTTATGCCATCTCGCAAAACAAAAGCCGCCTGAAGGCCCACAACTGTTATACTTCGGTGGTGGCGAGTTCAATAACCATCGGATTCGGCGGATCGGTAGGAGCCGAGGGCCCCATAGTGTATACGGGAGCCGCTATCGGGTCAAATATAGGTCAGGCTTTCCGCCTGTCGCCCCGTGTGCTCATGCTCCTTGTAGGATGCGGCGCTGCGGCCGGACTGTCGGGAATTTTCAAGGCTCCTCTTGCCGGCGCTCTGTTTACTCTCGAAGTGCTTATGCTCGATCTTACCACCGTTACGGTCATGCCTCTCCTCATATCGTCGGTGACCGCCGCCACGGTGGCGTATGTATTTACAGGTTATGATGTCCAGTTCTTCTTCACGCAAAGTGAGAATTTTCTTCCCGTAAGAATACCGTATGCCATAATACTCGGTATATTGTGCGGTTTTGTATCGCTATACTTCATTCGCGTCATAAACATGATGGAGACCTTCTACGGGTCAATAAAGAATCATTGGAAAAAGGGTGCCATAGGCGGCATACTGCTGGCAATACTCATATTTGTATTCCCCCCGTTATACGGTGAAGGATACGGTGTCATAACGTCTATGCTCAACGGCGATCCCGCCGCGGCTTTGAACGGCTCCATTTTTTACGGCGATCGACATCTGCCGTGGGTGATAGCGCTTTATGTGCTGTGTGTGACACTGGCAAAGGCTTTCGCCACTTCGTCGACCAACGGCGCCGGCGGAGTGGGCGGTACATTTGCACCGGCTCTATATGTAGGCTCCATGGCCGGATTCTGCTTCGCATATACTCTGAACCATATAGGTTTTGACATAGACCTGTCGGTCAAGAATTTCGCCTTAATGGGCATGGCCGGTGTCATGTCGGGGGTTATGCATGCTCCTCTAATGGCGATATTCCTTACCGCTGAACTCACGGGCGGCTATGACCTGTTTTTGCCCTTGCTCATAGTCTCTACTATTTCTTATGGAACGATAAAGGTGTTTGAGCCTTACAGCATATACGCCATGCGACTTGCCAAGCGTGGAGAGCTCCTTACCCATCATAAGGACAAGTCGGTGCTCAGGCTGTTAAAGATTAACTCTGTAATAGAAAACGATTTTATTCCGGTGACTCCCGACATGAATCTGAAAGCCATGGTCGATGTCATAAGCAAGTCTAACCGCAACCTCTTTCCGGTGGTGGACTGCGATGAAAAGCTTATGGGAGTGGTGCTCCTTGACGATATACGAAACATCATGTTCCGTCCCGACCTGTATAAGCGCATGTATGTGTCCAAGTTCATGTCCATGCCCCCTGCCAAGATACGCATAGGCGATCCGATGGAGGACGTGATGAAGACTTTCGACCGTACCGGGGCATGGAATCTTCCTGTCGTCGACGAGAATGACAAGTATGTCGGCTTTGTGTCGAAGTCAAAGATATTTAATTCTTATCGACGGGTGCTGCGCCATTATTCCGAAGACTGACGTGTCTTCTGTGGCTATGATACCAGAATTCGATTCTGTCGATAAGAAAGTTCTTGTCGCGAAACAATTTTACTACACCGTATGATATTGACGCCACGATGGTGAGGGGCAGAAGCAGTGTGTACTGTCCGGTCATCTCCACTGTCAGAAATATGGCCATAAGCGGAGCATGTATGGCTCCCGCCATGACTCCCGCCATGGCGAAGTAGGCGAAATTGCCTGAATCGAGTTGCGTGCCGAAATACATGTTCAGCGACATTACGAAAAAAAGACCTGCCATCGAGCCGGCAAACAGGGTAGGCGCGAAATCGCCTCCTACACCGCCGCCGCTGTTGGTGGCCGAAGTGATGAAGCTCTTTAGAAGAGCTATGCATCCTACTATGAGAAGCAACGACAGACTGTCGGCTCCTGACGGATAAAACATGCTGTAGTCGGCTATAGCCTGCGGAGCGCCGTTGAGCACTTTGCCTATTATGCCGTATCCTTCGCCATAAAACGCGGGAAATAAAAATACGAGAACCGATATGGATAATCCGGCGATTATGCTCTTTATCCACGGATTGCGGAGTCCGCTGAAAAAACGGTCCATGCGTTTCATCACCCCGGAGTAGTAGAGTGAGTACACTCCGCAAAACACCCCTAATAATAATACGAAAGGCAACGTGGACGTGTCAAACGGCAAGGCGCCTGCATAATCGATATCGACCGTACAGCCCGACAGCACGTAGGCGGTGAGCGCCGATATAAGACATGCCGACAGGAGCATTACTACCGATAAGGTGGTCAGCTCCATTTTTAAAACCTCGAGAGTAAACAGCATGCCGCCTACAGGAGCCTTGAATATGGCCGCTATACCGGCTCCGGCTCCACACCCCACAAGCATCATGAGAAACCGCGGATGCACCCTGAACATGCGTCCTATGTTGCTGCCCATGGCTGCCCCCGCGTAGGCGATAGGGCCCTCGGATCCGGCCGAACCTCCGCAGCCGAGTGTTATCGAGCACCCGATTATCGGAGCGTATGTAAGGCTGCCGTTAAGTCGTGATATGCCTCTCGACATGTCGTGCATGATGCACGAAGTGCCGTGTGTAAGTGGCTCGCGGGCTATGTATCTTACATATATTCCCGTGATAAGTATGCCTGCAAGCGGCAGAATGAGCAGATGCAGATTGTAGCCGGTCAATGCCAGATTTTGGGTGAGATAGGTTGATATATGTCCTATAAGATATTTGAGTACAAAGGCACCCACGCCGGTACATAGTCCGATAAGTAATGCCACGACAAACGTAAACACCGCGTCGGAAACATGTTTTTGCCGCCATCGGTGTGCCTTCACAATCAGTTCGTTTCGCTTTTTATCCCACTTGGTCATTGCCTTGCATTGTCTTCATAATAAAACACGCTTAAACGGTACAATGTTTGAATAAATACAAAAGGCCGCATCCGAAAACGGATACAGCCTTTCGATAGCTTGTCAATGATAAATCGGCGCCGATTATTTCAGATTGATGTAATCGACGATCCATGCTCCTACATCGCTGGTGCCGAATTGTCGGCCGCTATTGCCCGTTATGTCGGGTGTGGCCACTCCGGCCGATAGCGATGCGTTGACCGCCTCACGTATTAACGCCCCTTCGGCACGGCAGTCAAAGTACTCCATAAGCATGGCTACCGATAGTATCTGTGCGAGCGGGTTGGCTATGTTGAGCCCTTTGGCCTGAGGCCATGAGCCGTGTATAGGCTCAAATACAGGGGTGCTCTCTCCTGTCGATGCCGACGGAAGAAGACCCATAGAGCCCGATATGACCGAACCCTCATCGGTAAGAATGTCGCCGAACGTATTTTCCGTGACCATGACGTCAAAGAAGCGCGGATCCTGTATCATGCGCATAGCCGCATTGTCGACATACATGTAGTCGGTGGTCACTTCGGGATACTCTTTCTCCATCTCCTGTGCCACTTTCCTCCATAGACGCGATGATGCAAGCACGTTTGCCTTGTCGACAACGGTGAGGTGCTTGCGGCGGCGCATGGCATAGTCGTAGGCCACACGCAGTATGCGCTCTACTTCTTTGCGGGTATAGTGGTTGGTGTCATAGGCGCGGTCGTTGTCTTCATACTTTTCGCCGAAGTACATGCCGCCCGTGAGTTCACGTATACATATGAAGTCGGCTCCGTCAACTATTTCGGGACGCAGGGGCGATTTGTGCAGCAGACACTTGAATGTCTCAACCGGACGTATGTTGGCGTACAGTCCGAGCTGCTTGCGCATGGCGAGAAGCCCTTGCTCGGGGCGTACCTTGGCATTGGGGTCGTTGTCGAATTTGGGGTCGCCTACGGCCGAGAAGAGCACGGCGTCGCTGTTTTTACATAATTGCAGCGTCTCGGGAGGGAACGGATTGCCTACATGGTCGATGGCCACGGCTCCTACGACTCCGTATTCATACTCTACCGTATGACCGAATTTTTTACATATGGCCGACATGACGTCAACTCCTTGAACCGAGATCTCGGGACCTATCCCGTCGCCCGGCAATACTGCTATTTTAAAATGCATATCGCTTGTGGATTAATAAAATTTATTCATCTTTTCCCAACTCTCGATGTCATCTTTCCGCGATAACAGATATTCGATGTCGTCAAGTCCGTTTATAAGACAGTGCTTTTTGTAGGCGTTTATCTCGAACGTCTCACTGTGGCCTGTGGCAAGATTGGTTATTGTCTGTGCGGGCAGGTCGACTTTCAGCTCTGTCAACGGATCGCGCTCTATGCTGTCGAATATCTCCGCGAGAAAAGCGTCGCTTACCACTACGGGAAGCACGAAGTTATTGAGCTCGTTGTTTTTATGTATATCGGCGAAGAAGCTCGACACCACTACTTTAAAGCCGTAGTCGTGTATGGCCCATGCGGCATGTTCTCTACTTGAACCGGACCCGAAATTCTTTCCGGCCACGAGTATGCATCCGGTATATCGCGGGTCGTTGAGCGCGAAGTCGGAGTTGAGGGTGCCGTCGGAGTTATATCGCCAGTCTCTGAACAGGTTGTCGCCGAACCCCTCGCGAGAGGTCGCTTTCAGAAATCGGGCGGGTATTATCTGGTCGGTGTCGATGTTTTCCATCGGCAGCGGTATGGCGCTTGATGTTATTACGGTTATGCGATTGTCCATTATGACTTGAAATTAGATTTTTCTTGGATCGGTTATCACTCCGGTTACAGCTGCGGCTGCGGCCACAAGCGGCCCGGCAAGTATGGTGCGTGCACCGGGGCCTTGGCGTCCTTCAAAATTGCGGTTGGACGTGGATATGCACAGGGCTCCTGCCGGTATTTTGTCATCGTTCATGGCCAGACACGCGGAGCAACCCGGCTCGCGCAGTTCAAACCCGGCGTCGGCAAGTACACGGTCAATGCCCTCGCTCTTGATCTGTTCGAAAACGGCACGTGAGCCCGGCACGAGCCATGCCGTGACCGAGGGTGCCTTTTTGCGGCCTTTCACGAAGCCGGCAAATGCGCGGAAGTCCTCTATGCGGCCGTTTGTACAGCTACCGAGAAATACATAATCGACCGGGGTGCCTTCGAGATGCTGTCCGGCCTTGAAGCTCATGTATTCAAGCGATTTTTCATACGATGCGCGACCGACTTCGTCATCGCCCTCATAATGGGGTATGGCTTCCGATATGCCTATTCCCATGCCGGGATTTGTACCGTAGGTTATGCGTGGCTCTATGTCGTCGGCGTTGAATGTCACCTCCTTGTCAAACACGGCATCGTCATCGGTGGCAAGCGATTTCCAATATTTTACCGCATTGTCCCATGCCTCGCCTTCGGGAGCGTATTCACGGCCTTTGACGTAGGCGAAAGTAGTCTCGTCGGGTGCTATCATGCCTCCGCGGGCACCCATCTCGATTGACAGATTGCATACGGTAAGACGCTCTTCCATCGACATGTTGCGAATGACCTCGCCTGCGTATTCCACGAAATATCCGGTAGCTCCGCTTGTCGTCATACGTGCTATGATGTACAGGGCCACGTCTTTGGCCGTGACGTCTTTGCCGAGATGTCCCTCGATGTTTATGCGCATCGTCTTGGGTTTGGGCTGAAGTATGCATTGGGTGGCGAGAACCATTTCGACTTCGCTTGTGCCTATGCCGAAGGCTACGGCTCCGAATGCGCCGTGTGTTGACGTATGGCTGTCGCCGCAAACTATGGTGTAGCCCGGAAGAGTCAGGCCGGTCTCCGGTCCTATGACATGTATGATGCCGTTTTTGGGATGACCGAGGCCGAACAGTGTCAGTCCGAACTCATCGGCGTTGCGGTACAGTGTCTCGACCTGCTTGCGCGACACCGGGTCGCTGATGGGCTTGTCCTGATGCAGGGTGGGTACGTTGTGGTCGGGTGAGCATATGGTACGCTCGGGACGATATACTTTCAGACCCCTGCGGCGCAAGCCGTCAAATGCCTGCGGACTTGTCACTTCGTGGCAGTAGTGACGGTCTATGTATAATTGTGTGGGTCCGCCGTCAACCGTATTGACCGTATGTGCGTCCCATATTTTGTCAAATAATGTCCGTGCCATAGACAATTATGTATAGTTACTCGGTTAGTGGACAAATTTATTTATCGCGTCAATGAATGCTTCCGCGCTTGCGGCCACAATGTCGGTATTGGCCGAGAAGCCGTAGTATGCCACGCCTTCGTGTTCGACGGTCATGTGTACCTTGCCTATGTCATTGCTGCCTTTGTTGATGGCTTGGATGAGAAATTCCTTTACAAGCATCTTGCGGTGTATGATCTGTTTTATCGCCGATATGGCCGCATCTACCGGACCGTTGCCCGATGCGCATGCTTCAAATTTCTCTCCGGCTATGTCAAGCCCTATCGATGCCACCGACTTTATGCCTACGCCCGAAGTGACCTGCAGGAAATCGAGTTTCAGGCGGCGCGAGGCTTTATGGTGTTCGCCGGCGAGCAGCAGTACGTCATCGTCGTTGATCTCTTTCTTCTTGTCGGCAAGTTGCAGGAAGCCCTCGTAAGCTTTGTCAAGAGCCTCTTTGCCAAGCTCTATGCCGAGTATGTGCAGACGGTGTTTGAGCGCCGCGCGTCCCGAACGGGCTGTAAGCACAATCGAGTTTTCATCCACACCTACATCTTTCGGGTCTATTATCTCGTAGCTTTCGCGATTTTTAAGCACACCGTCCTGATGTATGCCCGAACTGTGGGCAAACGCGTTGCGTCCCACGATAGCCTTGTTGGGCTGTACCGGCATGTTCATGAGGCTTGACACCATGCGGCTTATGCCGTAGAGCTTCGTGGTGTTCAGGTTGGTGTCTATGCCGAGTTCCTTATGGGAGCGGCATATCATGGCCACCTCTTCCAGCGAGGTGTTTCCGGCACGTTCACCTATGCCGTTTATGGTTACCTCGGCCTGTCGTGCGCCGTGCATAATGCCCGACATGGTGTTGGCCGTTGCCATACCCAAGTCGTTGTGGCAGTGCGTGGCTATGGTGACGTTGTGTATGCCATCCACGTGTTCCATAAGATACTGTATCTTTTCACCGAACTGCGAGGGCAGACAGTAGCCTGTGGTGTCGGGAATATTGACCACAGTCGCTCCGGCCTTTATCACGGCTTCCACCACTCTGGCGAGGTACTCGTTGTCGGTGCGTCCTGCGTCTTCCGCATAAAACTGTACGTCCTCCACGAAGCGCTTGGCGTATTTTACACACGCTATGGCCCTCTCGAGTATTTCTTCACGGTTGGAGTTGAACTTGTATTTTATGTGGTAATCCGATGTGCCGATGCCGGTGTGTATACGTTTATGCTTCGCATATTGCAGCGCGTCGGCTGCAACGCGTATGTCGTTCTCTACTGCACGGGTCAGTGCGCAGATAGTAGGCCATGTGACCGCCTTGGATATTTCTACAACCGAGTTGAAGTCTCCCGGGCTTGATACCGGGAATCCGGCTTCTATAACATCAACGCCAAGTTCCTCAAGAGCCTTGGCAACTTCAATCTTCTCGACTGTATTGAGTTGGCAGCCGGGCACTTGCTCGCCGTCGCGCAATGTCGTGTCGAAGATAAACAATCTGTCGCTCATATATACATCAATTTATTAGTTTACAATTAAAAAATCGGCCTTCTCCAAAACACGGAGAAAGGCCGATATTCATTTTCATTATTATTTAATAATACAGCATCTTTCTCCCACAATCATATCGATAGCGTAAGGCCTGAATTTAGTGATAGAGAAAGAAGATTTGTATTCATTTGTTCAATATTATTGTTTGACGAAGCAAAATTACACCATTATTTTTAAATGTCAAAGCGAAAAGTGAATTATTTTGTGACTTTTGCTGCAATAATCTTTAAATTGCAATAAATGAGTGCCGTTTTGCTTACATATTGTCTATTTTATCCAACGGATGATCTCTTTAAACGAAACTTTGCGCCCGTACATGAGTATGCCGGTACGATAAATTCTCGATGCAAGGAATACAAACAGCAGGGCGGTGCCGTAGAGCAGCAGCAGGCTTGTCGCCACTTGCCATGCCGGTACATCGTAGGGCAGACGTATCATCATGACTATCGGTGACGTGAACGGTATAAGTGACGCTATCACTCCGAGTGTTCCGTCGGGATTCTCCATACATGACTGTCCTATGACGAGGGCGAGTATGATGATCATCATTATAGGCATGGTGAACTGGTTGGCGTCGCTCTGTTGGTCTACCGCCGAGCCGAAGCCGGCGAAGAGTGCCGCATAGAGCAGATAACCGCCTATGAAGTACAGGATAAATATGCCGAGCAGTCTGAACCAGTTTATGCCGAGTACAGCCTGCAGTATCTCTGACAGTTCGGAGTCAGGCATTTGCGGCATAGAGGCTCCGGCAGCCATGTCTGCGGCAACGTCGGGCGAGGTCGCGCTTATGCCGAACATGCTGATTATGAACAGTCCTATACCTAAGAATACCGCCCAGATAAGTATCTGCGTAAGTCCTACAAGGGCTATGCTCACTATTTTTCCGAGCATAAGCTCCATAGGCCGGCATGTGCTTATTATTACCTCGACTATGCGGTTGGTCTTGTCTTCGACAACCGAACCCATGATCATGGCGCCGTACATGAGCACAAACATATATGTAAGGAAGGCAAGGAAGAGCCCGACCACCATGGCTATCTCGCTCGATGATACTTTTTCTCCCTCTTCGTCCCATGTATGGCTCCTGACTTTAATCTCCACGTTGCTTTGGGCTATCATGTCTTTTAGCTCCGGAAGATTGTATGACGCTATCTTGGCGTCTGACAGGCTTTTGTTGAGTGCTGTCTCCAGTTCGCGGTTGAGCGTTATCTTGACGGGTTTCTCCGAGTACACGTTTATTGTTTTCGACTCTTCCACGTCGGAGGGAATGACCACTATGGCGTAAATGTCGCCGTCGGCTTTTTCATATCGGTCCTTCATATTGACGGAAGTCATGTCGGTCTCGATCCTGAAGCGGTAGTCGTCATTGTCCTTGAATATGTCGGAGTAGCGTCCGGTTTCGTCGATTATGCTTATGAGCCGGGAGTCGGAATTGTTGACTGTCATCAGCAGGGCCGGTACTGCCACAAGCGCTACCATTATGACCGGCGCGAGCAGTGTGCTTATTATAAAAGACTTTTTTGCAACGATTGAGAGATACTCGCGTTGCATGACTAACATAAATCTATTTTTGTTCATTGGTGTCTGTGACGGTTTCTATGAAAATTTCGTTCATTGACGGTAACAGCTCTTCAAAGCCGAGGAGCGTGTACTTGTCGTTAAGATTGCTTATGGCATCGCGGGTGGTTACTCCCTGATTCAGCTTTACAGTGGCTTCGCAGCCCGACTGAAGCCGGGGCGATAGAGCTACAATCGAGTATAGCTCATTGTCAGGGGCGAGTACAGGCTCGGCGACATGGACGCTGAATAGATTTTTCTTGAACTTGCGTCTTATGTCGTATACATTTCCCTGCAGCACGGCGCGTGACTTGTTTATCAGGGTGAACTCTTTGCATACTTCCTCTACCGAGGCCATATTGTGGGTCGAAAAGAGTATCGTGGAGCCGTTTTCGTTAAGTCGGAGTATCTCTTTTTTCAACTGTTCGGTGTTGACCGGGTCGAAGCCTGAGAAGGGTTCGTCAAATATCAGCAGTTTCGGGTTGTGTACTACGGTAGCTATAAACTGTACTTTCTGCGCCATGCCTTTTGAAAGCGCCTCGACCTTCTTGTTGGCCCATTCGGCAAGATCCATCCTTTCGAGCCACTCCATTGCCGCGCGGTAGGCGTCGTTTTTTGACATGCCTTTAAGCCGTCCGAGATATACTATGTGGCTCAGCACTTTCATTTTCTTGTACAGTCCGCGTTCCTCCGGCAGATATCCCATATGCATTACGTCGGAAGGTGCGAGAGGCTTGCCGTTGAGCAGTATCTCACCTTCGTCAGGACGGGTTATCTGGTTAAGTATACGTATAAGCGATGTCTTTCCCGCACCGTTCGGGCCGAGAAGTCCGTAGACAGTACCTTCTTCCACATTAAGACTGACATGGTCGAGGGCGCGGTGGCCGGAGTAGTCTTTTACTACATCCTTTACTTCAATTATATTCATAAAATCAAGATTGTTTCTTTAGTTGCAGACATGTCCATCGGTCCGAAACATAAGTCCCGACATGTATTAGTCCGTAGCGTGAAGCCTCGTCAAGTATGTATTCCACATCGTCTTCATAAAAACCGCTCAGCAGCATATGGCCGCCTTCAGCCAGTCTTGATGCGTAATGCCGCAGGTCGGCTATTATGATATTGCGGTTTATGTTGGCTATGAACACATCGGCCGGCTGGAGCCCTTTAAGTGCTTCTGCATCGCCGAGTATGACATTTATTTCACCATGACCGTTGAGCTTTACATTTTCAACGGCATTTATATGTGCGAATTCGTCGATTTCGATAGCGTTGACCGGACTTGCGCCCCTCATGGCGGCAAGAATGGCGAGTATGCCGGTGCCGGTACCCATGTCGATTACCGATTTGTTTTCTAGAGACATTTCGAGCAGACGTCTTATTATTAAGGATGTCGTCTGGTGGTGTCCTGTGCCGAAAGCCATTTTAGGGTCGATCACTATGTCGTAAGGCAGATTCGGTATATCGGTGTGAAAGGAGCTGTGTATGACGCACCGGTCGTCAATGACGATAGGCTTGAAATAATTCTTCTCCCATTCCGAGTTCCAGTCACGTCCCTCGACAGTCGACCATCTGACTTCAATCGTGGCTTCAAACGGGAAGTCGGCTATGACGCTTTTAAAAACCGTTTCGTCAAAAAGCTCTTTTTTGATGTATGCTGTCAATCCGTCGCTGTCCGGTACAAAACTCTCGTAATCTTTGTCACACAATAATGCTGCAAGCAGATCGGTCGATGTCTCGTCACAAGGGGTTATGTCGAGTCTGACTTCAATATAGTCGTTCATTTTGTAAATAATGTTTAATGCTGCAAAAGTAGTGAGAATTTATGAGATTACGGCAAGTCCGTATTATAATTCCGTATTATAATAATGTGTGGCATAAATTGATGCGTTATCCAAAACATAAGGAAGATTAACATTGTTTATTAGATAAAAACTTAAACATATTCAACTATTTATGGCACATTCAAGTATTTGCAATACACTTATCCCGTCTATGTTCTCCATAATGGCTCTTATGGCTCTGAACGGGTGTAAAAATCATGACAAAGAGACTGTTATGCCGCCTGTTAAAGTAGACGTGGAGGTTATGGGCGACAACATGTCGGGAGGGGGCGGACGCTTGTTTTCCGGTACTACGGAATCGGCGGAAGCCTCGACCGTAAGTTTCTCCGTGCCGGGAACTGTCACAGGTATTTATGTTAATGTAGGCGACAAAGTTACCAAAGGTCAGCTGTTGGCCCGGATAAAGGATCAGAGCCTTGTCAATGCCAGCAATATAGCGCAGGCCGAGCTTGAAGAGGCACGCGACGCTTACCGCAGGCTCAAGAAGCTGCATGATGCCAACGCCTTGCCCGATATAAAATGGGTGGAAGTGCAGTCTAAGCTGAAGCAGGCTGAGAATGCGGCCGCCCTTGCCGGCAGGGCTGTAGGCGACGCGTCATTATATTCTCCTATCACCGGGTATGTGGCTGAAAAGATGTCGGATGACGGACAGACCGTGATTGCGGCCCAGCCCGTACTGCGCATAGTGAACCTGAATGACATGAGAATGGCTATATCCGTGCCTGAACAGGAGATAGGGAATTTTAAGGACGGATGCACGGCTTCGATAACTTTGGGCGGCATTGACAGCATGCGTTTACAGGGACGGCTTGTCCAGAAGGCTGTCGTGGCCGATCCTCTGACGCGGTCCTATACGGTAAAGTTCAGTATCCCTAATAAGGAGGAGAGAATACTGCCCGGTATGATCGGTACGGTGGCTGTCGACGGCTGTTCCGCCGACAGTATAAATTCGCTTACATCCTCTTTCGTGTTGCCCTCGCAGAGTGTGCTCCTCGACTCCGATAGCCGGCAGTTTGTATGGATTGTCAAGAACGGCAGGGCAGAGAGGCGTTTCGTGACATCCGACAGTTTTTCGCATGACGGTGTTACCGTGAACGGATTGTCGCGAGGCGACAGCGTGATTGTGGCAGGCATGCAGAAGGTAAGTACCGGTATGGAAGTATCGGTGGTAAAGTAGTGATAATCATAATCTCTGATATATTATGGCATCAGAAACAAACAATCCGCGGCCTGTCTCCGACAAGTCTTTTGCTCCCAATCCGCTGGTAGCATTAGGACTGAAATATCGTAAGGAGGTTATATTGCTCGTATGTGTTCTTATAGCTTTCGGCATTTACGCGCTGAAAGTCATGGATAAAAACGAGTTTCCTTCATTCACGATAAGGGAAGGAGTCGTGGCGGCCGTCTACCCGGGCGCCACTGTGGAACAGATAGAGCAGGAGGTGCTGAAGCCTCTTGAAGATTATGTGTTTTCGTACAAGCAGGTAGATAAGAAAAAAACACATTCACAGATTACGGCGGGAATGATGATAATTTTTGTCGAGCTGGATAACAATGTTACGGAAGCCGAGTCAAAACCATTCTGGAATGAGTTCAAGATAGGCATGCAGCAGGTGAAAATGACATTGCCTCCGGGAGTACTGGCAGTCGAGACAATGAGCGATTTCGGCGATACGTCGGCTTTGTTGATCACCATGCAGAGCGATGACAAGACTTATCGTGAACTGGACAAGTACATGGACAATCTTAAAGCGAGGCTGCGCACTGTAGAGAGTGTCGGCACCATGAATGTCTACGGCATGCAGAAAGAGGAGATTGCCGTGTATTTCAACCCGGAGAAGCTGAAGCACTATGCTCTTTCTGAAGCTACGGTGGGAGCCACGTTGCTGGCACAAGGTTTTAAAACAACCGGAGGCTCTCTTAAAAGCACTTATTACACGCAACCCATAATAGTAAGCCGTTCGGCCAATACAATGGCCGATATAGCCGACATCGTAGTGCTCTCGACACCTGAAGGCGATGTGGTAAAACTCGGTGACATAGCCGAAATAAAGAGAGAGTATCCTGACCCCGAAAGCTACATAACCAACAATTCGCATAAATGCATACTTCTCGGGGTCCAGATGAAAGAAGGATACAATATCGTGGAGATGGGCAAGGAGGTGGATAAACAGATAGCACAATTTCAAAACGATATACCCGAGAGCGTGACATTGTTTAAAATCACCGACCAGCCTGTGGTGGTCAATAGCTCGGTAAATTATTTTCTCGTCGAGCTGCTTGTGGCTATCATAGCCGTCGTTGTGGTTATAATGCTGCTGTTGCCTCTGAATGTGGCCCTTATTGCCGCGTCGACCATACCTATAGCCATATTCATATCGCTCGGACTGTTTTACTGTTTCGGCATAGAGCTTAACACGGTGACTCTTGCCTGTCTTATCGTGACCTTAGGCATGATAGTAGACAATTCCGTGGTGATTATCGATGATTATGTCGAGCTTATATCGGAGGGCGTCGACCATTATTCGGCTACATTGAGGTCGGGTACGGAGTTTTTTAAAGCCATATTCTCGGCCACTCTTGCCATTTCGGTCACTTTCTTCCCGTTCCTTATAACGATCAAGGGCATGTTCCGCGACTTTCTTACCGACTTCCCGTGGGGTATGACCATAATACTTCTCGTATCGCTACTGGTGGCCGAGTTGCTTGTGCCGTATCTTCAGTATAAACTTATAAAGAAGCCGATCTATAAGCTGCAGCAGGAGGCTATAGCGAGCGGGAAAAAGAAATTCAGCTTTTTTGTATCGATGCAGAACGGCTATGACAAGGTCATTGACTGGTGTTTCGGCCACCCTAAGACGACCGTACTTATCGGTATTCTGTGTATTGTAGTCGGCGGATGGATGTTTGTGTCGCGCCCGCTTCAGCTTATGCCTATTGCCGAGCGCAATCAGTTTGCGGTTGAAATAAATATGCCGCAGGGCACATCGGTAGAGCGTACGACTCTGGTGGCTGACTCGCTTGAAAATATTTTGTCAAAAGACGAACGCGTGGTGTCGATAGCATCTTTCCACGGTTGTTCGTCACCAAGATTTCAGGCTACCTATGCGCCACAGGTCGGAGGACCCGATTTCGCGCAATTCATTGTAAACACCAAAAGCAATGACGCCACTATTGAAGTGCTTGACGAGTATACCGGTCGTTACGAGAGCTATTTCCCCGACGCATTCGTGCGCTTCAAGCAGCTTAGTTATTCTACGGCCGATTATCCCATACAATTCAGGTTTTCGGGTTCAGACCCGGCTATGCTTAAGCGCGTGGCCGACTCTGTGGCGTCTGTAGCCCGGCGCATACCCGGGCTGCGTAATGTACGGGTGTCACTTGACAATCCGCTCGCCTCGGCTGTGGTAGACGCTGATAATGTCAAAGCCGGACGTCTCGGGCTCAACTCGACGCTTATCGAGACCACGCTTGCCCTGCGGTATTCTCCGGGTCTGCCCGTGGCGACCGTATGGGAAGGCGATTATGGAATACCCGTCACGCTGAAAACCTCGACTTCCGACCGCAGCACCATCGACAATCTTGAGAAAGAGCCTATGCCTGTAGTCGGGTTCGGTACGGTGCCCCTGCGTCAGATATCGACCGTGACCCCCGACTGGCAGCCGGGAATGTTGACGCACTATAACGGTGTGTACACGGTGTCGCTTATCGCCGAGGTCCAGCGCAACATCAATGTCATAGACCGCACCGAGGCCCTTGCCGACAGTATCGGCAAAATGCATCTGCCTGCCGAGGTCGATATAGTGCGCGGAGGCGAGTGGGAGAATACGATGGACACATTGCCTGAAATACTCTCCGGCTTGGCTATGGCGGTAGCCATCATATTTTTCATATTGCTGCTTCACTATGCGCAAGCCGATACTTCGTTGCTGTTGCTCCTGTCGTTGCTGTTATGTGTGCCGGGTGCCGCTGCCGGACTCATCATACAGGATACGGCGCTGTCGCTTACGTGTGTGCTTGGCATTGTATCGCTTATGGGTATTCTGGTGCGAAATGCCATAGTGCTGCTTGATTATGCCGAAGAGCTGCGAAATCAAGGTCAGACCGTGCATGACGCCGTACTTAACGCGTCAAAGCGCAGAATGAGGCCTATATTCCTAACCTCGGCGGCCGCGACCATGGGCGTTCTGCCGATGGTGATAGGCAACAGCGCTTTATGGAAGCCTATGGGTGTGGTCATATTCTGGGGCACGCCTATAACGATGATTTTCATCCTTACCGTAATTCCCGTGGCATATTGTATGATGAAAAGCAGGGATGTCAATGCTGACAAACCCTTGGAACAACCTCTTGAGACTCATATTTTATAATACTGTAATTATGAAAATGCGTAATGTATTAACGATAAGCGTCGCGGCTATGCTGACATCGTCAGCCGCGGTATATGCACAGGATACCGTGGCCGATTCGTTGTTCACTCTCGAACAATGCAAGCGGATAGCGCTTGAAAATAACTCCGACATACATGTGGCTGACAACAATCTGTGTGCCGCAATAGAAACACGCAGAGAAGCGTTTACAAAATATTTTCCCGAAGTGGCTGCCGGGGCCTCGGCTTTCCGTACCAACCATGACATGATACAGTACGACGTGCTCGACCTTTTTACTCTCGGTATTATAAATAAGGGTAAGACGGCCGGCATATGGGCCATGCAGCCGATTTTCATGGGCGGACAGATTGTAAACGGAAATAAACTTGCCAAAGTGGGCGAGGAGGCTGCAAGAATACGCAAGCGCCAAAGTGCAGAGCTTGTTCAGTTACAGACCGAGACCATATATTGGAAACTGGTGACACTTAACGCCACGAAGCATACGGTTGAAAGCGCTATCACCGTACTCGACTCTCTCGGACTACAGGTAAAGGCCGCTGTCGATGCGGGTGTGGCAATGATGAACGATTATCTTAAAGTCGAACTGAAACGCAACAGCTATCGCGCCGACCTCGTCGATATTGAAAACGGTATAGAACTCATGAAGATGCTGCTGTCGCAGCAGATGGGGTTCGGACCCGACAAGAACATAAATGTACTGAGCGAGGTGCCTGATACGGTACCGGATTATCCTGCTGCAATATTCATTAATCCTGCCGATGCCCTGTTCGCGACTTCCGACCACAAACTGCTTGTGAAAAACGTTGAGGCGAAAATTCTTGAAAAGAGAATGACAGTGGGCAATAATCTGCCCAAGCTCGCCGTGGGCGCCGGATGGTTTTATCATGACATGTTTAACCAGAGCCATAATTTCGGCGGTGTCATGGTGGCGTTGTCAGTGCCCTTGTCGGGGTGGTGGGGCGGTTCATATGCTATAAAGCGTAAATCGCATGAATTGAATAATGCACGTATCGAACTTGAGAATCTGGGCCAGAAACTTGAGATAGAGATGTCGGACAAATGGGATAATCTTACTGCCGCTCACCGTAAGATGTCGATTGCTTATGAGGCAATAGCGCAGAGTGAAGAAAACCTGCGGCTCAACAAGGCATACTACGATGCAGGTATGTGTACAATTACCGACCTGCTCGATGCGCAGGCTCTTGACCGGCAGGCCAAAGATGATTATATAGCCGCTTACGGAGCGTTTCGCCTGTCGGAAGCCCAGTATCTGAATGCGACGGGTCGAATGGACTGACTCCCGGGGCCGGGAACAGTATATTCAAACAAAAGCGGCCTGCCGTATGTTAAGTTGATATAGGATATGATTATGAGAGCGTTAAGATCAGATATGATACTGACAGCCATGGCGGTGATTGTTGCGGGTATGTCGTTTACGTCCTGTATATACGACTATGACAGCTGCGATGATATTGTCATGAGACGTATAAAAATTGTATTTGATTGGAACAAGGCTCCGTCGGCCGGTCCGGACGGGATGGCCGTATTGTTCTTCCCCATAGGAAAAGGGCGGATATGGCGTTTTGACATAGCCTCGAATAAGGAAGGATATGTCAGTGTACCTTCCGGCTCATACAGGATGCTTGTATATAACAATGACACGGACGATATCCTGTTCCGCGACGAAAACGATTATGAGAATTATGACGCCTATACCGACGAGTTCAGGGTGTTGCCCCGCCAATTTGCAGATGACAGCATAAATATTGACGTCAACAATCTGCATCCGTGCCCGGAGATGCTGTGGACCGCTACGCAGCCGCGTGTCGATATCGGAACCGATAGAATCGAGTATGGCGATACGGTTTCCGATGATGAAATCGTGTGTCACCCCGATGAACTTTGTGCCATATACAATTACGAGATACGTAATGTGAAGCATCTTGAAGGTATTGAGTATATGGTGGCTGTAATGTCAGGCATGAGTCCGTCGGTACATATGGCTACCGGAATACTTGGCCGCGATGATGTGGTGTTGCCGGTTGAGGTTGTCATCAGCAACGGCAATATGATAACCGGACAGTTCTGTACATTCGGCCGTACGGGCGACGTCAAGGCTCCTAACATTCTGAATCTGTATGTAGGGCTTGTCGACGGAAGGAAGTTCCGGTACAGGTTTGATGTGACCCGACAGGTGCTTGCCGCGCGCGACCCACGTAACGTCAATGTGGTTATCGACAACTTTGACCTCCCTGAAAGCGATTCTGATCAGCAAGGACCGCTTGATGTGAGTGTCGACGGGTGGACTACCATAGTCGTGGAGTATGAGACTTAGAAATTATTAACTAATAGATATAGAAATATGAAACGGTCAGAATTTTTAGCGATACTTGTATTGCCGATGCTTATAGCAGCGTGCAGCGAAGACGATACCGGGTACGCTCCGGTCGACGAGAATGCAATCAGATTTACCGCTATTGCCGGACATGAAGCCAGAAGCGGGGAGGTGACTACAAATACTCTTACCGAGTTTAATGTATTTGCTTACACCGACGGCACGTTGTACATGGATAATGTCAAGGTGTCAAAAAATGCCGACAATACATGGACTTACAGTCCGGTCATGTATTGGCCTTCTACGCCTGTAAACTTTTTTGCATTCAGCCCCGCGAAGTGGTTTGAGGGTGTTTCAGGTGCCGATCAGGCGGTGACTTATGACAATGATGGTAATGTCGACCTTATTTATGCTGTAAATATGGATGAGACCCAGTCGGCTTCACCGGTTAAATTGAATTTCCGCCATGCCATGTCGCATGTTGAAGTGCAACTGATGAGCACCACACCGAATATCGCGGTAAGTGTATCGGGTATAAGACTTGCCAATGTCTACAAAACGGGAACTTTCCTTTTCCCGCAGGTGACGACGACTCCGGGTGTCGGCACTACAGCCGGAGTATGGAGCAAGCTGACTGCCCCGTCGGAGTATGTGCTTTATGACGGTGCGGCCTCGCCGGTCGTGCTTACCGAGACGGCAACGGACTACGCCAACAAGTGCGACGGTTTTTTGTTGCCGCAGAATCTTACCTCCATGACTTCAGGCGCTGACGGATATGCCGGCAGTTATATACGTGTCGATTGTACTATTACCGACAGGGCTACGGGCATAATGCTCTGGCCTAATGACAAGACTCCGCAGACGCAAGTGGCAGCCGATGGCGACAAGAAGACAGGAATGCTCTTCTTCCCGTTGCGAAATACTGACGTCCCTCATTGGATAGGCGGTTACAGGTACATGTATGTAATAACCATAAACAACGCTGCGGGCATGGAACCTATTGATTTTGACCCTGCAGTTGAGGTCTATGTAGAGCAGACATCGCAGCTCTAACCGTTAAATAATATATAACACCCCGTGACAACGGCCGCTGTCACGGGGTGTATTGTTTTCGGATTTATGTATCTTATCGAGGCAGGGTGGAGTATTCTTTGGAATAGCGCATCATCTGCGGAATGTAATCCTCCGAGTATGACACTGTCACATCGGCTACACCCGATTTGCCGTCTGACTCCAATACAAGAGTATACACAGGGTTGACGAACCCTTTGTAGGGGGCTATGGACAGATGCGAGTATCGGTCGAGCACTTCATTGTGGATGTTTTTGTCGACTTTCACGGCATATTTTTCAACAAGATCGCGTCCGGCTTCGTAGTCGCCCTCGCTCTTTATGCGCTGGATTTCGCCGAGCAACCGGCCGAACAGAGTGCGTAGTTTGCCGTAGTCGTTGATTTTTATGTAGGTCTTGCCGTTTTTCTTTACATATTCTATGACATTGTCGGCTTTGCCGTGTTCGTAGGCCCACTCCGAAATGAGCTTGCGATTACGCATGTGGGCTTCTTCGACGTCTTTGCCCGGCTCGATACGCATAAGCTGGGTCATGAGGCCGTTAAGTATGTATTTATAGTATTCGGCCTTGTATGCCTCGGGATTGTCAAGCAGTCCGAGCTCTATCAGTTTCGGATCGGCGAGATAGTAAAGGGCGAACAGGTCGGCACGTGCTTCCTCAAGGGTCGAGCCGTGGGCTTTCAATGCATCCTGATCTACGCCGGGGAGAAGACGTCCCGAGCCGTGTCCGAGACATTCGTGCAGGTCGGTGTGCAGATTGTCGGTTATAAACAGGTAGTCGTTCAAGAGCCGGCGTGTAGGCTCATCGATGACAAACTCCTCGTTGAAGCCGTCGCCGTGCGATGCTTCGTCATAGGCCTGTGTTATGTTTTCAAGTGTCACCGATTTTGAGCCGTGGGCCGCGCGTATCCAGTTGGCGTTAGGAAGATTGATGCCTATTGGTGTGGCGGGATACGAGTCACCGGCGAGTATGGCGGCGGTTATGACCTTGGCCGATACACCCTTGACCTTGTCTTTTCTGAAACGAGGATCTACAGGACTGTGGTCTTCAAACCACTGTGCATTGGCGCTTAATGTCTCGGTACGCGCCGAAGCCTCTTTGTTTTTGAAGTTGACAATTGACTCCCACGAGCCGGTCATGCCGAGCGGGTCGTCATATGATTCTATGAAGCCGTTTATGAAGTCGACTTGCGAAGCGGTGTCCTCGCACCAGAGTATCGAATACTCGTCAAATGCTTTCAGGTCGCCTGAAGTATAGTATTCAATGAGTTTGTCTATGTAAGCTTTCTGAGCCGCGTTTTCGGCATATTGCGAAGCCGCCTTCAGCTCCTTGACTATGCGTTCTATGGCTTCGGTATAGAGGCCGCCTATCTTATAGGGCTGTTCCACTACTTTGCCGTCGACCTTTATTTTGCGGGTATTGAGTCCGTAAGATATGGGTGTCATGTCGGTAGTATCCTTCAGCGCAGCATAGTACGCTTCAACCTCAGGCTGGGTCACTCCTTCATATATATTTGTCGCGGAGGTGAGTATCAGGTCCTGACCTTCGGCCTGATTTACTTTCTTGGGCATGACGTCAGGATTGAATATCACTTCGAAAAGGGTGTCTGTATTTTTACCGCGTGCCGAGGCGGGAAGGGCTTCGACCTGTTTCTTGAGGAACTCGCGGGAGAAGCCGGGAGTGAATTTATCCATCGAATAGTGATGGTGAATGCCGTTGGCAAACCATATCTGCTTCATGTACTTTTCAAGAGCCTTGAATTCGGGATTGTTTTTATCGCCCGAATAGTTGTTGTACACGTTCTCGATAAGGTCGCGTATGGCAAGGTTGTATTTTCCGTTCTGGTCCCACAGTATGTCGCGGCCGGCAAGGGCGGCTTCCGTGAGATGATATATGAGCATCTTCTGTTTCAGTGTCAGATTTTCGAAATCGGGCACTTTATAACGCAGTACCTCTATGTCGGCAAAACGGTCAACGACATAGTTGAAGTCTTTTTTATCGGCTGCCATAGTTGTGGTTGATGCCAGTGCGATGAGGGCCGCTCCGGCGATATTGGTGAATTTATACATAATTATATATACAGAGTGTATGGTTTATTCGACATATAGAATAAGCCCTTTCAGGTATTCGCCTTCAGGGTGATATATATTTACTGGATGGTCGGCCGGCTGTGTAAGCTGATGAAGTATGCGTACCTTGCGACGGCTTTGTGCGGCGGCTGAAAATACTGCCAGCCTGAACTGTTCGCGGCTTACCGCCTGCGAGCAGGAGAACGTAAACAGTATGCCACCCGGAGCTATTTTCTCAAATGCTTTGGCATTCAGTTTGCGATACCCGATAAGCGCGTTTTTCAGCGCGCTGCGGTGTTTTGCAAATGCCGGCGGGTCGAGAATGATGAGGTCGTAACTGTCATCGATCGATGACAGATACTTGAACGCGTCTTCAACGTGCGATGTATGGCGCGTGTCATCGGGGAAGTTCAGGTTTACGTTTGCATCGGTAAGCGTTATGGCTTTGGTCGAGCTGTCGACGGAGTGTACCTCCACGGCGCCGCCGCGCAACGCATAGACCGAGAAGCCGCCGGTGTAACAGAACATGTTCAGGACCTTGCGGCGGTATGCGTATTTCTCCAGCAGGGCACGATTATCGCGCTGGTCGACAAAGAAGCCCGTCTTCTGTCCTTTCAGCCAGTCGACATGAAACTTAAGCCCGTTCTCCTCCGCTATATTGGTCGAGTATTGTCCGATTATATAGTCGTTCTGCGGGTCAAGATGCGCTTTGTAGGGTAGGGTGGTCTCTGACTTGTAGTATACGTTTTTTATACCTGCGTCGGGCAGCAGGGTCAATTGCCGTGCTATGATGTCGCGGGCAAAGTGCATGCCCGGCGAGTGGGCCTGAAGTACGGCCGTGTCGCCGTATACGTCTACGACGAGTCCGGGCAGGAAGTCGCCCTCGCCGTGCACAAGACGGTAGGCGTTGTTATGGCGTGTCACAAGCCGCAGGGCCTGCCGCAGTTCATAAGCCGCTTTAAGCCTGCCGCTGTAGAAAGCGTCGTCGATGACGGTGTCGTCCCAAGAGAGTATTCTTACCGTTATACTGCCTATCTGGTAGTGTCCTGTCGCTATCTTGCGGCCGTCGGAGGTCACGACATCGACGATGTCGCCCTCCTCCAGCGAGTCGGGTATATGTGCCACAGCGCCGGAAAATACCCACGGATGGAGGCGTTGGAGCGATTGCTCTTTTCCGCGGCGCAGAGTTATTTCGGGATATCTCATTATTATATATGTGGGTAGTGTTTACTTGAATATGAAGCGGTATATGTCATTGCCGTTGGCATAAAGAAGCAGTATTATGAGAAATGCCATTCCGACGAGCTGGGCATATTCCATGAATTTTTCACTCGGTTTGCGGCGCGATATGATCTCATAAAGTAAAAACATTATGTGTCCTCCGTCAAGAGCCGGTATGGGCAGTATGTTCATGAACGCGAGCGCAACCGACAGAAATGCGGTTATCTCCCAGAATGAGAGCCAGCTCCACTTTTCGGGGAACAGGCTGCCTATGGCTCCGAAACCTCCGAGGCTCTTGGCTCCTTCGGCTGTAGCCACATACTTCATTGAACTTACGTATGACGAAAGCCGGTCGGTACCTATCTGCCAGCCCTTGGGTATCGACTGCAGGAAGGTATAGTGGCGGGTGACCACCGGATATATGTCGGTGATAGGTTTGAGCTGTATGCCTATCTTGCCTGCCGAATTGGGCTTTATGGGGCAATAGATGAAGTTGCCGTCGCGTATCACGCCAAGCGCCGTGTTTTTGTCGGCTTTTTTGGCGAGTTCCGCCGTAAACTCCGTATATGACGGAGTGGCCACACTGTCTACGCTGACTATGCGGTCGCCGACCTTGAGTCCGGCCTCTTTTGCGGGTTCACCGTTAACTATCGCCGCGATATATACGGGCAGGCGGTATGTGAAAAAGCCTTTGTCGTCATTTACACGGAATATGAAGTTTTCGGGGATGGCTATTTTCACTGAGTCTTTATGGTCGCGCAGTACAGTCACCGTGTCGGCTTCAAGCATGTCAAGCAGTTTGTCCTGATTGTCGGCTTCTATCTTTTTGCCGTCAATCATGATGGGTATGTCGCCGTTTCTGAAGCCTATCTCCTGCGCCGACTGCACATAGTCCATGCCCTCGTATGCCTTGTCGAGGGGTATGTACTTCTCACCCCAGTACCAAGCTATACCGGCATATATTACTATGGCGAGTATGAAATTCATCAGCACTCCGGCCACCATGACAAGCAGGCGCTGGTAAGCGGGCTTGGAGCGGAATTCCCACGGTTTCGGCGGCTGTGCCATCTGCTCCTTGTCCATCGATTCGTCAATCATGCCGGCTATCTTTACATAGCCGCCGAGCGGAAGCCATCCTATGCCGTATTCCGTGTCGCGCCAAGTGGCACGGTCAGGGTTGTCGGTCTGTTTTTTCTTGGGTTTGTATTTAAATAATGAGAACCACGGGTCAAAGAACAGATAGAATTTTTCAACTTTGATGCCAAACATACGGGCAAATATGTAGTGGCCAAACTCATGTATGATTACAAGCAGGGCAAATGCCGCAATCAATTGAGCCGCTTTTATAAGAAATGTTTCCATTTAATTTATGTTAGATTATTGACTCGGCGTATTTCCGGGTCTCGAAGTTAGTATTTACATAGTCATCATAGGCAGGCGACTGGATGTAGGGCATTTTTTCCAGCGATTTCTCGACAATCTTGCGTATGTCAAGAAACGAGATGCGCCCGGCAAGGAATGCGGCAACAGCTATTTCGTTGGCCGCGTTTATGACACAGGCCACATTGCCGCCGCGCTCAAGTGCGTGGTAGGAAAGATTGATCATAGGAAATTTCTCTACATCGGGCTCGAAGAATTCAAGACGTGAGTAGTCGTTCAACGTGAGTCCGGGCCGGTCGGTGGCAAGCCGTGTGGCATCGCCGAGTGCGTAACGTATGGGCAGATGCATGTCGGGCAGTCCGAGTTGTGCTTTTACTGAACCGTCGACAAACTCCACCATTGAATGTACTATAGACTGCGGATGCACTACAGCCTTTATATTTTCAGGAGCGATGTCAAATAACCAGCGGGCCTCGATTATCTCAAACGCCTTGTTGATCATAGTGGCGGAGTCGATGGTTATTTTTGCTCCCATATCCCAGTTGGGGTGCGAAAGGGCGTCGTTTACCGTTACGGTTTTTAGCTCTTCTATGTTTTTTGTGCGGAACGGGCCTCCCGATGCCGTTATTATAAGCCGTCTTACCGACCGGTGCCGCTCACCGACAAGGCATTGGTATATGGCCGAGTGCTCGGAGTCTACCGGCACTATGCGCGATTGTGACCGTGCAAGCATGCGGGTGACCAGTTCGCCGGCCACTACAAGGGTCTCCTTGTTGGCAAGGGCTATGCGTTTGCCTGACTCGATCGCCTTCATGGTGGGTTCGAGTCCGCTGTAGCCTACGGTCGCTATGACCGCCGTATCGACCGCCGGTTGTTGCATGGCGTCGGCCACCGCCTTGCTGCCCGATGCCGTAGCTATGCCGTATGGGGCAAGAGCCTCCTTCAGACGTCCGTACCGGCTGTCGTCGGCTATTATCGCCAGCGAAGGCCTGTATTTGATGGATTGCTCTATAAGTCGGTCAACATTGCGCCCGGCCACGAGGGTGTGGGCTTTGAACAGTTCGGGGTATTCCGATATGATATCAAGAGTTTGGACACCGATTGATCCGGTACTGCCCAAGACTGCAATTTGCATCTGTGCCATGAAGATAATTCAGGTGTTATAATCAGTATGCAAATTTAGTGTAAAATAGTCTATTTATAAAAGATTTTCCTTAAAAAGGAATATAGTCGCGGGGATTCAGGGGAGTGCCGTTATTCCATAATTCTATCGAAATCAGTGTCTCCTCGGGCTTTTCTCCGCTTCCGGCAAGCCCTATGACGCTTCCGGCTTCGACTTTGTCGCCCGTAACGGCAAACGGTGTGGCTATGCCGGAGTATTTCGATATGAACCCGTTAGGATGCTGGACTATTGCGGTCGTGCCTCGGTTGAGTGTCGTGTAGGTGCCTATTACGGTGCCGCCGTATATGGAGCATATGGCAGCCTCTTTAGGGGCGATAAGCGTAATTTCGGTAGCGTTGTTGCCCGACGTCTTTACGGTGGCGCCGTTTATAGGACAGAAAAAGGCTATGCCGTCAGCGGCGGCAGGCGATTTTACCTTCAGATTGAAGCGCTCGGCTTCTTCAAACCGGTGTACGAACATCTTCTCGTTTTCACTTGGCGGCAGAAGAGAGTCGGGCGGCAGGGCGGCAATCTCAGCTTTCGGTATCGATTGCTTGGCCGGCGCTGATGACGGATTCAGTATCTCCGTCAGATTTTTCATGTATGCATTGTTGGTCTTTACTATTTCCGAAAGCGAGTCGACCCGCATGGCATTGACTATGTTTTCCTGCCTTTGTTCTTTTTTAAGATATCCGGGAAGCAGAGTGCGTATTGGTGTCAGCACTATTATTGTCGCCACCATACACGCTATGGCGAATAATAAAAACGCTACCGCCGCTATTATTTTTGGCCCGGTAAATTTCAAGATCCACACTTCATTAAACGTATTTTCATTAATAAATGATAATCTGAAGCGCCGCGGAGTGCGTAGCGGATGCCTTGTTTTCTTATTATGAACGTTTTTTTCTTCCATTTGTAAAAATATTACATGCAAATATATACAGAATATTCGATGAATCATAATGGTTGAAGTAGGGGAAATCGGGGTTTTGGACGCCGAAATCGGTTGCGCGGACCCGATATGACTGTAAATTTCTCCTGTTTTTGATTGTGAGCTAAAGATGTAATATGCTGTCATTAAAATAAATTTCGATATCGATATATTATTTAATAATGTAAACGTTAACATTTCAGTGTTAAATTGTGTCCAAAAAAGTTGCATGATATTCAACAATAGTTTACCTTTGTGAAAAATTTTCTGAACAAAGAGATTTACAATCGTGTTAATATATCAAAACTCGCCAAGACTGTTTCACGTGGCAGTAAGCGGCGGGCATAATAGAGGAAACAAAGGGTTTAAAATAATTTGTATAAATTAAAATTAAAGAAGAATGAAAAAGAACATCCTTTTTGGTTTTGCTGTATGTGGCGCAATGCTTATGTCAGCAAACGTTGCTCAAGCTCAAGAGGCTGTAGTAATTGAGGAGGCCACATTTACTGAAGTTGCAGAATGCGCTGATCATTACTATTCTCAGAAGAATGACAACTGGTTTATCCAGATCGGTGCCGGTATCGAAACTCCTATCGTTGAGCATTACAATCCCGGACATGGCAAGCATCACATCACTGCCGCTTATGGTGTCGGTTTCGGAAAGTGGTTCACTCCCTACTTGGCATGGCGCGTTTCAGCTCAGGCCGCAGCTTACCACTTCGAAGCATGCAAGGCTTACCAGAAAGCTAAATTCGTGAACGGTAACATCGACTTGATGTGGGACATGTTTAACAGCCTTGGCGGTGTAAATGCCGACCGTGCGTTCAGCATCGTACCTTTCGTAGGTGTAGGAGCTTCTTATTCTTGGGACTTCAACCACGCCTATACTCCCATCAACGGTGGTGACTACAAGACTCGCGTATGGCAGATCCCCGTATCTGTAGGTCTTCAGTTCCGTTTCCGTCTCAGCCAGTATGTTGACCTGTTCGCTGAAGGTCGCTACTCTTTCTATGGCGACACTTTCGACGGCATCGCTTACGGTACCAACTCGATCGATATGAACATGACTGCTATGGCAGGTCTTACTTTCAACCTCGGCGGTAAGAACTTCAAGTCATTCAACCCCTGCGAATATCTTGGTTACATCAACCAGCTTAACGGCCAGATCAATGACCTCCGCGGCGAACTCGCCAACTGTGGCGCACGTCTTGCTGCTGCCGAGGCTCAGCTTCCTTGCCCCGAAGTTGTAGCTGTTGAATGTCCCGAAGCAGGTGCTCCCCTTATGTCAACCGTACGCTTCACCATCAACTCTGCCAAGATCACTTCACTCGAAGCTGTTAACGTATTCAACATCGCTCAGTGGATGAAGGCTAATCCCGAAGCTAAGGTGGTTATCAAGGGTTACGCTGACAAGGACACCGGTACTGCCGCTTACAACATGAAGCTTTCAGAGCGTCGTGCACAGAACGTATACAACATGCTTACCAAAGAATACGGTATCTCTGCTGACCGTCTTACCATCAAGGCTGAAGGTAGCGACTCTCAGATCTACGACACCAACAACTGGAACCGTATCGTAATCTTCTCTCAAGACTAATTTACAGGAATTTCCTAAATAGACCCTTGGTCTCCGCCCGAACAGGGCGGAGACTTTTTTTATGCCTTTATATTTTTTATACTTAGTTTGGCACATGTTTTGCTCTGTTGATTGTTATAATTGTCAAAAGCTATAAGATGAACAATGCCTCTACGGGAAACATTCCCGCCAAGATAGAATCATATGTGTCGCGAAATCGCCTTCGCGATGCATTTCAGCAGTTGCGCTCTTACAGTGCCCGGTTGGGCGACTGGCGTGTGACCGATGAAATAGACCGTCTGGAGCAGTCTTATTCGATGATGCTCCGTTATGCCACACAAGGGGTTGATGATCCCGGGCGGTCTGACATATACGCATCGATTGTGCGCGGTATATATGACATAACCGACCGTATATCGAGGGAACTGACAAAGTCGTTGTCGTCATCGGTCTACTTCAGCACGATAAGATATGAGGCTATGCAGACCGATGGAAATATACAGATGCTTTCCGAGCGGTATCGGCGTCTTTTGTCGGAAATGTCGATATACAATCTTGTCACTGGTGTCGAAAACAGGTCGGCGGCCAATGCACGTGCGGAGCTTGAGATGCTTGAGCGCAGGATTTTCAATCTGTTGTGGACCGCCTATCCGCTTTCATCCGATGATGAAAATGCCGTCAGGATGCTGTTTGAGGCCGGTGAGGTGCCCGATTATTTCCGCGAGATGATTGTATCCGCACTTATGCTCGGTCTTACCCATTATTATGACGAGCGTCGTCTTATAATGCTGCTTGACTTCTATCAGTCGGCCGCTAACGTACGCATATCTCTCATAGCTTTATGCGGAGCTTTGCTGGCCATGTTTGTTAACCGTAACCGTATTACGGGCACCCGTATATCGCAGCGGATAGAGGTGCTTCGCGATGTCACCTCATGGCATGACGATGTGAAAACGGTGTTCCTGCAGTTTATCAGGACACGCGACACCGAGCGGATAAACCGCAAGATGATGGATGAGCTGCTTCCGGAAATGATGAAATTGCGCCCCGATATAGCCAAGCGCATGCGCGACAGCGCGTCGATGCCCGATATCGCCGATATGGAGGAGAATCCTGAATGGCAGGAACTCCTTGACCGTTCGGGCATTACCGATAAGATTAAGGAACTCTCCAAAATGCAGGAGGAGGGTGGCGATGTGTTCATGTCTACATTCTCCAATCTTAAGGGTTTCCCGTTTTTCTCCGAGGTGGCCAATTGGTTTATGCCGTTCAGTCTTGAGCACACGGCTGTGGCCGGAGCACTCGGAAATGAGCTGTCGACTATAGGCAGTGTCATACAGGCGTCGCCTTTCTTGTGCGACGGTGACAAGTTCTCGTTTGTATTTGCGCTGTCGACCGTGCCGGCCATGCAGAAGAACATGATGCTCTCGCAGTTCGGGGCCCAGAATATGAATGAGCTTGAGCTGCGCAATGCCCGTCTTGGCACGGCCTCGGAAGAGAAAGAGAACTTGGTCAATAAATATGTGCAGGGAGTATATCGTTTTTTCAAGCTGTTCAGGCGTAAAGCCGATTTCAACGATCCGTTCAGTCGCCCGTTGAATCTTCTACAGTTGCCGCAGCTCGCTCCCGATCTTACTGATATCGAGACATTGTCGGTGGTCAGTGAGTTTTATTTCAAAAGAGGTTATTATGACGACGCGCTTCATGTATTCCGGTTGCTTGCCGACAAGATGCCGCCCGATGCGCAGTTGTTTCAGAAAATGGGGTACTGCATGCAGCAGAAGGGCGATATAGCAAATGCGCTGGAGTATTACGGGCAGGCCGAACTGTTGAATTCCGACAGCTTGTGGACGCTGCGCCGCCTTGCCGCATGCAATCGTATGCTTGACCGCAATGAAAAAGCTCTTGAATATTATCGGCGTATAGAGACCAAGAAGCCCGATGAACTCAACACGGCTTTAAGCATAGGACATTGTCTTCTTGAACTCGGACAGGTGAAAGAGGCCTTGAACTATTATTATAAAGTGGAGTTTCTTGATGACAAATCGACAAGGGCATGGCGTCCGGTGGCATGGGCTTCTTTTGTAGCCGGAGAGTATGAGCGTAGCCGCGTGTATTATGAGAAAGTCCTTACCGATGCGCCTTCGGCCAATGATTATCTCAATATGGGACATCTTAATCTTGTCACCGGCGACATCAAGGAGGCTATCAACTACTATAATCTGTCGGTAGATAACGATAACGGCGATGTCGAGAAGTTTATAGACCGCTTTAAGGAAGACGAGCATTATCTGACCGATGCGGGTGTCACTCCTACATTACTTCCGCTTGTCGTCGACGCATTGCTTTATTCGCGCGATTGACCGGTAAATCAGGCCTATTGTCGAATATTTATAGTAATTTTGGAATATAATCCTTATCCCTT
>LUJO01000002.1 GCA_001689405.1 Candidatus Homeothermus arabinoxylanisolvens | reverse complement strand
GTCCCTTTTCAAATGTTAGATGCAGCCGTAAACAACAATACTCTAAGTTGTTTATCAAAGTAGTACAAATCAACGGAATTTTCAAATGAGCTGTCGGGCTTGAATATATGTGAAACTTTATCTGCCTCCATCGGGCGCATATAGTTGGCGAGACGGAAGTAGCTTATGATCTTTAATTGTCGCAGGGCTTCTTTTTCATCCCGGACAATAAGCCCCCGGTCTTTCAGCATTTGAAGAATCTGGGGATAATCCAACGGTTGTTTGGTATAATCCATAAGTGTATAAAAAGCAAAAGTTCCGCCCTGGTACGCATTGATAAGAGGCGTGGCGGAATTTGTTGATGCAAAGATAATGCTTTTATTTCAACCCTGCAAACATTTTTAGAAAAATTCGTCGAAAATCGGTCGGAAATTTGATTTGAAACGACAAAAAGGGGGGCGCAAGGATTCTCAAAGCCAATAAAAAGCGTTAAGGACTTCATTCCGAAAGCTTTTCCAATGCCTGTTGCTGTGTATCTCTGACATACTGCAGCAATATCCCCGGATTGATATGCCTCCGTCCCATCCGCACAGCCAGATGCAGATGCGGGCCGGTGGAACGACCTGTTGAGCCGACGTGAGCCACTGGTTGACCGGGAAAGACTTTTGAACCTATAGGGATATTTGGCTTGCGGATAAGATGACAATAGCTGACTGTGAGATTACCGTGGCGCAGTTTGATATAGTTGCCGGAGCGAGAGTCATAGCCGATGTGTACTACCTCGCCCGGCATCATTGCGTATATGGGGGTGCCGGCTTTAGCCGACAGGTCTATGCCGCTGTGAAATTCGGATGATTTCTTGCCGAAAGGATTCCGGCGATGTCCGAATCTGGAAGTAATATGCAGTTTCCCCTTGAGAGGTGGATGATACCAGTTGACAGCTCTGTCTGTTACAGGAATTTTTACTTCCCTTTCCTTATTTAAAGTATTGTTTGAAACAACAGATTTTGGATCCGTAATCAGATTAGACGCATTCCTGTTGAGGTGCGAACCAACAGGCGCAATCGTATTGAATTGCGCCGATGCTGAAAATGACAGGGAAGTGAATATTATGAGAAGAACGGTTTTCATCGAAAGTGCAAAGATACAACCGAAATTTAATATTGCAGAAAGATGTTGTAAGGTTTAACCAATTATAAGAAAGGAGTTTATATTTATATTTTATTCGTGAGTGCCTGATTTTTGTGCCGATTTTATGATAAAGATAAGGAATTATAAAAGAGAGGTTGTCGGGAGGCGGTTGTTACTTTTTATGTCTGTAATGCCTATATCTTTGCCGAAAGTAATTTTCAAACCAGTCAAAATATGAACCAATCACAGAAATTCTCCGAGGACGATATTCCTTACAATATCCTTAGCCGATTCGGCTTTACACGTGAAATGATCGAGGATATGCCGGAGGCGATAATCCGGAAACTGAAAGACGGGCACACGACCCCGGTTCTTCCCATTCAGGTGACGGCGGACAATGGCGATCGAATCCTGTCTGCAGCGCGGCTGTCACTCTATCGCAATGACAATGGCGAGGTGCGGGTTATGTTCTATCCTAAGCTTGAGAAAGCAGAACTATCCCGCTTTTCACCGCAGCAACAGAAGGCACTTAACGATGGAGTCCCCATAATAGGCGACATGGCTATGCCTGATGGAAAGAAAGTTCCGGCATTCTTTCAGATTGACCATGAGACCAATCAGCTCATGTCTGCTCCTGTAGCTGTCATTGACAACAACATAAAGTTCATAGCAGACGAGCTGCATCTATCTCAACCGGAAGTCAATTGTCTCCGCAACGGCAAGCTGCTTGCCGCCGACTTCCAGGATAACCAGTGGACTGTCGGGGTATCGCTCAACGAGGCTTCGGGCATCCGTGTCGTTGCAGGTGATGAAAAGGCATGGCACGACGAGGAACGACGAGAGTACGGTAAGTTCAACTTCGGACTGAACGGGTGCTGGATAGCCAATGACGATGGAGGTCTTGACTACGTTCCCGAAGAGGAATACAGCGAGGAGTTATGGGACGAAATGAAGAAGCGCGGCAACCAGCTACGCAACGCGGGAACCCATAAAATGTAAAACCATAAATGGCTCGAGAAAAATCCAAGTTCAAGTATTATCCCGAGGAAACCTTGATTGACTTTGTTCAGCGGGGAATCTTCAGCTGGGTGGACTATGTGCTCCACTATTCAGAAGAATGGCGGGAGGAGTTCACGACATTCCTTTCAGAAAGGGGGATGGATATGAATAACCGTAATGCACTCGCATACATAGCCTTCAAAGAGGACATCATTGAGGAGGCTATGGAGCAAGGATTCGCATGACAAACCGATAAGAACTGAAATTCATGGCAATCAGACAAAACACAAATCCTCACCATCTGGAGCTTCATCCAGAGCTTCGGGATATTCTTATGCGTAACGGCATGAGGGCTACTGTCACGGGATCAAGCAATGGTTTCCAGCTTGTAGTCCAGGGGCACGATTCACCTTTGCTCTATTATCCGATATCCGAAAAACAGCTCCGTGCTCTCGTTGACTGGGGGACAAACACCGCCAACAAGAGGGCCTACAACACTCTCGCCTCGATAGTAGCCGCTGATTTTGACCTTCCAAGGGACTTTGTACACGCCCGGAACGCCAACGGACGTGTGGCGATGGGACTTCACGGCAACCGTATAGGTGTCGGGGAATATGGCCGGGTGGCTATGCCTGTGCCGATGATGCACCGGCATCCTTTCGGTAGAGGTTTCCTTGGGTGGACACCGCGTAATCAGGAAGGCTGGCATCTGCGTCGCATCGGAGGACAGCTCTGGTTCCCGTCCGGGGCACCTATGGTTGCAGTCAGACCTGACGGAAGGCAGAAACCGGGAGAACTTCAGACCGGCGGATACGGCTTCTATTATAAAGGTGCACCGCAAGGAGCGACACAAGGAACAGTTCCCCAACAAGATGTACTTGCACAGATGAAGACCGTAATCCAGCCGATTCCGCAGCCGGAACGCCCCAAAGATCCTGCAATGCCATACAATCAGGCTATCACATCCGACGTCTATTTCTCCAACGAGAAATGGCAGGAGGTTTTGAAAACCCATGGCATCGTTATTAACCCTGAGAAAAAGACCGTTACAATCCAGTCGAGCGCGGAGCAGGCCGACTTTGTGTATGACCTCAATGACGGAGAGGTGGCGAAGCTCACCAATAACTCTATCAAGGAAGTGCCGGTCGCAGACCGAATCAGGATTCTCAACGGAGTCATACAGGATGACTTCGCCGACGCGATTACCCTTGACACACTCAACTCTGACAGGATATTGGAGATTGAGCTTAAGCCTGAGGTGCGTCAGGAACTCAACCGTCAGGAACAGTCTGTTGTCAGTCTCGTCCAGAACCAGCCTACAGTTCAAAACGGGCAATACACGGTATCTTCCGAAGAACAGGCAAGAATGGATATGCTTCACGAAGGCCATCCGGAATTAGGAGCTGTCATCAACGGTCGGGATCTCTATGAGCTTGATGGAAACAAGGCGTGGTTTCGAGAGGGGAAACATGGCAGGGAGGTATCCGTGGAGAGAATATCGGTGCAGCCTGTAGTCACAGAGTCCAATCTGGAAAATGAATATAAAGGGAGAGATAAAGGAGTCTCAGAAACAAAATATTCCATGACGGCGGTCATCAACGGAGAGGTCATAACTCACGAGATTTCTCAGAAGGACTATAACAAGTTCCTTGCTGTGAATGACCTGCAGCGTATGAAGATGTTCTCAAAATTCTTTTCCGAGGTTGACATGAAAGATATCCGGGGCACAGACAATGGAGCGAAGATCGGAGCAGGCATACTCACTGCGCTAACTGTGGGAGCCGTGGTGCTCGGTGCGGCATCGCGTCCGAGACCGGAGTTTTACGGATGTGGACCGGGACCGAGACCATATTTCAAGCCGGGAGTGGATACTCCGGAAGATGTGGCTGCAAGAAACTTCGATGCGATGGTCAACCAGCCCAGGACACAGGAACCGCATCGCGGTCAAGGCTTTTAAAATGGTTTTATGTATGGCACTACCAAAACTTACATACGAGGATTTTAAGTCGAGAATCTCAATACAGGAGGTCTTGCAGGATGCGGGGTATCATCTCAACCGCAAAGACGGACTAAGGTACCCGTCGTATGTCCGTCTGGGCAGTGACGGACGCAGGGTCAGCGGAGACAAATTCATAGTGTCTGCCAATGGGGCGTGCTGTTTCCAGCCTCCGGAGCGAAAGAACTATAACATAATATCCTTCATCAAGGAACATCCACATTTCTTTGCCGAGTACAGGCCAGGTATGTCGCTTGACCGCCTTGTGAACGTCGTATGTCACCGTATTCTCAATCAGCCACTTGAAGAGAGGCAGACACGCATATTAGACCCGGTCAAGGAACGTAAGCCGTTCACACTTATAGACTATGAATTCAGCTCTCATTCAAGGCATATAGCTAAATTCTTGATTGCAAGAGGTATCGGAAAATCGACACAGGCAGCATTTGAGCCTTACATGAAAGTGTCATACAAGAAACGAGAGGACGGCAAACAGTTTGGCAATCTCTCTTTTCCTCTTATCATTCCTGGCAAGAAGGCCGTGGTTGGCATGGAGCTGAGGGGATTCCCCAACAAGGAAGGAAAGACCACATTCAAGGGAATGGCCACAGGAAGTAATTCCGCAGAGGGGCTATGGATAGCTTATCCCGGTCACGATGAACTTCCGCCGATGGACAAGGTGACAGGAGTGGCTTGGTTCGAGAGCGCATACGACGCTATGGCATTTTACCAGCTCAACGAGAGGTCTTTCAACGAACATCCGGAACTTGCTGAAAATGCTGTATTTGTATCGACCGGGGGCACACCCACAGATGGTCAGATGCGAAATCTCCTGAGAGCTACTCCCGAAGCCCGTCATTTCCTCTGTTTCGACAATGACAAGGCCGGACGTGAGTTCTGCGCTCACTTTCGCAGGTTCGCCGAAAGCATTGGTCTCCCGAAAGAAAATGTTATGGAATTCTTTTTGAACCCATGTTATAAGGACTGGAACGATGCCTTGCTTGGAAAGACCAGCTATACCGGCGAAGAGGTAATAGCACTGAAACCTGATGCGAATCCCGGACAGGAAGTCGGGCAACAAGGAGGAATGAAGCGATGAGTCTGCCAATTTCAAGTTTAGGAACAATAATACTCAACCCATCTTTTTCACAATGGGTGACAGATAAATGCGTATGGATAGCCGTCAACATCATCGGCTATTGCCTTTATGCCGATTCTGCAATTCCTGTGGCCGGACTTGCGCTGATGATTGCCATGTCCATTCATCTGCTATATATGCTGCTGTATCTTAGGTTGATGAAGTTCACAATTACGGACCAGCAGATAATGTATAATCATGGAGTTTTCAACCGTAAGCGTGAGTTCATAGAGCTTTACAGGGTCGTGGACTTTCATGAGGATGTGAGCTTCCTTCAGAACATCTTTGATATCAAGACTGTGACAATCCATTCCGGAGACAGGACAACACCACGACTTAAAATACCGGGAATCCCGTTGGGCTATCCTCTCGTGCAGACACTAAGGGAAAGGGTTGAATACAACAAACGAAGAAAAGGAATATATGAGATTACCAATCGCTAAAACCATATTCGCTATCGCGTTGGGACTTGTCTCATTCGAGGCAAGATCCCAGAGTGTCGTTGTTGCCAACCCATTGGAGTGGGCAGCCCTGGCAGAGGGGAACGAGGCAATAAACGGGCAGGTCAAGAAAGAAACCGAGAACCAGCTGTCAACCGCCGCATTGCAGAATACAATAGCCGCCGAGTTCACCAAGATTCATGAATGGGAGAAACAGTACAGCAATTATCTCCAGAAAGTTAACGGTTACGCATCAAGCCTCAAGGCATCTACATCCCTCTACAACGAGGGTGTGCGTATCTTCATTTCCCTCACAAAACTTAAAAAAGCAATCGGTGACAATCCGCAGGGCATCGTGGCCTCAATGAGTATGAACAACCTCTATATTGAGACTGCCACCGAAATGGTATCTGTATATACATTGCTCAAAAATGCCGTCGCCGAGGGTGGCGTGAAGAATATGCTTACCGGCGAGGAACGTAGCCAGACCCTCTGGGCATTGAACGACAAACTAAACAGCTTCCATAAGAAATTGCAGAGGCTTACCCTGAGCATACGCTACTATACCTTCAACGATGTATGGGCGAATGCGACAGCCGGGATGATTGACCGAGACAATGCTACTATAGCACGACAGGCGAAGGCCCGCTGGAAACGAGTGGCACAGTCGATACATCCATGAATAGAATCATCCTTTTCGCACTTATAATTATCTCGGCATTCAGGTCTTCCGCACAGATTGACCCGACACTCGCCGGAATGATATTGCTCTATGACGATAAGGCAAAGAAAGCCCTGAAAAGTCAGGAGTCTGCAATGTTGCTCATGACCACCGGTCATATATGGACACGCGAGGAGGTCGAGGCTACCACAGATCTGCAAAGGATATATAACGAGTATCTTGACCGCTTCAACGATATCATCGTGTATGCGGCCCAGATATACGGGTTCTACCACGAGGTCGGAAAACTGACAGAGAATTTCGGACAGTTGACACGACAGCTGAGACAGTCGCCTTCGAATGCACTGGCCGTCGCACTCACTCCTAAACGGAATAGCATTTATCGGGAAGTGATTATGGCCTCAGTCGATATAGTCAACGATATACGTCAGGTCTGTCTTTCCGAAATAAAGATGACCGAGAAGCAGCGTGTGGAAATTGTTTTTGGAATACGGCCTAAACTGAAATTGATGAACCGCAAACTATCTCGTCTTGCGAGGGCTGTCAAATATACCTCGCTCAATGATGTATGGCTTGAACTTGACAACCGGGCCCGCGAACCGATAGACAAGGGAAGCATAACTGATGCGGCTTTCCGTCGTTGGAGACAGAGCGGCAGGGTCAGCATCAATCCGGGGAGCGGTGGCAACGGGGCATGGAATGGTAATAATCAATGGATTGTCGGTCCGTGGATAAGACCTCCGCAGCCTTGGATAAAGGATTCTTTGATAGTAAGACCGATAGGGCCGACATTAAGAGACTCAATAATTATTACAACCAAACCAAAGGGAACCAGATAAGATGAGCAAATGGAGTTCAGTATTGAAATGGGTGTCGGCTCCGGTTGTACACCCTCAGCGCACGCTTGCCGGCACAGGCCGGGCTATAAAGACCGCCACCATAGGAGCCGGTGTGGGTTATGTCGGATGGGAGGCTCTCATCAACGACAAGCCTGTGATGCAGACAGTCGGAGAAGCAGTTCTCGGCGAGGAAACCAACGCGGCGGTAAAGGACACGGTTCATGGCACCGTCGGGGCTGTCGGCGATACCATAGGGGCAGCCCGTGAAGCAATCGGAGGAGTAACCGATGCCGTCAACAATGTCAACAGCACCGCGTCCTCATGGGGAGGTATAGGCAAGTTCTTCAGCAGCCTCACTTCAGGGAACGGAGCCGGTATGTTCGGGAACCTGTTCAGCAATATTTTCAGTGGCAAGGTGTCAATGATGTCAATGCTGGGACTCGTTGCCTCCGCTCTTCTCATCTTCGGACGTTTCGGCTGGCTCGGCAAAATTGCAGGCGCATTGCTCGGTATGCTGCTCATCGGCAACAACTCGCGCGTGGTGCAGCAACAGCCACAGAGACAGAACGACCAAAAGCAGGACACTCCTGAAGCCAGACAGGAACAGTCTCGGCAGGAAGAGACTCAAAGACAGGTAATCAGAAGATAAACATTCATACATGAACTATAATCAGAATTCAAATCTGTATTCCAAATCAGGATACTCGATGCCCTTTGAGGAAAAGAAGGGAAGAGTGGAGATAATCAAGCCATACGGAGAAACCTCCGACGGCTCATTCAACCACGGCGTTGACTTCAGGACACACAACTTTCTGGTCGCATCGGTTGCCGACGGTCAGGTATGCGGAGCGATGAACGACCGCGACGGAGCCTCGTTGATGCTCCGGCACGGTGACTACCTTGCCACATACTCCAGCCTCAAGAGCCGATTCGCACAGGTTGACCAAAGGGTCAAGGCTGGAACGGTAGTCGGCATGGCCGGTGACTCGCTCCACATAGAGGTAAAGTATCAGGAAGAGGAGATTAATCCGATGGAGTTCCTAACTATGATCTACGGTAACATAAAGATGCTTCTCCAGACCGGAAAGATTGCCACACCCGATTTCGAGACCATCGATATGGACGTGCCGACCGATTACGACGATGACCGGGAGGAGATAGAACGGCTAATGCTCAGATGGTATCCTTCGTATCTGTCCGATCTTGCCAACGGGAACTATCTGTTGCCGATGCAAACAGAGATGTCATTGAGGAATATTTTCTCATGGGCAGCTGTCAGGCAGTTCTTTTTCCGCACCATTCCGCATCTCGGCAATCCAGGCGGACTTGACGAGTCTTCTGTGCCTCTGGCATGCAAGGCGCAGAACTTACTCATCGGTGATTTCTTGAATTATCTTGCCATCCGCCAGCAGATTTATCTTTCAACGCTGGCTGACAACTTAAAAAAAAAGTCCATGAGTCAGCCGTATTGAGCCAGGGTCTGACAGATCCGCTTGCCGACTGGGATATAGACATACAGAGTTTCGATATTCCAAGGATGGTGAGCGTCTATCCTGACCGTTTCGGGATACGGTGGTTCACCAAGGCATGGTTCAACAATTCCGAGAGTGGTGAGGCCGCCATTGAGATAGAGCGACAGATAGCCGTCAACTTCATCCGGAATCTTGTCAATAAGGACGAATGGCTTGAGGAATATTTTCCTTCTCAGATGGAGGCATACCACAATGCAATCAATCAGACCAGAGAACAATTATTGAAACAGAGTGTATAACATGGCACGACCTTACAATATGGATGCCCTTGTCGAGGTGGAATACTGCCTTGGCCGCTATCTTTCTGCCAATGTGGCAGGACTAATGGACGATGTGCGCCGTGACCTGATCAAGAAACAGGGTCAGGAGCGTGCGGAATGGAACATGAGCTTCGGTGGGATTCTCTCGTCACTCGCAGACGGAGGCCGTTGCGCCCCCGGTATTGACACATCCTCGATGATTCTGAAAGCCACCGGTGAATGGAACAGTAAGACCACCGAGGACTATCTCGTGATGTGCAAGGAAGCCGTAGTCAATGACAAGGAGCTTTCCCATGATATCGTTGACCTCACAATAGAGTGGCGTGGTGCTATGGTGGCTTCAATTGGTCGGGAACGCTACGACAAGGTGTCACTGCAGATCGGCTGTGACCTTGCCACTGCATATATAGACTACCGTATGCAGCAAACGATGGTTGACCGACTCATTGACAAGGAAACTCCCAAATCTACAGCCGAATATATTATCAAGAAAGCCGCGGGAGAAAGCCTGTTCGGGCTACCATATACGTTGAACAGGTCTCCGCTTGAGGCACAGATAGACAAGGAGGCGGAAGCCAAATATAAAGCCAACGGCTGGGAATGGGGAGGAGCGAAAGCGGCCTCATTTGTCGTTGACACTGTTACGACAATGGGGTGTGGTTCATGGGCCAATCTTGCCAAGCTCGCCGGAGTGGAAGTCGTTTTTGCCGGTGTGGAAGCCTATATTGACTCAAAAAAGCAGGATAACACTATCTCTATCGAAGAGTGTATCAGCCATGGTGTGTTCGGCTCAGGTGAAAACGAGAATGTGTTTGACTCTATCAGGGAACAGGCCGGATGGCTTGATGCCGGGAGATGCGATGGGGTCGCGAGAATCAACAGCAATCTCAAAAGACCGGTCGGAACATTCTCGCCGGGCGGTTTTATAAGCCGTGGCGCCAAGGCATTTTTCTCGCCTATTGCCACTGCCGTAGGTAATGTAAGGAAAACTTTTGATGAAGCTGCACAAAAAACAGCTCGGCCGCAAACATTTAAAAGTCAGGACGGCGCAATGGTGAAAGAGATGTCACCTACAAAAGCTGCCGAAATTCAGCTGGCTGCACGTTCGGAAGGTACTCAATCTGAACAGCAAATGGGACATAATCCTTACGACGGAGACGAAGTTGCTGACAATCGCCATATCCGTCAGGAGCAAGAGACCAATCAAGCCGGATGGGGGCCATTGATGTCCGACCTCGGGTTCGCCGGTCTCGGAGACATCGGTCATAACCTCGGTTATGTCATAGCAATGATGCCCGACATCCTTGTGGGAATGATGACCGGCAAGACGCAGAGCCTGCATCTCCGGGACAACCTCATACCTATGGCATCCGTAGTCGCCGGACTATTTGTAAAGAACCCAATCTTGAAGATGGTACTCATCGGCATGGGCGGACTTAACCTTGTCAACAAGGCCGGACATGAAAGCATAGGACGGCATAATAATCCTAATGGACTGAGATTCAAGCAGTATGAAGATCAGGAACTCAATCCGAGAATAACCGGTCCGGTCATAAACGGCAACTGCCTTGTCGCCAACATAGACCGGACTCCATGCTCGATAATGCTTCCGGATAACGTTGTGGCGGCATATCAGAGCGGAGCCTTGCCATTGAATACTCTTGCGAACGCGGTACTTGCCAGACATGACGCCAACAATCAGCTCGCGCAGGAGAACTACCGCACAGTCACCCAGGAGAGCCAATCACAGACCAGACAAATCAGATAACAGCGAGACAGAATATGAAAGAAAAATCCCTACAGGAAGAGAAGGCGGCTATCCGCCAGGTCCAGTTAATCAACGACGCCCTTTCCAATGCAATGAGCAACGGTGGCCGATGGCTAAACCATACCGGCATGATGGCTCCGCGTATATATCCGAAGGGACCGATGGTAAGCCCCTTCAATGCGCTCATACTCCAGCTGAACGCAGACCGCGAGAAATACCCTTCTTCACAATATGTATTCTTCCACACTGCCAAGGCGGCAGGAATCCCCGTCATCGGCAAGGAGAAAGGCACACCTTTCAACTGGTATGCCTGGGATCTCTATGTCAACAAGCATGACCCGAAGGATGTGGTCAGCGCGGGCGACTATAAAAAACTCACTCAGGAGCAGCAGGCAGAATACAAGGGAGTACAGCAGCGGCAGATCCGTGTGCTTTTCAACCTTGAGCAGACAGTTATGCCCCATGCGGACGAGGATAAATATCGCTCGGTTCTCGACCGCTTCGGTTCTGCTAACGAGCGTGGCAACCTGAAAGCTGAGGAACGGCAGCTTCGCGCATCAGTCAACAGCTTTGTAAAGCAGATTAAGGGTTATCTTGTGCCGATACGTCGCGAAGTATCCGAGTCGGCTTATTACGACACTGAGAAGGATGCCGTATATATGCCCGACCAGAAGAAGTATGCGGAATATCCAGAATATGTGCAGGAACTCATGCGCCATATTATATCCGCCACAGGCCACCGGCAGCGTCTTGCCCGTGAAGGTATGGTGATGAAGGGAGGTCAAGCGCCGGGAGACTACGCAGACCGGTACGAGCGTCTTGTAGTGGAAGTGGCATCCGCAGTAAAGATGAATGAACTCGGACTTCCGGCAAAAATCAGTACTCAGAATCTCACGCTGATAGACAACTGGACTCGGGAACTTCAGGAGAATCCCTGCATGATTGACGCTCTGGAAGCGGATGTTAACAATGCGCTTGATGTAATACGCAAGGCAGAACAGGGAGAGAAGATTGAATATGCCCGATTCCGTACACAGGCAAAGATAGATGAGTTGCAGCAGAAGCAGAAACCGCAGGTTGACAGCCATGAAGCGGTCATACTTTGTGACATTCTACGTCACAACGGCATGAAGATTGATGACCGCAACTTTTCGACACCGGAGGAAAAACGCGAATTTCTTGATAAGTTCGACCTGACATATTATAACAAGGAACTGGAAGAAGCCATGGCGTTGACTTGTTCTGATGACCCGGAGCAAGTGGAACTTGCATACGGCGAGGCTCTTAAAAACGCCGACTCCATCAATCGTCTGTGCTTTGAATACCTGCCTACCGTATGGAACGCCAGGTCAAACCATTACCTTATTCAAGACATGATACGGCGGATTCCATGCGAGGCAGACCGTTCGATGGCTGTGGTGAAGGACATACGGACAGGAATCTATGACGTGGTTCTCCCTGGAGGTGCAATGGCCGGGGGGTATGTCAACCTGCCTGACGGACAGCGTAGGCTTTTCCGTGTAACCCCAGACGAGGTGATGTCCTCAAAGGAACGGGCGGATGCCAGAGCGACACTTACAAATTTTGCGCTGAAAGGTTTCCCTCTGTCCAGAATCGAGTCAGCCCTGAAAAAAGATGGCGCCACTTACGTCCGGTTCTACAATAACGATGGGAGGCTGTCGCTGGGTGCAGATGACGGTTTCTATGAAGGCAGGACAGTCCATGAAATGGCCTATAAGGGTGGCCGGCTCAGTGAGGTTGCCAGACTGGATGTCTCCGGGGCGGTCGATGCAGCGAACAGCGTGCTTTTCGACCGTGTACATATGCTCAAGGATGACAACGCGAGGTGGGCTTTCTATATTAAGCCAAGGGACAGCGAATCGTTCTGTATCTATCCTGAAAAAGAGGATATCAACCGTTTCTTTTCCACACTCCGTCAAGGACATCAGTCTGAGGCAGACCGGCTTCGCATGGAACTCGGACAGAAATACTATGAGATTATCAAGGTGAATCCTTCCCTTCGTTTCAACATCTTCAACGACATCCCCGAAGGAGTTGATGTCTCAAGGATTACCCGAGTGAATGTTTACAAGACCAAAGAGGACAAAATCATGTGTGCTCCAAGGATAGAGGGAGTCGAGAACGTGAACCCTCGCGAGATTACTCGTGACCAATGGAACAGGATGTTTGTGGCCGAGGACATGGACGGGTACAAGACCTCACTTGCTGCAAAGGTATTTGCCGATGTCCTCGGAGCACGGGTATCTCAAGGCGAGGCCGTTACGCCGGAGGCTGCTACGCCTGAACCAATGGTAGGGAGAGTCGATGTGGAGAGAACAGAGGAAGTTGAAGAAACACAAATAGCTCACAGAGGAAGATAATTATGTCAAGCGTAACACAACAATATGTAGAGCGGTATTCCGGATATGCCATCGAGCAGCAGCGCAAATACGGTGTCCCGGCATCGGTGACGCTCGCCCAGGGAATCCTTGAGAGTGCCAACGGGCGCAGCCAGCTGGCACGCGAGTGCAACAACCATTTCGGTGTCAAGGCGGGGAAATCATGGCTTGATGCCGGAGGTCGGTATGGGCTTTACACCGATGACAGACCAGACGAGAAATTCTGCAAGTACGGCTCTGTCGGTGACAGTTATGAGCATCATTCGTTGATTCTCAAAAGCAACAGCAGATATTCCGCCTGTTTCAATTTGGCGCAGGATGATTACCGTGGATGGTGTGACGGTCTGCAGAAAGCAGGCTACGCATCATCGAAACAATATGCCTCAAGTCTGATCTCTGTTATTGATAAAATGGATTTGACAAGATATGACCGCATGGCTATGGAAATGGGTCCGTTGACAACAGAGTCCGTGGTCGAGGCTTCCAACAGTCAGTCCTGCCGTTATTCATTTCCGGTCAGGCGAGACGAGTTCATGCTTGTGACTTCCCCTTACGGCTCTCGAAATGATCCTATGAATCCGGGCCAGAAGCAGTTCCACAAAGGAGTGGACATCAAGTGCAAGGGTGACAGTCTTCTTGCAACAGAGGATAACGGGCGTATTGTGAATGTAAATCACAATGTCAATACCGGGGGAGGCATGAGCGTGACAATAGAGTATGACCGTCCCGACGGAGCAAAATATCAGACAACATATATGCACCTGTCAGAGATTGCGGTCAAGGTCGGTGATATTGTAAACTCAGGAGTCAAAATCGGAGTGTCAGGAAACACCGGAACGAGAACCACAGGAGAACATCTCCACTTTGGAGTGAGGATAATCAATGCCGATGGCACAGGACGCGATATTGATCCGGCGGCTTATCTCGCAGAGATCGCCGCTAAAGGGGACATTAAAGTCACAGCCATGCACAACGGAACTGACCTGCTGGCCAAGTATGCCGACCGGGATATCCGGCAGGAAACACGCGACGAGAATCTGGCGGTTGCAGCCCCCTTGTCGGAAGATATGACACCTGACGGATGGATGAAGAAACTTCTTTCTTCCGAGGACAGTGGAGTGAATCTCCCGTCCAATGACCCGGTAATGGAAATGGCAATCACAATGTTCTCTTCACTCATGGCTCTCGCCGTGCAGATTGATGGAAAAGACAGGGAGGATGCAATGAAACTTGCAACAGATGCGGTCGTAAACCGTCAGATTGACCTCGGCACTCTTACTCCTGCTCTTAAAGCCTGCACCCTGAATATCCTGGACGGTCACAACCCTATACTGTCAATCACTGATGAAAAAAGAGGTGTATTCCATCATGAACTGACCAATGCTGAAATGGCAAGACTTTCCGCGGTATTGGACAACGCGACCCTTGGCAACGAAATAAAACAGGGGCGCATCGCCGGTGTAATCAATAACATAGTCGTAGCCAACCAGATGTCGCAGACCTTCGACCGACAGATTGGCGATGACAGGAATCAGGGGTTGCAACGATGAGAGGTATCGTCTTCTGTACCGTGCTTGTGGTAATTCTGATGATAATGTGTTATATCACACTCGTGATATACTCTAATCTAGGGTTTACATGGGCTGTAATATTTTCAGTCATGGAAGCAGTAAAGACACTTGTCGCTTGCATATTCTATATCAGACTTATCTCAAGGGACTGAAAAATCAACTGATTTATAACCGACTAACCAATCATTCAATTATATGATTAAATGCAATGTAAAAGTATGCGGTATAATTAACAGAACCGCAAGTGTAAAACAGACCGCAGACGGCAATAGCTTTGTGGCTTTCGGTATGTCGGTGGATGTACCCTCGACGAAAGGCGATGCCGTGCCGGTCAATATAAGCGTGGCTATAGACAATGCTGATGTTGCCATGCTCACGCAGGGGCGACGTGTATCGATCGAAGGAACGTTGAAAATCAAGGGTGCTGCAGAAGAAAGGACATATTTCAATCTCTCGGCCGATAATATCGAAATCGACCCGGTGGCGGAATCCGGCATTATCGGCGAAATGGAGTTCCGTGGGGTTGTCTGCAAGGATATCAAGACTCCTGTTGACAAAAACGGGAACCGGTATCTGCGTTTTTCCGCCTATTCTTCGGATAAGGTTGGCGATGAGTTCTACTCCGTATTCGTGCGCTTTGTATCGTTTGAAGATGCCATTCCGACATTCGTGATGCCCAAGGCAAAAATCGAAGTCAGGGGTGAATTGCGGGTATCGACATTCAAAGGTAATATAGATCTTAACTGTAAGGCAGTTGAGCTTAAAGAATATATTAAAGCATCCGTTTGATGGCCAGGTACTCAAAAAATGCGAATACGCCGTCGGCGGAGGACAAGGCTCTTGACCGGTTTACAGAGTTGATGATTGATAAAATCAAGTCTATCAATCATGATTGGGAAAAGCCATGGTTCACCGAGGGTGCGCTTGTATGGCCTCGCAACCTTCACGGTCGCCGTTACAACGGAGGCAACGCTCTTATGCTGATGCTCCATGCCGAAAAAGAGGGTTACAAACTTCCGGTGTGGTGCACATTCAACAGCATCCAGCGGGACCTCAATCCACAGCAGAAAGGCTCGGAGGAACGTGAGGCCGTCCATGTCCTGAAGGGTGAGAAATCCTTTCCGGTATTTCTCACTACGTTCACAGTCCTAGATAAGGATACCAAGGAAAAGATTTCGTGGGAAGATTACAAGAAACTCTCTAATGAGGAAAAGAAACAGTATAATGTCTATCCCAAGAGTCAGGTATTCAATGTGTTCAATGTGGCACAGACAAACCTGCAGCAAGTCCGGCCGGAACTTTATGCGAAACTGGAGGAACAATGTATTGTGAAACTGCCCGAGCAGAATGGCGAGGTTTTCTCATTCCCGGCTATTGATGCGATGATTGACAATAATGCCTGGGTGTGTCCCATCAAGCCTGAGCAACAGAACCAGGCTTACTATTCCGTTTCAAAGGATCATATCGTAGTTCCAACGAAAGAGCAGTTCATTGATGGCGAGAGCTTCTATGGAACACTTCTCCATGAGATGACCCATTCGACAGGAGCAGCCTCTCGCCTCGGCCGTCTGAAAGCCTGTACTTTCGGTGATGAGAATTACGCCCGTGAGGAACTGGTTGCAGAACTCGGCTCGGCACTTATATGCCAGCAGAATGCCATACAGAAGCATATCAAGGGAGATTCCGCCGCCTATCTCAAGTCATGGCTTGCAGAACTTGAAGAATCCCCGGATTTTATCCGCACCGTCATGTCTGATGTCAAGAAGGCTACGGCTGTCATTAACTATCGGATGCAGGAAGTGAGCCGGCAGCTTGAGAACGGGCAGACCGTACAGCCTTATTCTGCTGAACAGGCGGCTTTTGACCCCACGTTGGTTCCCGAAGAAGTGCCTTTCAAGGAGAGACCAAAGGTCGAAACCCGGAATGAGGAAGAGATTGCCGCAATGGAACTGCCGAGAGGTTGCCGCCGATGAAGAAGTGGCTTATGATAATGATGGTGTTGCTGACAACAATGGCAGCTAACGCCACTTCAATTCCCGACTCCCGAAAGGCCAACCTGATGGCGTTGCCTCCATTTGAACGTGCCTGTGTACTGATTCGGCATTACGAAACTTTACATTCTCCGGCTAATTGGCCGACGATAGCCTACGGTCACGTAGTCCGTAAAGGTGAGAACTACAAAAAACGGCAATACACTCATGCTGAAGCTGACCGGATACTGCGCAAAGACCTGTCGCAGTTATGCAGCTATTATCGTGGCTATGGTGCGGACAGCCTGTTGCTTGCCTGTCTTGCCTACAATGTCGGCAGTGGCAGGATACAGAAAAGCACGCTGCTTAAAAAGCTGAAATCAGGGAACCGTGACATACACTATGAATATACCTCCTTTTCAAAATATAAAGGTCGCCGGCATTCCGGACTCTATCGTCGCCGGTGGATGGAACTAGAACTCTTCTTCCACCCATAAATCTCAATCATTCACTCCCAATTCTATACTCTCTGTCATCTAGTATGGTGGCAGAGGGTGTTTTTTTGTTGTAAAATAATGTATTCTATTGACAGATTGTGAGTGCAATGGATTCGAGTAACAATTTCCAAATGCGACTGATTCGGGCTGCCGGTATTGAGAATATCAATGGATTTTGAGTGTGAATTTGGTGGATATAGATATATGTGCTATCTTTGCACTGACAAAACAGATGTAATTCACATATATTTTGTCACTAATAAGATTTGGCGCATGATAATAGAAAGAAACACATATGTAAATCAGCTCCTTGCAAAGAGATGGAACGGCAAGGTTAAGATCATTACCGGAATCCGACGTTCCGGCAAATCATTCCTGTTGTCAACGCTTTTCAAAGACAGGCTGATTGAGGAAGGGGCTAATGAGGATGATTTCATAGAGCTTGATCTTGACCGCAAAGCAGATCTGAAATACCGTAATCCGAATGTCCTATATGACCATATCATTGAATACACGAAGGATCAAAGCAGAAAGTTTTATGTGCTCATAGATGAGATTCAGCTCTCGTATAGGGTAAAGAATGACGATATAGACGAATCCATGGTTCCGGTAGAAGACCGCGATATGCTCTATACTACGTTCTATGATATTCTGAATGACCTTATAGCGCGTCCTAATCTTGATGTATATGTAACCGGTTCAAACTCAAAGATGCTGTCGAAAGACATTGTTACCAATTTCAGAGACCGTGGTTCGGAAATAAAGGTATATCCATTATCTTTCTCAGAGTTCCTGACAGTTTCAGGTATGGAAAAGGCCGATGCCTTTGAGGAATACCTGATGTATGGAGGAATGCCGTTGGCTGTTCTAGAACCGGATGAAAAGGAGAAACGCAAATATCTTCAGGGATTGTACACCAATGTCTATATCAAGGATATTGTTGAGCGATACAAACTCAAAGATGACAGCATACTGAGTCCGCTTGTCGATGCACTTTGTTCCGCCGTCGGGTCTCTTACCAATTCCAATAAGCTTGCAAATACAGCCGGTTCCGCCATTGGAAAAGCTCCCTCGCATAACACTATCAAGAAATATCTTGAATATGTGGAGGATGCGTATCTTTTCCAGAGCGCACAACGTTGGAACGTGAAGGGTCGCAAATACTTCGACACGATACAGAAATATTATGCTATGGACCTCGGTCTCAGGAATGCCCGTCTGAACTTCCGGCAGCAAGAGCGTTCACACCTAATGGAAAATCTGATATACAATGAGCTGGTTCGCAGAGGATACTCTGTGGATGTTGGCATCGTTGAATTGGATCGCGTGATTGATGGCAAACGAAAAGTCTCCCAATATGAAATAGATTTCGTTGTCAATATTGGAAATGACAAGATTTATATTCAGTCCGCGTTAAACATCGACACGCCGGAAAAGAAAGTCCAGGAATTATTTTCTCTAAAGAATACTGGCGACTTCTTCCGAAAGATTGTTGTCCTTGATGGCAACAGCAGACCTTGGACAGACGAAGACGGAGTAATGTATATCGGTGTCATACCGTTCTTGCTTGAAGATATCTTATCAGAAGCAACAAAAGTATGACATAATTATTAGAAATCAATCGTAAAATAATAATACAGATATGACTAAAGCAGAAATAGTTAGCGAAATCGCTAAGACAACCGGCATCGACAAAGTTGCCGTTCTTACGGTTGTGGAGCAGTTCATGACTGTGGTCAAGGACAGCCTCGCTCATGGCGAGAACGTATACCTCCGAGGATTCGGCTCGTTCATCGTCAAGCAGAGAGCCGAGAAAACAGCCCGTAACATCAGCAAGAATACCACACTCGTTATTCCGGCACATAATATTCCGGCGTTCAAGCCGGCTAATTCTTTTAAGGAGGAAGTTGCCGGATAACCATGGAAGAGGCAGGAAATGAATATAGTCAGGATTCCGTCGAAAAGGAAATCGCTGATCATGTTATTGAGGCTGGCACGAGGGAATTGCCCGAGTTGTTTGACGACGAATCGGTTGAAGCTTACATCGCCAATCTTGACGACTGGGATTGATAATCCCATAAAGAGTACAGAATTTAGCAAAGCAGCCCGGCCTCACGGTCGAGCTGCTTCATTTATAACAACCTAAAAACTTAATGCACCAACAATATAATCTTATCTGGCAGTAATAAAAAGTTCTATTTTACAGTGGCGGTTGGCTTCTCCGGGATTGAAACGGTCTATACCGCCCTGGTTTATTTTGGTTATGAGGGAAGTGCTTATGCCTCGTTCCCGAAGTTGACTGATGATATAATTGGCACGGTCGTTGCCGAGCCGATGGTTGATTTCGCCAGTTCCAGTCTCGCTGTCAGCGGCACCGGTTATTCTCAGGTGGAGTCCGTATTGTTTCACCACGCGGGCGATTTCATCAAGATTTATAAGCTGTGATCTATCCGTAAGATTGGCTGTCCCGATGTTAAAGAAGAATAATATGGGGCTGCCAAGACACTTCTTCCCGGATTGTATAAGTGACTGATAATTGTCTCTATCTAATACGGTAACAGAATCAGATGTAACTTTACTGTTGTCATCAAATTCTAATTCGGAGATAGAATCGGCGTCCTCGCTATTGATGAGATTGTCGATGCGGCCAGTCTCTGCTTCAATACCATAAAGCCCCTCGGTATTTTTGAGCATTTCGGGTCTGCAGCCATTGTTGGCACCCTTGAGCCGGGCACGAAGACTGTTAAGACCCGAATAATCGTTAACAGGGAAATGACAGGCGGAGCTATCGTTGTCATATTCATTATTGAATATATTGCCGTATCGAGAGAGAAGGCCTTCAATTTCCAGAATCTTCTTCAATTCGGCAACTGTCCGGTCATCGTTGGCCGATTTACGTGACAGCCGGTCATTCTTATCCGAGAGTGAAAGGCAGAGTTCACGCAGACGGGAATTGTCAAGCATCACAGGTCTTGCATCAATGACCTTGCGAAATCCAGTCTTACCGAGCGTGAAAGATACACCGGCAGACATAGACAGGATATTGTCACCTCCGAAACGGTTTGCTGTACCGAATCCGTCGAAGTCAGAGAATGTGGTCTTGCAGCCTAATTCAAGATTCAGTTTCAGTCTGGAAGTAAGACAGTATTGGGCTATGACACCATAACTGAGTGTAAATGGATTTGTATGGGCCTGTCTGTTATGGAGCATCCCAACACCGAGATACGGAATCAACCCAAAACGGGTCTTGTCATGGTTTCCATACAAGGTGTTTGTAAGATTCCATAGGATTTCGGAAGATACGCCCCATCCGGTCTGGGTTCTGCTTTCGGGATCAGAGAGCCAATAGCCGTTAAATGACAGTCTGCTGCCGACAGTCGGGGTGAACCACTTGCCGACATTGATTCCGAACTGTCCCTTGATGCGTCCTCCGAGGTCATTGCATCCCATAGGGGTGCAAAGGAAAGCGTTGATACCGCCGTCGGCTCCGATGAACCAGTTGCCTTTCAATCCGTCAGACTCGATAACATCGTTGTTATATGAGACTGACGGTTTGTAAATAAGCTCTGTGACATCCCCGGGATGTGTACGGGAAGTCTGGACGTAAGCGAAAGCGTCAGAACTTACGGCACTTGCCATCAGAGCGACTGAGAGTATATAAAGTTTGTGTTTCATCTGATTGGTTTTGAATTTTGAGTACAAAGGAAAGAATAACAGCTGCGACGGAGAAATGTTGGCTGTGAATAAGCCGGTTGTTTAACCCGTTTTATATTTATCAGAAAATCGGTACTGCTTCACGGCACTCAATGCCGTTTCACCTGCTTGGTTGCAGGACGTAGCATCTTGTGCGCCTGCATCATGCACCGGTAAGCGAAGCGGCGGTCATCCTCCTTCGGATCGCGGCCCCACGGAAGGTCGGATGCAGAGCCTCCGCCTCCGCTTCCCTTAGCGAACTGAATCGCCCCATCGAGATAACCGGCAAAAAGATACATCGCGCATTTCAGAATCTCGTTTGGTCTCTCTGCCATTGCCATGAGAAATTCCCCATCGAACCCAGCTTTCTGCTCCGGAGTCATTGCTGACAGGAGAGTACGCATATCGACAACCGATCTGCCGAAGACGGCATCAGTCAGTCTCATGCGCAACTGTTCCTGATTCTTCTCCGTGAACTCCCGGTAGTCTCTTTGCGCATTGTCACGTTTTTCGTTGACAGATCTAAGTTCATCCTGAAGCTGTGCAAGTTGTCGGTCTGCAATCTTGAGTTTGAGGCGTTTGTCCGCGAGTGACGATGCGGTTGTTTGCAACTGTTCCTCAAGTCTTGCGATTTGAATGCAAAGCTCTTCCGCGTCACCGTTCCCGGCTTCAAGGTCTGCGTCCAGCCTGTCTATCTGAGAATTGAGGTCTGCCTCTCGTGTCTCAAGATTACATATCATTGTATTGAGACCCTTGCACCGTTTTTCCGCCTTACGTATATCCGCATACAGCTCCTTCAGAGTCTCATGCTTCTCGCCAATCTGAAGTTCCAGATCGTTGCATTCCTGACGGAGTTCCCGACGATATTCCTCGGAAGTCCGATGACGGGCTCCTGTCTCCATGATGCTTTGGCCACGGTCAAGTCCCCAGCGTTCGTTTACTGCGGCAAGCTCATTATGAAGCCGGAGAGTGCGTTCTTTGAACTCTATTTTATCCTTCCCTGCGAACAATTCCTTGAATGAAAATTTATTACGAGGCGTGATTGGCAACACGGTACAATGAATGTGCGGATTCTTTTCGTCAAGATGGACATAGAAACCGACAATATTATCTTCACCCCATTTGTCACAGGCGAATCTGTAAATATCTTTCGCCCATTCCTCAATGTCTTTACAGCGGGTGATAGACGAGTTGTCGGCACCATGTTCCAAATCAACTGTCTGATTTCCGAAGGCAAGGCGGTGCATCCGTTCCCGGCTTCCTCCGAAGATTATATTGACAACGGTGCGGCGATTAGGCTCCTTGTTTTTACGTTTCATCTCCTCATTAGGGTCAGTTATCCCACGTTTCGCAAGTGTCTCCTTGATTCGCCTTGGAATACTTTTCGACTGATCTATTGTCTGGACCACGCCACCATGGGCGACTTCAAAATTGAGATGCGCTCTGGAGCGGTCATAGTTGCCACCTTTGACGGCAACATTCCAGCTTCTGTCGGACCAACGCCGCTGATGCTCGTTGGACTGATTGGTTGACATCCCTGCCGAAGCATGGAAATCAATTACCTGTTTGGCCATATAAATGTGAATTAAAGGGTTAACGCAGTTCAAAAAGGCCGAGCTTGCTCATAACAGCCTGCCGGATACGGCAACTCCCAGAGGATTTTTAATCCGAAGGGGGTATTAGGCTACCCACTTGACCTGTCATGTGGCAACTTCGCGCAAGCGCGTTGTCTATAAGCCGACCTGGACGATGAGCACAGGAATCTTACCGGGCATATACCAGGAGAGGCGCACAGCGCACGTCAGGGAGGTCAGAATAGTGTTCTGTAACCTTGGGTACACGGCTTATCCGGGTACAAGCCACGGTGCGTTTCAGAGGCTGTCTTTGATGAAATCTACTTTCCAATAGATGAACAGTCCGTCCAGCACCAACCGTGCATCACTAATACATGGCTGTTCTTTGTCGTTTCTGACAGAGTGTGGCTCATGGTCGAGTCCGGGGCTGTAACCTTTAAGCAGATGGAGCCAGTATGACCATTTGCCGGATAGACATACCGTGAAGATGCGTCCAAGGCAGTCAATGGTATAATCATCTGCCGTTTCGGGAAGTTCTGCCTGGTGGTCGTACCATTTGCCAAGCATCTGCCGAACCAGAGCATATTGTAAGGCGGATGTTATGCCCGGACACGCTTCATCAACTTCTTTGTTAAAAGAATCGAGCGTTTCACCGATTGTTTCGACAAGCTCGGAGTCGGTTATATCGCCGTCCAGCCATTCGTCCATCTTGCCGGTAAGCGATTCCGGCATACTGAACGGAACCTGCGGCATGATTAAGACAGATCCATATCCGGCATCCGTCCAGTCCATCATCATGGTGACAAGCGAGCAGCGGTCAAGCTGTGACTTTGAAAGAAGCCCGAAAGCCTCAAGTTGCTCGAAGAACTTGCGCACTGTCTCGCGGGCCCAGTTCCATCTGTCTGCAAGGTCGGTAATCGAGATTATGAGCTGACCGGCTTCCAGATTTAATGTCCGGCCATACATGGGCTTGTGAACAGTAGTGGTTTCCGCAACATTGTGCAGAAGGTAGAGAAAGGCACTGAGTCTCGAAGCACCGAACTTGGTAGGTGCGGCGAGGTAGTCCAGAATCTCTGGGGTGAGTCTCACGGTCCAGCTGCGACTGTGGGGCGTCTGACGGTTATACTTGGTTTTAGTCATTGAGTGATGTGGTAATTGAATATAGGTTTATTATCAAATTATAAGAGGTAAATGTCTTATTGTAGCGAATAAAAAAGGATAGCTGTTGTCAAAAGCAGAGAGCCGGGATGCCCCGAGCCGTAGCCGGTCGGAGGCATCCTGTATCTCCGCATCAAGTTCAGCCAATCTCTCCGCGCATCAGTTTTGCGTGTTCATTCTTGCAGAAGGCCTCATACTCTTTGGCATCGGTTCCGCGCTCGATTGTCTTGTCTATGATGTCTCCAAGCTGGTCGAAATATACCTCGTGGTGAGCAAGCCGGATTCCATTTGCGTCCTTGAGGTAGATTTCATAATAGTCCATCTCATTGTAGGATATTAGCACGTTTCCCTTGAAAAGTCGTCCGTTCACTTTGAACATGAGTGTTGCCATATCATTGTATTCGGTGGCGAAGAAGCCGTGGAGTGCGCCCCAAGAGCAGATTACGTTCAGTGATGTGGTGGCGAACAACTGTTGGCGGATAGTGGCAGCAGTCTGCATTACATATTCTTTATCCATATTGTTGGGATTTATTGTTTCCCTCACCTTCGAGAAACATTCTCATTGGCTTCGGGAAACCGGTTGTTTTCTGCCATACAAGTTGCCGTATCTTACGAACCAAAATCTCTGCGAGACCGGAGGCTTGTTTTGGAGAGTAACCGGATACGGCGATTAACTTTGCAGAACGACAACCATCCCGGAGTCAACGTGAATAGTATCCTGATATAAGAGTGCTATCCGCACACGCGGCATATCTGGAAAATGCTTCCGGCGACTTCAGTTGACGCATCAGTTCTTTCGACGGATAGAAGACAGAACCGATGGAGAATATGTAAAGATTCATAGAAAGAGGCCATATTGACGGTTCAACGACACAGGTCAGCATGGCTATGAATCCCAGCCCAATGCCGAGACGGGTATGCAGCCAGAAGATGCTGCGTTCAGTTATGCGGAAAGAGAACATTGACAGGCAGAGGACTGTGCCGGCTCCAAGGGCCAAGTTTACTCCGTAACTGTGCAGATAGCAGTAGTTGAAGGAGAGCATAAGTAGCATCAGCAGCGATATGAAAAGTTTTCGTGCCGACAGGCTGAACGTCATACGGCGATAGAACTTCTGCATACCATGTGAGTCATGGCGATAGAAGAACATCGACATCATGGTGACTATTGCCGGATAAAAATGAAGGAACATTTGCATATTGGTATTCGTCGTCTGGTTACGCCTCAAGGTCTAGTTCGAGAGTCCCCCATGAGGCCTTGGAGAAAATCATATTGACATCATTGAATGTAAGGGATAGAGTGTTGATCCGCGCAATTATAGAACTGTCAAGAACGATGCAATCGGATATGGCATTGTCAATTCGACTTTCCGGGATCGATATTACCTTTCCGCGTTTATATCCGTAAATGCCTATCCTGACTTCAAGGCGAAAGACCTTTGAAGTGACTTTCACTATCGACGCATCATTTACAGCCACTCCGTTACGGAATGAACCGAAATCAACCGCCTTTATCCATGTCCTGTGCCAGTCGATGACTTCTATCAGGTGGTTGGCAAGGGCATCCGTCATCAGAGGAAATAGCTCAGCAGTTCTTCTTCAGATATGCGGTATGCGAACTTGCCGGATTGCATGGCGGCTCTTCGGAGTGTTTCTCGTAGTTCTGCAAGCATCCTTTCGAGAGAGAAATACAGCTTGACATCAACCTCAGTGATTTTTCCGCATGAATTTGTCGTGGCGCAGATCTGGAACATCACGCCGGTGCCCGGTTCCTGGAAGGCACACACCGAATGACCGTAATCGGTATCTTCCGAGCGGCAGTGACGGTAAAGTTCTATAGTGCCATACGACTCGCCGAGTTTATTGCAGAAATCTTCGAAAGCAAGGGCTTCCGGAAGCGGGAAGTCAAGCAGTGCGTAATCATCATATATCTCACGGGAAGTCCTGTTTTCAAGTCTAGGCTTGATGATTGCCGGGAGTTTCAGCGCGCCCGATTCCAAAAATTTTTCTATGGTTCCGTTTGTCATTAAAATTAGAATGATTGGTAAATTAGTGTGCAAAGATAATCCCATTGAGCACTTTCTAAAAGTTTGTGTCAAAGGCATTAATCTTCTTTATGAATGTGGCGGTGATTTATAGTCAGGTTATATCGCAGATACTAAGAAAGATGTACGGAAAGGTATATAAATATCGACACCTTTTGCTAACATTATTTACAAAAGAAGATTATATTTATATAGTTAAAAAGCTATATTACAGGCTTTAATATCGCCAATGAGTACTATCTTTGCATGAAAGTAAGATAATGGCAGAATACAGATGGCAAGATATGGATACATACTTCATTCGGCGGATGATGCAACAATCAGGAAAATTGAAGAATCCAGATGTAGCCGGATATTCCGGGAATATCGGTATGACATACGGACAAGACCCGAGAGAAGAACACTACTCAGCCAGATAAGGAACAATGATGAGATAATTGTTCCGGGACTCTGCCACATTGTCAATGGATGTTTCGGCCTTGCGGTATTGCTTGAATATTGTGAACTACGCAATATCCGCCTGATTTCGGTAGAAGACAGGATTGATACCGCCGGCATATTATATGACGGCGAATCGGACAGGAACATTGTATCAGCGTTTAAGGCACTGACATCAGATGTGACTGCCCTTAAAAAAGGAAACGGGGAGAAGCCGATGAAAATGCCTACGTCAATTCATACGGCTGCAAAAGACCGGAAGACCAAACGTGACAGTCGTGTCATAAGTATGTATCTTACCGGCCTTAATACCGGAGATATATTAAGGCGCAACAATATCAGTAAGACCACGCTGTTCCGTGTCCTGCGGCAGCATGGTATTCCGACAGACAGGCTCGGAAAGAAACGTACTATCTGTGAATGACCTTTCTGTTTCTCCTGACAGCCTCACGTTCTGGAGGTAACGTGTTGATTACGCTATCGGTTGCGGGCAGGCTCTCTGCCGATAAGGTTACCATCAGGACTGAATCCACGGCTTCAATCTTCGGATAGTATTTATCTACTTTGGTCTTAAGTTCATCAACAGCGTGTTTACCACGGTGATAGACATACAGTCCGTCGCCTATCACGTTATCTCCCTCCACCAAAAGGTAGAGGAAGAGTATCAATAACAATTTCTTCATATTACAGGAATAATCAGGTTACACGATATACCACATCGCAGTCGATAACTTCGCACGGCTTCCCAAACCACGGAAAACTGCTGAAGTAAGGCTGCCATTCATCATCTGACGGAGGGCAGACAAGTTCCACCGCTTGCTCACGGAGCAGGGTGTCAATATCATTGACTTCCTGCTCTGTGAGGCCGTTAGAGTCACCATTCACCAGATAGCACATGGCGTAAGTGGGAACTTTCTCGACACCGGTTTCCATAGCCGTCATTCAATAGGCGTGAGTTCTTCTATTCCCACGGTATAACCGTAGCCGTCCTCGTTGCGCCATTCGCGGCAGGTCTCGACATCGACAAGCGTTTCGCCTTCTTGTCCGTCAAAGTTCTCGGCGGCTTCCTCAATCGCCACTGCCATAGCACCTTTGGCCTTTTCATAATCCACATGGAGCGCATGTGCGTCAGTAATACTCTCTGCTGAATATTCAATCAGCACTGTCACAAGATAGAATTTCTTATTCATAGTCGTATGGTTTAATGGGTTGTCAAATCATGGGGATATAGCGGCCATGCTCCTTGAGGTAGTTGAGCATTGCTTTTGCTTCGTCGTGTGATGCCTGGTTCCGTGGGTCGGTGGCATAGTCATCTGCTCCGATAACTTCTATGATAGCCTTGCAGAGCTTATAGACGCTCTGCTGGAGAGTGCGGTGCATCATGGGTATTTGCACCGCTACTTTCTTCGGGTTGAAAGAATAGTTGTTGACTGCGGTTTCAATAGCCTGTGCAAGTTCTTTTTCGTTCATATTTTACTAAATTTAGTATGAATAATGTTTTCTCCCTCCGTTTTGCTCCTATGGAGCTGTCGGGAGAGGTTTATATGCGCATCCCAGGTGCATCGGAAGGGGCGAAAGGCAAGGTTTTCAAGATGATTTTTCAGGCAACTGCAAAATCTCGCGGAAACACTGCATGACCTTGGCCGTCGCTCCCGGATGCCGAACTTCGCGCCATAAACCACGGAGACTGCTCCCGGGGAGAAATGCAGATCTGACATATAAGTGGGAATCGACTTAAAAAGGAGGGGAAATAATATGATATATAAGAGGTCATGGGCGCAGCCGTCGTGTATAGTCACGGCAAAACCGAGCCTGTATAATCAGCGATCTGTTGCATCAGTATATCACTATTTCATCGGGATAGACATCTATCTCGGTGCCGGAACTTAGCTGAACGATAAAACCTTTCGGTGTCTGTGGCACCACGGCGATAGCCGCGCCACGGCTCAATAAGGCCGCATTGCTTTCCATATTCGGGAAAGTCGGTGTAATGCCCCTGCTCCGAATAGGCAGGGGCATTGAAATCGGTAAACATCATCATATATCTTCTTTTTGAGTGTCATCTATGATTTTCAGATAACATGGATAGATTGATTTGAAAGCTCTGATTATGGCATCTGCCGCCTTTCTGCTCTCCGCATCCTCGATATAAAGGCTATGCGTCCAATAGTCATAACTGAAGTCGGCAACCTCACCCGAATACCGGTCGGAGCTCGAGTATATGGTGGCTGCGAAGAAACCGCCCATGCCACTCTGTTTTTCTACAAGATGGTTGTAGAGCGTAAATTGCTCATTGTTTCTGTCAGAACTGGTCAGTCTGTCAACTATACGTCTGATGTAGTTATATCTTTTCATACCGCTTTCTGTGCTTTGTTGAAACGACCGGCTTTCCATCCGTAAATCTCTGCGACATAAGGATGCAGGGAGCGGGTGCGCTTGCGGAAGCCTGCCTCATCAATCTCACGGTTGTATATTTGTTCTGCGATACGTTCCGCAGTCTCACGGTCTTTCGCCACACGGTAAAGTACATAGTGCGATGCGTCATGGTGGGTCAGTATGCCACGGATATTGTTGCCGTCAGAATACCATTTGTTGTTGTCTTCGGAGATACTGAAAATATCATTGATAGTGTTTCCAAATATGTTGTAGCCCTGCCGTCTGCCGTCCCACCTGCCGATATCGGCAAAGGCAATTATCACACCGTCAACCTTTTTGTCAAGGTTCATACGCTCGTCAGCGAGATAGCCGTCAACAACTTCTGTCCATTCCCGGTCTGTAACGCAGTATTCTTCATCTTCAAGAGCCTCGCGTTGATACTGCTGATATTCCTCTCTTGCATCATCGTCAAGATAGGTTTCGCTTGTCCAGATTATTAGTTTCTTCATAGCTATATCGTGTTATATTGTTGCCTGATTGTATATGTCTGGTTCTGAAGTCACGTTGTAGATATATTGTCCGCAACGCACAAGCAAAGCATCTTTGCCATAGTACAATTTTTTCATGCCCTTTATAGAGCCTGAACGGTGAAAGTTTGGGAAACGGCTTATATTGCAACGCTTTCCTTGTTCGACTGTCATTTTCTTTGTCTGCATATCAGTGTCGTTTGAATGTTTATTCTTTCCCTCTCATTTATTGCTCTTTTCGGAGCCGTCCTTGAGGGGTTTATCTGCGCATCACAAGGGCATCTTTCAAGGGGGCAAATGACAAGGTTTTCAAGACGATTTTTCCGGATACCGGCAAAATGGCGTGAAACTCCGTAACGACCTTGGCTATGCTCCCCGATGCCAAACTTCGCGCCTATAAACCCGCTCGGAGGCGCTCACAGGTTAGTAAATCTAATGTTCAACTAATTAAAAGAAGGATGGTTGGAGGTGATTTGTCTTAGGAGTACATTCGTTCAAATCAATTTATAGCATTAATGTCCCAAAGGATTTGGTAGATGAGGAAGATATCGGTAATTTTGCAAAAATTACCGATACTTTGGATGTTGGCAATTTATAAACAAAGGGCTGTACCGAAAACATGAACACAGGTCTGACATTATATATAGAAAGGGAAATTCTGCCCAGATACAACGGATTCGACAAAGCACACCGGGAGGATCATGCCCGCATGGTTATCAAGCAGAGCCTTGAGATTGCGCAGCACTACGCAGTCAATATGGAAATGGTGTATGCGGTAGCCGCATTTCATGATTTGGGGCTTGCCATCGACAGGAAGACACATCATCTTGAATCCGGCCGGATAGTACGGGAAGATCGGCGATTGCATGAGTGGTTTACCCAAGAGGAAATCGAGACAATGGCACAGGCGGTAGAAGACCACCGGGCATCGTCCGACCATGAACCGCGAAGCATCTACGGCAAAATTGTCGCCGAAGGAGACCGTTACATCGAGCCGGAGACGATAATCGAGCGGACAGTCCAGTATGGCCTTGACCATTATCCCGAACTTGACAAAGATGGACACTGGGGGCGCACACTTGACCATCTGCATGAGAAATATGCCGAGGGAGGCTATCTGAAACTATGGTTCCCGGAATCACCGAATGTAGAAAGGCTTGATTCACTCCGTGAGATTATAAAGGACGAAGCCCGGCTGCGCCGGATTTTCGACAGAATTTATAACGAATTATAAATAAAAGACACCTTTTACCCCAAAATTGCATCTTTACCCGGTCATAGACAATATTAGATATTGATGCAAATTACTACAGCCGATTAATTATGACTGTCATACAGGTTTATAACCGTTAATCCATTAGCCTTAGCCAAACGGCAGGTGTAAAACGTACCGCCTTTCGGATTTCCATTATGCCATGCAATAAGACGTGAGCTGTGGAGTACCATATAGTCATTGCGCCGTAGCAGACAGCCTTGATAGTATTGTTCGCACAGAACCACAGTATCATTAGCATTACGCAGAATGTCATCATACCGGGATTTCAAGGCTTTGCTCCACCTATCGGTCTGTCCGCGATACGGGATAACCGCAATTAGTTGAAGTCCCGGCAATTCAGTCTGAAGCGAAAGTGCGGTTTCTGCTGCCAGTAAATCATAACCCATAGCCATGCCGCAGAAGAAATTACGATAGCCCTCAGCGTATGCCGAGACTATCGCTGTCTTTAATTGCCGTTCGAGTCGCTTCAAATGAAAGTATGGGATGATGCGGTGTCCGCTGAAGCAAGCGGATAAAGACTTATCATATTTTGATTGAACCATATTATCTCACTTTGTAATGGGTTCTTGCGAGGAACATACCTCCGAGGACATTTGCTCCGAGGCTTTCAAGGCGGTTGGCATATATGGCATAACTCAAGCCTTTAGTTATTACATCATCAAAAACCACAACCATTTTACCGCTGAAAAAAATCGGGTCAAACTCAATGACATCAGCCTTGCGGACATCTGTCTCAGCCTTGCGGTTCTCGTGAACGGTCATTCTCTCGCCACACACCGACACATGGTCGTATCCGTTGATTGCACCGGTGAGTTTACACACCATTTGGCAGAATGCCTTGTAGCGTATCTCGTTCTTCTCGCTTGTAGATGCCGGAACGGGAGAAAACACAATGTCGGCGCACTTTTCTCCGTAACACTCTGTCATGGCTGTTGCCGTGCGGCGGGCCACGTCCTCGTATGCCCGTCCATCTTTGAAATCAAATACCAACTTACGGTCGGCAATCTCACGTTCTCCCACGTTGCGAATACGTGCAGGAAAATATTTGCAGAACCATATTTGCGGTTTGTCCAATTGCTTTTGAAGTTCGATGTCTATCAATTTTGCCATAAATCTTGTTTTACCCCTCTTTTTCAGACTGTTCAGTCCGTCGGAGGGCTGTCTGACCGATTTCAGGCATTTCAGGGGAGGCGAAAGCGGACAATAAGGCAAATTCACGGTGACACCCGTGACCTCCGGCTATGATTTGGCATTTGTCCCGGCCTCCAACTTTGCCGTGACAATCGCCAGACGGCATCTCACGGATCATGGTTACAGGGGTGAAAAATGGGGATATTCGTAGTTTATAAAGGGCGGACAGGCTTTAAATCATGATTCTTTAACAGGAAAAACAGGTAATTAAAAGAGTAAATAAAATGGTATAAGAGGCTTGAGCTGACCGAGAAGGAGTCGCCGGCATAAATGGTTATAACGGTGTGGTCAGGATAAAGAAAGCAGGGGTCGTTTGACAGCCCCTGCAATCGTCTTATGATTATGGATATTAAGCAGCTTCTTCCTTGCTTTCATCTTCCGATGCTTCGTTTGCTTCCGCACTTGGTTCCTCGTTTTTCGGCATGAGAGCCGCTTTCTTTTCTTCAATGCGCTGATGGCGTTTCTCATAAACCTCGTTGTAGCCTTTCTCAATCTCGGCAAGCTGTTCGGGCATGTGCTTCTTTGCGAAGCCGAGCAGCAGTTTGGCAACAGTGTTGCTCCCGAATGCCTCCTTGAAATTGGCTATAAGATAATCCCTGCGGATTACAGCCTTTGTCTTGGCGTTGAGATTGCCGACAATCTCCATTTTTTCATCATCGGAAAGATAGCCTCCCTGCTTCTCGGTAAGACCCACAGCCGAGAAATGTTCCTTGCGGAGCGATGAAAGCATGAAATAATACACCATTCTTTCCTCGTCCTGCCCGAACTTGGTCTCAGTCATGTCAGCCTCAAGGATTTGCTTCTTGGTATCTGCCACGGTTTTCTCCATGACGATTTCCTTGTTGCGCATGTCTTGTTTCTCAAGTTTCACTATCGGGTCATCAGTCTTGCCGTCGGCAGTGCCGTTATCGGAAGCTTCGGACGGCTTTACCGAATAACCTATGCGTATGTCATTTTTTTCAATGACAATATAGACAGTGATTTCTCCGTTCTCTGCCCTGGCATTTACTTCCTCCACGGCATCATTATACTCGGAAAGGTCTTGTTCATACTCTGAATGAGCCTTGGCGAAGTCTTCTGTAGTCTCGTATTCCTCCGCAGTCGGTTCCTCCGGCTGTGTCGGGTACTTCTGAATGTATGTGTCTGGAGTTTCAATCTCATATCCCATAGCCAAAAGACGCTCAACCGCCCCCTCGTTTGATTCAAACCGTCCTCGCCGTAAAGAGTAGGCAGGAAATTCGGCTATCATATCCACCGCCTTGTCAACGAGATATGATGCGTTCATATCTTCAAGGCAATTGCGGTTGGTGCATTTTCCACAGGCACCCTCGCAGAAAAGCAGGAGGTTCTTGGTGTTATGGGGGCATGAGGCACACATGCCCTTGTCAAATGAGTAACGCTCAAGGTCGGTCGTGAAATTCTGCTCTATGCGCCTTGCCACCTCGGAGGCTTTCAGCCCACGCCATGAGCCGTAAGAATTTTCGCAGAGGTGCTTTTCGTAAACCTCTTTCTGTATGTCCATTCCGTATCTGCATATCTCGGAAGCCACGCTCATTGTGATTGCGTCAGCTTCAAGCAGTTGCGCTATCTCGGGGATAAGTGATGTGAATTTCAGTCGGGTGCGTATATATGCCTCGGACTTTCCGAACTGCACAGCCAATGCCTGCACATCGTATCTTCCGCTGTCCATGAGACTTTGGTATGCGTTTGCTTCCTCTATCGGTGAGACATCCTCACGCTGAAGGTTTTCGGTGACGGCGATTTCAACGGCCTCATCATCGGTAACATCGTATATGTCGGCAGGGATAGTCTCAAGTCCTGCCATGACGGACGCGCGGTATCTTCGTTCCCCGAAGATAATCTCGTAGCGGTCGGTGTCTGCTATCGGGCGTAAGCCGATTTGTTGAAGAACGCCCTGTGAGGCGATGCTTTCGGAGAGTTCCTTGAGTGATGCCTCGTCAAAGGTCTTGCGAGGGTTGAATGCGCTCGGCTGAATGAGGGCGAGTGATACGTTTTCTTTTCTGACTGCTTTAGTTTCCATAATCTTGACTTTTAAGATGTTGATAAATATTATTTTTTCTCCCTTACTTTTACCAGTTCCTTCCGGGAGGGTTGTCGGACTGATTTTTTCGGCAAATAAGGAAGGTCGCTACACAGGTGGATTACGACAAGGCTGACAGGGGGAAGCCCTGTCACGCTGCCGCCGGGCCTTGGCATATCCACAAGCGGCCTTAACTTCGCCGATTCAAAAATCACGGCAACCGTCACGGACGGCATCTGTAAAACCCTACAGGATATAAATGTTCCCGTAATGGGTATAAATGTTCCATCATATCCCGGCATATCTGAAACAGGCATCAAGGAGTTAATCCGAGATATAAAAGGAGTCTGTCAATAGAAATGGAAGAAGGGCGGGAGGCATCCATGTGTGGATGAGAGGTAAGCCATCAGGAAAATTGCCCGTCAACGAAGATATGGAAGTACGGGCGTAAGTGGAGGGAAACGGAACCTATGCCTGTACTGACTTCGAGGCCGACAGGCATTTTTCGGATTACCGCTTTGAAAGCGAGTGTCGGGCCGGGCAACATGAAATATTGCCCAGTCCGTCTCTCGATCAAAGTCAGCCACGCGGATGCCGGGTCGGGACACAGCGGTATAAAAGACAGCAAGAAGACTATAAAGGGGATAAGGCAAATTTAGAAAAGGCTATGTGATAAAAGAGGCAATTGCGCCACAGCAGTTCAATACCATAATGACAAAATAAATCCCTGCCGGGTTTCACAACCCAACAGGGAATAAAATAAAAGTCAGATATATGGTGATGTCAGGCCGCTTCCTCTGTAATTGTAGGCTTGTCAGGTGAGATACTATCGGACAGCGATAGACCTTTTTCGGCATTTTTGAGGTCATCCTCAATCTTCTGCTGCAACTCACGGCATTGTGCCTTGAGTGTTTCAAGCTCCGTGGCTTTAGGCCATTTGCGGCATATGATTTCCTCCAACACCGGAATTTCCTCTCGTAGTCTCGCAACCTCTTTCTCTTTTTCAGCTATCCGGGCAGGCATACGCACCATGACAGCGTAGGGATATGCGGCGGATTCCACGAATGAGAGGGGCAATGCTCCCGATTGGGAGCATCGGTACTTGAGTCCGCTTGCTCCCTCTATGAAGAAGATGTTGCGCTCGAACACTCCTGCAATATTAAACTCGCTCCTTACCGTCATTGGCAAGCCCGTATAAGAACCTACAGCTTTGTGTTCAGTTCCCCGGTAAGATTTGGATATGCGGTGAAGCTCGCGTCCGATTTCCTGCGGAGTTGCAAAAGTGCCGGATATGAGGGTTACTGCGGCATCATCATTTTGTGACACAAAACAGCTGTAGTCCATATTCATTTTGGCAATCATATCCTCAGCTGCTGCAATGGCTGTCTGATTTGCCGACATCCTGCGTTCCGCACGGCCTTTCTCTTTTTTGAAGATTGAGAGTTCCTTTTCAAGCTGCATAATCCGGTTGTCGAGCTTAGCCTTTTTCAAAAGGTCGGTATTGCCGGAAAGGATTGCCACGAACTCGGCAAAGTTCATGCCGTTTTCCTCGTCCATGCCGTCCTCGTCGATGCGTCGCACGGCAATGGTGCCGTTGTTAATCTGGTTTATGAACATCTGCTTGTTCTTCAGCAGGTTGAATTTATAGGCATCAAGAGTCTTCTCCGTTCCGTAAATAACGATGTCAACGGTGTTTCCACCCCATAGTTTCACGGTGTTTCCCTTGCGGACAGCCCTGCCGTTACGCTGCTCCATGTCGGCCGGCCTCCACGGTATCTCAAGATGATGCACCGCCACGGCACGTTCCTGGGCGTTCACGCCTGTGCCTAACATTGTTGTGGAGCCGAAAAGCACACGAACCCTGCCGTTGTTCATGTCGGCGAACAGCTTCTTCCTTGCCCTTTCGGTCTTGGCGCACTGGATAAACTGTATTTCTTCCGGGGGTATTCCGAGAGCCACAAGCTTGTCCTTGATGTCCTGATAGATGTTCCACTCGCCGGGTTTGTAGGTGGAAAGGTCGCTGAAGATGAACTGGGTGCCACGGTTGGCGTTAGAGCGCATATAGTAGTCATATACAGTTTTTGCGCATATCGAGGCCTTGTTGCCGGGGTCATCGCTGAACTTCTCGCCGAGAAGTCTCATGTCAAGAGCCATTTTCCTCGCCACATTGGTAGCTATTAGCATTTTCGCCTTGTCGAGATTGTCTGGTTCGGGCATATCAAGTCCGAGGTCAGACCATTCTCCCGATTTGGCGAATGATACAAGCCTCCCTGACATTTCTTCCTGCTCGATTGTCGGGGGATTGGAGAGGAAACGTATGTTCTTTTCGGGAACATCGAGGTTTATCATGTCGGTTGTGCGGTAATCGGTAATCTCACGCAGGAAAGCTGCGAGTTCGGGAACCTTGATATATGAGCGGAAACGCTCTTTGCGCTTGATGTTTCCGGTCACGTTAAGTTCATAGTCTGCCTTTTTCTCGGTATATATGGCAGCCCATGCGTCGAAACAGCTTATACGCTGCTTTCTCAACTCATTGGGTCGCATATACTTGAACATCACATAAAGCTCGGTAAGAGCGTTTACAACAACCGTGCCTGACAGGAATGTGGCTCCGAGGTCACGGCCTGTGCGTCTCTGAATGTCACGGATTGCAAAGAGCAGGTTCATCGCTCTTTGAGAGCCTTTTGTGTTTCCGATACCTGCTACTTTTGTATGGCGTGTCTGCAACATGAGATTTTTGAAAGCATGGCACTCATCCACGAAGATATGGTCTATCCCCATAGTGTTGAAATCCAGCGTGTCATCTTTTCGTTGGCCTATTTCATGGCGCAGTTCTGCGAGTTTCGCCTTAAGGTTTTCCTGTCGTTTCTCAAGTCCCGACATCATTCTTGAACTACGGTAGCGCATGGTCGATTGCTCCAGCACCTCAAGGCAACGCTCGACATCGGAAAGTTCTTCCCGGAAGATTGCCGCCATTGTTTCCTGCGACTGCGGTATCTTGGCGAACTGGTCATGGGTCAGTATCACGCAATCCCAGTTGTTGTTCTTTATCTGCGAGAAAATCTCCTTGCGGTTGGCAGGGGTGAAATCCTCTCGTCCCGGATAGAGTATCTTAGCCATGGGATATGCCTTGCGGAAAGTGTCGGCTATCTCATGCACGTTGGACTTGAGTCCGATAATCATAGGCTTGTTGACGATGCCGATACGCTTCATTTCGTATGCGGCGATACACATTATCATTGTCTTTCCTGCTCCCACCTCGTGCCAGCAGATGCCTCCGTTGTTCTGCTTTATCATCCACACGGCGTCCTTTTGGGAGGGATAGAGGCTGTCGTATGGAAAATGTTCCAATGTGAGGCCGGGGAAAGTCTGCGCCGAGCCGTCATAGGACGGGCGGACATAGCAATTAAAACGGCTGTTGTATTCGGCTACAAGCCGGTCACGGACAGACAGGGGCTGGCGGTCGAGCCAGTCACGGAACATGGAGCGTATCTCCTGAATTTTAGTCGCCGCTTCCTGTATGGCTTCTTCATCGGCTACACGGGTCTTTTCACCGTTGACATAGACATCCTTTGTAAATTCGGGTACGGTGTCATGCAGGGCATGGACAAACATATCCTCGCCGTTGCAGTTCCTTACGGAATAAGTATTGTAGGCGACAGGCGAATATCCTTTGAGCCGTAGTACATAGGTGTCGTTTATATCGAAGTACATCAGCTCGGCATCAACACCGAAAAGATGTGTCGCAAAGTCGGCATAGATTTTCGGGTTAATCCACCTTTCGCCCATGTTTATGTCAAGTTCCTCATACGGCACAGGTTCGGGCAAGGCATCGGAAAGTGCCTTTGCGGAAATTTCGGCAAAAGCCCTCTTGCGCTCGTCAAGGAGCGGAAGCAGTTCGGAAACATCACGCAGTTTGGTAACGATGTCGCCGCCTATGAAACGGCCTTTATGCTCCCAACGGTCAGTAACCGGGTTGTAGAAAATCTCGTTCTTGAGTGCTTCTGTTATTTCGTCCTCGGTCATTGCTGCGGTCTTGCACATATAGTCGATATTGACCCGACCGTGATAGTTCAGCGAACTTGCGAGAGCTTCCATGGGGAGAAGCCTCACCGATGTGTCGGTCTTTTTGAAAGCCACCGGCTCACGCATGATGTCGGATTTGTAAATCTCCCTGCCGACAGCCATTTCAAGTGTCAGCACCTCGTTTCCGAGACTGTCAAGAGAGATAAATTCCTTGTTGTCGTTATCATGGAAGAAGCCCCATTTGGCTGTGAAAGCGTCATAAAGGCTGTTAAGTCGCTCCCTTAATTCCGGTCGCTCGGTCTTTTCCTCCCTCTCCTTGTTGGAAAGTTCAAAATAGACACTTCTTAACGGCATATAGTCGTTTGCTCTCTCGATGTTCACGTTTCCGTTGTCAACAGGAACGAAATCGACTGCAATCTCTTCATAATGGCTTGACTTGCGGTATTCAAGCGTTCCAACCTGACCCTCGAACACTACCAGTGCGCCCTCTTTGAACCATTCGGGCATTTCCCCGGTGTAAACTCGCCGTCCTTTTGTTGCAGGAATATCCAAATCTCCGAAAAGCGACATCTGCGACTGTCTGCCAATTCCCGGATTGGAGAAAAGGATTGGCCTGTAATTGCGGTCAAAATCATATTTCAGTATGGCTGCGAGATAGTCAGCCATTGAAGCCTCGCCGCCCGACCATGAATACCTGCGTGTCAGCTTGCCGTATTGGTTTATCACAATGCGGCTGTCGGTTGACAATGTTGTTTTCGGCATGGTGAAAAGACGGTTTGAGGGTTCTGTATTTTCCTTGCCGTGCTTTTCCTTTGAGGTCTGGAGAAACATAGCCTCCCTTGCTGTAGGGCCGGATTTGGCTGTGTCCTTTTGGAATATGAGCAGGTCGCTCCCGACCTCGATACCGCCTGTCTGCATGAAGATGTTGTCGGGGAGACGGACTGCGCTTATGAGGTTGGCGTTGTTCACAAGATACTCGCGCACGAACTTGTTGCCGGGAGTGTCGGCTATGCCCCTCGATGTAACGAAAGCAAGTAGTCCTCCCTCGTTGAGCAGTTCCATTGCCTTTACGAAAAAGTAGTTGTGTATGGTCTTGGTTGACTGTTCATATATGCCGCCTTTCTTCCACAGGTCTGCGTCAAACACACGGAAATTGCCGAATGGTATGTTTGAGGCTATTACGTCAAAAGATGTATGCTCAAGCCTTTGTTCCCCGATGCTCTCAAAACCTGCCGTATAGGTTTCGGCATCGTCGTTAAGCAGAGATAGGATTATGCCTGTCAGTGTGTCCTTTTCAAATGCGTATGACTTGGTGCCGTCCATGGCGACTGGCAGGAAGCCGCCGGTGCCTGCGCTCGGTTCAAGGAACGTGCGCATTTTAATACCGTGTGTCTTGAACGTGGTCTGTATCTGCCGTGCCACTGCGTTTATTATAAATGCCGGGGTGTAAAATGCGGTCAGTACCGATGTCTTGATACTGTCAATGGCTGTTTCACCCCATCCGGGTTTGTCGGCTGAAAAATTGCCGAGGACGGTCAACAGGCGTTTCGTCGGTTCCGCCATGTTCTGAGGGAATGGCTTTTCAGTGCCGATGTTCAGCACGTCTTTGATACCTCCGAAGCCCGAATAGAGCGATAATGTTTCTTTCTCCGTTCCGGTTGCCTTTCGCTTCTGCGAGAGGACGGTCAGTGCGGTTTCTATCGCATTTACATTATCCTCAAATGATTTTTGTTTGTTGTATGCCATATATCTGATTTATTTCTTCCCTCACTTTGTTGCTCCTTCAGGAGCCGTCCGCAAGGTGGTTATCTGCGCAACACAGGGGCATCCAAGAGGCTTTATGGACAAGGTTTTTTGCGGGATTTTACAGCCAACGCGGTAAAATCTCGCAGAAACTCCGTGTAACCTTGGCTTATAAGCCCGGATGCTGAACTTCGCGCCGATAACCACCGGCAGAGGCGGTTCCAGACAGAAAAATTCTCCTAAAAATGGAGAATAGTCATATAAAAGGCAGTTTATAAAAGGTAGCGGTGGAAGTCGCAGAACCACCTGCTATGTAGGCATGCAGCCCTGAGTGAAGGGGAAGTCGGGGTGAAGGGCGAACCGTGGAAGTCAGAGATAGGCAGTGTGTGAAAGAATGACGTACTCTGCCGTACACGCTTGCCTTGAGCCGGAGGATGCCCGGACTAGAACTGAATATCGGGTGTCGGCGTGCCTGTTTGCATCGTGTGTCCCTGAGGTTGCCGGCAATGATGTAAAACTATAAGAAGATAGGTGATGGATTTAAATGACTGGTCTATAATGGTCTTGGCGTTGGAATATAAAATTGGATGTAGCGTGGATTATAAGAGGGAAGCGGATTCCTGTCAAGGAGAACTCCTTGATGTAAAAAGGATAAGCCAGTGGATAATTGTGCTATCTCCATATGGACAGGCAGGGCAAAGCCCCGCCTGTCCGTCATGCCGGATAAACTATCCAATTCATCGCTTAATAATGATAGTCAACGACACCGCCTATATAGAGCAGAGTCCCTGCCTCAAGGTCATTCAGACTTTTCATGAACTCTCCCGATTCCTCTGAAAAGGAAGAATATCCGCAGTCGTCGTCATAGAACCTGCTTCCTGTATCAAGCGGATTTTCTATCGCTTCCTTTAGATAATAAAGCGTTCTCCATTCTTGTATATTGTTTGCAGTTACAAACGAGCATTTTTCTTTTATCCGCTTGACCCATTCCTCCTGCCATATTTCCACCCCTCCGTTGTAACGGATTGTATTGTCATCAATGAGCGTGAACATTCCTTCGGGCAGTATCCTGTCCACGAGGTCTTCTATACGTTCCCTGCGTTCTTCATCGTCAATATTAGAACAGTAGTCAAGTCCCGAACAGTCTCCCTGATGCAAGGTGTTTTCGTCAAGTAATCCTCCTTCTTTAATCTTCTCGGTTGTTATTTGAAATACAGAAGAGTGCATGATTTTGATGTTTATTGTTGTTATTTCAGTTCTCTTGTTAAGTTGATGCAGTCTGTAATGACAAAATCCTCTGTGCCAAATTCAGCAAGTGATTTGAGTGCCTCTATGCCGTTGCAATAGAAGAATATTTTTTCATCAGCAATATCGTCAATGTAGGAAGATAGTTTTATGGTCGCCGGTTTGGGAGAGGCATAATAATCATCGTCCTTTCTCCATACGATTTCACATTGAGAATAAAGAGGTTCTATATCATGTTCGGCACGATAATCAGCATAGAGGTTATCTATGTCCGTTTTCACTTCATCGACATCGGAGAGGACAACTCCGTTACCGCAGTCCTCACACCATCCGTAAAGAAATGCTTCATCCGTATAATTACGGAAAGTCTTGTCATTGGGATTAATCATAGCCTCACAAGCTACGTTCATTCCTCCGCATTGGGTACATATCACTTTCATATAGGTTCATTTTTATATCCCTCACGTTAGATCCGTTTGGTCCGCCGGAGGGCTGTCTTAAGATTTCAGGCATTACAGAGGAGGCGCAAGGGACAATGAGGCAAATTCACGGCGAAGCCGTGACCCCGGGTCCCAATTTGACATTTGCCCCGGCCTCCAACTTTGCCGCAGAATCACCGGCAGTCCTCCCGGACCATCGGAAAATTTTACAACTGGCATCCCTTTATTTATTACAAAAGTACGGCACTTACATAATTAAAAAGGAGGGAAACAGAAAGTATAACAGGAATCTTGCCCCGTTAAAAAACAGCAATCCGGCGCATTAAGGTCGGATTGCCGATTATAGTTTTAGTCAGTCGCAGATTACCACATCATCATGGCTCAGGGTAATTTGTTGTCCTGATGTCAGTAGCACTACATACTGGTTCCCGGAATCCTCAACGATTTCTCCGCAGTCATGGTCTCGCCAACTGTCAAGCAGAGTGCAGAAGCACCCGATTACATTTTCCTCAGAATCTTTCATGTCGCAGTCTGGTTTGACCCGAGGCTCGGAGTATGAGCCTCGGGCATGGTCGGACTTCGGGTTAGGATGCGGCTGCTTCGGGTTGCTGTTCCGTCATTACCACGGGATTAACGCTGCGTGCCCCGATTATGATACGGTGTCGGGTGGCACCTTCGGCGTTCTTCCACTCGTTAGGCTTCAGTTGTCCTCTGACCTCTACAAGTATGCCTTTCTTTATGGCGTCGAAAGATGAGAGGTCGGTATTTTTCGCCCATTTCTCAACTGTAATCAATGAGGATTGTCGTGTCACCTCTCCTGTCTCCTTATTGGTCACACGGTTGCCTACGGCAAGGGCGAAGCGCATGACACTGGATTCAGAGCATGCGGTGATTTTCGGTTCGGTTGCCACGTACCCTCGTACTACTGTTGAGTTAAAGACGTTCTCCTTGCCGTTACCGGCATTTTGGTTGGTGTTGTTAGCTTCCATTTTCGTTAATGCTAAAAGGTTGATGATATATTTTGTATTTGAAGTGATTGATTTTATCTCCCTTACTTCAACAAGTCCGTTTCCGTAAGGGGCTGATCAATTTTTTCGGCAAACCGTAAAGGACGTGAAACGGTGGATTGAGACAAGGCTGACAGGGCGAAGCCCCGTCACGCTGCCGCCGGGCCTTGGCATATCCACGAGCGGCCTTAACTTCGCCGACATAAAAATCGAAGGCTTCCTTGCGGATGGTACTTGAAAAAAACTCATATATATAAAAGGTCTCCGTAATTATAATTGAACACCCTGATGCAGTATGGAATAGGTTGACTCAGAATAGAAAGGGAAGAAGGGGCGGGAAGGCATATCAGTGCGGATTACAGGATGGATATAAGGAAGATTGTCGTTCAAGGGAGCTTGTATGGATAAGCATAAGTGGAGAGTAGCGTAACCTATGCTTTCCTGCAAGCGAGTCAGGGCGACATTCTTCAGCAATCCGCTTTGACTGTCGGGTGTCTTTCTGGGCGACAGCCATGACAGACTATCGCCCACAGTAATCCGCGTGTATGCCGGGGGAGTGGCTGTAAAAAGTTATTTTAGATGATATAAAGGGCACTGGGACAAGGACACTATAAGAGGTATGTGTCATAAAAAAACAAAATGGCATGGCAGTATGCACACCGTCATGCCATATGATGTGATTTATAATTCCGGAACCGCCAGCCAACGGACATTATCATCCTTAATATGGCAATGAGACATCGGGTCGTAGCGGGCTAACTCATAGGAAGCTACCTTGAACTCCATGTCTATTGTCGCAATGATTATTACCTGTCCCTTTTCCGGTTTGCAATCGGAATTTGCGAATTTATGCCATTGTGGGGATGGGTTCTTGTCAGCCCATTCGGCACCTTTTATAAAGCTGTACATATTTGGCACAGGATATTCGCTGTCCTTGAAAAGACCTTTAGCTGCGTCTTCTATTTCTTCTCTGCGTGTCATGCTTACTATTGTTTGTTGTTAGAACCATTCAGGATTTTCTTTCCTCATCAACTCTGTCAGTTCTTTGTCCTCAAGTTTTAAATCGCCTTCATCTGTATAGAAGAAAATATCCTCATCAATCTCCTCTGCCTCTTTGTCTGCAAAACCATCGCAGCTGTCGGTGATTGGATATGGCATTAGTGCGTCGAGCAGCTTTATTCCAGCGATAATCAGTGGCATCCCTTCATTGCTTGGAAGCACACGGCAAATGTAGGTCTCGTTTCGATAGGTAATCTCTGTTGTGGTCATGTCTGTTTGTTTGTGGTTTGTTATCTCCCTCATATTAATTATATTCATTTCCGGGAGGGTTGCCGTGAAATTTTGGAGGCGTCCGAAAGGATACCGGGAAGGATTAAGACAAGGCTGCCACAGCAACACTGGTGATGCCGTGGCACGGTGCCATTGGGCCTTGACATATCCATAGGTGTCCTTAACTTTGCCGTCATTAAATCACGCAACTCCTTTACGGATGGATTCCGGGAATGTTTTATAAAGGCTAAAAAATGATACAACGGGTTATTGTAATAAGCAAAAGAAAAGCGGTCCGGAGACCGCAAATCTTATGAGGAAGGAGTGTTTCAGGCGGCTTTCTTCGACTTCTTGGATGATTTCTTGGCGGAAGTCTCCGGCTGTTCCTCCACTTCGGGAGTACGGTGGAACTTCATTGCCACGAGAACGACACGCTGGTTTTTCTTGCCGTCGGTACCCGTCCATTCCTCTGGCTTGAAGTAGCCGGTCACGGTGATGTGCTCGCCTTTCTTAAGGCGGTCGAAGGAGTCGAGGTTCTCGTTCTTGCGCCATGCCTCGATGTTGATGAGGGCAGACTTGAATGATGTCTCACCGGCCTGGTTCTTTTCGGCGCGGCTTACCGAGATGGCGAAGCGGGCTACCGATGCGGTGTCGAAGTTGCGGATCTGGGCATCGTTTGCGATGAAGCCGGAGAGTTCGAAGGTGTTGCTGATTTTCTTCATGTCTGAAAATTTTTAGAAGTGAGTAAATTAATTTTATGTGCATTTCAGGGTGTGCGGCTTCAGTGGCAGCCAAGGGTTGAGTGAAACAATACTCTTTCCATAAGAGAGGCACGAACCTATGGGAAGGAAGATTTTTCACCCGTTCATTGGCAGAGCGACCGTCCGGTAGCGGCCACAGGACATCATCACGATGTCGCAGCATACAACCTTTGCGCAGTAAAATGATTGGCTCTTGCTTCGCCCGGATAATTGGACATGGAAATAAATCGGGACACCTGCTCTCTGGTTCGCAGACAGTCTCAGATACGCCGATACACCATCAGAGAGCCAGCATCTTTATATAAGCTGCCTGACCATGCCGTCATGAGAGCGCAATCACTTCTTCAACTTCAATGGAGGAAAGGGAAAATCAATCGACCGTACTCAATGGCGAAGCACAACCGGACCAGCAATCAAAAGAGGACACGGATACCGGCAGTAAAATCGTGTCATTCGAGATTAAGAAGTCATACAATTCGCCAGACGCAGGCGCATCCTAAAACAAGAAGTCAATAGGTTGCCACCATCAGGATTAAGAGGTGGTCTTCGGCTACTTTGATGGCGAGAGCAACTACATCCAACGCTGTTATAACAGGCGATGCAACTGACAAGCCATATGTGAAGACCATGCCAATCTGCTTTGTCATCTTAAAAGTGGTTCCGCTTGCAAAGTCAAATGCGGAATGAAATGCAGACCCAAATGCAGGGTCAGATGTAAGGACATAAAAAAGGCCTCAGAGAAACCCTGAGACCCGTGAGAGGCGGTAAGAATGGTTTTCAGTCATCCCATCTCTTAGGCTTTCGTTTTACTGAGCCTGTCATCATCCGGGTTATTTCTTCCAGACTCATTTTGCTAATACGTCGGCTGTCTTCTACCCATTTAATGAGTTCAGACCGTCGGAACAATAATTCTTTGGCCGGTTTATAATGGGGGATGAGACCTTTCTGAGCCAGCTTGTAGATAGTCGGCTTTTTTAGATGTACTACTTCGCAGGCTGTGTCAAGATCTATAAAACCTTCAGACTGAGAAGTCTTTGACTGACTTTGGAGTCTTTTTGAAACACTAGAGAGTTCCTTGCTCAGATAGGTAATCTGTACCATCAATTCAGCGAGCATTTTGGGCATAGTATCGAATGAGGGTGTATTCTCCATATTCTATTATATTTTCAGACTTGATTGCGGTTGGAATTACTGTTTATTTTGAAGCCGGAAGCCGGGAACACATGAGGTATGAGGGGTTGGTCAAGCGGTATGAGTTTGAGAGTGAAAGTCCCTTCTTTGATAGCCAGTTTCGTCTGGATGGTGTCAACGGCGACATCTGAGAACATTAACTTGAAGGTGGCTTTAAGGAACCAGGCTATCTGTATATTGGATTTTTTGAGACGTTTCCCGATATTCCAGCCGAAATGATACAAGTCATTGGAGGTAACGCCATCCAATTTTACGGCAATATCATCCGACACATCTTTGCCTTTGGCAAGCTGCTGAATGTTGTTGCACAAAACCTGAATCTGATTCTCAGACAAATGTCTCTCGAAAGTAAGGGATGAATACGAGAGGATGTCATTCATGATGCCGGATTCTTTATTAGAATCAGTTGTTGTGAAAATAGCTGTCTCAAACCTCCTGCCTTCCAGTCCGCAGGATTCGTTTGAATTACGAGAATCGGATAATTTAGGAATTATATAGTAGGCGGATATGAGATAAACCAGATATCCGGTGCCGCATACAAGAGATAATACAAAAACCGTATGAAAGACTGCAAGGAAAATATCTGAGTTTTCCGTTATCATTCGTGTATAATCGGAGACACCGATGCCGAGTGCACACATAGTTACAACGGTGAGATATGCTCTTGTCCAAGGGGATTTATAAGGGGCTTTCATCTTGGCGATATGTAATTTTTTTCAATAAGTTTGTTATTTTCTAATAGAATAACGCATGAGAAATACCCTGAAAATCAAGGTTATGATTTATTATAAAGTGCGTCAGTATTTATATTGCCATTCTTTTCGGTTAAATGGAAACAGGCGATGAGCAAAAAACGAAAAATAGATTGTGTCACTGAATGAAGTTCCCTTGAACTGAAATCTCCCAAGTTTTGATATTTACATATGCCGAGATGTATTAGGCATATTTAACGCAGAAAAGGACACCCAGAAGGGTATCCTTTCAATCAGAGGTACAAATAAGGGGCTATTTGAGCTTAATCTTATCGACTGTTTCCCGCTTTTTGGAAGATACGAGATCAGCGTAAATCTGGGTGGTTGTTACTGATTTGTGAGTAAGCATCTTCGAGACCGTATAAATGTCAGTACCTGCGGCAATCTGAAGGGTGGCGTAGGTATGGCGGAAGCAATGGAAGGTGATATGCTTCTTAATGCCGGAAGCCTCTATCCAGTGCTTGAGAGGGACATTGATCATTGAACGCGTAAGACCCTTAAAGACCTTTCCTTCACTTCGTTCACCGCAAAGTCCAAGAGCCTCGTAGCTTATAGGGAGAATGGCTTCAGTGGATGTCTTCTGGGTTCTGATTCTGACGCATGGGCCTTTATCGGGAGCAATACGGATATTGTTCCATGTCAGGTTCTCTATATCGCTGATACGAAGCCCGGTGAGACATGAGAATAGGGAAGCCCGTTTCAATACATCGATTTTACATGGTGTATCGGCAAGTATAATGAGTTCGTCCTGAGTAAGATACTCTTTCTGAACGTCTTCCCATTCTATCTTGTCCAGATAGTCGTTGATGTTTTCTTTCAGAAGCTTATCCCTGTACGCGACTTTCAATAAACCTCTGAAAGTCGAGAAGTAACCGGCGATAGAGTTCTGGGAGAGTTTTCGATGTGTCAGTCGTAGATTGTGGGCGGTCAGAAGATATTCACGGAATTTAGTGCATAGTTCAACAGTGACCTCTTCAAAAAGGCATTTCCCTTTGACAAAGATCTCGAAGTGTCGATAAACAATATCCCATTTCTGAGGTTTGCCTTTGCTCATCTTTTTGAAGTAGGCAAGGAAGTCCGCCTTCTCCTGATGTCGGTCCATGAAGCCGAACTGTTTGTTGATTACCTGCTCCTGACGACGGCAACGGATAAGTTCGCCTTGGGTGAGCATAGCTTCATTATAATCCCTCTCGATATCATTCTTCGGTTCGGCATAGATATAGAAGCCGAGAAATTCCCGACGGGACAGACGCCCTGTATGCGGATTACGGACTGCGGGCCAGTAATCGAGATACAGAGACAGGCGGCCTTTTGTTATAGGTTTCTGCCGCAGATATACCTTAGCGCATGTAGCCATAGTTTTTCGTTTTTTTGCAAAGATGTGGAGTTATTTCCCGGTTGGTAGGTTGTTGGGGTACAACTTTTGGAAAACTTTCAACCGGATTAGATTGAAGGTGGGGTAAAGATGTTCTCAAACAAGGCATCTACTTCTTCTTTTGCGAGATAGCAGTATTTGCCGACCATTTTTTTCTTGACCTTGTAGGTCTTGATGTAGTGGTAAAGTTGGTCCCGGGTCATATTGAATTTCTCGGTAGCCTCCGCAATACTGTACCATTCGGATTCCACAGGCTCTGCCGTGCCTTTGGCCGCATCGAAGTGTCTCTTGGAATATCTTACCTCCTTGCCTTCTTTCTTCTTTGGAATCCCTATTTTTGACACGAAGGAGTAGATAGCCGGTAAGGTCATCATGTATTTCTCCTGAATTTCAGCGACAGAATACCATTCTGTTATTTCTTCAACTGAAATGTCCTTCTTGCCGAATATCATGTCGCAGTGTTTCTTGCTCCAGTAGGTTTTACCATGCTGGGTGACTTTGGGAATGTTCTGCTGTTTGGCGGCTTTGAAAAGCCATGAATTGCTGATGGAGAATTTCTCCAGCACTTCCTTGGTCGTGTAAAACTCGGTGATTGGTTCTCTATCTTTCTTGGAAATGCCTGAAGGGTCAATCGGTCGAGCCGTAATCATCTCATCTATATCCTTACGATATATTACTGTCCAATGACTCGTTATCCGATGTGCTTTTAAGAGACCTCGATATATCAGCTTATATACACCATCTCGTGTAAAGCCTAATAATTGGGCAGCCTCCGAAACGGTCAAATACTCTTTGTCCTTTATGTTCTCCACCTCCTTTTTTTGTTGGCT
>LUJO01000001.1 GCA_001689405.1 Candidatus Homeothermus arabinoxylanisolvens | reverse complement strand
TTGCTATTCCGTTAGGTGTTTATTTTAAGATTTTAACGATTGAATGTGGTACCCGGCGAAATTTTTTCCGGCAGGCCCAAAGGCAGCAAGATGATAAGAATGAGGTTGATACATTTGACCCGGTCAAGCCTTGTCTGGATAAAATTCATTTCGGAATGTGCTTGGACTTTTGCCGGTGACCCGTTTGAACAGGCGGGTGAAGTGTTGCGGGTACTGAAAGCCGAGGTCATATGCTATGACACTGATGTCAGTATCGGTAGATGCCAGACGGCGTTTGGCTTCATTGATAAGATGAAGAGTTATGATTTCCTGTGGTGAGTTGCCTGTCTCGCGTTTTATAAGGTCGCCGAAGTACCCGGGCGACAGGTTGGCCTTTTCTGCAAAATACGCAACTTTCGGTACTTCGCTCAAGGTCGCGCCGGCTGAATAAACCGCAGACAGCTCTTTTTCAAATGCGGCTACAACCGATGAATTTACCTTATGGCGCGTAATGAACTGGCGGTCATAAAACCGGCTCAGGTATTCGAGAAGGAGCTGTATATTGGCCGAAATCAGGTCGGCGGAATGTTTGTCAACCGGATGTTCAAGCTCGGCATTTATATTGTCAAGACAATCTAAAAACATTTTTCTTTCGGAGTCAGACAGATGCAAGGCCTCGTGCTGTGAGTAGTTGAAAAATCCGAAACTGTTTATTTTTGACGCGAGGGGAGTGCCGCATATCAGATCGGGATGAAACATCAGCCCTACAACGTCGGGGGCCATTGGTTCGTTAGTGCTGTCAACATCGATTATCTGTCCCGGCGCAAAACTCACTATTGTGCCTTCTTGGTAGTCATAATATTCCCGGCCATACTTTATGGTACAGTTTATGCCGTTTTTTAGAAATAAAGCGTACACTCCGTAATTCATCCTTATGCGGCCAATACGTTTTGTCGCTTTTTTAAGGTCGACTACAGTTACAAGCGGATGAAGAGTCGTCAGTCCGAACAGTTTGTTGTATGCGTCGATAGAATCGAGGTTTATAGTATGATTTGTTTCCATGCGTCAAATTTAGTCATTAAATCGCAAGTTTCTATCATAATATTCAAATATGGTAGGTTATACAGCAATCAAGGTAAGAACAAGTGGTGTTTACGCCATAATTTTGTAGCGTAATATTTTGACCATCATACAATGAGAGCGTTATTCTTGACATTAATTGCTGTTTTTACGATTGACATAAATTCTCAGAACATGAACAATTCAAACACATCATTGGCTCCGGCTGAACAGCTTGACCTGACACAGGAATGGGACAAGACCTTTCCGAAAAGTGACAAGGTACGGCATCGTAAGGTGACATTTGTAAATCGTTACGGCATTACTCTTGCCGCAGACATGTACATGCCTGAAGAAAGCTGCGGCAGCCTGCCGGCAATCGCTGTCAGCGGACCTTTCGGCGCTGTCAAGGAGCAGTCGAGCGGCCTTTACGCACAGCAGCTTGCCGAACGCGGGTTTCTCACAATAGCCTTTGACCCGTCTTTTACCGGTGAAAGCGGAGGCATGCCCCGCCGTGTGGCTTCACCTGACATCAACACCGAGGATTTTTCGGCTGCGGTTGATTTCCTTTCCGTTCAACCTTATGTGGATCCTGAACGTATCGGTATACTCGGCATATGCGGGTGGGGTGGATTGGCTATAAGCGCCGCCGCCAATGATACCAGAATAAAAGCTACGGTAGCCTCCACTATGTACGACATGTGCCGGGTGACTGCAAACGGGTATAACGATGTCGATGATAATGCCGATGCCCGATACAAAGCTAAGGAAGCGTTGTGTACGCAGCGCACGGCCGATTATCGCAATGGTTCGTATAAGCGCGCCGGCGGTGTGGTGGACCCGCTGCCTGCTGATGCACCGCAGTTTATAAAGGATTATCATGCCTATTACAAGACTCCGAGAGGTTTCCATCCTCGTAGCGGCAATTCGACCGATGGTTGGAATATTACTTCGGCACTTCCGTTCATCAATTTCACTCTGCTCGATCGTGCCGGTGAGATTCGCAATGCCGTGATGATAGTTCATGGAGAAAACGCCCACTCACTCTATTTTGGCGAGACCGCTTTCAAAAAATTGCACGGCGACAACAAAGAGATGCTGGTAGTAGCCGATGCAAATCACTGTGACTTGTACGATAATCTTGATAAAATACCGTTCAATCAGATTGCTGAATTCTTCAACACTTGGCTGAAGTAAGGCTCCTGTATGTAGGGAGCCTTTTACAGGCTCGCCGGCTGAATGGCTACGGGCATCCGGGTTTTCAACGACGGTTATACAGCCAGTGCTTTTTAAGCCATTCGCGTACAGGTTCGTCATAGACCTTGAGGCAGGCGTATGCCACAGCTATTGAAGCGATAAAAATCCAGACCGCAACCCAGATGTGGGTGCATAGAGGTGCGTCGGCATGCTCCGCCGCCCATTTCATCTGAACATAAATCATCGGGTAGTGAGTAATGTAAAGAGGAAATGAAATGGCTCCGAGAAATTTACAGGCCTTAATAGTATTCTTCCCTTCAAGCGGACTGCCTGCTCCGGCACTTACAATCATCGGAAACAGCAGTATGATGGCAAGCGCGCAGTATGCGCCGTTTAACGCGTTTGGCGTATCACCGCCTATATGCGGCCATACGAGTATTACGGCAATGGCCAGCGAGCACCATAAGAATCCATATTTTTTCAGGCATATCCTTATGCCGAGACGATAGAGCAGCAAGCCGCCGAAAAATGGGAATAAAAGTCGTCCCATGCCGATATAAATCTGCTGTGGAGTAAGGCCGAAGCCGCCAATCATTGTATATGATTCGGCTTCACGGTCGGCTAACAGACCGAACGCATCGATGTTAAAGCTGATGTCTATCGTGAAGAACGCCGCTAAAACGACAAATATCACCAGACCGGCTTTTGACAGTCTGCGCACAAAAACGGCATATAGGATATTCGGCTTGAGCCCAATTACTCATTTTTATTGCCGATAATGCCGAAGCGGAAGAAATTGGCGGCAGACTGTCGAAGCGGTCCATAAAAAGTCTGGATAGATTCCGCATATACTGTAAATGTAAATTCTATGGAAAAATCACATTGGAAGACACTGCCACCTATATGGACATGAACAAATCGGCTTTGTGTAAATTCGTCAAAAAACACACCGGGCAAACATTCACTGAATACATAAATTCTCTAAGGCTCGAAAAAGCCGCGCTATTGCTCACCTCAACGACTGACCCGGCATGTGATATAGCATATGACTGCGGTTTTACAAGCGTACCATATTTCCATCGTTTATTCTCTCGCAATTATGGTATGTCGCCATCTAATTACCGAAAGAAATACAGCGCGGCAATTCCGCCTGTAGACCGCGTGAAAGGTGAAGCGATAAAGTAAAATACGGTTTAATGTTGGTAGGGATGTCGGTACCACGGCTTCCGCATATCCGGATGGTCATAAGGAATGTGGTCGGTAAGCGATGCCCGTTCAACATGCGAGCCTGTAAAGGCTCTCGCCAAATGGTAGCCGGGCACGAAGTGTCCGGAACGGGAGGTTGTCATCAGACAGATCGAGTCTGACAAGACTCGTGCTTATTGCAATCAGGCGTGAGTCTTTGCAGACTCATCAATGACGGGATACTGCATACCGGAGACTGCGCCGATCGAAGGCCGGCTTGTCCCCGGCTACCGTCGGGCATGAGCCTTTACAGGCTCTCGCTGTACCGGCGTTTTTCAGTTCGTTCTGTAAAAGATTAGAATACAGATTGGTATGGAAGACGGTACCACGGTGTCTGGCTGCGCCCCGTATGGCATCTTGTATGGCCATCCGGATATGCGGGCGCCGTACTACTGGCGCTCCTACCAATCCGTTATATTTTAACAGTTCAACCGACTTTTGCAGCTGACCCGTACTCCGGCGCCCCCAGCACTCTGCTGCAATTGGCCTAATAAAAAAAGTCTGTGTCAACTGACACAGACTTTTTTGAGGTTCCTAGCAGAATCGAACTGCTGTAAACGGTTTTGCAGACCGGTGCCTAACCACTCGGCCAAGGAACCATATCTTGCGGTTAGCGAGTGCAAAGTTACAACCAATATTTTATCTATGCAAATTATACATTCATTTTTTTGTCGTGTATAATTACTTTATGTGTATCGGGAGCTCCCTTATTTTCTCTATGGCCAGTATCAGTGCGGTCATTGATGCTCTTACTATGACACGCTGGCGATTGCCGGGGAAGTGGTGCGAATAGCTGAATGTGCCGGCCGGTGTCTTTATGCCTATACATACTGTGCCTACAGGTTTTGCGTCGGTGCCTCCGCCGGGACCGGCTATGCCTGATGTGGCTATGGCACAGTCGGTATCAAGTGCCATGCATGCCCCTTCCACCATCTCCTCGACAACCTGTGTGCTGACAGCACCATATTTTTCAAGAGTTTCCGATGCTACGTTCAGCAGACGCATTTTGGCTTGATTGCTATACGATACAATGCTGCCGTTGAATACTTCGGAGCTTCCCGGCACAGAGGTTATAAGATGCGATATGTTGCCACCGGTGCAGCTCTCGGCCGTAGACAGGGTGAGGCCGTGCAGTTTCAATTCGTCCTGAAGTATCTCCTCCACGGGTAAGTCCTGATCGCACAACACGTTGGCCCCGAGAAGCCGACACAGCTCTATGTGGTAACGGTTTATTTCGGTGATGAGGAATGTCTTGTCTTTGTGGGTGCCGTCGATACGTAGTCTTACCAGTCCCGGTTTAGGCAGGTAAGCCAGATGAAGATACGGCGGTAGGGCGTTTTCCCAGTCGGCGATTTTCATGGCGAGCAATGACTCGCTGTAACCTATGACAAGCACGGAGCGGTGCTCGTAGTCAAGATCTGACTTGAAGCGTTCAACAAGTTGCGGCACAACCGCAGCGTCAAGCATTTCACGGGTTTCAAACGGTACTCCGGGCATGGCGACCAATACTTTGCCGTCACGCTCAAACCACATTATCGGGGCTGTGCCTACGGTGTTCTGTATTATGCGTGCCGAGGTCGGCACAAGTGCCTGCCGGGCAGTAAGGTCATTCAGTTTGAGGCCCCGCTGCTCAATGACTCTTTTTACATTGTCAAGTACGTCGGAGTCCTCTTTGAGTTCGCCGCCGAAGTATGAGCATAGTGTGGCTTTGGTTATGTCGTCTTTGGTCGGTCCGAGGCCGCCGGTGGTAATGACTACGTCGCTTGACTGAAAAGCCCGGTCGATAGCTGTCTTTATACTGTCGGCATCGTCAGCTACAATCTGTACGTCGTTTACGTTCCATCCAAACGGATTCAGACGGTGGGCAATGTCGCCAGAGTTGGTGTCGATGACCTGCCCTATTAGAAGCTCGTCGCCTATGGCAATAACGGATACGTTCATTATATTAATGTATATGCTTTTATTATACGGTAACTCTTGCGTATGGAGCGGCGTCGTAGTCGCAGAAACTGTTGTCAAGATATTTGAAATATCCCGCTATGGCAACCATGGCGGCATTGTCGGTAGTAAACGAGCGCTCGGGTATGAATGCCTTGAGACTCTGTTTCATACAATAGTCGGCTATGGCGGCTCTCACTCCAGAGTTGGCCGACACGCCTCCACCTATAGCAACGGTTTTGACTCCCGTATGTTCAACGGCCTTGCTGAGTTTGTCGAGCAATATTGTTATTATGGTGTGCTGAAGCGATGCCGCAAGGTCCGCTTTGTTGTGCTCGATAAACTTGGGGTCAGCCTTTATATTGTCGCGTAAGGTATATAAAAATGATGTCTTAAGGCCGCTGAAGCTGTAATCGAAACCTGATATACGCGGACGCGCGAAGCTGAATTTATGGCAGTCGCCCTCCGCGGCCAGACGGTCAATATGCGGACCGCCGGGATAGGGGAGTCCCATGACTTTGGCACACTTGTCAAAGGCCTCACCGGCTGCATCGTCTATTGTCTGTCCGAGAACTTCCATGTCACTCGGGCTTTTTACCAAGATTATCTGTGAGTTGCCGCCTGATATAAGCAGACATATATAGGGAAACTCCGGCACAGTGTCCTCTTCGGTGCGCTTTATGTAGTGCGACAATACATGGCCGTGTAGATGGTTGACGTCTATGATGGGTACGCCTAATCCAAGCGACAGCCCTTTGGCGAACGATGTGCCCACGAGCAGCGAGCCCAACAGTCCGGGGCCGCGGGTAAACGCTATGGCCGACAATTGATGCTTGTCGACGCCGGCGCGCTTCAGAGCGGTGTCGACCACGGGCACTATGTTTTGCTGGTGTGCCCGTGATGCAAGTTCGGGCACTACGCCTCCGTATTCTTCGTGTACTTTCTGGCTTGCGATGACGTTGCTGAGCAGTATGCCGTCGCGTATTACGGCGGCCGAAGTGTCGTCGCACGATGATTCGATTCCAAGTATTGTTATGCTCATTACTATAGTAGTGGAAATTGTTATGCAAACTTAGGCAGAAATTTTGAAATTTTGCTCCCCGATAGAGGAAAAACTCCGCACGATAAGAAAATATTCCACCGTTTTTGTGTAAGTTTGCATTGAATTTAGGCATTGCGACGTGACAAAAATATATAAGATACTAAGAGCTTTGTTCGTTACACTTCTTGCAGCGGCGATAATATTGCCGGTTGCCGTCTATATATTATTGTCGATTGATGCCGTTCAGTCAAAGTTGCGCGATGTCGGTGAGCGGGAGCTTACGTCGCTTCTCGGCGCGGAAGTCAGCATAGGCAAGGTCGACGTGACCCCGTTCAATAAAGTGCTGCTGACCGATGTCGCTATAGTTACCGCTCCCGGCGACACAGCCGTTACGGCCGACAGGCTCGGTGCCGGATTTATGTTCTGGAAGCTGGTCGTGGACCGTAAGCTTGTGTTTTCTTATGCTGAAATCATCGGCCTTGACGTGAGATTATGGCGCGACAGCACAGAAGCCCCGCTTAACATACAGCCTGTCATCGACCGGCTTATGCCCAAAGACAAGAATAAACCTCCGGTCAATTATGATCTGCGCATCAATAATATAGTGGTGCGTCGCAGCCGTCTGAGCTATGATGTAAGGTCAGAGGCAGAAGTCGCCGGCCGTTTTGACCGCAACCATATCGCGATTACGGATCTTAAAGCCGACATACTGTTGCCTCGCATTAAAAATGACGATTACATCATAGATGTCAAACGTCTGGCAATGAAGGAGCGGTCGGGGTTTGAAATTGAGTCGTTCGGAGGAGTGTTCAGCGCTTCAACATCGCGGTTGAGCGTGGAAGGACTGCGTCTTGAGATGCCGTCGTCGCTTCTTGAATTTGCCGATATGACCGTTGCGTATGACGGTTGGCAAGGTTTGTCCGACAACATATTTAATCTGCCTGTGGAGTTGAAGCTTGTCAACGGCAGTCACATAGCCACGTCCGATTTGTCATGCTTTGTTCCTGCGCTTGCGGGTATGAACCGCCGTGTCGATGTGTCGTGTGAGCTGGCGGGCCCGTTGTCGGATATCGATATCAGAAACATAACCGCTTCCACTTATGAGGACGACATGAGGGTTTCCCTTTCGGGTAGAGTGGCGGGGCTTCCCGATGTCGGAGGCCTGAACATATCGGTGCCGGAGCTGTCGGCCGATGCCGATGCGTCATCACTGGCAACCCTTATATCGTCGGCAAAGCCCCTTCCCGAAAAAGCGGCAAAGATCATATCCAATACGCGGCACATACATCTGTCGGGCAAGCTTTCTGCGAAAAAGGGGGCAATAGCATATGACGGACTTCTGAATACCTCCATCGGTAACCTTGTCATAAATTCAAGTTACGGCAGGGATGTGGCTGAAAAAAGTCCTGCGGCAATAATGGCTGCGGTTGTTGTCGAGAATCTGGAGCTTAACCGCTTGCTCGATAATGACAGGCTCGGTACACTTACGGCTCACGTGGATGCCGACGGTAGGTTGTCAGACCGTAATTTTGCAGGCCATGTCGAGGCTTTGATAGACAGAGCCGATTATAACGGCTATGATTACAATAATGTAGTGGCCAAACTTGATATTGACGGCAATGAATATGCAGGCTCCGTCGACATCGAGGATGAGAATATAATAGCACAGGCCTCGGGTAATGTAAACCTTACCAAAGGTGATTATGCATGTAGCCTGAACGTGAATATACGCGATTTTAGCCCTAACAGTCTGCGGCTTACTGAAAAATATCCCGGTTACAGACTCGCTTGCGATGTCTCGGCCGATCTTAAAGGCAGCGACTTCGAGAGTATGAACGGACGGGCTGAAGTAAGTCGTCTGCGCTTCACCGACGACTCTGACAACGGCATATCTCTCGAGCATCTGACCATGATGGCGTCAGGGTCGACCGTGCCGCAGTACATATTGCTGCATTCCGATATATTTGACGCTCAGATTAGCGGAAACTATCGTTTCAGGAATATTGTTCCGGCTGCGAAGGATATGCTTTCCGAGGTATTTCCCGCTCTGTTCAATCCGACACCATACTCCGTCTCCTCCAAGAAGTCGCGTCAGGCATCGTCATATGACGACATGGCTTTTGATTTTAAACTTGACATAAAGGAGAACCCTACGACCGACCGGTGGCTGCAATTTTTCAAATCGCCGGTAAGGATACTGCATCCCGTGGCTCTTTCACTTGCCATGAATCAGGCCGACAATTACATGCAGCTTACTGTCGATGCGCCAAATCTTTTACAGAAAAATAAATTCATAGACAATACGTCGCTGTTGCTTACCGTAGACGGAGAGGAACACTCGTCGGAGCTTTTTGCCACAACATTGTATCCTACTAAAAAGGGAGCGGCCACGATAGCGTTGTCGGCTACCGGCGGTGACGACAAGGTCAATACCCGGTTTGACTGGAATATAGACCGCAAGCGGGAGTTCAAGGGCAATGTAGACATATCGGCGGCATTTATGCGCAATGACGGCAATCTTGACATAGACGTTGACATCAATGAAAGCCGTATAGTCATGAATGACACCGCGTGGACGGTCAATCCGGCACGTGTATCGGTAACTAAGGAGCGTATATCGGTCGATGATATCGACATAGGACGTCCCGACCAGTTTATACGTATCAACGGTGTCGCTTCATCCGAACCCGATGATGAGATATGTATAAGTCTTAATGACATAAATCTTGATTATATATTCGAGATACTGGATATAGGAAACGCCATGTTCGGAGGTGTGGCTACCGGCAAATTCTACGCATCGGGACTCTTCGGCAAGGAGCCGCGTCTGCTTACTCCCGGACTGCATGTCGACCGTTTCAGCTATAATTACGCTTTGCTCGGCGATGCTGACATTGTGAGCGGGTGGAACAATGCTACCAAAGGAGTGGACATTACGGCTACCGTATTGCAGCCCAACGGCCGCAAGACATATATAGACGGGGCCATATACCCGATGGATGAGGCTCTTGACTTCCGCTTCAAGGCCGACCGTCTTGATGTGAAATTCATGAAGCCATACATGGAGGCGTTTACGTCTGACATAAGCGGATATGCTTCAGGCGATGCCCGGCTGTACGGGACATTCAAGTTCATCGACATGACAGGCGACATATTTGCCGAGGATCTGCGCATAAAACTGGATTTCACCAATACATATTATACCACTACCGATTCAATACACCTTACGCCGGGACGCATAGACTTCGGCGCGGTGACACTGCAGGACATGTTTGGCAACAAGGCCCGTCTTGACGGGTGGGTCACCCACAAGTGCTTCAAGGAGCCGGAGTTTGAGTTCAATGTCACCGATGCCCGCAATTTTCTGTGCTTTGACGTGAATTCACGCATAAGCCCCGACTGGTACGGACGCATATTCTGCAACGGTCTTGCCCATATCAAAGGCGTGCCCGGTTTTATCGATATGAACGTAAGCATATCGACGGCTCCGAAGTCAACGTTTACATTCGTATTGTCTGACACGGAGGCTGCCGATGAATATACCTTCATGACCTTCCGCGACCGCGACGAGATCAAGGGTGACCTTCTGCTGTCGGTAGAGGACCCGCGTGCTGCGGCTATGAAGCGCCTCAAAGAGCACTATGCGAGTCTTAACATGGAGGAATCGTCATCGTCGCTATACAGAATGAACCTGCAGGTCGACGCTAATCCGGACGCCGATATGATACTTGTGATGGACCCAGTAGGAGGCGACCGTATAAAGGCACGCGGCAACGGCAATCTGCGTATCGAGTACACGTCGGCCGACGATGATATGCGCATGTTCGGCACATACACACTGTCGCAGGGAAGTTATAACTTCACTCTTCAGGATATAATAATAAAGGACTTTACCATAAAACCCGGAAGCTCGATAGCCTTTCACGGCGATCCGTTGGCCGCCACACTCGACATTCAGGCGATATACTCGGTCAACGCCAATCTGAGCGACCTCGACGAGTCGTTTCTGCAGGACCGTGAACTTAACCGTACAAATGTGCCTGTGCATGCTCTGCTGAAAGTGAACGGCGACATGCGCCAGCCCGACATAAAGTTTGACCTTGAGTTTCCTACGCTTACGCAGGACACTTACCGTAAAGTGCGCAGTATAGTCAGCACGGAGGATATGATGAACCGCCAGATCATATATCTGCTTGCGCTGAACCGCTTCTACACGCCCGACTATATGGGTTCCACGACTAAGGGCAACGAGCTTGTATCGGTAGCGTCGTCAACCATATCGTCGCAGCTCGGCTCAATGCTCGGCCAGTTGAGCGACAACTGGAGCATAGCGCCCAACATACGCAGTGACCGCGGCGACTTCAGCGATATGGAGGTGGATCTCGCTTTGTCAAGCTACCTGCTCAACAACCGGCTGCTGTTTAACGGAAATTTCGGCTATCGCGACAAGGCATTGAACAATAACTCGTTTATCGGCGACTTTGACATAGAGTATCTGTTAAACAAGAGCGGCAATATAAGGCTTAAGGCCTATAACCGCTATAACGACCAGACATTTTACGTGAAGTCGGCTCTTACCACTCAAGGCGTCGGCGTCATGTTCCGCAAGGATTTCGACAATCTGCTGCGTTTCCTTCATCTTAAGAAAAAACAGAACGCATCACGCCCTGACACCACCGCGACAAAGATACCTGTCGACAGCCTGAAGGTGGCTATAGAAGGACTGGACTATTGACCCGTTTTTAACTTGTAGGCTGATGTTTATACGCTGTAAAGGGCTATATTTAAATGTAATTTACATATTTATTGTCAATTTCACTTAATAAGCGACTGATTAGTATTAAATAGATTTAAGTGGCGTCATTTTATTAGGATAGGATTAAACTAAGCATTATTTTTGCGTCAAATAGGAAACGTTAAATTTTAACAGTGGAAAATTTAAAAATTAACATACCAATCTTTTGATGTTATGAATATCTACACTAAAATCGCATTATTGGCTTGTGGAGTGGCTATTGCCAGTTCAGCCTTGACGGTCGTTGCTGTCGATGCAATCGACGCCAATCGTGAATCTTCGGTTTTGACGGAAATATTGCCCGCACGCAATAGTGGCGGAGCTTTATATACGGTGTCCAACGCTGTGACTCCGCCTACTGACTTTACTCATGCCGCCGAGAGCACCATCAACGGGGTTGTCAGCATAAAGAGCTATGCTACACCGCGCGGTTACGGCCGCAGCCAGTCTACTCCGTTCAATGACCCGTTCTTTGACTTTTTCTTCGGTTCGCCCGATAACGGTGGCGGCAACCGTCGCCAGCAGCCGCAGCAGCGTGAGAAGTCGGAGCAGCAGCTTGGTCTCGGCTCCGGTGTCATCATCAGTTCCGACGGATATATAGTAACCAACAACCATGTGATAGACGGAGCGGAGCGTCTTGAAATAACGTTGAACGACAACCGCACGTTTAACGCCAAGGTCATAGGTACCGATGCCTCGACCGATGTGGCGCTTCTCAAAATAGAGGCCAAGGACCTGCCTGTGATACCTATAGGTGACAGTGACGCCCTTAGAGTAGGAGAGTGGGTACTTGCCGTAGGCAATCCGTTCGGCTTCACCTCCACAGTCACTACCGGTATAGTAAGCGCAAAGGCCCGCAGCATATCGAGCGCCACCAACGGACGCCCGATGGGTATAGAAAGTTATATACAGACCGATGCCGCCGTCAATCCCGGCAACTCCGGAGGTGCGCTTGTCAACATCAACGGCGAGCTTGTGGGCATAAACACCGCCATTTACTCCCAGACAGGCAATTATGCCGGCTACTCGTTTGCCATACCCGCCTCGATGGTCACCAAGATCGTTACCGACATCAAGCAGTACGGAACAGTGCAGCGCGCCATGCTGGGTGTATCATATCGCGAGCTTACTCCGCAGCTTGCCAAGGAGAAGGATATAACCGCCGTCAACGACGGTATACTCGTCGGTGAGGTGGTAGACCGCAGTGCAGCCATGGAGGGCGGTATCGAGGTCGGCGACGTCATAATAGCCATCAATGACAGTCCCGTGCACAATACGGGGCAGCTTCAGGCAGCTATGAGCAAATATCGTCCCGGCGACAAGGTATCGATAAAATATGTGCGTAAAAACAAGATACATACCACTAAAGTGACTCTCCGCAACAGTCAGGGCGATGTCAAGATGACGAAGGCCGATGACTTCACGGTACTGGGTTGTGCGTTCAAGGCTCTGTCGGCCGAGCAGCTCAAGGACTTCCGCATTTCCTCGGGTGTTCAGGTCATAGGTCTTAAGGACGGTAAGTTCAAGCAGGCCGGAATAAAGGAGGGCTTCATAATACTCGACATAAACAACGCCCGTGTCAAGAATCAGGATGATGTAGAGAAAATATATGACGCCATCATGAAGAGCGATGACTCTGACAAGGTTATGTTTATAACCGGTATCTATCCTACCGGACGCAAAGTATATTATGCTGTGGATTTGTCGCAGGAGTAAGCCGTGATTGATTAAAGTAGTATATATAATCTTGAAAATCCCTAAAACATACAATTGTTTTGGGGATTTTTACGTTATTATGACATAAGTTTATTTTAAAAATCATCGTTACGGGGCGTGAAATTTGCAAAAAATTTTGTACCTTTGTACGTTTAAAATCATGTGTAGTTACAGATGAGACAATTAAAAATTACAAAGTCAATCACCAATCGAGAGAGTGCATCGCTCGATAAGTATCTGCAAGAGATTGGTCGTGAGGACCTTATCACTGTAGAAGAAGAAGTGGAATTGGCTCAGCGTATCAGACAGGGTGACCAAGCCGCTCTTGAAAAACTTACACGTGCAAATCTTCGCTTCGTTGTATCTGTCGCAAAGCAGTATCAGAATCAGGGACTTTCGCTTCCCGACCTTATCAACGAAGGAAATCTCGGCCTTATAAAGGCTGCGCAGAAGTTTGACGAGACCCGCGGTTTTAAGTTTATCTCTTATGCCGTGTGGTGGATACGCCAGTCTATTCTTCAGGCTTTGGCGGAGCAATCGCGTATAGTGCGTTTGCCGTTGAACCAAGTCGGTTCGCTCAACAAGATAAGCAAGGCCTTGTCTAAATTTGAGCAGGAAAACGAACGCCGTCCTTCAGCCGAAGAATTGGCCGATGCTCTTGATGTGCCGGTAGAGAAAATAGCCGACACACTTAAGGTGCAGGGCCGCCACATTTCTGTCGACGCTCCATTTGTGGAGGGTGAGGACAACAGTCTTCTTGACGTCCTTACCAATGACGACTCGCCAATGGCCGATGCCACTCTCACTCAGGAATCGCTCTCAAAGGAGGTTGAACGCGCGCTAAGACAATTACATGAACGTGAGCGCGAGATTTTGAAGATGTTCTTTGGCATAGGTTGCCAAGAGATGACTCTTGAGGAGATAGGTGCGAAATTTGACTTGACCCGCGAGCGTGTACGCCAGATTAAGGAAAAGGCCATACGTCGGCTCAAAGGTCAGAAGAGCAAGCTGCTCAAGACATATTTAGGATAAGATACAGGCCGTTAAAGACTTGTATATATCTTTAAAACAGGAACCCGCATTTCGCGGGTTCCTGTTTTTTGTAACCGGCCGACGCCCATACAAAGGGCCGGCCGTAAAAGTTTATATTGTATGTCGGTTCAGGTCAACATTCGCCGGAGTCTTCGCAGGCTGTTTTGGGCAGATAGCGGTGCAGGAGCATGAAGCCGAGTATACCGGCGAGCAATGAGCCTATGACTATACCGAGTTTGGCGTTATTGAGCAGTTCGAGGCCGTGGGCACCCATGCTGCCAAACGAAAGATTGGCAATGAAGAGCGATACCGTGAAGCCTATGCCGCCGAGCATGGATATGGAAGCGAGCATTTTCCATGACGAGTGTTCCGGCATGGGGGCGAGATGCAGTTTTATGGCCGACCAAGAGAATATGAATATACCGAGGAATTTTCCCAATACAAGGCCGCAGATTATGGCGAGTCCCACGCCGCTCCATATGGCCGACGGCTGCATGTGCCATAACGTGATACCGGCATTGGCGAAGGCGAAAATGGGTATGATGATGTAGTTGACCAGCGGATGCAGAGAGTCTTCAAGATCCTGAAGCGGCGATATGACCTTATCGGAGGCCGACTCTATCTGTTTGAGCCAGTCCATCTGGTCTTTGTTGAGTATTGACCGGCGGTTGAGCAGTTCGTCGTCCTCGGCGTTGAAGTTCTTTATCGAACTACGTATGGCCTGAATGTATTTCTTGGGCGGGAATACGGGGGTAGCCGGCACACAGAATGCCACAAGCACTCCCGCTATGGTGGGGTGTATGCCCGAGTTCAGGAAGAGATACCATACCCCTCCGCCGATAAATATGTAGAATATCTTGCTTTGTATGCGGAATACCGATCCCAAGAAGAGCACTCCGAGCAGTATAAGGCCGTAGATTATGTACATCACCTCGATATGCGCCGAATAGAACGCCGCTATGACTATGATGCCGCCGATGTCATCGACCACGGCCAGTGTGGTAAGAAATATCTTCAGCGACACCGGCACACGGCTGCCAAGCATGGCAAGTATGCCGAGCGAGAACGCTATGTCCGTAGCCATAGGTATGGCAGCGCCGTCGACATAGTCGGTGCCGGAGCTAAGAGCCATATATATGCCTACCGGTACAATCATACCTCCTATGGCGGCTATAATGGGCAGAAGCGCCTGCTTGAACGAGCTTAGCTCGCCGACAAGCACCTCGCGCTTTATCTCAAGGCCGATAGTGAAGAAGAATATGGCCATAAGTGCGTCGTTGATGAACTGGAGCATTGTCATCGGGTGACCGGCATGGCTGAATATATTGAATGAGCCTACCTGAAGTCTTACCTCCTGATTCCAGAAATCGCTGTACAGTTCGTTTATACCGGGCAGGTTGGCTGCGATAAGTGCGAGCACGGTAGCGGCTATAAGTACGTTGCCGCCCGACGCATGGCTTTTCAGTGCCCGTTTTGCCGAGAAATACACTTTATGGGGCAGATCGGGTTCCGATGTATTATTTTTCATAAGTCAAAATAGTTATTCAACACTATAACAATGATAGTCCTAATCCAGTTTCAGCACAGCGAGAAATGCCTTTTGCGGTACTTCCACAGAGCCTATCTGCTTCATGCGCTTCTTGCCCTTTTTCTGCTTTTCGAGCAGTTTGCGCTTACGTGATATGTCGCCGCCGTAGCACTTGGCGGTGACATCTTTGCGGACGGCCTTGATGGTCTCGCGGGCTATGATCTTGGCGCCGATAGCGGCCTGAATGGCTATGTCAAACTGTTGGCGGGGTATCAGCTCTTTCAGCTTTTCGCACATGCGGCGGCCGAAACTTACGGCATTGTCGACATGGGTCAGTGTGCTGAGCGCGTCTACGCTCTCTCCGTTGAGCAGTATGTCGAGCTTCACCAGTTTCGACTCCCTGAAGTCATGTATGTGGTAGTCAAACGAGGCGTATCCTTTCGATATCGACTTCAGTTTGTCGTAGAAGTCGATGACTATCTCACCGAGCGGCATGTCAAACGTCAGTTCTATGCGGTTGCCCGATATATACTCCTGTTTTACGAGTTCACCGCGTTTTCCCAGACACAAGGTCATTATGGGGCCGATAAAGTCGGCTGCCGTGATTATGGACGCTCTTATGTATGGCTCTTCGATGTGGTCGATGAGTGTGGGGTCGGGGAGTCCCGACGGGTTGTGCACTTCGGTCATCTCGCCTTTTTTATCATACACACGGTAGGATACGTTGGGCACGGTGGTTATGACGTCCATGTCAAATTCACGTCCGAGACGTTCCTGTATTATCTCCATATGAAGGAGACCGAGAAAACCGCAACGGAATCCGAAACCGAGCGCCATTGACGATTCGGGTGTGAACGTAAGCGAGGCATCGTTGAGCTGGAGCTTTTCAAGCGAGGCGCGCAGATTTTCGAAATCTTCGGTCTCGATGGGGTAGACTCCGGCAAATACCATCGGTTTTACTTCCTCAAAGCCTTCAATGGCTTTGTCGCACGGTTGGCTTACATGTGTTATCGTATCGCCGACCTTTACCTCTTTGGAGGTCTTGATGCCTGATATGATGTAGCCTACATTGCCTGCCGACAGCGACTCGCGGGGCGACATGTCGAGCTTTAATACGCCTATCTCGTCGGCGTGATACTCCTTGCCGGTCGACACGAATTTAACAAAGTCGTTTTTCTTTATCGTGCCGTTGACTATTTTATAGTATGCTATGATGCCGCGGAACGGATTGAACACGGAGTCGAAGATCAATGCCTGAAGCGGCGCGTCGGGGTCGCCCTGCGGCGCGGGTATGCGCTCTATGATGGCCCGCAGTATCTCCGGCACTCCTATGCCAGTCTTGCCCGATGCGCGTATTATCTCTTCGCGCTTGCAACCGAGCAGGTCCACTATCTGGTCCTCGACTTCGTCGGGCTTGGCGCTGTCAAGGTCGACCTTGTTGATGACGGGTATTATCTCGAGGTCGTTGTCAATGGCCATGTAGAGGTTAGATATGGTCTGGGCCTGTATGCCCTGCGACGCGTCGACTATGAGGAGCGCGCCTTCACAGGCGGCTATGGAACGCGACACTTCGTAAGAGAAGTCGACGTGTCCCGGAGTGTCGATAAGGTTGAGTATGTACTTCTCTCCGTCAAGAGCGTATTCCATCTGTATGGCATGGCTCTTTATGGTTATGCCTCTTTCGCGTTCAAGCTCCATGTCGTCGAGTACCTGCGCCTGCAAGTCCTTGGCGGCAATGGTGTTGGTATACTCAAGCAATCGATCGGCGAGTGTGCTCTTGCCGTGATCGATGTGCGCTATGATGCAAAAATTTCTAATCCGTTTCATAGGGTGCAAAATTACATATAATTGCCGACATAGCCAAGTTTAAGCGTAGTGCAGTAAGGCTCTGCCGATATATAAAAAGGGCGGGAGACCTTTGCGATCCCCCGCCTGATGTTTATGTCAGTCTGTAGGTTTGACTATCTGTAAGCCTATTAGTAGTTCCACTGGCAAGCCACCATTGAAAGGTTGTTGCAACCGATGGTGCGGAAGTCGGTGATGTAGTTGAAGCGGCAGTTGATGTAAGTAAGAGCTTGGTCAAATGATACATCAAGCATGGTCAGCTGATTGTTGTTGCAGATAAGGCGCTGCAGGAATGTCTGGTTGCTCAGTGTGAGTGAGGTCAGGTCATTGTAAGAGCAGTCTACATACTGAAGGTTGGGGCAAGTGTCGACGGTGAGCGAAGTCAGGTCGTTGTAGGAGCAAACGAGGTCGATAAGAGCGTTGCAGTCGCGGAGTGCGAGGGTCACCATGCGGTTGTCGCTGCAGATAAATGTGCTAAGCGAGGGAAGACCGGAGATGATGAGGTTCTGAATCTCGTTGTCGTCAATGTTGAAGTTCTGGAGCTTCTCTACGCCGAAGAGGTTGATGGCTGTAAGCTTGTTGTAGCCGCAGTAGAGGTTTTTCAGAGCGGCGCAGCCTTGTACGTTAAGAGCTTCAAGATGGCAACCTTGGCAGTTAAGTGTCTCGAGGGTGGTAGAGTTGGCTACGCTAAGCTCGACGAGAAGGTTGTTGGAGCAGTTTACGTTTTTCAGCATCGGGGTGCCGGTAATGTCAAGCTCGGTCAGACGGTTGCGGTAAACGGTAAGTTTTGTCAGTGCGGTGTTGTCTGAAAGTGTCAGCGTCGACAGCTTGTTACGTGAAGCGTTTAGTTCGGTAAGAGCGGCGTCGCCGGCAACAGAGATTGAAGTTATGGCATTGCGCGATACATCAACTTTTGTAAGAGCGTCAAATCCGGAGAGGTCAAGGTCACCTGCAAGGTGCTTGTCTTTCCATTCGATTGCGGTCACATGGCCACCGGCTACGGTAACACCTTCCCAAGTGGCGGGTGACGAGAGATCAGTGATTTTCAATGCGGTTGCATTAGTACCACCTTTTTCAGCAGGCTGTGACAAAAAGGTTTTAAGTTGTTTCACCTCGTTCTTGTCAATTTTCTGGGCGAAAGCGGTCACGCTACCAAGCATGAGGGCAATCAGTAATAGAGCTTTTTTCATAAACATTGAAATAGTTGAGTTTAGTAATGTTCGTTTTATACTCCTAAAACAATGTCTATTTGTAAAAGTTTAAAAATATCGGATTTATATACAAATTTTTTTTAAAAAGGCGGGGGGCCCTCCTCCGGTCCGCTGATGAAATCGGCGCTTCCGCCGCTGAACGACGGAGGAGCCTCAAGCTCTATGTTTGCCATGTCGTTAAGCCGCGACCCTACCGAGGCCGTTGTGAAGGGCGACTCCTCTTCATCGCCCCAGTTTTCGAATCGGGCGAATCGGGCTTTGAAACGTAGTTTCACGTCGTCGACCGATCCTGAACGGTGCTTGGCCACAATAAATTCGGCGAGTCCGCGTATGTCGTTGCCTGCGTCGTCCTGACCGCTTCGCGAGTAGTATTCCGGACGGTGTATGAAGCATACTATGTCGGCGTCCTGCTCTATGGCTCCCGACTCGCGGAGGTCGCTCAGCTGCGGGCGCTTGCCGTCGCCTCCCTGACGTGACTCTACCGAGCGGTTGAGCTGTGACAGTGCCACAATGGGTATGTTGAGCTCCTTGGCGAGCTGCTTTAGTGAGCGCGATATCATACTTACTTCCTGCTCGCGGCTGCCGAAGCGCATGCCCGATGCGTTCATGAGCTGCAGGTAGTCGATGATTATGAATTTTACGTTGTGTTCGCGAACGAGGCGGCGCGCTTTGGTGCGCAGCTCGAAGATTGACAGTGAGGGGGTGTCGTCGATATATAGCGGAGCGCTGTAAAGGTGCTTGACGCGCGACATGAGCTGGTCCCACTCGATTGGTGTCAGCTGACCCGACTTTATCTTCTGGCTTTCAAGCTCGCATACATTGCTTATAAGACGGTTGACAAGCTGCAGGTTGGACATTTCAAGCGAGAATATGGCTACCGGAGTGTTGTAGTTTACCGCCATGTTCTTGGCCATCGAGAGCACAAACGCCGTCTTACCCATGGCCGGGCGGGCCGCTATGATGATGAGGTCGGAGTTCTGCCAGCCCGAGGTGAGTTTGTCGAGCTCGTGGTAGCCCGACTCAAGACCGCTTAATCCCGAAGTACGGTTGGCTGCGGCCTGTATCTGTTCAATCGCCTGACCTATTACAGGGTCAATCTGTGTGACATCTTTTTTGACATTGCGCTGCGATATCTCAAACAAACGCCCTTCGGCCTCCTGAAGAAGGTCGTCGACGTCGTTGCTCTCGTCAAAAGCCTTTCCCTCGATGCCGGCGGCAAACGATATGAGCTCGCGTGCGAGATACTTCTGCGCCACTATGCGGGCGTGGAACTCCACGTTGGCTCCCGACAGCACCCTTGATGTCAGTTCCGATATGACCACCGGCCCCCCGACCTCTTCAAGAGTGTTATTGAGGCGGAGCTGCTCGACTACGGTAAGCATGTCGATCGGTTTCTGCGCCGCTCCGAGACTCTGTATTGCCTCGTATATGCGCTGATGCGCCGGTTCGTAAAAGCTTTCAGGCTTAAGTATGTCGCACACAGTCGTGTAAGCGTCTTTTTCAAGCATCAGCGCTCCGAGCACCGCTTCCTCCACTTCCTTGTCCTGCGGCATGACGCGCCCTATGGTGTCATAGGCCGGTTGGTGTTTTGGCGATTGTCGGCGATTGCCTGCTGATTGTTTGTTTTCGGGCATAACTATAATTTAACTTCCGCAAAGTTACTACATCTCCCTCAAAAATCCACACGTCGCGCCCCGATACTTATCCACCTCTTATCAACCGCGCCTCGACAGCTACATGTATTAACTATTAGTCGACTTAAAAACATAGCATCGCGCATGGATATAGTTTTTTACGGCTACGTTGATACCTTTTAACTTTTGTGGGCGGGAAATTGGCCCGGGTGGCGGTTAATTTTGCGGGTGAAGGTCACAGTGGCTTTCCTTGTAACATTAACTATCGGTAGCAATGGAAATTTTTTTAGTGATTATTCTGGCATTTGCGTGGATAGGGCAGGCGCTCAAAGAGGGTGGGAATGTCAATTGACCGCGGCAATGCCACTCATTAATTATAGTGCAGCGCAAGATTATGATTATCCGGTTTTATCGCCGGTTTTATCGTTTTCAACATAATCAATTGACTATTTCAAAAAAATCCTTAACTTTGTAATTAGGATAACTTTAAATATCTGAAACCGGCCAACAGATTATTGCCGATGGAGTTTTTGTTTATATGACAGATCTACAAGCTGACATAAAAGAAAATGACATATATGAGATTTCGCCTGAACTGCTTAATGCGTTGCTCAAAGATCATACTTTGAGTACTGATGAGCAGCAGGTAAATATCTTTTGGGCAACGGACAATTATGCCGACAGAGGTGATGGTTATAAGTATACTGATCAAATTACTATTGAAGCTATTACCGGCTCAAACGGCAATGTTATAGTGCCACGAGCCGTTAAATCGCGTGAACAGCAGCAACAACGCAGCCGCGAGATGGCAGAGGTATTTACCCCCTCATGGATATGCAACAAACAGAATAATCTTGTAGACAATGCTTGGTTTGGACGTGAGGGCGTTTTCAACACCGAAGTTGATAATTCTGATGGAACACATTCTTGGATTGTTAATATCGAGCCGATAACTTTTACTAAGGGCAAGACGTGGCGCGATTATGTAAATGAAAATCGCCTCGAAATAACCTGTGGTGAAGCGCCCTATCTTGTCAGCCGATACGATACTGTTACGGGCGAACCTATTCCAGTTGAACGTCGTATCGGACTACTCGACCGTAAACTCCGTGTTGTAGGAGAAAACACTCTTACTTCCCGCGAATGGCTTAAAGCCGCTCAAGCTGCATATCAAAGCATTTATGGCTACGAATGGCAGGGAGATAACATTGTGCTTGCTCGTGAGGCCATGCTTTATACATTTATAGATTACTATCGGGCAAAGTTTGGGAAGGAGCCTTTGTTGAAGTCATTGCAAAGCATTGCTGACATTATATCATGGAATATATGGCAGATGGATGGCTTAAAGGGAGTGATACCGAATAGTTGCAGCAGTATTCGGACTACTGTTCAGAACCTGTTTGATATTAATGAAACAATACAGCAATGTGAGGGCTGTCGTAAAAACAGCATTCACAAGCATAACGGTATATATTGCAAGATCAGAGACTGGAAAGAGGATAAAGTTTTAATCTTTGTATCTTTGATTAAATAAAATAATATGGAAGGAGCATTATCAAAAATAGATACAACAATTCTCGACAATATAATTGTCGGTCGTGTTGAGCCATATATATATGCTTTTTCTACGGAAACAGTTCCCAACTATCTGAAAGTTGGTGATACCTCACGCAGTGTGCGTGTTCGTTTGGATGAATGGAGAAAGATTTTTCCAAATCTGATTCAACAATATGAACATTCTGCTCAGATTGATGACAAAACCATCTTTCGCGATTTTGCTGTACATGCTTTTTTGGAACAGGAGAAAGAGCGAGAACGTTTGCAACCGCATACTATTGACAATCTACCTTATTATTCTAGAGAGTTTTTCAAGAATGCGACTGCCGAAGATGTTGAGGATGCCATTGCTGATATTATTCAAAATGCTCGCGAAAAGAGTGGCAAATATCCCCTTTACTCTCTGGATCGTCTTCCACAGATTTTGACATACAAGAGAACAGAGAGTTTTCCACCACGCGACAATCAACAGCGAGCTATTGACAATTTCAAAGTTGCCGTTGAAGCAGGACGTACAAAATTGTTACTCTACGCTGTTATGCGTTTTGGCAAGTCTTTTACGTCTATGTGCTGTGCTAAGGAGATCAATGCTCGGTTTGTCGTAATAGTATCTGCCAAAGCGGATGTAAAAGAGGAATGGAAAAAGACAGTTGAGAGCCATATCTTTTTTGAAGATTATAATTTTTTGGACAGTGAAGCGTTGAAGCGTAATGATACAGTTATTGTCAATACGCTTGCTGCCTTTGATAAGAAAGTTGCTTTGTTTTTGACTTTGCAGGATTTGCAAGGTGATTACATAAAAGAGAAACATCACGAGGTCTTTGCTAATCAAATTGACCTTCTGATTATTGATGAGACCCATTTTGGTGCTCGAGGAGAATCTTATGGAAAAGTATTGCAAGAGCAACAACTCAGTAAATTAGAAATAAAAAAGGAACTAAAAGATATTGATGGATTTGAGACACTCGATAAAATAGAAGATGTAGTCAAGGTATTGAAGGCAAAAATCAGACTTCACCTGTCGGGTACGCCTTATCGCATTTTGATGAGTGATGAGTTCCAGAAGGAGGATATTATTGCATTCGTTCAGTTTACTGATATTATCGACGAACAGCAGAAGTGGAACGACGAACATTTGAAGGAAGATAATTGCGATGAGTGGCAAAATCCTTACTACGGATTTCAGCAGATGATTCGCTTTGCCTTTAATCCCAATGAGTCTTCTCGCAAAAAGATGGAGCAGATGCGCAGAGATGGTATTACCTATGCTTTTACAGAACTGTTTCGTCCGCTTTCAATGACTACACAAACTGATGGTTGCCACCGGCAATTCAAGCACGAAGCCGAGATACTCGATTTGTTGGAGGTTATCGACGGCTCGAAAAAGGATGAAAATCTGTTTGGCTTCCTTGATTACGACAAAATAAAAGATGGGCAAATGTGTCGCCATATAGTCTGCGTGCTGCCATTTCGGGCTTCTTGTGATGCAATGTCAGTCTTAATAAAGGAAAACAGAAACAGGTTCAAGAACCTTGGAGATTATGAAATAATTAATATTGCCGGTTTCGACGATGAACGTAAATACAAATCGACTGGTGATGTTAAGAGGGCTATCGAAGAGTTTGAGAACCGAAATAAAAAGACATTGACTTTGACTGTCAACCGGATGCTGACCGGTACGACTGTGCCACAGTGGGACACTATGCTATATATTAAAGGTACGGCTTCGCCTCAGGAATATGATCAAGCGATATTCCGTTTGCAGAATCAGTATATTACAACCTTCAAGGATGAAAGCGGCAAAATTATCAAGTACAATATGAAGCCACAGACATTGCTTGTTGATTTCGATCCGAATCGGATGTTCGTTTTGCAAGAGCTGAAATCTCAGTTCTATAATGTCAATACGGATGTACAGGGCAATGAGCAACTCAAGGAACGTATAGCAAAGGAGTTGGACGTTTCTCCGATTATTGTTCTGAATAAAAACAAGCTACAGCAGGTTACACCAACCAATATAACCGATGCTGTGCGTGAGTATTCACGTACACGCAGCATTTTGGACGATGCGTCGGAGATACCAACTGACAATGAATTGTTGCAAAATGATGCACTTGTTGCTATACTGCGCACGATTGAACCTATTGATGCAAAAAACGGATTGCAGATTAAACCGACAGAGGGCGAAGGTGATGATATAAGCGCAACTGATGGTGATAAGACAAATAATATAAAAGAGGATTCCAATCAAAACGGAAATATACCTGCAGCTCTTGAACAATCAGCAGAACCGGTAGAGAATGATCGTCTCGAAAAACGTTTGGCGGCATATTACGCGCGTATACTCTTTTTTGCGTTTTTGACCGAATCAGCGGTCGAATCACTGAAAGATGTGATTGAGCAAATCTCTGCGACTGAAGACAATCGACGTATTGCAAAAAATGTCGGTTTGAATACCGATATTCTCAAACTGATTCAGTGCAAAAGCAATCCATTTGTGCTGCGTAAGTTCGATTATAAAATAGAGAATATCAATGATTTGGTGCGCGATAGTCAATTGGAACCAATTGCGCGTGTAGAAGTGGCGATGCGTAAGTTTGGACGTATGTCTGATTCTGAAATTGTGACACCATTGAATTTGGCTGATGATGTTGTAATGCTTCTGCCTGATAATGTATTTTTGCATGGGCCGGTATTGGACATAGCTTCTAAACAAGGAGAATTTACTATTGCATTATTAAAAAGATTTGGAACTCCGATATCCGATAAGATATATTCTGTATGCACTTCAAAATTGGCATATGAATTTACGCGGAAAGTTTATAAATTGCTTTCGTTGCCAATTGATCACATCTTCGATAAAATCACGAGTTACGATTTACTTAAAAAAGACAACAATAAAAAATATAATATACCGCAAGTAATAATAGATATGAATTTTGCAGCGATAATAAGTAATCCCCCGTATCAAATAATGGACGGAGGTGCAGGAGTGAGTGCGAGACCGGTTTATAATTTATTTGTTGACATTGCCAAAGTAATAAATCCAAGCTATATATCCATGATTGTGCCCGCCAAATGGTTTACCGATGGGAAAGGATTGGCAAGTTTTAGAGAAGCTATGTTCTCTGACAGACACATATCGCGTATTTTCGATTTTGTTGATTCTCGTGATTGCTTTTCTAATGTTGACATAGCAGGCGGGGTATGCTATTTTTTACGTGATATAAATTATAAAGGAGATTGTCAATTTATCACTTCTAATAAAGGAGAACGAACTACATCAATGCGTAATCTTGCTGAAATGGATGAATTTATACGTCATACCGAGGCTATGAACATTGTTAATCAGGTTAAATTGTTGTCAACAGAATTTTATCATTCCCGTGTAAGCACTCGTAAACCCTTTGGATTGGCCACTGACGTTGTTCCATTGTTAGAAGGAGATATATTGTTGCGGTATAACAAAGGAATTGGACCATATGAATCGGCCCTCGTAAAAAAAGGAGAAGAGGACATAAATAAGTGGAATGTCATAATTTCCTACTTAACTGCCGAACATGCCGGGCAAACCGATAAAGAGGGTCGAAAAAGAATTATCTCTTCACTTGATATTCTTAAACCGAAAGAGATTTGTACCGAAACTTATCTGGTCGTTGATTCTTTTGATTCAGAGATTGAAGCTGTGAATCTCAATAAATATCTTAAAACTCGACTAGTCCGTTTCCTAATTGCTCAGTTAGCTGCTACTCAACATTTGTCAAAAGATAAATTTGCACTTGTTCCTCTTCAGGATTTCACGTCAAACAGTGACATTGACTGGAGCAGGAGCGTTGAGGAAATCGATGCGCAGCTCTACACAAAATACAATCTCTCAGACGAAGAAATAGCTTTCATTGAAGCAATGATTAAACCAATGTAATTTTACTTGTTCAAATATGTATCCGATTTTCAAATGCATTTATCTTTGTGAATATAATCATATACATAAATATTCATTAGGCAATATTATGCATATCTTCGGTTTACATTGAGTGATTACTCAACGTTACCCTAAAATTTAATCTTAAAAATATAATGCAGGACAAGCTCTTCTCATTCTAATTGTTACAAATAAATTTATAAAAATGAAACCAAGAATATTCATAGGCTCATCATCTGAAAATAGGGAAATCGCAGAAGCTATCCAAAATAATATTATGGATGTTTCATACCCTGAAATCTGGGACCAAAGCCTAAAAAGTCTTTCTCAGTCGACTCTCACAAATTTAGTTCAAGCTCTTGACATTTTTGATTTTGCAATATTTGTATTTGGTGCTGAAGATAACGCAACAATTAGAGATAAAAACGTTTTAATCGTTAGAGATAATGTTATTTTTGAAACAGGTTTATTTATGGGTAGATTAGGTATAGATCATGTATTTTTTGTAAAACCTTATTCTCAAGAAATTCATATGCCATCAGATTTGCTTGGAATAACATACGGATTATACGATATCGATCACCCTAACAAAGATGCAGCTCTTAGACAGTTTTGTAAACAAGTCAAAGAGCAGATTAGGCAACTTTATCAACCGGTATTTCCAGACAATGGCGTATATGGTGAGAATATTTTATCATCAAGATTAAATGATCTTATAGGTAATTCGGATTTTTGTGCTAATGAAAAGACTTATGGGCTATATGCAAGGACATCATCTTCCCAAAAGATAAGTGTCACCATTACCTTAATATCCACAAGTAACGAGAATGGATATGCCCCATGGTATTATGGAACAGGCCAAATACAGGGATGGCTACCTTCAGAATTTAATGATACACAAACATTTGTTCTGGAACCAAGATCTAATGGGATATTAAAAATATTTTTTGTCGGAAATGGTTCAGCCAATATCATTGTTACACTCAACGACGATACAACTCATCCGATCTTTAAGAAAGAAATTTATTGGAGGCAGAACAAATAATAGTACATATGCATCTTCTGTTTAAACCGAACCTTATAAGAAATTTGCATAAAATTGGCAGAATCATTGTCTAATAACATTCGATAGGCTAACCTCAATCTTCGTTTCGCCTATCGAATGAGACTGTGTGACTTACAACTGACTGGATGTCGGAGCTGTTTCAACGTGATCGCTCCACGATACAACGGCATATCAAGCGGATTTGCGATGAGAGGGAATTGACAGCCAATTGAACTTGTGCATTTTTTGCACCGGTTCAAATGTAAGGCATGCTACAGGTCGAGCGCAAAATCGCGATCTAAACCGCGACATGATTATCAGGTGGGTTATCGCGTAAATTCGCATCGTGGCGTGCAGTTTCGGCAATGGGCTACCCGTGTGCTGGAGGAATATATGATAAAGGATATATGTGCATGATAGTCTTTTTTAACGTTGCGGGGCGGGAAAATAGCCCGGGTGGCGGTTAATTTTGCGGGTGAAGGTCACGGTGGCTTTCCTTGTAATATTAACAGTCGGCGAAAATAGAGATTTTTTTAGTGATTGTTCTGGCGTTTGCGTGGATCGGTCAGGCGCTCAAGGAGGGTGGCGATGTCGATTGACGGCTTGGGGGTATTTGCGCGGCGAGAAGATGTACAGACACACGGTGCCGAGCACGGCGAAACCGGCTCCTATGAGCGCCGAGTAGCGCGGTCCGGCCCCTGACTCGATGGGCAGTCCGCCGCATAGGGCGCCTACGGCATTGCCGAGGTTGAATGCTATCTGTATCATGGCTCCGCCCATGAGTTCTGCTCCGGGTGAGTATCTGATGAGAAGCAGCTGCATGGGGGGCGAGATGGCGAACAATGCCGTGGCGGCAAGGCACACGAGCGCCACGGCCGCGAAGATATTGCACGAAAAGAGGTACAATCCTGTAAGCGTGACGATGATGGTTATCTCGATAATGCGGGCTACTTTAACGGGAGTATACCGGTCGCTCAACGTTCCGCCGTAGTATGTGCCTATACACATGCCCGCGCCGACGAGCAGCATGAGCACAGGTATGAAGCTCATGGGGGCGCCGGCATCCTCGGTCATAAGAGGAGTGACGTAACTGTACATGCAGAATACTCCGCCGTTGCCAAGCAGTGTGGCGCCGCTGAGCAGCCACGGCGCGGGACTTTTCAGGAAGCGGAACTGGCCTTTGATGTTTGACTTCGGCAGTGCCGGCAGCACGGGTATGAACCGGCGTATGGCCAATAGTGTAAGAAGGCCCCAGCCAATATTGAATATGAACACATAGCGCCATGTCATGACATTTCCTATAAAGCTGCCGAGGGGCACTCCCAACAGATTGGCTACGGTCATGCCCATGCACATTAGTGCCACACCGGAGGCGCTTTTACCTTCGCCCGCCAAGCGGCTTGCCACAAGCGCTCCGGTTCCGAAATAGGCTCCGTGGGGTAATCCTGACAATACTCTTGCGGCAAGTGCCACACCGTATTGCGGGGCAAGAGCGAAGCACAGGTTGCCCACAATGTAGGTGGCCATAAGCATGATAAGTATGCGGCGCAGCGGCCAGTTGCGCGATATGATGACTATGAGCGGCGCACCGATGCACACCCCTATGGCATAGGCCGATATAAGGTGGCCGGCTTGGGCTATCGATACATCAAAGGTCGAAGCAAGCTCGGGCAGTATGCTCATCATGACATACTCGGCGATGCCAAGCCCGAATGTGCCTAATGCGAGTGACAGAAGTCCTTTTTTCATACAAGACAATTTTGCGGCTGCAAAGTTATGACAAAATGGCCATAAAAAGTGAAGTGATTCAACCTTTTTGAGGATTGAATCACTTCCCGGTGTCAAATTATCCGCTTTAAACAAAAATTACAATGCTATCTGAGGCCAGCCATCGTTGCTCCATGTTATCGGTCTTACAAGCAGCTGCGACCGTCCTGTCTTTTTATCATAGGCGTGCGACACAAATATATCCTTGCCGTCAATCGTGTAGGCCGCGCAGTGTCCTATGCCGGCCCATTTTTCGCCATCGCCTTTCACAAGCACGGTGCCGCCGCCGTCGGCCATGTCCTTGCCCTCTTTGTCAAGATACGGCCCCTGCACACTCTTTGAGCGCCCGACGGCCACCTTGTAGTTGCTGTCGCGTCCGCGGCAGCAGTAGTCCCACGATACGAGCAGGTAGTACCAGTCGCCGTGTCGATATATGAACGGAGCCTCTATGGCGCCGTCGTTTTTCCCGTCGGGGGTAGGGCGGCTCGCTATCGAATGCCATTCCTCGGGCTTGGCCACGGCCGACATGTCGGGCGTCAGTTTCACGAGTTTCATCCCGCTCCAGAATGAACCGAAGTCCATCCACGGAGTGCCCGACTCGTCTATTACGATGTTGGCGTCAATGGCGTTCCAGTCATCGCGGTTTGGCACTGACTGTATGACCATGCCCCTGTCGGTCCACTTGTAGTCAGGACTTGCGGGGTCAAGTGTAGGGCTTGTGGCGTGGCCTATGACCGAAGTGTTTTTGCCGAATGCCGAGCATGCATAATACAGGTGCCACTCGCCGTCATGGTATATTATGTCGGGCGCCCACAGATGGTTTTTCGCACCGGGCAGGGCTTCGCTTATCCATTGAGGCAGCGATGGCAGACACGGCCCGAGCCTCTTCCACTTCTTCAGGTCGGTCGACGAAAAGCCGTCGATGCCTATGCCTGTACAGTAAAGATAATATGTGTCGCCCTCTTTGGCAAGCACGGGGTCGTGTACGGTAGGAGCATACGGGTCAAATTTCGGCCGGTGACGATGATGCGGTCCGGGTGCTTGTCCGAATATGCTACCGGCTATAAGCAGCGTGGCCGCGCATGTCATAATTCTATGGAACATGGTTAATATACTATTAAATTTGATTGGTATATGAGCAAAATTATCTTTATGCAACATATGACCAATTTAACCTAAAAAGGTTTAATTGCCCTCTGCCGATTGCCCTCTGCCCGCATACGTCCGCAGACCGATGTTCCACAGCATATTCCATTGTCATCTCACATATATTTACTAATTTTGCATTGACCTTACGCCGTGAGACTTCGCAAGGAGCCGGAACGAGGGAGGTCATCGAAATATGAGAAGCGTTTACTTGCGCTTGATTCATGGCTATCAGAAATGTGGCAATTTCTCAACCATCGTCAGGAATGAAGTAACGGTAGATGTCTCGGGTATGATTACATACCCTTAGGTGGATTATACCTTGTAGGTATGTCCCCTTTGGCGTATCATATCATACGGCGTAGGCTCTGCGTTACTCGTTCTACGATGAAACGGCGAAGCCACATGCCTTGATAGCGGGACGAGTAACAGTACGGATCCTGCGCTTTTTTATTATACATAAACCAATCCAATCGAGGGTCCTACGGATTGACTGAGGAAGCTAAGGCTTATCGTCCTATGGGACGAATTATTGATTTCATCCAAAAGGAAGGGCAAGGTAAATATCTTTGCTACAAAACTCGTAAAATGTCGTTGGACACAGATTCCAATGACACATTAACTTATGACGATAAGCCGTCAATGCAGATTTTCGGTTCGCAAATCGCTGAAAGCGATAAAACGAGAGTCCATACCGTTGATATCTCCCAGAGGCTTATACACACCTGTATTACTCCAATTTTTAGTTTCTTTCTTGACGGGTCACGCCATACATACAAAATTGATGACATAGCTGTCGGTAAAAGAATTTTTCCGTTTTTAGCGGGTCAGATAATAGTTGGATGCTGTGAACGTGTCAATCGGGATACATTCAAGCAGGCTGCACTACATCATAAAATGGTTCTTTCATTGCCTACGGATTTCAATGTGGATGATGACGATAATTATTGTAGGTTGTTTTTGGAAAAGATTAATTCTCAAATAGCCCAATTGCCATTTGTCGCAACATCCGGAATCCATTTCGATGACATCCTTCTTTATGAAACTGATGCACTTAGCAAGGACGAAAGAGGAAAAGATGGATTGCAAAATCGTGGAATAGCAAAAATTCAAACTGTTATGACTGATGATGAGCAACTACTTGTTTCTGACCTCTGCAAGCACAATCGACTTGACGATGAGCATTGGCTCTTAAAGGATGGTTCGCTTGAATATACTCCTTCTTCGCGACTTAAAAATGACGAATGGCTAAAAATGAGAAATAATTATCAATATGTTGTTGGTGTATCTAAACAATTCAATCCGGATTTGATTCTTGATTTTGAGAAGAATAAGCTATCCAAGACAATTGCTTCGCTGAAACCGTTTCAGCGTACAAAGGTATATCGTTACGCAGCCGAGCAATGTCAGGCAGAATTTGCGATTTGGTATTTACGATTGAGAAACAGCAACTTCCGTGAAACACATTTTTCTGATGTAGTAAAATGTGAAATGGTTATTCCCACAGAAGGAGGTGTTATTGATTCGGATACAATAGATGTCATATGCGCAAATTTAATCCGAGAAGCATATCCGGTATGCTATGGTGCCGATTCGCGATGGGCTAATCATTTATATCCGGTATTTCTAACCGAGAAATACTGCAAGTCAAACTATATTGACAGTAACATAATCCTCAATCTCTTTTGATGAAAACTAAAACTATAATAGGGAAAGTATCGGCGACAGAGAAATGTCCGTCAACGATTGATGAATTCTACTTCTGGACAGACAAGAAGCAGATATTGAGCCCATTTGATATTATAAAAGTCGAACATGAACATTCCTCTATTACATATGGCGTAATCGAAGAAATCAATCATGTGACAGATGCATTAAGTCATTTTACAAGTTACATTTCAAGTGATTTTGGTGATACGGGTGCAAACATCGGAAATATGAATCGTCTTGGCATGAACTACGTTAAGGCGAGAGTCATATGCAATACAGAAAATATATACACTCCTGTATTAGATAGTCGCCAAGTGTCATTATGTGATGAGGACGATGTGCGAATAGCATTAGGACTTACTGAAAACGAAGTCAAGAATCCTCTTGTTTGTGGATATTTGGAAATGTATAAGGGCGAGAATGCGATTAAAGTAAAAGTTATACTAAACTCTCATTTTCTCATTGGACCCGACGGCGCACATATAAATGTTTCGGGTATTTCAGGGTTGGCTGCAAAGACTTCATATTCGATGTTCCTTCTGAATGCTATCCAACAGAAATTTCGCCTTGATTCCGGAGAAACCGCAGCTTTCGTTCTTTTTAATGTAAAAGGGCGTGACTTGATGGCGATTGATGAACCAAATATAGAGCTTTCAGATAAGGATAAGAAGATATATTCTGACTTGGGATTGAAAGTGGAACCTTTCCATAATGTCAGATATTATTACCCTTATGGGAAAGGAGAGCATCTTCAATCGTACGCGGCACCGGAAGATATCGCTTCTCAGAAAAATCGGCATATCGCGTTTCCATACAAATTCAGTTTCGAGCAGTCATTAGATATGCTTGACTTATTACTTGCCAATGAAGATGATAGCACAGGTACGCTTGAGTCATGCGTTAACTTTATCATTAATGGCGGTGGAGAATTCAGCGGCGTTTCCAAATGGAAAACACTTGTTGAGAAGATTGATAACTGTACCAAAACGGCAAATGCTGGCGGTCAAAAAAATGATATCCAAGTTGCAAGCTGGAGAAAATTTAAGAGGTGTGTAAGCAAGGCTATAAACAATGATATCTTCGCCAATACTGTCACTTCTGGGGAAGTAGAATTACCACAGGAAATTACCAACAACCTTAAGCCGGGAGAAGTAATGGTTATTGATATTGCCCGTCTTGACGAAAACTCCCAAAGTTTCGTGTTCGGTTCTGTAGCAAGAGCCATCTACGACCTAAAACTTGGGGCATTACGTGATGACATCCCCGATAAAGTTATAATTTTTGTGGATGAGCTAAACAAATACGCTTCAACAGACGTGCCTAAAAATTCTCCAATTCTGAAGCAGATATTGGATATTGCTGAAAGAGGACGTTCTCTTGGCATTATCCTTTTTTCAGTAGAGCAATTCAGAAGTGCTATCCATGACAGAGTTAAAGGCAACTGTGCAACTTCTGCTTATGGTCGAACAAACGCAATCGAAGTATCAAAACCGGATTACAGATATATTCCTAAAGCATATCAGAATATGCTTACTCGTTTATCACCGGGAGAATATATAATATCAAATCCAGCACTAAGGTCATTGGTAAACATTCGTTTCCCACGTCCCCTTTATAAACAATTCCCAAACGGATAATATGGAGAATTACAACGCAAAAACAGGTAAGCATCTTATACAAATTCTGATGTTCTCGATGTATAATGACCAACGCATTATATATCGTGAATATATCCAAAATGCCTATGACTCTATATCCAAAGCCGTTAAAGAAGGAATACTTCCTAAAATGAAAGATGGCATAGTGGATGTGAGAATAGACAGCGACGCTCAACGTATTGTCATACGAGATAATGGAATAGGAATCAAGTCAAATGAAGTGGCAGAGAAACTGCTTAATTTAGCAGATTCCAGAAAAGATGGGGTTACAAGTGCAGGGCAATATGGTATTGGTAGATTAGCTGGTGCCGGATATTGCAGATGGCTCAAATTTAAAACTTCGGCAGTAGGAGAAAATACTGCTTCTGTAATATCATTTGATGTTGATTTTGCCAATCAAATAATCAATGATGTTGAAGATCAGTCATCGGCGACGGAAGTTATTGATATAATAACAAAAATGGATTCTGTCCCGGAGAAAGAATCGGAACACTATTTTGAAGTAACATTAGAAGGAGTAAATCGCGATTACCGCGATTTACTTAACCCGGAGGCAATTTCAGATTATCTGAGAGAGGTCGCGCCGATTGACTATTCAATGAAATTCAAAAATGTGCTGGTTTTACCCAGCATTTCCAATGCAATAGACTCGACATATGCAGATTTGTATTCTGAAATAGGTAATGTTACGATATGTGTTAACGGCTCTACAGAATTAAGGAAACGCTATAATCTCAAAGTAGATGGAACTGGAGATGAGATAGATTCACTTGATTTTTTTAGTATAAAAACTGACGAAGGGAATTTGTTGGCTTGGGGATGGTATGCTGTAACTCCTTTTACCAAACAGATACCTGTTACGGATACGAATAGAGGAATACGGCTCAGAAAACATAATATTCAATTAGGAACATCGGACTTACTGAATAAATATTTTGGCGAAGCAAGAGGAAATAATTATTTTTACGGTGAAATTCATGCCGTACACCCAAATCTACGTCCGAATAGTGACCGTAGCGGGTTAGCACCAACGCCGGAAACAGAAATCCTTTTTGATAGACTTCGCCTTATATTCAAAAATTTAGGTAAGTTATATCAAGTGGCGAATAATGCAAAGAACGCTGTCAAGAAAGTTGCATTGGCTGTTGATAAGCTGACCTCTGGATTAGAAACTGACGAGCAGCATATACAAGCTGAAATTAAATCCGCAGAAGCGGAGCTGTCAAAAGTTGAAAACAGCACAAATGCTCAGTCTCAAGTTGCAAAGAGGGTAATCGAATTGCATAAGACTAAAGCACAAGAAAAGAAGAAGGAGGTTGTAGTTAAAAAGGAACATTCGTCTGAAAAAAAGACAATCCCATCTGTATTATACGGCGAAACTCCAATATTGAACGTAACAATAAATACACCACAACCGACGGATATATACGAATCCCTTAAGGAGAAATTCACAGATAAAGAGATTCTACTAATAAGGCGAGCTTTTACCTATATGACACTTGCTTGCCCTGCATCTAATAAGCAAATATTGGAGCAGTTGAAGTTGCACGCTATTAATCAGTTAAAGTTGTCATGAATCAACGAAAGGTTCTTCTATTAGAGCCAAATTACTCTAATAAATATCCCCCGATTGGCCTAATGAAAATGGCTACTTATTTCCGGAATCGTGGGGATGAGGTGGTATTCTATAAGGGAGATTTAAAGCAATTCATGATTGAAAGAATAGCACTCCAATGTATAAAGGAGTGTCGAGACTTAGCACCCGAAATTGACTGGGAATCCAATTATCCTGCAATCTATTCTTTTATACGAACCAGAAAGAAAACCTTTTTAGACAGTATTGATTATTCAAATTCTCCTTATAATCTTTTGCTGGAAGGTAAAATCAATGACGCAAAGAATTATTATTGGAGTGGGGAGTGGAAAAAACATCCGGAATGGGATTTTATAGGAGTAACCACACTCTTTACTTTTTATTGGGATATAACAATAGAAACTATCAATTTTGCCAAACTATTGGTTAAGCCGGAAGGCAGACTAATGATTGGTGGTGTTTTAGCCTCAATTCAGCCAACGGAGATAGAAAAAGCTACTGGAATAAAGCCACATGTTGGAGTGTTAAATACACCTGGAGAAATCGATAGGGATGATACTCAGATTATAGACGAATTGCCTTTGGATTACTCCATTCTGGATGAAATAGAATATGAATATCCTATGTCAAACGCATATTATGGATATACGACAAGAGGTTGTATTCGCAAATGTCCATTTTGTGCGGTGTCAACTTTGGAGCCTTTGTTTATTCCGTATATTCCTCTAAAAGAACGGATAGATGGAGTAAACGATAAATATGGGGAACAAAAAGACTTGTTATTGATGGATAACAATATTTTGGCGTCTCCAAATTTTGAGCAAATAATCAGAGAAATTATATCTTGTGGATTTGGGAAAGGTGCTAAATTTACTCAACCCAATGTATTTAACAAAGCATTTGAGAATCTTGCGGAGGGAACAAATGATAGGGCTTATCGCAAGAAATGTTTTAGAGAGATCGTCCGGCTTTATGAGAAATTAAAAGGAAAATCCGAGGATGCCTTTACTGTTTATCATGCAATGGACGATTTTCAAATACGTGACATAGCGACAGTTACGAAAGACAACTTGTTGCGCATTTATCCGACATTGAAACCGATATATGAGAGGCATTTCAAACCACAACCTAAACAACGATACGTCGATTTCAATCAAGGGGTAGACGCTCGACTTTTTAATGAATCTAACGTGAAACTTCTCGCTTCAATTGCAATCAGACCGTTACGAATTGCTTTTGACGATCTCAAATGCCGTCCTGCTTATGAAAAAGCGGTGAGATTATCAGTCAGAGCGGGCATCAAAGACTTTTCAAACTACTTACTTTATAACTATAAAGATAGTCCCGAAGAACTATATATCCGTTTAAGAATAAATGTTGACCTTTGCGATGAATTAGGAGTCAGCATATATTCTTTCCCCATGAAGTATCATCCTATACACAATGAAGTTGGTGCCGAAATAGACTATTCGCATAATCGCGATTATATAGGCGTTAACTGGAATCGTAAATACATACGTGCTATTCAAGCTATTCTGAATAGTACGAAAGGCAAAGTCGGTAAAGGAACATCCTTTTTTGAAGAAGCATTTGGTAAAGATTTGGCTGAATTCAAAGAGCTGCTTGAAATGCCGGAAACATTCATTCTTTACAGATTCTTTTTCAAGTGGTTGGATAATGTCATCAACTTTGGCACGGAGCATTGGCGCGTGTGCTGGAGAGAATGTATGAGGACTTTGGATGAGACTACAAAAAATGAGATTCTTGACATAATCCACTCCAATAACTTTGATGACGAGCGAATTAAAGAATTTGACAATCCACTTGTAAAAGAATTGCTCGGATACTATTCCAGCCATAGGAATGATATTATTGATTCTCAGAGTGAGTTATATAAGCTTAAAAAACAATACGATGCAAATCCGACCATTGCATTAAAAAGGAAGAAAAGCTAAATGGTTACATTGGAAACATCCATAAAGGATTTGAATCGACTCGGATTGCTGACAGTCCGAGCTATGAATGTTTGTCGGAACGGAGGGATAGAAACATTGGGCCAACTGTTAGCGATAGATAAGCTGGAATTTCTTAAAGTTCCAAATTGCGGTAAAAAGACTTTATTGGAGTTAGATATACTTAGGGAAAAATATGAGATAAATTTAGATGGAGATACACAACTGAAAATAAAAGATGATAAAGAATTAGAGGAAGCTATGAATAAGTTTATGCGTTTATCACCATTTGCTTCCGCAAAACTTAAGGCTTGGACGGAATGTAGATTCGCAAAGCTAAATGCAAGGCCTAAAAGGTCTTTCCCGGAGTTATCAAATATTAATGAAGCAATAATTGCTATATATTCAGAGGAAGGCATATATACTCGAACATTTAATAATTGTGGCAAAAAGACAATATACGATATCAAGACTTATCTCGAAGATGTAAAATCTCATTTTGAAGAGTTAGTACAAGATATTGATATAACCTCAGAAGAACCACAAATAACAGATATTGAAAAAGATATTGTTGAGTTAGGTCAGATGTATCCATTCCTTTTAACAAAAGAATGTGAGGCGGTAGCTAAGTATAGGGAAAAAAACGGTGGAGCTACGCCATATCTTTATATCGTAAAACACTATATCCTACGATCCGAGAATCCAAGAATTAATATCTGTCGAGATTATTATGGATTAAATATTTCATTAACTCGTTTTAGAATCAGCGAGATAGGAGAAAAAAATAATCTCTCTCGCGAAAGGATTCGTCAAATTGTCAGTCAAGAATTACCATTGCCGCAATCTTTGCGCGAACCTGTTAAACAATATTTAGCCCCATTGATAAGCAATATTATTGCATTCGACAGTTTGTTATGGAATAAAATTCAATTGGAGAATATGCTTAAAGAATCTTATTCTCAGACCGCTTTGTTGGTATGTGCTTTGTTGGATACGCACATTATATTACGTATAGATGATAAGGATAAGGAGTATTTAGTTAGAAAATCAATAACGGAGAATCTTAAAGTTAGAAATGTGCTAAGTGCTATTAGCCGTGACATAGAGATGCGACGTACAACCATAAAACAATTGGATATACTACAATATATTACGTCAGAAAAAAAAACGTATCATCGAGATGTTGAGCAATTGTGTGTCATATATGCCGATTTCATTAAGCGTAAATATTCCGTAGAAATAAAAGACAATCGTATCATCTGGATGTCTCCTAATGCTCTTGATATATCTAATGCGATAGAAAATATTTTGGAGCAAAATGGAGAACCTATGTCTATTGATGAACTGCTTGTTGCATTCAACCAGTTACACCCTGCAAGTGCAATTGACTCTGCTACAAAGCTTAAACCGTATATTCTCCGAAACAAAAACATAAAGCCCAAAGGCAAAACCGGGATATATATATTAAAAGACTGGAAAAATCATTTTGCGGGCACTTTAACGAGCTATTTGGAATATATCCTTCGTTATTTCAATGAGCCAATCTCGCTTAATGATTTAGTTGACTTTGCAGTAGAAGAATTTCCTAATACAAACAAAAAAAGCGTGTATTCCTTGATTGCTATGGATAAAGAAGGGCGGTTTATTACATATGAATGTGAGTATATCGGTTTAGCGGATAACCCGATCATGGATTTCGATTTTAAAGAGCGTAAAATAATAAAACGACATACGTTTGACACTCGCTTTTATGATTTCAAGGAATTTGTGATTACGATGAAGAGGTTACCTATTCAGACTGGTTCTGATGAAGAGCAATCATTGGCTCGGTGGATGGTAAATGTATTGAAATGTAACATCTATTCTACTGAAGAACAATTACTGTCCTTACAAGAATTTCTTGAAGACAATAAGATGCTTCCTCAAAATAGCACTGAGTATAATTTCAAGCAGAAGTGTGACCGAATAAAGGTTATTGTCAAGCAAACCTTCAATCTTCCCAATAATGTAGACCATCAGAGTGAGCACCAATGGCTTAGAAAGAATCTTGTAAAATATACTTCTTACGAAGATAACAGAAAACTGTATTTTGAAGACCTCCTAGTCTATCTTAAAGATTTCGGTTTCTATCTTGGATAATCTATACGTTCGATTAAGTTCCTGTTCTACCGCATGATAACCTTAACCGATATGTGGCGGCTGGACATAAGAAAAACGTGGCGGTTGTCATTGTTGCCGGGGCTGGCTGTGACTTTTGCCATTGTGCCTTTTTCCTTCATGCTACTTTAGGCTATGGCTGTCATCGGGGCGAAGGTAGGGGAATATGACTAAAAATAGCTAATACATGTAAATTAAACTTAAATGAGCGCTTTTGACGTACTTATATTTCGGGTTCGCGATATTGTCGGTAGTGCCTTGCCGGTGTAATGCTTTGTAGAATAAACGATTGTGTGCCGCACAGTTAAATGGCTGTTATTTTGTCGTGTGGAAAATGATGCTTAACTTTGCTTCTGATAGGCTTATTTTGAATTTATTTTCACAAATTTAAGTATAATATGAACCATTATTTTAAACCGATCATCATGTCAGCTTTACTTGTTGGCGCAGTGTCCTGCGCGGATAAAATCGCCGATGAAAAAGTGATTGACAAGCCCCAGTTCAAGAGCGCCGACGGAGTGTTCTCAATCGAGGCGCTTGAGGCTCTCGGACGGGTATCGTCGCCGGTAGTGTCGCCCGACAAGAGCAAGGTGCTGTACTCGGTGGCTTATGAAGATGTAGAAGAAAACCACTCAAACACTGACCTTTACGTCATGAACACCGACGGGAGCGATGCGGTGCGCATAACCCGCAGCGCCAAGTCGGAGAGCAATGCCGTGTGGATCAACGGCGGTAAGCAGATAGCGTTTCTTTATCCCGACGGCGACAAGAATCAGGTGTGGGTCATGAATGCCGATGGTTCGGGCCGTACCTGTGTCAGCGCTGTCGAAAACGGCGTTTACGGTTTCGTAGTGTCGCCCGACGAGTCAAAGATCGTGCTTATATCCAATGTCAAATACTCGCGTACAGCCGAGGAGATATATCCTGACCTGCCCAAAGCTACCGGACGTGTCATCGATGACCTCATGTACAAGCACTGGGACGAGTGGGTTACCGAGATACCTCATCCGTTCCTTGCCGATTTTGACGGCGAGAAGGTGTCAAATGTAGTCGACATCATGGAGGGCGAGCCTTATGAGTCGCCGATGAAACCCTTTGGAGGCGTTGAGTCGTTTGCATGGTCGCCCGACAGCAAGCAACTCATCTATGTGTCGCGTAAAAAGACCGGCATGGAGTACGCGTTGTCGACCAACTCCGACCTTTACCTGTACGACATAGCTTCCAAGACGACCAAAAACATAACCGAAGGAATGATGGGTTATGACACGGCTCCCGTATATTCTCCCGACGGCCGATATGTGGCTTGGCTCAGCATGGAGCATGACGGCTATGAGAGCGATAAAAACCGCATATTCATCATGGACTGCGCTTCCGGCGAGAAGACCGACCTTACCGCAGACTGGGACTATACCGCCGATGCCATCGCTTGGAATCCCTCGGGCAAGTCGATTTATTTCCTCGCTCCTTATCAGGGAGTGACCCCCATATTCAGCATCGACATAGCTACGAAGGAGGTCACCAAGGTCATAGAGGGCGTGTGCGACTACGCCGCACTTGCTCCCGTCGACGAGACGTCGCTCATAACCATGAGCCATTCGATGCTTGCTCCAAATGAGATATATTCAGTCAAAAACGGTGAACTCGCGCAGCTCACGTCGGTAAACAAGGAGATATTTGACCAGCTTGATATGCCCACGGTAGAAAAAGTCATGGTACCTACCACCGACGGTAAGGAGATGACCACTTGGGTTGTATATCCTCCGAAGTTTGACAAGACCAAACGTTATCCTTCCATCCTGTACTGTCAGGGCGGCCCGCAGCAGGCTGTGAGCCAGTTCTGGAGCTATCGCTGGAATCTCGCCCTTATGGCTTCGCACGGATATATAGTCATAGCACCCAACCGGCGCGGACTCCCGGGCTTCGGTACCGAATGGAACGAGCAGATATCGGGCGATTACGGCGGTCAGAATATGAAAGACTACCTGAGCGCGGTCGATTTCATGAAAGAAAAACCGTATATCGACAGCCGTTACATAGGCGCTACGGGCGCAAGCTACGGCGGATTTTCCGTATACTGGCTGGCCGGTAATCATGACAAGCGTTTTGCATGTCTTATAGCTCATGCCGGTATATTCAACACCGAGTCGCAGTATCTTGAGACGGAGGAGATGTGGTTTGCCAACTGGGATCTCGGCGGCCCGTTCTGGGACAAGAGCAACCCTGTGGCACAGCGCACATTCTCACAGTCGCCCCACAAGTATGTCGACAAATGGGATACCCCCATACTCATCACTCACGGAGAGTATGACTTCCGTATACTTGCCTCGCAGGGCATGATGGCGTTCAATGCAGCCAAACTGCGCGGCATACCTGCCGAGATGCTCATCTTCCCCGACGAGAACCACTGGATACTGAAACCGCAGAATGCCGTTATGTGGCAGCGCGTATTCTTCCGTTGGCTCGACCGCTGGCTTATGCCCGAGGACTCGATGGAGGAACAGCGCTGACAATCCGGCTGTAAATATTTTTTATCCGTCATAATCAAAGTTACGAGGGTGTTGCAGAACTCCCTCAAAAAAGTAAG